>JAEWYT010000001.1 GCA_023458595.1 Pseudomonadota bacterium
GAATGGAACTCTTCCGGAAGATCTTGTTCGTATTATCACCGCGTGTGATGTTAAGGAGGTCGCTTTCATATTTGACTCAGACTGGGATGATATATCAACTAACATCAAGATCAACGATCAGGTAGAAAAACGCCCCCGCAATTTTTTCTATGCAGCCAAGAACTTCCGCGAGTATATGCGCACTCTCAAGAATCGTGATATCTACGTTGAAATCTTTGTCGGCCACATTCAGAAAAACGATGCGGGCGACAAAGGGCTTGACGATCTCTTGTCCAACACATTAAAAGGCCAGGAAGATCTTCTGTCTAAGGATATCGATTTTGCCGTGAATGACAAAAAGGGACTTGGCCAATATGTCGAAATGTTTAAGGTTACAACCTGGACTGATCACAAGCTTCAGGAATTATGGGGGCTGCATTCTCACGTTGCTTTCGCTCAGCGACATAAAGATATTCTGAAGAACCTTCCGGAATTTTTGTTTGGCCGCTATCGATGGAAGTTCGACGATAATGGCGACATAGTTCTAGCTCAACCATTTGACGACGACGAAAAGTTTTGGGAAGTAGTAGAAAAGGTATCAAGAAATGGCGATACCCGCGAAGAAGTTGAATTCCGATACGTAAACTCACAAAACTTTCTGCAGAACCGTGGCTTCGGGCGCATGCGCCGAATTGATAACACCTATCAATTTATCCATCTAGATCCTCCGGTTGTTCGTGCCATCGAACCTTCTGAAGCAAGAGACTATTTGTTTAACTTTGCTAAGCACTATTGCAGCAAAGCTGTCAACGAAATGCTCATCAAAGGAGTATCGCAATATGTTGGGCCCGACAAGTTGAGTTTATTAGCCTTTCTTGAGCCAAACTTCATCAAGCCTAATCGAGAGACCCAATACTTTTATTTCGATAAGACTTGCTGGCTGATACAGAAAGACAAAGTTCAAGAGATTGGCTACGAAAACATATCTCACCATATCTGGGCTGAACAGAAGAAAAATATACCGGCTAAATATCATGGTGAGCCGCTGATCAAGTTTACTGCAGCTCCGGATGGCACATATCAGTATAATATATCGGCAGCCGGAGAAAGGTGCCATTTCTTAAAGTTCCTTGAAAACACAAGCGACTTTACCTGGAGAAAGCAACCTGAAGAGATCGAACCTTCTGAAATCAATGAAAATAAGATCCACCTATTATCGAAGCTTTGTGCGATTGGTTTTATGATGATGGAATGCAAAGATGCGAACGTGGCCAGAGCCGTTATTGGCATGGACGGTAAGCAGTCTGAAATAGGCGATTCTAACGGTCGATCGGGTAAATCACTGGTAGGAGAGCTTTTGCGAAACGTTATACAGATCGCTTATATTCCTGGTAAAAACAGGGATTTATTTAATGATCAATTTATCTGGAATGATATCGTCGAAAATACGAAGCTCGTCTTCATTGATGACGTCATGCAAAATTTCAATTTTGAGTTTTTGTTCCCGCCTATTACCGGAGACTGGTCTGTTAACTACAAAGGTGGCCGACGCGTCACTTTCCCATTCCTTGTTTCTCCTAAAATATACATAACAACAAACCATTCCATTAAAGGCACCGGGTCAAGCTTTACCGATCGACAATGGTTACTTGCCTTCAGCGACTTTTATAACGACGAACATAAGCCGGTTGATGATTTCGGTTGCCTGTTTTTCTCGGAATGGGACTATGACCAGTGGAACCTTGTCTGGAATCTATTAGCGACATGTATACAGCTCTATCTGACTCATGGGGTTGTGAAGGCACCGGGTGAACGTCTTGAGCAGCGCAAGCTAAGGCAGGAGATCACAGAAACATTTATCTCCTGGGCAGATGAATACTTCTCATCCAAAGAACACTTAGACGCTCGCCTGCAGCGAAAGGATTTATATGAGGCCTTCTGTTTGTACGATCCTACTCAGCGCAAATACGTGACCCCTACAGAGTTCAAAAAACGTTTCGTGAAATATTGCACATGGAAGGGATACATCTTTAACCCATCAAAGTATGATACCGTTACGGGCAAACCTTTGCAATTCGATAAGGACGGCCGCCCTGTAACCGACGACAAAGCCGGCGGCGTAGAGTATTTTACTGTAGGCACCAATGGCTCTAACCCTGAAAAATTATCATTCTAAAAATACTAAATCTATGGATTTATCGGTTTATGCTTTAAAATCAAGAGAAGAAGTCTATGTCTGGCTGCGACAAGATCCGGACAGAACAATTGCCTTCTATAACAAAGTGTATGTTCTCTTAGCGGAACTGCCTGAAGGTAATTCTTTGTATATTCCTGATATATGCAAAGAATCATCATTCGAGATGTTTATTAAGATGGTTTGCCTGTACATACTGGAGTGTCGAAGTTATCCGGATTTCACAGAGTATAGTAGTTTTATAGATTTCTCTGCTGACTTCTGTACGATTAAGCGTATACCGGCGTTTAGGCCTTCACGCTCACTGCCTCCCTTGGTATCTAAAAGATTGGGTATATAATCCCAAAATATTACCATGTAAAGATAGCTATTTTAATCGAATAAACAAAAATAATAGAACAAAAATATGATAAAAAAAGAGAATAAAATAATAGTAGTCGTTTCGCCTGATCCACAAGAGAGGTTGGCCACGATGAAACACCTGGCAGTCAAATTAGGTTTTTGTGCAATACCATCGGATGCGCAAAAGATAATCCGTGCGGACATCTATTCCATTGACCTTCAGACATCCTATTTTGTATTTTGTAGCTATTATGATTTCAGGAAGTCTTCCATCACGACTCAGATCCTTTATGAGATGGCAGCAAGAGGTATAGCCGTCGTTCTTGGAGTCAAGCAACTCCCTAAGGATTATGAATTCATTTGCCAGGCCTTTTTCCCTTCAGACTTCAATCTAATCAGATACTGATGACTAACGGTACGAGTAAACACATTACGAAGCATTTCTTAAATGATCATTTTCAGTCAGCGCCCTACCGGGCGCTTTCTTTTTCCCCTCGCCTCCCCTTTTATTTCCTATTAAAAAAATATATTGGACAACTGTGCAGGCAAAGGCAAACGAATTTGCGGACATACATATATATTCTTTTATTTATTATTTTTACTTCTAAAAAAATACCCTTAAAATAATTATAAAAAAAACTGTGCTTTTGTACAAAACGAGTAAAATAATCATTTATTACATTAATAATCAGGGATTTATACAAAAATAAAATTAGTACAGAAATAGTACGAAACAGTACTTCTTGTACTTATTAGCCTAAAAACATATTTTGTACCAAAATTCTTTTTTTAGTACCCTGTTAGTACAAAAATAGTACGGACATAACAAGCTCATATACAGAACATTATCAATACAAACATGTACAAAAAGAACAATTGCACAAAAATGGCAGAATAGCTGGCTTTTTATTAGAATTATTCTAATACTTTTATTATATTTGCGTAAAACTCGACACTTATGGTAACCACTAAAATCAATCTTCAAGAACATCTTATCGAATACTGCACAGGAAAATTTAATCATTGCACACCAGGTCCGGTTCAATTTCCTGATCGTCTTGACATCTATCACGTTATATTCGATTTACTCGAACGTCGCCCTGCCAATTGTCCCATAGATTACGGCAACTTTGAAATAGTATTGCCGGCACGTGATGTAGGTAAGCGACCAGAAACTTACAATTATCTTGGTCAACGATCGGAACTAATCATCGCTAAGAGAATTGAACTGATGATGTGGGCCGAACTTCATGATTACCTTGACGAGCAGAAACATCAATATGGTTATTTGTATGTCACATCTGTACATTCGTTCATGCGCAAGTATGATATCCGTTCGCTTACTGAAGATGCTTTTCTTAAAAATTATTATCGCTGGCGCGACCGGGTCAGACACAAAGAAAAAAAAAGGGAATATGCGCGAAAATAATTCATACGTAAAGTGTAGTCATTTGTCCGTTTATGACGGTAAATTCTTCCAAATAGATTCCAATTAAGTTCCAATTTTACGTAACTAATTGATAACCAGTAATTTATGAAAATAAAAAATAGCATTTCAGGCGTAAAAGCAGTAGGTTATATCTATCCTGACGAAGTATTCGCTTTTGGAATAATTTTAAATGAAGCTGCGGCAATAACATCAGCAGTAAACTTTAGAAAATTATCTCCAGTCAGAAATGGAATAACCGTTGATGTTTCAAGTCAAGACGAAGGAATTACGTTCAAGCATAGCTTCACTGCACGTTTAAAGGACCTATCACTTGCAGATAAGGTTTTGCTAAACAATATATCCAATCGTGGGTGTATTATCCAGTACGAGACTTTTTCAGGCGAAATAAGAATATTAGGAAGCCTTGAATCTCCTCTATTTGGTGTTTTACGCGAAATTACGGGAACAAAGACAACCGACTTTTCTGG
>JAEWYT010000002.1 GCA_023458595.1 Pseudomonadota bacterium
GGCCACAAAGCGAAGACGTTCCTCCATAACCGAACATTCTCTCCACGGCATCAACACCTCCGGCCAAAAGCCAAAAGTGTTACCCATGTGTCCGGTACAAAACGTCACCTATGTCTCAGGCCGCTCAAGGTGTCCGGTCCGGACACATAGGTTACCGATTATTCCGGGAACTTGGGTGACGCTTTCGGCCCGAATGGGTTTTGAAGCGGTTCCGGGCCGAGCGGAACCAGTTCGGCGCGGCGACAAAACCGACACTCTCCGGAAAGATGGGATCGGTCCAGATCGGTCAGACGGCCCCGTCAGGACCGGGTCGCCGGTCTGCGACCTCGGCCACCGCCGATACCACCCGGTCGATCTCCCCCTCCCCGGCAGTCGCGCTGTCGTCGAAGAAGGAAAGCACCGTCTCGATGTTCTTCCTGACCGGCGCGTCCGTGCGGCCGTCGTCGACCGGCCCGGGCACCACCTGCTCCAGGACGGACAACGCCATGCGCTCTCCGTACAGTTCGGCGTGTCCGATCAATCGGCGCAGTTCCGCGACGTCTCCGGCCGCCCCCAGGGACGGCACCTGCTTCAGGTGCCGGCGAACCGCGCGCAACGGCTTGATGACGTCGTCGCGCCATTGGCGGACGGCCTCGGAGAGCGTTTCGACGTCGGCGCGCGACAACGCCCGACCACGCGTCGCCTGCCATGCGGCAGACAGCACGACCGTCACGTCGACGCCGAACTCGTCCTGCCAGCGCAGGCATATCGGCGACACGCCGTCCATGGCGTAGACGGCAACGGCGAAGTCCCACAAAGACGAACTACGCATGTCGCTGGCCCGCGGGCATATCAGGACGACGCGTGCGAGACGAACTTGTCGACCAGATAGGCCTCGATCGCTTCCAACCCGCCTTCCGAGCCATGGCCCGAATCCTTGACGCCGCCGAACGGCACTTCGGCGAGACCCAGGCCGTGATGATTGATCGACAGCATGCCCGCGGCGATATCGGCGGAGATCCTCGACGCGCGATCGCTCGAGCGCGTGTAGGCATAGGCCGAGAGACCGTAGTTCAGCCGGTTGGCCTCGGCCACGGCGTCCTCGTAGGTTTCGAAGGATGACAGCAGGGCGAGCGGACCGAACGGCTCCTCCGTCATCGCGCGCGCTTCCCCGGAAACATTGGCCAGCACGGTCGGCTCGAAGAAGTAGCCCTTGTTGCCGACGCGCTTGCCGCCCGCGACGCGTGCCGCGCCCCGCTTCACGGCGTCGTCTATCAGCGTTTCGACGGCGTTCAGCCGGCGCTCGTTCGCCAGCGGCCCCATGGTGGTGTCCTCGGCCATGCCGTTGCCGACGCGAATCTTCGACACGTGGTCGAGAAACCGGTCGGTGAACGCCTCGAAGACCTTGTCCTGAACGAGGAAGCGGGTCGGGGCGATGCACACCTGCCCGGCATTGCGGAACTTCGACGCCGCCAGGACCCTCGCCGCCTTGTCGAGATCGGCATCGTCGAAGACGATGGCCGGAGCATGTCCGCCGAGCTCCATGGTGACCAGCTTCATATGCGCGCCGGCGAGCGACGCGAGCTGCTTGCCCACCGCCGTCGAGCCGGTGAAGGAGACCTTGCGGATCACCGGGTGCGCGATGAGGTGGCCTGAGATCTCCGCCGGCACGCCGTAGACGAGATTGATCACGCCGTCCGGCAGCCCGGCATCGGCCAGCGCCCTCACCAGTTCGGCCGGAGCGCCCGGCGTCTCCTCGGCAGGCTTGATGATGACCGAGCAACCGGCGGCGAGCGCCGAGCCCAGCTTCCTGGCCGACTGGCTGACGGGGAAGTTCCAGGGCGTGAAGGCGGCGACCGGTCCGGCCGGCTCCCGGAAGACGAGCTGACTGACGCCGGGCAGGCGCGAGGGAATGATGCGCCCGTAGGTCCTGCGGGCCTCCTCGCCGCACCATTCGAGCATCTCGGCCGACGAGCCGATCTCGATCTCCGCTTCGGCCAGGGGCTTTCCCTGTTCGCGCGTCAGGATCTCGGCGATCAGCCGCTTGCGCTCGCGCAGGAGCTGCGCGGCGGTCTTCAGCACTTCGGCCCGCTTCAGCGGCGAAGCGGCCTTCCATATCCGAAAGCCCCTGTCCGCGGCCGCAAGCGCGCTGTCGAGGTCCTCGGCGCCGGCTCTCGCCACCGTTCCGATGACCTCCTCGGTCGCCGGGTCGACGACGTCGATCGTCGCGCCCGATGCGGCCGCACGCCAGGTCCCGTCGATGAACAGATCGACGTGGTGGCCGGCGCCCGGCCGGCCGGTATCGGTGTTCGCGTTCATTTCGAGGTCTGCTCCTGCATGTACTGCGCCGCCGTCAGCACCCCAGGCGGTCGAGGAATCGCCCCGCCGCTTCGGCGAATTCGGGGGGCTGTTCGATGGCCGACAGATGCGCCGTCGCCAGCTCGATGAGATCGCCGTGTCCGATGCCGTCCAGCACGCTCCTGCCCGTCGCCGGCGGCGTGGACGCATCGTGACGCCCGGTCACCACCAGAACCGGGCAGCGGATCGAGGCGAGCGCCACCGTCATGTCGGCTTCGCCGAGAACCGCGCAGCAGGCGGCGTATCCCTCCGGCGGGGTCGCCGCGATCATGTCGCGCACCGTCTCGACCTGGTCCGGATTTTCGGCCCGGAAGCCGGCGGTCAGCCAGCGCTCCAGTGTGCCGGCGGCGAGCGGGCCGACACCCTCGCTTCGCGCGACCTGCGCACGCTCGCACCACATCGAGGCCGGCGGGAAGGCCGGCGCCGTATTCGCCAGGATCAGCCCCGAAACGCGGTCCGGACGGTGCGCCGCCAGCCACATGCCCGTCAGACCGCCGAGCGACAGGCCGCAGAAGCAGGCGCGCGCGATCCCCAGTGCATCGAGGATGGCGACGACATCCTCACCGAGCCGGGACAGCGAATAGGGACCGGCCGGGACGTCCGAATTGCCGTGTCCTCTCGTGTCGTAGGTGACGAGACGGCCGCGCTCCCCGAGCGCCGCGACGACCCCGTCCCACATCCGCCGGTCCGCCGCCAGCGAATTGGAGAAGACGAGCGCGGGTCCGGCCGGATCGCCCCGCGTGGCGACGGACAGGAAGACGCCGGGCTCGACCTCGATCCTGGACACGACCGGCGACGTCATTGCGAGACCGCCACCTTGGCGCTGCTGTTCTCCAGCTCGCCTTTCAGCGTGTTGAAGAAGCGCTTGATCAGATGCCTGGAAACGCTGCTCAGAATGCGCTGGCCGACCCCGGCGACAAGGCCGCCGACCTCGCCCGTGCCCTCGTAGGACAACCGCGACATGCCGTCCTCGCCCGCGCCGAGCTCGAACTTCGCCGCCCCCTTGCCGTGGCCGAGCGTGCCCGATCCGTCCACCGAGATCCGGCAGCTTCTCGGCGCGTCCTTGTCCGACAGCGCGATACTGCCCTCGAACGTCCCGCCGACGGCCGCGACCTTGAGCTGCATCTCGACGCGATACTGGTCCGGACCCGTTTCCCACATGGCGTTGCAGCCGGGAATGCACCGCGCCAGGACGTCCGGATCGTTGAGCGCCGCCCAGAGCTCCTCGACCGATGTGCGGATCTGTTCCTCTCCGCCGATGGTGAGTTTCATGGCCGCCTCGGACTAGAACAAGCTGGCGGCGAGACCGCCATTGATCATGTCCGCCTCGGCGGACGAAAAGCCGGCCTCGGCGACGACCTTCATCGGCGTCAGGTCGCCGATGGGGAACGGCATGTCCGACCCCATCATGATCCGGTCCGCGCCGACGATGCTCGCCAGATAGCGCAGCGCACGCGGGTCCTGGACGATCGTATCGTAGTAGAGGGCAGCAAGGGCCGCGTCGGGATCGCTCAGGTTTTCCCGGTCGATCGTGAAGTTGCGGCGCAGGCGGCCGATGATGTAGGGCAGCGCCGCCCCGCCGATGCCGACGATGATCCCGGCGTTCGGATAGCGCGTGACGTGGCCGGAATAGATGATGCGCGAAACCGCGATCAGCGTGTCGGTGATCCTGCCGACCGCGTTCGCCATGCCGTAGTCGTGAACCCGATCGTCGCCGCTTTCGAATACCGGATGGATGAACAGCGCGGCCCCCAAGTCGTCGGCGGCCTGCCAGAACGGGTCCAGCGAGGGATCGTCGAGAACGCCGCCGCGTCCCTTGGGCTGGGTGCCGATCATCGCGCCCTTCAGTCCCGCCGCGTGCGCCTCGCGCAGCACGTCTGCTGCCGCGCCGCCGTCCTGCAGCGGAACCGTCGCCAGCGGCTGGAAGCGCGGCTGGGTGGCGGCCAGGCCCGCCAGGTGCTCGTTGATCAGCCGCGACCATTCCCGGCCCTCGTCCGTCGGCAGTTCGTAGCCGAACATGTCCAGCCAGCCGCCGAAGACCTGGCGGTCGATTCCCTGCTCGTCCATCCAGCCGAGCCGGCCGGCGATGTCCTGCAGCGGCCGGGAGACGGGTCGGGTCGGCTTGTGCCCGGCGAACGCGAAGGCGAGCGATCCCCCCTCGGCCTCGACCAGCCCGACCGAAGGAAAGTCCGCCGCGCGCGACCGGATCGCGTCCAGAAGGGAGGGTGGCACGATATGGGCGTGGCAGTCGATCTTCATGTACAAACCTCTTGTTCGGTGCACGCCGCGGCGATCGCGTCGCCGATGGCTGAAATACGGATGGGCAGTTTCGAGAAGCTCACGCCGAGCGGAGCCACGGCATCGTTGATGGCCGAGGAAACGGCGGCGGGGGCGCCGAGGTAGCCGCTCTCGCCCGATCCCTTCTGGCCGAGCGCCGTGTAGGGGGACGGCGTGCAGTGCGAGACGACGTCCACGGCGGGGATTTCGTGGCTGGACGGCAGCAGGTAGTCCATGAGGCTCTGGGACAGCAGTTGGCCCTCGCCGTCGTAGACGAATTCCTCGAACAGGGCCGCGCCGACACCGTGCGCAATCCCGCCCATGGTCATGCCGCGAACGATGTCGGGATTGATGACCGTCCCGCAGTCATGACCGACGACGTAGCGGTGGAATCTGGGATGGCCGAGTTCCGGATCGATCGATACGAGCACCAGGTGGAATTCGAAGGAATAGCAGGGATACATCTGCACGCGCCCGTCCTCGGGCAGCGTACCGCCCTGCGGCACCTGCATGACGTCCGTCACCTCGAGGCCGGGCGGCATTCCCGGCGGCAGGCGATGGAATTGCCTGTGGCCGATGTCCACCAGCTCGTTCCAGCTCAGCACCGAACCGTCGGGCGCGGCGACGCTGCCTTCCAGGTACTCGACGTCGCCGGGATCGCAGCCGAACTGGTGGGCGGCGATACGCTTAAACTTCGCCTTCAGCTTGTTCGCCGCGTTGTGGCACGCGCCCCCCAGCATGATCGCCATGCGGCTGCCGACGGGCGAGTTGGACGGCAGGCAGGACAGGCTGTCCGGCCTCGTCACGCGGATCCCTTCCGGATCGATCTGCAGCACCTCGGCGACGACCGTCGAGGCGAGGGTCTCGTGGCCCTGCCCCGCCGAGGTCGTGTGGATGGTCACGCAGACGCCGCCGAGCGCGTCGACCATGATGCGGCAGGAATCCATCCACGTCGTGGTCGTGTTCTTCTCGTTCAGCAGCGGCTCGAACGAGGAGTTGCCGCCGCTCGGCTCCAGGCAGGCGGCGATCCCGATGCCGGCCAGCAGTCCGTCGCGCCGCAGCGCGTCGCGCTCGGCGACGAGATCGTCGTAGCCGACATGCGCCAGAACCTTGTCCACGACGGTGTGATAGTCGCCGCTGTCGTAGCTCGAGCCGCTCGGGATGAGATAGGGAAACTCGCGCGCGCGGATGAAGTTGCGCCGGCGGACGTCCAGCCGGTCGACGCACAGGGCTCCGGCGACCCTGTCGAGCGCCGTCTCGATGGCGTAGTTGGTCGGAGCCTGCCCGAAACCGCGCACGGCTTCCTGCGCGGCCTTGTTCGTCGTCACCGAAACGGCCCGATAGGATACGCTTTCGATCCTGTACGGGCCGACGATCGCGCCGATCGGCTTGCCGAGCTGGAAGGGCGCGCGACCGGCATAGGCGCCGGCATTGTCCAGCGCCCGCATCTTCATCGACTTGATGACGCCCTCGTCGTCGAACGCCACCTCGACGTCGAACATGCGGTCGGGCCCATGCGCGTCGCCGGCGCGCATGTTCTCAAGCCGGTCCTCGAGCAGCCGCACCGGCCGCGAAACGAGGCGCGACAGATGGGCGGCCAGGACCGTGTGCTTGATGCCCCGCTTGACGCCGAAGCTCCCGCCCACATCCACGTCGTGGTGGACCCGCACCGAATTGGCGGGAATGCGCAGGGCGCGCGCGATCTGGTCGGGATATTTCGGCATCTGGATCGAGGCCCAGACGTCGAGCACCTTCGTCCAGCCGTCCCACGAGGCGACCACGCCGAACGGCTCGATCGGCACGGAGGAATTGCGCCCCCAGATCACCCGGAACGAAAGGCGCCGCGATGCCTCGGCGAAATGCCGGTCGACATCGCCCCAGACGAAGGTCTTGTCGAGCAGCACGTTTGAGCCGTGCCCTGCATGAACCGGCGTGCTGTCATCGGCATACGCGGCTTCCGGATCGAGGACGAAGGGCAACTCTTCGTAGGTGACGCGCACCTTCTCGGCCGCGTCCTCGGCGAGCGCCCGCGTTTCCGCCACGACCGCAACGACCCATTCACCGGCATAGCGGGCCTGCCCGACCGCCAGCGGATAGCGCCGGACGTGGGGCGTATCGAGCCCGTTCATGAGCGGCGCCGTCGCTTCGGCGAGCTCGGCACCGGACAGGACGCACAGCACGCCCGGCATCTTCAGCGCCGCCGAAGCGTCGATGTCGGCGATGCGCGCGGCCGCATAGGGCGAAGGCACCAGCGCGACATGGGCCATTCCCGGCAAGGCGATGTCGGCCACGAAGCGGCCGCGCCCGGCGACGAAGCGGCGATCCTCAACGACCCGTCGCTTGCGCGAAACGACCCTGAACTGATTCGATACCATGCCTGTCCTATCCGACTTTCGCGTGCGCCCGGCCGTCGCCGGGGACGCGTTATCCCGTTGTCTCGACCCGCTTCACCGCCTTCGCCGCGAGCTCGACGGCCTCCACGATCTGCGCGTAGCCGGTGCAGCGGCAAATGTTCCCGGATATCGCCTCGACGATCTGCTCGCGCGTCGGGTTCGACTCCCGGCGCAGCAGCGCCTCCGCGGCGAGGATCATGCCGGGCGTGCAGAAGCCGCACTGCAATCCGTGCGCCTCGCAGAAGGCCTCCTGGATCACGCCGAGCTCGCCCGGCGCCGGCGCGAGCCCCTCGATGGTCGTGATGTCGAGATCGTCGGCCTGCACCGTGAACATCAGGCACGAACGCGCCGGCACCCCGCCGATCAGAACGGTGCAGGCGCCGCACACGCCATGTTCGCAGCCGGTGTGCGTTCCGGTCAGGCCGAGACGGTCGCGCAAGGTGTCGACCAGCGTTTCGCGCGGCTCGACATCCACGACGTGGCGTTGTCCGTTGACGCTCAGCTCGACCTTCATGAACGGCTGTCTCCATCTTCGCGGGCGCTCCGGGCGGCCTCCTTCAGGGCGCGCGACGCGAGGGCTCCGGCCACGCGCCTGCGGTAGTCGGCGCTGGCGTGCAGATCGCCCTCCGGCTCCAGTCCGGCGACGGCGTTGACCGCGGCGTCTTCCAGTTCGGCGTCCCCCGGTGTGGTGCCGACGAGACCGCCGATGTCGAGAACTTCGGGCCGGTCCGCGACACCGCCGACGCCCAGCGCCGCCGCGGTGCACCGGCCGGAATCGTCGAACGCCGTCTGGGCGGCGGCCGAAACGATGGCGAAATCGGATTTGCGCGCGCTGATCTCTTGAAACGACACACCGACACGGCCGGAGGACCAGACCGGGAACCGGACGAGCGTGATGCAGCCCTGCTCGGGCAGCGCCGTCAGCATCGGTCCGATGAAGAAATCGGCGGCCTCATACCATTCCTCGCCATCCGGCCCTGCGACGCAGATGCCGGCGTCGAGGACGGCGGCGACAAGCGGAATCTCGGCGGCCGGATCGGCATTGGCGATCGATCCGCCGATCGTTCCGCGGCTGCGGGTGGCGAGGTGCCCGACGAAGGGCAGTGCCGCCGCCAGCAGCGGAACCTTGTCGGCGACAACGGGCGATTGCTCGATATCGAGCTGGCGGGTCACCGCGCCGATGGTCACCGTGTCGCCGTCGTCGGAAATCCCGGCCAGATCCGGAAGCCGCGCGATGTCGATCAGCGTCGTCGGGCGCGACAGTCGCATCGCCATCATCGGGACGAGCGTCTGCCCTCCCGAGATGAGCCGGGCGCCATCATCGGCGGCGAGCATCTCGCAGGCCTGCCGCACGCTCGCCGGACGCAGATACTGAAACGGTGCCGCCTTCATCTTCCCGCGCTCAACAGTTCGTTCGTCACCACCGGCCCCGACGCGGGCCCCACCTCTTCATTCCGGTCCGGACCCGTTGTCAGACCAGCCGCGCGACGCCGTCCACGGCGCTCAGGACGGTCACTTCCTGGCGTTCGAGCAGCGGCCCGTCCGCCTCGCTCGCGGCCTTGGCGGCAAGCCAGTCCGGATCCGAACCGAACGATTTCCACCCGGCGACGCGGTCTTCCTCGCGGGCAAACCGGGTGAGATAGACGAGCCGCTCGTCCGGCTGGTCCGCCGTGTAGAGCCCGACGAGCTCGATGCCGTGGTTCGGCAGGCGAGGCACCACCTGCGTGACGAACCGCTGCAGCAGAGCGTCGAACTTTCCCTCAGTTGCGCGGTAGGTGCGGATCTCGAGGATTGGATTTTCGTCTGTCACGTCCCGTCTGCCTGTTGCCTTGCGTTGCCGTATCCGGGGCTTCGCAGTCCTGCGGGGCCGCCCCCTCGCCGCGGCTCTCCTTCGTCCCGGGCCGGCCCTTGATCGCCACTCCGTCGCCCCAGCGCGGCGCGGAATCGATCGTCAGGTCGATCTGGTCGAGCAGCCGCATGCAGGTCTGGTCGACGATCTCCTGCACGGTGGCGGGGCGGTGATAGAACGCCGGAACCGGGGGAAAGATGACGGCGCCGAGCTCCGCCAGCTTGAGCATGTTGCCAAGATGACCCGCGTGCAGCGGCGTCTCGCGCAGCGCGAGCACCAGTCGGCGGCGCTCCTTCAGCACGACGTCGGCCGCCCGGCTGATGAGATCGCCGGTATTGCCCGTCGCGATGTTCGACATCGTCTTCACCGAGCACGGCGCGACGATCATCCCATGGACGCGGAAGGAGCCGGAGCTGATCGACGCGGCGATGTCGGACTGATGATGCGTGACGCCGGCGAATGCGGCCAAGTCCTTCGGCGACAGGTCGCATTCCTGGGAAAGCGTCAGCCGCCCGGCCGTGCTGACGACCAGATGCGTCTCGACGTCGTCGCGGCCGGCCAGGAGCTGAAGCAGCCGGACGCCGTAGATCGCCCCGCTCGCGCCCGTTATGCCGATGATGACGCGCTTCACGGCGTCACCTCGTCGGCCTCGGGCACGCGGACGCGACGGAAATTGCCGACCCATTCGGGCTGGTCGAGCGGTATCGTCGCGTCGAGCCCCGCCTTGGTCGAGAGCACGTCCCCGCTCGCGCGGACCGCCGGCGGCGTTCTCGAGATGGCGGACGGATCGAGCGCCATGCCCATGCGCGGAATGATCACCAGGTCGCGGTCCCACTGCGACCGGGTGGCGATCGCCCACTGCACCCGCACCGGATCGAAGGGATCGATATCCTCGTCGACCGCCACCACCCACTTGATGTCGCGGCTCGCCTCCGTGGGGCTCAGGGCGCCGATGATGGCGTGCATCGCATCGGACTCGTACCGCTTCTCGATCTGCACGACGGCGTGGAAACGGCAGCACCCGCCTTCGGGCAGGCAGACCGCCTTGACGTTGGGCATCGTCTTCTGGAGATGCTGCAGGACGTCGGCCTCGCGGCAGACGCCGCCGAGCAGCCAGTTGTCGAAGGAGCCGGGAAGGCAATCGAGATAGATCGCGTCGCGGCGCCGGCTGATCGACTTGACCTTGATGACCGGGTTGAGCCGCGGCGGCCCGTCATAGACGCGCGAGTAGTCGCCGTAGGGCCCCTCCTCCTCGCGCACGCCGTTGAGTATCTCGCCTTCGATGACGATCTCGGCGTTCGCCGGCACTTCCAGATCGACGGAATCGCACTTGACGACATCGAGCGGCACGCCGCGCAGGGCGCCGGCCACCTCCAGCTCGTCGACGTCGATCGGCACCAGCCGGTCCGGCATCGCGCCTTCCAGCCAGGTCGCCGGATCGGTGCCGATCACGATCGCGACCTCGGTGTTCCGGTTCAGGCGCTCGTTGCGCCGATGGATCTCGGCGAGGTGCCGGTACAGGTTCACCATGAGGACGATCGTCTGGCCGTCCTTGATCATCATGCGGGCAAAGGAGAGGTTGCGCTTGCCCGATTCCGGGTCGCGCGCGACGATCACGCCGCTGGAAATATAGTAGCCGGCGTCGCCTTCGAAGTGCATCGGGTTGGGAACCTGCTTCAGCAGATCGACGTCCGCCCCGGTGAAGCGCACCTCCTTGAACGGCGCGTCGTCGACCGGCTTCGTCGGCAGCGGATTCTGCGCCGCGCCGATGATCCGGTGGCTGAGCTCCGGCCCCTCCGCCACGCCCAGGACGCGCGCGACGTTCCGCCGGTTGTTGAGAATGTTGCCGACGACCGGAATGTCGTGGTCCTTCACGTTCTCGAAGAAAACGGTCTTCTTGCCGTCGTGCTTCTCTTCATGCCGGGCGATATCGAACCGGACGGAGACGGGCTCCGGAACCCGCACCATCTGGTTGTCGTCCTCCAGCCATTTGAGGTAACCGCGAAGATCGTTGAATGCCATGGAGAGTGATCCTGGATAGCCGGCTGATCGAGGCGCGGGGGGGGGGGGGGGGGGGCGGGGGCGGGGGGGGGGGGGGGGGGGG
>JAEWYT010000003.1 GCA_023458595.1 Pseudomonadota bacterium
GCTCGGCATCGATCTCTCCGCCGTCGCGGGCACCGGACCCGACGGCGCGGTCACGCTCGCCGACCTGTCCGGCGCGGCTCCCGCCGGTGCCGCTCCCGCCGGTGCCGCTCCCGCCGACGTCCTGCGCGGCGCGCGGCGCTCGATGGCGCTCAACATGGCGAAGGCCTGGGCCGAGGTCGCCCACGCGACGCTCCACGACGAGGTCGACGTCGATCCGTGGCCCGAGGTGCCCGACGTCACCGCCCGCATGATCCGTGCCGTCGTGAAGGGCTGCGGGGCCGAGCCGCGCCTGAACGCCCGGTTCGATCCCCGCGGGCCGAGCCTGCGGCCCGCGGAGCGCGTGGACATCGGCATCGCGATCGACAGTCCCGACGGCCTGTTCGTGCCCGTGCTCCGCGACGCCGCAAGCCTGACCCATGCCGAAATCCGCAGACAGATCAACAGCTTGAAGGAAGGCGTGGCGCGGCGCTCCCTGCCCCCCGAGGCCTTCCGCGACCCGACCCTCACCCTGTCGAACTTCGGCACCATCGCCGGCCGCCACGCATCCCTGATCGTCATGCCTCCGCAGGTCGCGATCCTCGGCGTCGGCCGCATGGCGACGCGCCCCTTCCGCGCCCTGCCCCTGTCCCTCTCCTTCGACCACCGCGCCGTCACCGGCGGCGAGGCCGCCCGCTTCCTGCGCGCCGTGATGGACGATCTGGAGAAGCCGACGTGAGGGGCCCGATCCGGCGGACGAGCGCCGGCGCCTCTCTTTCCCCCTCCCCATCGAGGGGAGGGGCGAACAGGTCTCGACTGCGCCGTGCCCGAGAGAACGGAAAAGAGGAAACCCCGATGCAGGACATGTTCCGCTTCGCCGACGACTACGGCCCGGCCAAGATCGTCCACATCCACCGCCCGAAGCCCGGCCTCAGGGCGATCGTCGTCGTCGACAACGTCGCCGCCGGGCCCTCGATCGGCGGCGTGCGCATGGCGCCCGACGTCTCGGTCGAGGAGTGCTTCCGCCTCGCCCGCGCCATGACCTGGAAGAACGCGGCGGCCGGCCTGCCGCACGGCGGCGGCAAGTCGGTGATCTTCGCCGACCCGCACATGGACGAGGCGAGGAAGGAGGACACGATCCGCGCCTTCGCCTGCGCCATCGCGGACCTGAAGGAGTACATCCCGGGACCCGACATGGGCACCGACGAGCGGTGCATGGGCTGGGTGAAGGACGAGATCGGCCGCGCCGTCGGCCTGCCCGCCGAGATCGGTGGCATCCCGCTCGACGAGATCGGCGCGACCGGCTTCGGCGTCGCGGCGGCGACCGAGATCGCCGCCCCCTTCGCCGGCGTCGAGCTGAAGGGCGCCCGCATCGCGGTGCAGGGCTTCGGCGCCGTCGGCAAGCACGCCGCCCGTTTCCTCGCCGGGAAGGGCGCTATACTTGTAGCTGCAAGCGATAGCCGCGGAACCCTGATCGATCCGGCCGGCCTCGATATCGAGGCGCTGATCGCCCTGAAGGATTCCGGAGGACACCTGACCGACCACGGCTCCGGCGAGAAGGCCGATGCCGACGCAGTTCTGGACGTTCCCTGCGACATCTGGATTCCCGCCGCACGGCCGGACGTCGTGCGCGCCGACAATGTCGACCGGCTGAACTGCAGGCTCGTGCCGCAGGGCGCCAACATCCCCTTTACGCAGGAGGCGGAGAAGATCCTGCACGGGCGCGGCGTCGTCGTCGTGCCGGACTTCGTCGCCAATGCCGGCGGCGTCATCTGCGCCTCCGTCGAATATCACGGCGGCAACGAGCGTTCGGCCTTCGAGACGATCGATGTGCGCATCCGCAACAACACGCGCCTCGTCATGGAGGAAATGCGCGACGACGGGATCGCGCCGCGGGTCGCCGCCCTCAACCTCGCCCGCCGCCGCGTCGAGGCGGCGATGACGACGCGGCGGTGGTCCTGACCCCTCAGCTCTCCACCACGATCTGCACCCGGTCGGCGGCGAAGCGGGCGACGGAGAACTGGATCGGCCCGCCGTCCGGACCGGTGTTGACGCTTTCCGTCACGATCAGCGCGCTGCCCGGCGCAAGCTGCAGCGCCAGCGCGTCCTGCGGGTCGGCGATCCGCGCCGTGACCCGCGTCTCGCGCCGGCGGTAGTCGCCGACGCCGCAGCGCGCGAGCGCCTTGGTGATCGAGCCGGTCTCGGCGTAGTGGGCGACGAAGCCCGGCAACCGCTCGGCCGGGAACCAGCTCGTCGCCACGTTGAGCGGCACGCCGTCGGCGGCGCTCAGGGTGTCGAGCCTCAGCACCCGCGACCCGCGCGCCAGCTCGAGCGCGGCGGCCACCTCGACGTCCGCTTCGGTCTCGCTCGCCGAGATCAGCCGTCCGGACGGCGCCCGCGCCTGCCCGGACACGATCTCGGAGAACCGCGTGCGCGGCCCGATCGGATAGTCGAGCGGCTTCGCGATGACGATCGTGCCGCGCCCCTGCTCGGCCTTCACCAGCCCGTCCTGCGCCAGCGCGCCGATCGCCTGACGCACGGTATGGCGGTTCACCCCGAAGCGTCCGGCGAGCGCGGCTTCCGAGGGCAGGCGCTGGCCCGGCCGGTGGGCGCCGGCGGCGATCTCGCGGCGCAGCACGTCGGCGATGCGGCGCCAGAGCGCGATCCCCTCCCCGCCCCGGCGGGCCGTCAGCGCGGTTTCGGCAGTGGTCGTCGCGTCCGTCACAGAGATGTCACTTGCTTTCGATATCGGTTATGCAGTTGTCTAGATGAATAGACGTATTCGCGAATGCGGTCCACCCGAAATCGCGAGACCACCCCGAAGCCGACCGGCAAGGCGACCTGAAGACGGCAATGACGAGCGTCGATCCGACCAAGAGCCGACCCCGCCACGATGCGCGCCCCGACGATGCGCGCCCCGACGATGCGCGCCGTGACGATGCGCGTGCTGACGACGATCGTCGCAGGGCCATGGGCGCGCTCGCCTCCGCCGGGCGCGCGTTCCTCGAGGACGCCTGGAGCCGGCTCGATGGAAAGCCCGGCTGGGACTGGCTGCGCAGGCCGGAATCGGGCCTCGTCATGGTGCGCGGCCGCACCGGCGGCAGCGGCGCGCCGTTCAACCTCGGCGAGGTGACGGTCACCCGCTGCGCCGTTTCGCTCGATACCGGCGAGGCTGGCTTCGCCTGGACCATGGGCCGGGACGGCGAGAAAGCCAGGCTCGCCGCGCTTTTCGACGCGCTCTGGCAGCGCGACGACCGCCGCGCCGAGATCGAGGAGATCGTCGTCGGCCCGGCGCTTCGGGCCCGCGCGAGCGAGGACAGGACGGTTGCCGAACGCACCGCGGCGACGCGCGTCGACTTCTTCACCATGGTGCGCGGCGAGGACGAGGCATGACGGCCCGCGCGGCAGCCCTTTCGGGCGGATTCGCAGCGCCCGTCTTCGACTCCCAGGCCGTGTTCCGGGCGGTGATGGATGCCACGGCTCGCCCGGGAAAGATCGTCGATCTGGCAGCAGAGGCCGCTCCGCCGAAGCCCCTGTCGGAGGCCGCCGGCGCGATCGCCCTGGCGCTCTTCGACCACGAGACCCCGGTCTGGCTCGATCACGAGCTCGCCGGCGCCGAAGCGGTCGCCGACTGGCTGCGCTTCCACACCGGCGCGCCGGTCACGGACGCTCCCGAGGAGGCTGCCTTCGCGCTGATTTCGGACTCCGCCCACATGCCGGCGCTCTCGTCGTTCCGGCAGGGAACGGCCGAATATCCCGACCGCTCGACGACGCTGATCGTCGCCGTGGAGACCCTGAAGAGCCAAAGCGTCATCGCGCTCCGCGGCCCCGGCATCAAGGACGCCGCGACGCTCGCGCCGGCGCCCCTTCCGGTCGGGTTTCACGATCAGCTGCGGACGAACCACGCGCAGTTTCCGCGCGGGGTCGACCTGGTCTTCGTCGCGGGCGCCAGGATCGCAGCCCTGCCGCGCTCCACCCGCATCCAGGGAGCCTGAGCCATGTACGTCGCGGTCAAAGGCGGGGAAACGGCGATCCGCAACGCCCACCGGCTGCTCGCCGACAAGCGGCGCGGCGACCGCTCGGTGCCGGACATCACGCTCGGCCAGATCACCGAGCAGCTGGCGCTCGCCGTCGACCGGGTGATGGCGGAAGGCTCGCTCTACGACCGCGACCTCGCCGCGCTCGCGGTGAAGCAGGCGCGCGGCGACCTGATCGAGGCGATCTTCCTGATCCGCGCCTATCGCACCACCCTGCCGCGTCTCGGCGTCTCCGAGCCGGTCGATACGGCCAGGATGCGTATCCGCCGCCGCGTCTCGGCGACCTTCAAGGACCTGCCCGGCGGCCAGCTGCTGGGGCCGACCTTCGACTACACCCACCGCCTGCTCGAACCCTCGCTCGCCGAGGCCGGCGACCCGGAGACGCCGCAGACGGGCGAGCCGCTCGGCGGCCCGGTCCCGCGCGTCACCGACCTGCTCGGCCATCAGGGCCTGATCGAGCCCGATCCGGAGACCGATCCCGACGCCGCTATCCGCGATCTGACCCGCGAGCCGCTGGAATTCCCCGCGGACCGGTCGCTGCGCCTGCAGGCGCTGTCGCGCGGCGACGAGGGCTTCCTGCTCGCCCTCGGCTATTCGACGCAGCGCGGCTATGCCCGCTCGCACCCCTTCGTCGGCGAGATTCGCATCGGCGAGGTCGAGATCGAGGTCGTGCCGGAGGAACTCGGCTTTCCGGTCGCGATCGGCCGCATCACCGTCACCGAGTGCCAGATGGTCAACCAGTTCAAGGGCTCGGCCAAGGTGCCGCCGCAGTTCACCCGCGGCTACGGCCTCGTGTTCGGCCAGTCGGAGCGCAAGGCGATGTCGATGGCCCTCGTCGAGCGGGCCCTGAGGGCGCAGGACCTCGGCGAGGAACGGACCGCCCCGGCGCAGGACGAGGAATTCGTGCTGTCGCACGCCGACAACGTCCGCGCGACCGGCTTCGTCGAGCACCTGAAGCTGCCGCACTACGTCGATTTCCAGGCCGAGCTGGAGCTCGTCCGGCGCATGCGCGGCGAGACGGCCGCGAGCGCCGAGGAAACGGGGCACACCCGCAAGGAGGCGGCGGAATGAGCGACGAGCGCCAACAGAACCTCCCCTCCCCCTCGTGGGGAGGGAGCCCTCACGCCGACACCCCCTACAACTTCGCCTATCTCGACGAGCAGACGAAGCGGATGATCCGCCGGGCGATCCTGAAGAGCATCGCCATTCCCGGCTATCAGGTTCCCTTCGCCAGCCGCGAGATGCCGATGCCCTACGGCTGGGGCACCGGCGGCGTGCAGGTGACCGCCGCCATCCTCGGCCCCGACGACACGCTGAAGGTCATCGACCAGGGCTCCGACGACACCACCAACGCGGTCGCGATCCGCGGCTTCTTCGCCCGCACCGCCGGCGTGGAGACGACGACGCGCACGGCCGAGGCGACCGTCATCCAGACCCGCCACCGCATCCCCGAGAAGACCCTGACCGAGGACCAGATCCTCGTCTTCCAGGTGCCGATCCCCGAGCCCCTGCGCTTCCTCGAGCCGCGCGAGACGGAGACGCGCAAGATGCATGCGCTCGAGGAATACGGGATCATGCACGTGAAGCTCTACGAGGACATCGCCAGCCACGGCCACATCGCCACGACCTACGCCTATCCGGCACTCGTCGACGGGCGCTACGTGATGGACCCCTCGCCGATCCCGAAGTTCGACAATCCAAAGCTGAACGAATCCGATGCGCTGATGCTGTTCGGCGCCGGCCGCGAGCAGCGCATCTACGCGATCCCGCCGCACACGCGCGTGAAGAGCCTCGACTTCGAGGACCACCCCTTCGAGGTGCAGAAGTTCTCGCAGCCCTGCGCGCTGTGCGGCTCGACCGGGGTCTATCTCGACGAGATCGTCACCGACGATCACGGCGGACGCATGTTCATCTGTTCCGATTCCGACTTCTGCGAGGAGCACCGGGCCGAGACGCCCGCCGGAGCCTGACCCCCGAGTCCGACATGGCACACGAAACCGACACAGATGAAGACCCGCCGCTCCTGCGCGCCAGCGGCGTCTCGCGCTTCTACGGCAACCGCATCGGCTGCCACGACGTCTCCTTCGAGCTGTGGCCCGGCGAGGTGCTGGCCATCGTCGGCGAATCCGGCTCCGGCAAGACGACGCTGCTCAACTGCCTGTCCGGCCGCCTGACGCCGACGGCGGGCGTCGTCGAGTACCGCATGCGCGACGGCCAGGCGCGCGGCATCTTCGCCATGAGCGAGGCCGAGCGGCGCTTCCTCGCCCGCACCGACTGGGGCTTCGTCCACCAGGACGCCCGCGACGGGCTGCGCATGACGGTGTCGGCCGGCGGCAATGTCGGCGAGCGGCTGATGGCGGTCGGCGCGCGCAACTACGGCGCGATCCGCGCGCAGGCGCTCGACTGGCTGGAGCGCGTCGAGATCGCCGCCGACCGCATCGACGACCGCCCCGACACCTTCTCCGGCGGCATGCGGCAGCGCCTGCAGATCGCCCGCAACCTCGTCACCGGCCCGCGCCTCGTCTTCATGGACGAGCCGACGAGCGGCCTCGACGTCTCGGTGCAGGCCCGCCTGCTCGATCTCCTGCGCGGCCTCGTCGCCGACCTCGGGCTGGCCGCGATCGTCGTCACCCACGACCTCGCCGTAGCCCGCATGATCTCGCACCGGCTGATGGTGATGCGCGGCGGCGAGGTGATCGAGACGGGCCTGACCGACCAGGTCCTCGACGATCCGCGCTCGGCCTATGCGCAGCTCCTCGTCGCCTCCGTCCTGCAGCCCTGAGATAGCCCCATGACCATGCGCTTGTGCCTCTCCGGCGTCGGCAAGACCTTCACCATGCACCTGCAGGGCGGCGTCGAGATTCCCGTGCTGCGCGGCGTCGAGCTTTCGGTGAAGGAAGGCGAATGCGTCGCCCTCACCGGCCCTTCGGGCGCGGGCAAGAGCACGGTCCTTCGGATGATCTACGGCAACTACGTCGCCGACATGGGGCAGATCCTGGTGGTCGACGGCGGCCGCATCTTCGACATGGCCTCCGCCGCCCCGCGCCGGGTGCTCGATCTGCGACGCCGCACCATCAGCTACGTCAGCCAGTTCCTGCACGCGGTGCCGCGTGTGCCCGCGATCGACGTGGTCGCCGAGCCGCTGCGCTCGCTGGGCGTGTCGGCGGCGGACGCGCGGGAGCGCGCCACCACCCTTCTCGGCCGGCTCAGCCTGCCCGAGCGCCTGTGGTCGCTACCGCCGGCGACCTTCTCGGGCGGCGAACAGCAGCGCGTCAACATCGCCCGCGGCCTCGTCGCCGAGCGGCCGATCCTGATCCTCGACGAGCCGACCGCCTCGCTCGACGCGACCAACCGCGACATCGTCGTCGGGCTGATCGACGAGCGGAAGAAGGCCGGCACCGCCGTCCTCGGCATCTTCCACGACGCCGTCGTGCGCGACGCGGTCGCCGACCGCTGCGTCGACGTCCGGGCCTTCACGTGAGACCGGCGAGATGACCCGACTGTCGCAACGCCCCCTCGTCCACGAGACCGCCGTCGTCACCGCCTCGACGCTCGGCCGCTACACGGAGGTCGCCGAGCGCTGTCACGTCAACGAGAGCACGCTCGGCGACTATTCCTACATGATGCGTGAATGCGAGGTCTGGGCGGCGAACATCGGCAAGTTCGTCAATATCGCCAGCCACGCCCGCATCAACGCGACCAACCATCCGGTCTGGCGCGCGACGCTGCATCACTTCACCTACCGCGCCGGTGACTATTTCGCGGACGCGGACACCGAGGCCGAATTCTTCGACTGGCGCCGCGACAACGCGGTGACGATCGGCCACGACGTCTGGCTCGGCCACGGCGTGACCATCCTGCCGGGCGTCTCGATCGGCAACGGCGCGGTGATCGGCGCCGGCGCCGTCGTCTCCAGGGACGTGCCGGCCTACGCGATCGTCGGCGGCGTTCCGGCGAAGTTCATCCGCTGGCGCTTCCCGGCGGAGACGGGCCGGCGCATGGACCGCCTCGCCTGGTGGGACTGGCCGCACGAGCGGCTGCGCACGGCGCTCGAGGATTTCCGCGCGCTCGACGCGGAGGCGTTCCTGGACCGCTACGAGGTCGCGGCCGCCGAAACGGCTTGACTTTCGGGCGAAAGCGATGGAGCGGCGTCAAGAGCGGCCGCTGCCACCGTTTGGGCCCTGGATCAAGTCCAGGGCACCCGGCTTTTGTCTCGGGCACCGCCGAAGCCACGCAGCGGCGGCCTTGCGTATCGAGCGCAGAAACACGTGGTGCGCCTTGGGGATACGCGGCACATATGTGTTGTGCCTGGACGGCCGATCGTTGTTTCGTCCGGTAGGTTGAGCCCTCGATCAAGTCCGGGGCACCCGGCCCTTGTCTCGGGCACCGCCGAAGCCACGCAACGGCGGCCTTGCGTATCGAGTGTAGAAACACTTGGTGCGCCTTGGGGATAGGCGGCACATATGTGTTGTGCCGGGACGGCCGATCGTCGTTTCGTCCGGTAAGTTGGGCCCTCGATCAAGTCCGGGGCACCCGGCCTGAGTGTTTGGCAATGCCGCGCCGCACATGGAAGGCGTGTGTCCCGGACCTGATCCGGGACCCATGGGTCACGGTCGAGGTGGTCGCAGCTGTGCGCTGCCCTGTGGCGGAAACAGTCTAGGTCCGGACCGCCGCAGCGCTGTCCGCCCGGAAGCGGCGCATCCACGCGCGGCTCGTTTCGTCGGCGAGCTTGGCGACGCCGGGCTTCACGTCCCGGACGTCCGGCGCGTCTATCCCGAGCGCCTCGCAGACGCGCACCAGCGTCGCGGCGGGATCGGCGGAAAGCGTCTCGTAGCCGACGCGAAGCGGGGTGACGCCCTCTTCCGAAAACCACGTGTTCCAGGCCATGTCGTAGCCTTCGAGCTCGGCGAGCTCGCGCCCGATCCGCTCGAAATCGTATTCCGGCTCCACCGGCGGGGCGAGGCGTTCAAGCTCCGATCCGTCGGGCGCGATGTGCCAGAGGCCGGTCTGCTCGGCCTTCACCAGCGATATCGCCTGCGCGAGCTTGTCCTCGCGTGAGAGGTGGATGTAGAGCGTCCTGCCGAACGCCCTCTCGAACCGCGCCGTGTCCGACGGCAGCCCCGGGCATATGCGGTCCAGGAGCGCCGAGAGCTCGCCCAGGTTCTCCCGCATCAGCCTGAGGCCGAAGATCGCCGTTCCGCCCTTCCCGACCTTCATCGCCGCGTCGAGATAGGCGACGTCGTATTCGACCTCGCTCATCGTCTCCGGCCCCGGCAGACCCCACTCCTCCGCCCACATCGGCATGAACCGCCGGGCATAGAAGGAATCCGGATCGCCCGCCGCCTTCGTCGATCTCAGCAGATCGCAGAGCAGCGTGCTGCCCGTTCGCGGCGTGCCGCAGAGGATGTAGGCGTCGTACATGGTCGCGACCCTAGAACACTTCGTCCATCAGCCAGTAGGCGACATAGGCGCCGCGCAGATAGAGCGGCCGCAGGCCCGGCAGCGGGAACCTGGGCATCGGCTGGCCGGCGACGGCGGGGACGATCTCGTGGTCCGGCTTCTCGCCGACCGCAAGCCGCGCCGCGGCGCGGCCCGCCCCGGTTCCCAT
>JAEWYT010000004.1 GCA_023458595.1 Pseudomonadota bacterium
GCGTGCTGTCCAACCTGTTCTGCGCGCTGCTGATCTTCACCGTGCGGCCGTTCCGCCCCGGCGACTACATCGAGGTGCTGGACACGGCCGAGAAGCCCGGCGCCCTGGGCCGCGTGATCGACATCAACCTGCTCTACACCACGCTGGAAGATGCCACCGCGCCCATCCCCGGCACGCTGATCCAGATCCCCAACTCGCTGATCTTCCAGCGCGTGGTGCGCCGCTGGCGCATGGGCACCCCCTTGCCCGAGGACAAGCTGCACAAGCCCGCCGCGCAGGTGCCGGCCCCGGAAGCGGCAGAACCTGCCCCAGCCCCCAAGAGCGCCAGCTTCCCCTGACGCGCCGACGCCCCTGGCCCCAGCCCTGCTGCACCGCACCAGGGCTTTTTCATGCCCCGGTGGCGTGTGGCTCAATACAGCTGGGGCACCAGCATGCTGGCGGGCACCGGATGGCGGATGTAGTCCGCATGGCGCACGCGCTCCGGCAGGCTGGTTTCGGGCCGGGGCACCTCGTTGTAATCGAACTGCGTCAGCAGGTGGCGGATGCAATTGAGCCGCGCCTGCTTCTTGTGGTCGGCCGGCACCACCCACCACGGCGCTTCCGGGATGTGGGTGCGCTCCAGCATCACTTCCTTGGCACGGGTGTAGTCCTCCCAGCGGCGGCGCGACTCCAGGTCCATGGGGGAAAGCTTCCACTGCTTGAGCGGATCGTGGATGCGCCCCAGAAAGCGCAGGTGCTGCTCTTCGTCGGTGATGGAGAACCAGTACTTGATCACGCGGATGCCCGAGCGCACCAGCATGCGCTCGAACTCCGGCACGGAACGGAAAAACTCCTCGTACTCATCGTCCGAGCAAAAGCCCATCACCCGCTCCACGCCGGCGCGGTTGTACCAGCTGCGGTCGAACAGCACCATCTCGCCCGCGGCCGGCAGGTGGGCCGCATAGCGCTGGAAGTACCACTGCGTGCGTTCACGGTCGTTGGGCGCCGGCAGCGCCACCACGCGGCACACGCGCGGGTTCAGGCGCTGGGTGATGCGCTTGATCACGCCGCCCTTGCCGGCGGCATCGCGCCCCTCGAACAGGATCACGGCCTTTTGCTTGGTGGACGCCACCCAGTCCTGCAGCTTGACCAGCTCGCCCTGCAGGCGGAACAGCTCCTTGAAATACGCCACGCGCTGGGCATGGCTTTCGGGGGCCCCCTCTGCCCTACCCGGCACGGCGCCCAGCACGCCCGTGCGGTCTTCAATCTCCAGCTCCAGCTCTTCGTCCAGGCTGTCCAGCAGGTCGCTCTCGATACGGCGCACCAGTTCTTCTCGGTTGTCCCAATTCATCACTCACCTTCGTGGTTGGCCGTTTGTGGCTTTGCCACACAGGCTACGCACCGCCTGCGACGCTTTGATGACAACCGGACACGCGCTGCGCGCAGCGTCTGCGGGGCGCCCCCATCGCTGCACACCACAACCACGGGCGACCGGCACACGGCCCGCAGCCCTTAATCGTTTTGCGCGCAAGCACATCCATTTTTGTTCGTTGGAGCGCCCGCCACCGGCTCGCAAGATGGTGGCTATCGCCATCTTCCTGCGATGGATTGCACCGAAAGGCCATGCCATGACACACACCACCACCACCGACATCCCCTCCACGACCACCAGCCAGCAGGCCTCCGCACTGCCTGCCGTGCTGCAGCAGGCCCTGGCACAGGCCCAGGCACAAGGCCTGCCCTACGCCGGCAGCGTGACCCCGCTCCAGGCCTGGCCTCTGGTGCAGCAAGGTCAGGCCCTGCTGGTGGATGTGCGCACCGCCGAGGAACGCAAGTTCGTCGGCCAGGTGCCGGGCAGCGCCCATGTGGCCTGGGCCAGCGGCACGGCGCTGACCCGCAACCCGCGCTTTGCCCGCGAACTGGCCGCCCTGCACGCCAAGCAGCCCCAGCCGCTGCCCGTGCTGCTGCTGTGCCGCAGCGGCAAACGCTCGGCCCTGGCGGCCCAGGAAGCGGCCAAGGCCGGTCTGGCCCATGTCTTCAACGTCAGCGAAGGCTTTGAGGGCGACCACGACGCGCTGCAGCAACGCGGCCATTTCAATGGCTGGCGCTTTTACGGACTGCCCTGGGTGCAGGACTAGGACGAACGCCCCACCCCTGCCCCCTTCACCGGACTGTCCCCATGAGCACCTTCGACATCAGCACCATCGTCCAGCAGCTGCGCCAAGTCCGCGACCATTGGCGCGAGCAGCAAAACCGCACCGACCCCGGCCACCGCGAATTTCCCGCACGCGCCGCGATTGCCCAGGCCCTGGAGGGACTCAAAGGCGTGCTCTACCCGCTGCGCCTGGGCCCGCCCGACCTGCGCCACGCCAGCGAAGACTTCTACGTGGGCCACACGCTGGACACGGCACTGCAGGTTCTGCAGACCCAGGCCCAGATCGAGCTGCACTACCGCCACCGCAGCACGGGCGCGGCGGCGCAGGACCACTCCGCCCTGGCGCTGCAGACGGTGCAGGCCTTTGCGCAGCAGCTGCCCCGCCTGCGCCAGTTGCTGGACACCGACGTGCTGGCCGCCTTCCACGGCGACCCGGCCGCGCGCAGCGTGGACGAGGTGGTGCTGAGCTACCCCGGCGTGCTGGCCCTCATCCACCACCGCATTGCCCACGCCTTCTACCGGCTGGACCTGCCGCTGCTGGCGCGCATCGTGGCCGAGCTGGCCCATGGGCAGACGGGCATCGACATCCACCCCGGTGCGCAGATCGGCCCCGGCTGCTTCATCGACCACGGCACGGGCGTGGTGATCGGCGAGACCGCCGTCCTCGGCCAGAACGTGCGCATCTACCAGGCCGTGACCCTGGGCGCCAAGCGCTTTCCCAAGGATGCCCAGGGCCACCTGCAAAAAGGCTGGGCGCGCCACCCCATCGTCGAGGACGACGTGGTGATCTACGCCGGCGCCACCATCCTGGGGCGGGTGACCATCGGCCAAGGTGCAGTGATCGGCGGCAATGTCTGGATCACCGAGGACGTGCCCGCCGGCGCCCATGTCAGCCAAGCCAGCCTGCGCCAGGCCGTGGAACACAGCGGCGGCGAGCCCGTGGCGACACTGCCCACCGTCCGCGAGGCCGCCTGAACATGCCAGCGCATCGACTGATTCTGGACTTCGGGCTGGCCGTGCGCCAGCTGCGCGAAGGGCATGGCTGGTCGCAGGAGCAACTGGCGGCGCATGCCGACCTGAACCGCTCCTACGTGGGCGAGATCGAGCGTGGCCAGGTCGCGCCCTCGCTGCTCACGCTGCACAAGCT
>JAEWYT010000005.1 GCA_023458595.1 Pseudomonadota bacterium
CAGCGCGCCGCCGAACTGCCGGTCTGGAACCACATGTACAATTGGCATCGACCCCATGGCAGCCTAAACTCGAAGCCGCCAATCAGTCGCCTCGGCCTAAAAGGCGACAACCTGTTGAGGCTCCACACCTAGAGCCTTTCAGGCCCTACCAGACGAGCCGCGACATCACCGCGCGCGGCCACACGCCGGCCTGATGGAACGACGCCTCCAGTCCCGGCAGGTCCAGCTCGTCCCGGCGGACGAGCTCGCCGCCGTGAATGCCCGACGCGATGAACAGCGCATCGAGGCCGGAGCGGGCCGCCCCGGCGAGATCGGTGCGCAGGCTGTCGCCGATCGCGATCACCCGCGCGCGGTCCATCGGCTTTCCCGCCGCCTCCGCCAGCAGGGCGAGCGCCTCGTCGTAGATCGGCGGGTGCGGCTTGCCGGCCCACAGCACCCTGCCCCCCATCGCCTCGTAGGCGTCGGCGAGCGCTCCGGCGCAATAGAGCAGGTCGCTGCCGCGCTCCACCACCACGTCGGGATTGGCGCAGACCATCTCGATGTCCCGGGCCCGGAAGGCCTCGAGCATCTCGCGATAGTCGTCGGGCGTCTCGGTGTTGTCGTCGAACAGGCCGGTGTTGACCACGAGCTCCGCCGCCTCGGCGTCGACGACCGGCATGTCTAGGCCGTCGAAGACGCCGGCGTCCCGCTCGGGGCCGAGATGGAAGGCCTTCAGCCGCGCCCGCTCGGCGAGCATCCGCCGGGTCAGGTCGCCGGAGGAGACGATGGCGTCGTAGGAATGGTGCGGGACCTTCAGGCGGTCCAGCAGCACGCGGATCGGGCCGGAGGGCCGCGGCGCGTTGGTGATCAGCACCACCCTGCCGCCCGTCTCGCGGAAGCGGAACAGGGCCTCGCAGGCGTCCGGCCAGGCGCGCACGCCGTTGTGCACGACGCCCCAGATATCGCAGAGGACACCGTCGTAGTCGCTGGCGAGGTCCCGGAACCGCAACAGGATCTGCGGATGCGCCGGCGCGCGTCTGTGGTCGGCCATTCAGTGCGCCGGGGCCCGCTGCGTCGTGTGCGCGAACTCGTTGCGGACCATCCGCGGCGGCGAGAACAGGTTTCCCTGGGCGAACTTCACGTCGTAGTCGAGAAGGTCGACGACCTGGGATTCCGCCTCCACGCGCGTGGCGATCAGCGTGATGCCGTAGCGGGCGAGCAGGGCCGAGAAATCCACCGCGTGGATGTGGGCGCTCGCCGAAAGCGGCGGGTGCATCAGCGTCTCGGCGTCGATCTTGACGTAGCGCACGCCGTGCCGGGCGAGCTTGGCGCAGTCCATGTCGAGCCGCTTGACGTTGTCGATCGAGAAGCGGAAACCGAGCTCGCCGAGGGCGTCCAGGTTCGCGAGCTCGATCGGTCCGAGCTCGTCGAAGGCCTCCTGCGTGAACTCGAAGACGATCGAGGCGGCAAGGCCGCGGTTCTCGCCCAGGAAGTCGATGAACTGCCTGAAGAACTCCCCGTCGGAGAGCGACCGGGCCGAGATGTTGCAGAAGATGCCGACCTCGTTGTTCTTGCGCATGATCTTGCGCAGGATCTGCACGGCGCGGAACAGGACGGCGTTGTCGAGTATCGGCATCAGGCCGGAGCGCCCGGCGAGATCGAGGAACTGCCTGGGGTGCAGGATGCGGCCCTCGCCGGTGCGCAGGCGGGTCAGCGCCTCGTAGAAGCGCACGCGCCGCTGCGGCAGGGTGACGATCGACTGCAGGTGGACGTCGGGGCCGTGCTCCTCGATGGCGCCGCGCACGACGGCCGCGGCCTGCGCGTCCGTCATGCCGGGGAAGGCGGGATTGTACTCGAACCTGTCCTCGGCGGCGGCGGCCTTCTCCTCGTCCCCGGCCGCGGCGACGTCCGCGATGTCGGGGGCTGCGACCTCCGGGACCGGAATGACCGGCGCGGGAGGCACGGTCGCCGGACCGGCCCGGAGCTCCGGCGCGCCGGGCGCGGCAACGCCTTCGAACGCGGAGGCCGGGTCCGAAAGGGCCTCGATCCTCTCCTCGATCGCGCGCATGTCGGCGACGATCGACTCGACGCGCTCCTCGATCATGTCGTCGATGCGCACCGTGAGGGTCGCCTCGATGTCGGCGACACGCTCGCCGAGGGCGACGATCTCGTCGCGGAAGCCCGTCGAGATGCGCACCACCTCCTGCAGCTCCATCTCGACGGCGGAGCGCTCACGGGCGCGGGCCGAATAGAACTCGGCGAGGACCATGATCAGCAGGGCGGCGAGGCCGACCCATCCGGCTTCGGCGATGCTCAGGCCGGCGCGCAGATACAGCAGCGCAGCCAGCGAGCCCGCGATCACCACCATGCAGAAGGCGACGAACCAGGGCGACGGCGCGGGCAGGACGGAGCGCAGCTCCGTCTCCTCTTCGAAGGGTTCGAGTTCGGCCGACGAGGATAGCGACATGCGGCGGATACTAGTTGATTCTCGCCGATTCGTAGCGCTTCCCGGCAGATATCGCCGCAGGGACCCGCAACGCGCCGGTCAGCAGCCCGCGCCGCCGGCGACGGCGAACTTGAGCGTCGGCCGCCCGGCCTTCATCACCGTCAGCTCGCCGGCGGAGACCGGGGCGCCCTTCGAATCGGCCTCGTCGCCGAAATCGACCTCGACGACGACCCGGACCTTGTTGTCGGAGCTGTCGAAGACCTGGCGGGGATACTGGCCGAAGCCGATCGTCTCGCCGTCGGCGGTCGTGCGCGACAGGGCGAGGAGCGCCCCGTCGATGATCATGGCGGCGGGCATGGCGCCGTTCGCCTCGCCGTTCGCCTCGGCCGGCGCGTTGTTGACGAAGACGATGCCCTCCTCGCCCTCGCGGGTCAGATGCAGGCCGCAGGCGGTCTCGAACGGCAGCGCCGTCAGGTCGAGGACGCCGACGTTAGGCGTGTCGCCCGAATCGGCGGGAGCCGAGGGCTCGCCGCCGGTCGTGCTGATGCGCGAATCGTCCTTCGCCGGCTGGGCCGGGGCCGGCGCTTCGGTGACCTCGACGCCGATCTGGTCGAGCGCCCCCGGCACGACCCAGACATAGGCGACGCCGGCCGCGATCAGGATGGCGACGCCGAATATCAGCAGGCTCTTCATCGCGAGCGGTCCCGATCCTGCAGCGGTTCAGGGGCTACTTCAGCTCGCCGAGCAGCCTGCCGAGCCCGTCGAACAGCCCGGCGATCTGCTCGCGGGTGATCATCAGGGGCGGCGACAGGGCGATGGTGTCGCCGGTAACGCGGATCATCATGTCGTAGTCGTGATAGCCCTTGTCCATCGCCTCGTCGGCGCGGGCGCCGACGGCGCCCGGGCGCGACTCGAGGTCGATCGCGGCGACGAGGCCGATGGTGCGGATGTCGGCGACGTGCGGCTTGCCCTTCAGGCTCATCGCGGCGTCGGCCCACTCGTCCTCGAGCTCGCGGGCGCGCTCGAACAGGCCATCCTCCTTGTAGACGTCGAGGGTGGCGAGGCCGGCGGCGACCGCGATCGGGTGGGCGGAGTAGGTGTAGCCGTGGAACAGCTCGATCATGTGCTCGGGGCCGTTCATGAAGGCGTCGTAGACGTGCTTGCGCACGATCACGCCGCCCATCGGCACGGTGCCCGAGGTGACGCCCTTGGCGAAGGTGATCATGTCGGGGATGACGCCGTAGCGCTCGGCGGCGGTGGCGAAGCCGAGGCGGCCGAAGGCGGTGATGACCTCGTCGAAGACGAGCAGGATGCCGTGCTTGTCGCAGATCTCGCGCAGCTTCTTCAGGTAGCCCTTCGGCGGCGGCAGCACGCCGGTCGAGCCGGCCATCGGCTCGACGATGACGGCGGCGATGGTGGAGGCGTCGTGCAGCGCGACGATCGCCTCGAGACTGTCGGCGAGGTGTCCGCCCCACTCCGGCTCGCCGCGGGTGAAGGCCTGCTCGGCGCGGTTATAGGTGTGCGGCAGGTGGTCGACGCCGGTCAGGAGGCCGCCGAAGAACTTGCGGTTGTTGACGATGCCGCCGACCGAGATGCCGCCGAAGCCGACGCCGTGATAGCCGCGCTCGCGGCCGATCAGGCGGGTCTTGGAGCCCTTGCCCTGCACGTTCCAGTAGGCGAGCGCGATCTTCAGCGCCGAATCGACGGCTTCGGAGCCGGAATTGGCGAAGAAGACGTGGTCGAGGTCGGCCGGCGCCAGCATGCCGAGCCGGTTCGCCAGCGCGAAGGCCTTGGGATGGGAGAACTGGAAGGCCGGGGCGTAGTCGAGCTCGGCGGCCTGCTTCTGGATCGCCTCGACGATCGGCTGGCGGGCGTGGCCGGCGTTGCAGCACCACAGGCCGGCGGTGGCGTCGAGGACCGGCCGGCCGTCCGGGGTGTAGTAATGAACGTCCTTGGCGCGCGAGATCAGTCTCGGGTTCTTCTTGAACGCCCGGTTCGGCGTGAACGGCATCCAGAAGGCTTCGAGATCGTTGGGCGACAGCTCCGCCGAGGTGTCGAAATCATGCGCGACGGACATCGGATTGCTCCTTGAACGGGTCTGGTTCTCGTTGGTGCGGTGGGCGCGGACGATAGCAGACCGCCGCAGCCCGCGAAACCACCCCCCGGCCACCGCCGGGGGCGGCGCAGGCAACCGTTTCTTTACCCTAATGGCGGATTAATCAAGACGTTCGCGATCATCGGGCTTGCGTGGAAAGCGAGGGTTCGTCCGGTCATGGCATCGGCCGAAACAGGTTTGTCAGTCTGCCGTGTTCTCGTCGTCGACCGCGACCCGGTGTTCCGGCGTTTCGTGCGCGAGCAGGTGGGGCCCCGCGCGGCCTTCCCCGTCGAGATCTCCGAGGCCGAGAGCTGGGCGCTGGCGGAGGCCGGCGCGGCCGTCGAGGCCGATGCGATCCTGCTCGGCGTCGACGGGCCGAACGGCGACATCTCCGGGGCGCTCGGCGCCGCGGCGGCGCAGGCGCCGGTGATCGCGGTGAGCGGCACCGGATCGCTCGGCCTGGCGGTCGCCGCGATGCGCGCCGGCGCCGGCGACTTCCTGGTCAGGCCTATCCGGCCCGAAGCCCTGTGCGAGGCGATCGAGCGGACCGTCGGCAGGAGCCGGCGGAGCGGGACGCCGGACCCGACCCCGGGCCGGGATTTCGAGCGGTTCATCGGCCGTTCGGAATCCATGCGCGGCGTCTTCGAGCTGATCTCCCGCATGGCGCGCTCGAAGGCCCCGGTCTTCGTGACCGGCGAGAGCGGCACCGGCAAGGAGCTGACCGCCGAGGCGATCCATTCGCGTTCCGGCCGGTCCGGCGCCTTCGTCGCGCTCAATTGCGGCGCGATCCCGCGCGACCTCATGGAAAGCGAGATCTTCGGCCACGTGCGCGGCGCCTTCACGAGCGCCCACGACGACCGGGCGGGCGCCGCCGAACTCGCCGACGGGGGCACGCTGTTCCTCGACGAGATCTGCGAGATGGCGCCCGACCTGCAGACGAAGCTCCTGCGCTTCATCCAGACGGGGACCCTGCGCCGCGTCGGCGACACGCGGCTGAGGCCCGTGGACGCGCGCTTCGTCTGCGCCACGAACCGCAATCCGGAAGCCGAGGTGGCGGCCGGACGGTTCCGCGCGGACCTCTACTATCGCCTGCACGTGCTGCCGATCCACCTGCCGCCGCTGCGCGAGCGGGGCGAGGACATCCTGCCGATCGCCGAGGCCTCTCTCGCCGCCTTCGCCGAGGAGGAGGGGCGGGCCTTCACGGGTTTCGACGGGGCGGCGCGCGGGCTGCTGATGGGCTACGAATGGCCGGGCAATGTGCGGCAGCTGCAGAACGTCATTCGCCGCGTCGTCGTCATGAACGACGGACGCGAGGTCGCCGCCCCGATGCTGGCCATGGCGCTCGCGCAGGCCGGCCAGACATGCGGCGAATCCGCGCTTTCCGGGCGCGGCCCCGACGGTTCCGGTCGGAAATCGTCGAAAATCGAGCCGTTCTGGCAGCAGGAGCGCCGCATCATCGAGGACGCGCTCGCCGCCTTCGACGGCAACGTCGTGCAGGCGGCGGCGGCCCTGCAGATCAGCGCCTCGACCATATACCGCAAGAAACAGGGCTGGACCGGCGCACGCTCGGCGGCCTGAATCCCCCGAATCCCCGAGAAATCTTGCCGTGGCGGTCCGGCTTGCGCCAATATGCTCCAGGATGCGGCGGCTTGGAGCCGAATGCCGCTACTGGGGGGTGAAATGATCCGCTTGTTCCGCAACGCCGCTTTCGGCGCCGCCATCGTGTGCCTGGCCGCGATGCCGGCCTTGGCCGACGACAGCCCCGGCGCGCTGGCGCGCAAGGCCGAGGAGGCCGCCGCGGCCGGCAGGACGGTCGAGGCGCTCGATCTCGCAGAACTGTTCAACGACGCCGTCTGGGACGCCGCCCCCCTCGCCTTCCGCAGGGCCGAACTCGTCGACAACGCGCCCGCCGCGTTCGGCGAGGCAAGCCCGCGGGCGAGCAACGTCTACGGCGCCGACGAGGAGATCCGCATCTACGCCGAGCCGGTCGCCTTCGGCTGGCGGCGGACCGGCGGGGGCTTCGAAACCGACATGGTCGCCGACGTCCGGGTGTCCACGGACGAGGGCCGGATCGTCGTCGGCCAGAAGGCGATCTCGACGCTCAGGATCGCCGCCGAGAGCCGGAACACGGGCGTTTTCGCCACATTCGCCTACACGTTCCGCGGGCTGAAACCCGGCGACTACGTCGTCACCACGACGCTCAACGACCAGGTTTCCGGCAAGAGCGCCGCCTTCGCGCTGCCGATCAGGATCGAGTAGCGGTCATTCCACCTCGATCGTCACGCGATCGGGATAGAAGGCGAGGCAGCCGACGATCTCCTCGACCGCCGAATAGGGCGTCTCGTAGGACCACACGGCGTCGCGGCCCGCTTCCCCGAGCGCGGGAATCGAGAAGTAGCCGGCATCGCCCTTGTAGGGGCAATAGGTCGTATGGGCGGAGGCCTCGAGCCGCTCCATCGCCGCATCCTCGCGCGGCAGGTAGTAGACCGGCGGATAGGCGGCCTCCCGCAGGACGAGGGCGTGGTCGCTTTCGACGATCACCTCGCCGCCGGCCCTGACCGTGACGCGGCCGGGCGCGGGGGCGATGGTGATCGGGTGGTCGGGTCCTGGCAGCTTCATCCGGACGCTCCCTTCGGTTTCAGGCCCTGCCGGCGCGCTCCAGGCCAATCAGGGCCGCACGGATCGGCGGCAGGCTGAGCGCGGCGATCGTCAGCGCACCGTAGACGACGGCGAAGGTCACCGGCAATCCGATATGGCCCTGCGCCTCCATCGCCGCGCCGGTGATCCAGGGCCCGGCGAGCGCGCCGATCCCCCACATGACGCCGAAGGCAGAGTTCGCCGCGACCAGGCGGATGCCGGTCAGGTGCTGGCCGATGAGGGTGACGGCGAGCGTATAGACGCCGAACGCCGTCGCGCCCCAGAAGAACAGGAAGACGTAGGTCAGCGGATGGGAGAGCGGCAACGCCGGCAGCGCGACCGCGCCGGCGAAGGTGGCCCCCGCCAGCAGCGCCAGCAGCGCACGGCGGTTCATCCGGTCGGCGAGCCAGCCGATCGGGTACTGAAGGATGACATTGCCGGTGACGAGCACCGCCAGGGTGACGACCGTCGCCGTTTCCGTCAGTCCGCGGTCGAAGGCATAGACGACCCAGAGCGCGAGGGTCGCGCTGTCGAAGAAGGAGAACGTGGCGACGGCCAGCAGCACCACGGGGATCGCCAACATGACCCTCGGCAGCTCGCGGAAGGCGACGCGCTCCATCGGCGGAACGGCCGATTTGAGCCAGAGCACCGGCGCGCCCATCACGAGGTAGATCGCCGCCACGGTCCCGAACGCACCGACGCCGTGATAGCCGAGCACGGGAACCAGCAGGGGACCGATGGCGAAAAGGCCGGAGATCACCGTCGTATAGGCGCCGATGACACGGCCGCGCAGCCGTTCCGGGGCAAGAACGTTGATCCATACCTCGCAGATGACGAAAAGCGCGTTGGCGCCGACGCCGAGCAGGAAACGCAGCAGCCCCCAGACGACGAGATTCTCCGTCAGGCCGAGCACCGTGATCGTGAGCGCCGTTCCGACGAGCGACCAGACGGCGATGCGCCAGGCACCCAGTCGCGCCGTGAGCCACGGCAGGGATACCGCGCAGACCAGGACGCCGACGCCCTGAAGGGCGGCGAGCAGCCCGATCGTCACCGTCGGGATGCCGCGCTCCTCCATGTTCAGGGCGATCGCGGGATAGGTGTAGCCCATCGAAAGCGCAAAGGCGCCGATCACCGCCATGACGGCGGCGAGCGCGGGCAGCGGCAGCGGCGCGCCGGTGCGGATGTCTGTCGAGGCGCCAGTCATGGTCTTCGGCCTGTCGGCTGATCGGCCCTTCGCGATAGACGAAGGCCCACGCCGACGCAATCCGGGACGTTGCGAACGAATTGATCGCGGAGGGGCAACCGGTGCTAGGCTTGCCGCAAGGGAGCCGGGGCGGTGCGTCGATTCGCCCGGCAGGCGGGGAACATCCGATCGATGAGCGCAGGCAACCGGGACGGCTTCTGGACGAGACCGCTGCGAATCCACCTCGGGCTGGTCTTCGTCGGTCTGCTCGTCGCCGTCGCCGGGCCGATGCTCTGGCTCGCCTACGAGCGGGGCCACGAGGCCGCGCACGCGGCGATCGACCTCGACATGGCCGCGGTCGCCGAGCGGATCGTCGACCACTACCACATATCCTTCGCCGACAAGCTGGCGGTGGCGCAGCTCGCCGCCGCGCTCGATGACATGGCGACGGCACCGCCGGCCGATCTCGAAGAGAAGCGCAGCTTCCTGTTCGGCGCCGTCGACCTCGCGGACGAGCTCGACGGCCTTTTCGTCGGCTATCCGGACGGCCGCTTCCTGCGGATGGTGAGCCTGCGCGAGGGCTCGCCCTGGCGGGCGCCGCTGAAGGCGCCGCAGGACGCCGCCGCGGCGATGGAAATGATCATCCCGGACGCAGAGGGCCATCCCACGGTGCGCTGGACCTTCGTCGGCGCCGACGGCGCGCCGGTCGGGTTCGTCCCGGCGCGACCGCCCGATTTCGATCCGCGCGGGCGGACCTGGTACCGCGCGGCGATCGGGGCGGACGGGCCCGTCGCCACCGAGCCCTACTTCATGCCGTTCAGCGGCGCCTACGTGAAGACGCTCGCCGTCCGGCACAGGGCAGACCCGGGCGTCGTGGTCGCCGCCGACGTGCTTATGGAAACGATTGCGAAGTTCCTGCATTCGGAGCGCATCTCGCCGAACGCGGAGTCCTACGTCTTCGATCCGGCCGGCACGCTGATCGTCCATTCTGAGCCCGAGCTGATGAAAGAGCTGATCGAGATCGCGGACGGAGCGCGCAAGGACGATCATGCCCACCTCTACGAGCACGATCCGCTGCTCCCCCACGTCATCGACGCCCTGAAGACGGCCGGAACGGGGCGCACGCATTTCGATCTCGGCGGGGAGACCTACGAGCTGCTCCTGGAGAAGGTCGGGTTCCTGTCGGTCTTCGAGGGCTACACGATCGCCGTCGCCGCGCCGCGGAGCGACTTCACGGGCGAGGTCGACGCCGAGCTGCACCGGGGCCTCTCCATCGCGGCCGCCATCCTGGCCGTCGGCATCGTCATCACGATCCTCGTGTCGCGGCTGGTCAGCCGCTCGCTGATGGCGCTGACCGCAGAGGCGCTGCGGCTGAAGGACCTGGACTTCTCCGCCCCTCCGCCCCTGCGCTCGCGCATCTCCGAGATCGTCACCCTGAGCAGCGCGCTTTCCTCCGCCCGGGTCGCGATCAGCTCGTTCGGGCTCTACGTGCCGAAGGAGCTGGTGCGCCGCATCGTCGGCTCGGGCCTGTTCGACCGGCACGCGGCGGCGCGGGAGACCGTCACCGTGATGTTCACCGACATCAAGGACTTCACGACGATCTCGGAGCGCAACGAGCCCGAGGTCGTCGTGTCGATGCTGTCGGACTATTTCGAACTTCTGAACACGGGTGTCGAGGAGCACGGCGGGACGATCGTCCAGTTCCTCGGGGATTCGATCTACGCGATGTGGAACGCGCCGGTCGCGGCGCCCGACCATGCCGCCGACGCCTGCCGCTGCGCGCTGTGGCTGAACGAGGCCCTGGCACGGTTCAACGCCGGTCAGCGGGCGGCGGGAAAGCCCGAGCTCATAACCCGCATCGGCGTCCATACCGGCCCGGCCGTCGTCGGCAACGTCGGAGCCGAGGACCGGCTCCAATACACGGCGATGGGCGACACCGTGAACGTCGCCTCGCGGCTCGAGGGGCTCAACAAGGAACTCGGCACCTCGATCCTGGTGAGCCGGCAGACCCGCGACCTGTGCGGCGGCAAGATCGAATTCACCCCTCGCGGCGAAGTTCGGGTAAAAGGACGCTCGGAGCCGATCGAGGTCTTCGAACCGCAGCATGTCATCATCCCGGCGTGAACCGGGAAACGGGGAGAGTGACGCCATGATCGTCGAAATGGTCAGCTTCGAGGTGCCGGAAGGCATGAGCAACGACGAGATCGTCGCCGACGCGCGCGGCGTCGTCGCTCACTGGCAGGCCAATCCCGACCTGATCCGCAAGCATTTCGTGCGCGCCGCCGACGGCAAGCTCGCCGGCATCTACGTCTGGCCGAACAAGGAAGCCGCGCAGAAGGCCCACGACGCCGCCTGGATCGCCCGCTTCAGGGAGCGCACCGGCACCGTGCCGACCTTCCAGTATTTCGACCTGTTCATGCTGATCGACAACGAGGCCGGCACGGTCAGCGAATTCCCCCTGCCCTGAGGCCCGAACGGCAGAGCTGGCATGCGCGGCCGCGATAGGCGGCGGTGACGCGTCGTGCTATGGGCTTCGACGGTAGCCTCCAGGGAACCTGAACAATGGCCGAGATCGCCGGCACCCGGGCCGATGCAGCCTCCTCCGCGCGCCCGGCGCTGGCGGTGGCCGCGTCCATTCTCGTCCTGTCCGGCATGGACGCGGTGATCAAGGGGTTCGGGCCGGAGTCCTCGATCGTCCAGATCGTCTGGCTGCGCTACTTGTCGGGCGCCCTTTTCGTGCTGCCGGTCCTGCTTGCCACCGGGCCGCACCGGATCAACCTGCAGTCGCTGAAGTCCAACGGTCTGCGCGCGACGATCATGGTCGTCGCGGCCGGGACGTTCTTCTACGCCATCACCCGGATGCCGCTGCTCGAAGCGGTGACGCTGTCGTTCACCGCCCCGATCTTCATGATCTTCGCCGCGCGGATCATCCTCGGCGAGCCCATCACGGCGCGCGCCATCGGCGCCGTCGGGCTCGGCTTCCTGGGCGTCATCGTGGTGGTCGCCGGCGACATGGGCTCGAACCAGTCGCTGACGCCGACGGGCATCGCGGCCGCGCTCTTGTCGGCGGTCGCCTATGCGGTCGGCATCGTCCTGCTGCGGAAACACGCGAGCCACGACGCGATTCCCGTGCTGGTGTTCCTGCAGGCCGCGATCGCGACCCTCGTCCTCACCCCTTTCGGGGTCGCGACCTGGGCGGGCATCGGCACGAGCGACGTCGTCGCGTTCGCCGCGATCGGCCTGCTCGCGACCGTCGGCCAACTGCTGATCGCCTGGGGCTTCAAGCACGCCGCGGCCGCCCGCCTCGCGCCGCTCGAATACACGAACCTGCTCTGGGCGACCGCCTTCGGCATCCTGTTCTTCGCCGAACGGCCGGGATTCACGACCTTCGTCGGGGCGGCGCTCATCATCCTCGCCTGCCTCATCGCCACCCGGCCCGGCTGGCCGATCTTTCCGCGGCGGCGCTACCTCGCGCCGGGCGATTGAGGCGGACGCCCGATCCGGGCGATCGACCCGGGCGGCCGCGCGAATATCGTCTCGCTAACCATACCTGGCACTTGACAGCGCGGGAGCCCCCACTTATCTCGTCCGCCGACTGCTGGCACTCGCCCGTAGTGAGTGCTAGCAGCCGTCCCAATGAGCTCTGTGAACCCAAGGCTCCGTAGCGAGAGCCGCACTATTTGGAGGGTACGTTACATGCACTTCCGTCCTCTGCACGACCGTGTGCTTGTGAAGCGCATCAGCGAAGAAGAGAAGACCGCGGGCGGCATCATCATCCCCGACACCGCCAAGGAGAAGCCGAGCGAAGGCGAAGTCGTCGCCGTCGGCCCGGGCGGCCGTGATGAAGCCGGCAAGCGGATCGTAATGGACGTCAAGGAAGGCGACCGCATCCTGTTCGGCAAGTGGTCGGGCACCGAGGTGAAGGTCGACGGTCAGGAATACCTGATCATGAAAGAGTCCGACATCATGGGCATCATCGAGAAGAAAGCCGCGAAGAGGAAGGCCGCGTGACCTGACGGGTCGCTGCGGTTTTTCGTTTCCGCGCAATCGATTAACAGAGGTAGCAAGAAATGGCTGCGAAAGAAGTCAAGTTTTCCCGCGACGCTCGCGAGCGCATGCTCAAGGGTGTCGACGTCCTCGCCAATGCGGTGAAGGTCACGCTCGGTCCGAAGGGCCGCAACGTCGTTCTCGAGAAGTCGTTCGGCGCTCCGCGCATCACCAAGGACGGCGTCACCGTCGCCAAGGAGATCGAGCTCGAGGACAAGTTCGAGAACATGGGCGCCCAGATGGTGCGCGAGGTGGCGTCGAAGACCAACGACATCGCCGGTGACGGCACCACCACGGCCACGGTTCTCGCCCAGTCGATCGTGCGCGAAGGCGCCAAGGCGGTCGCCGCCGGCATGAACCCGATGGACCTGAAGCGCGGCGTCGACATGGCCGTCGCCGAGGCCGTCGCGAGCCTTCAGAAGCGCTCGAAGAAGATCAAGACCTCCGAGGAAGTCGCGCAGGTCGGCACGATCTCGGCCAATGGCGATCGCGAGATCGGCGACATGATCGCCCAGGCGATGCAGCGCGTCGGCAACGAGGGCGTGATCACGGTCGAGGAAGCCAAGTCGCTCGAGACCGAGCTCGAGGTCGTCGAGGGCATGCAGTTCGACCGCGGCTATCTCTCGCCGTACTTCATCACCAACGCCGAGAAGATGATCTGCGATCTCGAGGATCCCTACATCCTCCTGCACGAGAAGAAGCTGTCGAACCTGCAGTCGATGCTTCCCGTTCTCGAGGCGGTCGTGCAGTCGGGCCGTCCGCTGCTGATCATCGCCGAGGACGTCGAGGGCGAGGCGCTCGCCACGCTCGTCGTCAACAAGCTGCGCGGCGGCCTGAAGGTCTCCGCCGTCAAGGCGCCGGGCTTCGGTGATCGCCGCAAGGCCATGCTCGAGGACATCGCCACCCTGACGGGCGGCCAGGTCATCTCCGAGGATCTCGGGATCAAGCTCGAGAACGTCACCCTCGACATGCTGGGCAAGGCGAAGAAGGTCTCGATCACCAAGGAAGAGACCACGATCGTCGACGGCGCCGGCAAGAAGAAGGACATCGAGGGCCGCGTCGGCCAGATCAAGGCCCAGATCGAGGAGACCACCTCCGACTACGATCGCGAGAAGCTGCAGGAGCGGCTGGCGAAGCTCGCCGGCGGCGTCGCGGTGATCCGCGTCGGCGGTGCGACCGAGGTCGAGGTGAAGGAGAAGAAGGACCGCGTCGACGACGCCCTCAACGCCACCCGTGCGGCGGTCGAGGAAGGCATCGTCCCGGGCGGCGGCGTCGCGCTGCTGCGTGCCAAGACCGCGGTCGCCAAGCTCGCGTCCGAGAACGCCGACATGCAGGCCGGCATCAACATCGTGCTGAAGGCGCTCGAGGCGCCGATCCGGCAGATCGTCGAGAACGCCGGCGTCGAGGGCTCGATCGTGGTGGGCAAGATCCAGGAGACGAAGGGCGACACCTTCGGCTTCAACGCCCAGAGCGAGGAGTATTGCGACATGGTCGCCGAGGGCATCATCGACCCGACCAAGGTCGTGCGCACCGCCCTGCAGGACGCGGCCTCCGTCGCCGGCCTCCTGATCACCACCGAGGCGATGGTCGCCGAGCTTCCGAAGAAGGAAGCCGCGGCTCCGGCCATGCCCGGCGGCGGCATGGGCGGCATGGACTTCTGAGGACGTCCAGGTCGGCGACAGCCGGCTTTCGGGGCGGCATGGACTTCCGAGGAGGTTCATGCCCCGAACGGAAATACGAGGGGCGGCCTCCGGGCCGCCCCTTTTCGTTGCGGACGGACGGAACGCACGGCCTGTTCGACGTTGCAACGCCTTTCAATCTCTGATTGAATTTCCCCCAGGGGAGATCCGATCTGGAGGGGGCGGAGCGGATGGGGGGCAGTTCACGTCCGGGCGCCGGATCGGCGGCCGCTGTCGTCATCCTGGTCCTCATGGCGGCGCTGCTGCTGCACGTCTCGCATGCGCCGGCTGCCGACGGCTCCGAAATCCGATCGCCGCGCTGGCACCTGTTCTTCGGCACCGACTGGGCGGAGCACTCGTTTTTCGGTCACGGCGGCCTGGTCTGGGCGCCGGACGGCGATCTCGACCATAGCGGCTGGCGCATCCGGGCGACGGGCAGCGGGGGAGCCTTCGACTACCTCGCCGGCGCGACCGCGATCACCGGGGAACTGCTGTCGGCGGAGCTGATGCCCGGCTATCAGTGGGTCAAAGGCAATGCCGGCTTCGCGGCCTACGCCGGGCCGACGGTCCAGGACCAGTCGACGGATCCCTACGATCCCGGGAAATCCGGGCAGGGCACGCATGTCGGCGCCAAGGCGTTGGTCGAGGGCTGGGTGCGGATTGGCGACAGGACGATCCTGAACGGGTCGGCGTCCTACGCGAGCGCGGCGGAATCGTATTGCGCGCGCATCTCCGTCGCCTTCGACGTAACGCGCGAAGTCAGCCTGGAGCCGGAAGTCCTGGCGCTCGGCGAGCCGGGCTACGACGCCCAGCGCCTCGGCGTTCTGATCGGCTACCGGCCCTATCGGGCTCTCCAGATCAAGATCGGCGGCGGCTGGGCGCACGATCCGGACGACGACGGGCCGTACGCGGCGTTTCAGGTCAAGCTGTGGCGGTAGGGACGGCCTTCAGCCTGTTGCGACCCTGCCGCTCCGGGTGAGCATCCGGAACAGCGCCCGCACGCCGACGATGAGCGCGACGATCGCGACCACCGACGCGACGACGTCGCCCCACAGGCCGAGCGGCAGCGCCAGGGACGTGGCGACCACCGCACCCGCCGAACTCGCGAAGACGCCGGTGAACGCCACGCAGATCGGCATGACGACGGATTCGTTGTCGAGCCACTTCGGCTTCGACGGCGACAGATAGATCCGCTCGATCAGCATGAAGACGAGGATCACCGCCGCGAAGACGACGACCGCTATGAGGAAGGACATGGGAACCTGAACCTCGAATGGGGGACGCGCGTCCCCGGCACGCGAGACGCCCTCGCGCACGGCTCGAGGCGGAGTTCTTCGGCTTTCGTAAGACGTTGCCCGGGCAGGAAAAACGATCTTCCGGGGCGCTTGCCAGGCCGGACGCTCCGTCCGACGCGGCGGAGTCTGCTACCGGTTCGGGATTTTCGCAAGGCCTTCCGGGGCCGACAAAAATATTCGGCGCCCCCTCTTCCCTGCGCCCCTTTCTTCGCCGATATCATCGCGGCGCCGGCCCCGATTGCCGGCTTTCCTCGGAAAGACACTTCCCATGTCCACTCCTCCCGATACCGCCGCGACGCAACGAACGGCCCCGGTCGTCATGGCTTTCGCGCTGCTCAACACCATCGGAATGACCGTGCTGTTCGGCACCGAGATCGGCTTCGTCGCCGTCGCCCTCGACTGGGCGATAGCCGGCCTCCTGCATCTCGGCACGGCCGTCACCATGGCGATCGGCACCGTACCGGCGGCAGCAGCCCTCGTCGCGACCGCGTGGATCGCCCGGCGGACATGGCTGTATGAAACGGGCCGGTCTTAGGCCCCGAGCCGCCGCATCACCTTGTCGTAGAGCGGATTGCGGGCCTGGAAGACGTAGTCGGTCTGGCTGACGGAAACGGCCTCCGCGCCTAGCTCGCGAAGATGATCGACGAGGCCGTGAAGCGTGCCGACGGGACAGTGCAGGACGAGCGGCGCGGTCTTGTCGACGCCGTAGGGCGCCTCGCAGCTGAAGCGGCCCGCAGCCTCCTCGGCGACCTTGCGTACGTCGCCCGGCACGGCCGCGCGCACCTCGCGGACGGTGCGGGCACGTTCCTCGGCGGCGATGCGGTCGAGAAGGCTCCTCAGCGCGCGGCGCTGCGGCGCGCGCCAGTCGGCATTGAGAGAGGCGACGAGGTTGGCCTCGCTCCTCAGGATGACGCCGTCGTCGAGGACCTTCAGGGCGTTGGCGGCAAGCGTCGCGCCGGTCGTCGTGATGTCGACGATCACGTCGGCGGCGCCCGAGGCGGGCGTGCCCTCGGTCGCGCCGAGGCTTTCGACGATCAGGTAGTCGCCCACCGCGTGCTCGGCGAAGAAATGACGGGTCAGGTTCACGTATTTCGTGGCGACCCGAAGCCTGCGGCCGTGGCGGGCATGGAAACCCTGCGCCACGTCGTCGAGGTCCGCCATGGTGCGCACGTCGATCCACATCTGCGGCACGGCCACCACGACGTTGGCGCCGCCGAAGCCGAGCGGGGTGACGAGCTCGACCGCACCGTCGGCGTCGGGGATGACCTCGCGCACGAGGTCCTCGCCGGTGATGCCGAGGTGGACGGCGCCCGCGCCGATCTCTCGGGTGATCTCCGAGGCGGAAAGGAACAGCACCTCGACGTCCGCTATGCCGTCGATCACGCCGCGATAGTCGCGCTGCCCCCGCGAACGCTTCACGGCGAGGCCGGCGCGGGCGAAAAACCGGTCGGCATTCTCCTGCAGGCGCCCCTTGGAGGGAACGGCGATCAGCAGCGTGTCGCTCATGCCGGCTCCTCCCCGACCAGACGGTCGATCCAGATGGCGCAGCCTACCGCCGGGATCTCGTGCGCCGCGCCGAGCAGGCTCAGGAGCTTGTCGTAGCGGCCGCCGCCGACCACCTGGCCGACGTCGCGCCGTGCCGGGTCGAATATCTCGAAGACGAAGCCCGTGTAGTAGTCGAGCCGGCGGCCGAAGTCGGCGGAGAAGGTGACGCGTTCGAGCGGGACCCCACGCTCCACCAGGGTCAGGAACCGGCGGGCGAGGCCGACGAGCTGATCGTTGAGGTCGAGGCCGGCCGTATCGGCGATCTCGGTGAACGCCTTGAGCGCCGCCTCCGGCTCCCCGCGCACGGCGGCGGCCCGGGTCAGCACCTCGCGGGCGTGCTCGTCGAGGCCGCCGCCCGCGGCGAACTCGGCCTGTTCGAGCAGGCGCTCGGCGATCTCCTGCGGGCTGCGGCCGCCGATCGGGGCGATGCCGGCGACGGCCACCATCTCCTCGACGGCGGCACGGGCGGAGTCGGGATCGGTGCGGGCGAGGCCGGCGAGGAAGGCGTTCCGCTTGTCCTCGCCGGAGCCGTTGGCGGGCTTGGCCGACAGCGCCTCGGCGAGGCCGCCGGGACGGCCGAAGGCGGAGCGCAGGCGGCGCGGCCAGGGCTCCGGCAGGCCGAGGGCCGCGACGAAGGCCATGAACAGGCTCGGGTCGCCGAGCCGGATCTCCGGACCGGCGAGACCGAAGCGGCCGACCGCATCGATCGACAGGGCGACGATCTCGGCGTCGGCATGGTCGCGGTCGTCGATGCCGTAGAGCTCGATGCCGGCCTGGACGAACTCGCCGGGCGCGGACTGGGCCGGCCGGTAGCGGAATACCGGACCGAGATAGGAGTAGCCGGCCGCCTTGTCGGCCGAGCGGCCGGCGAGATGGTCGAGGCTGACGGGGATCGTGTAGTCGGGGCGCAGGCACAGCTCGCGGCCGGCGGGGTCCTGCACCAGATAGAGGCGGCGGCGGATGTCCTCGCCGGACAGGTCGAGGAAAACCGAGGCCGGCTGCAGGATCGGCGGGTCGACGCGCTTCAGGCCGCGCTCGGAAAAGAGCGCGAGCAGCGCTTCGAGGCTGGCGTCTTTGTCGGCGGGCCGGATCATCGGACGTGTCTACGCGAAAATGGAAACCGAACGAACCTTAAGGGAGTCCCGGCCTTTTAACAGGCAAGCTCGCGGAATGCGACAGGGTAAAGCGCCGGGCGACGGGCGAAGAACGGCCGCCGCATACCGCCGCCCCACCCTCTCCCCGACGTCTCCCCGACCCCTCCCCTCGATGCGGGAGGGGCGAAGGCGGGGCGGGGGCCACGGGCTCCTTGCCTTGCGTCATCGCCCCGGCAGGACAGCGGGCGTTTCAGAGATGCCGGCCGACGATCTCGCGCACGGCGTCGACGAAATCGGCCAACCCGACTTCGACCTGGGCTGGCCGGGCCTCCTTCCACTCGGCGTGGTCCTCGATCGCCCCGGCGAGCCTTGCGCCCTCGATCAGGTCCTTGATCTGGACGACGCCGCGGGCGCGCTCGTCGGAGCCCTGGATGACGACGCAGGGGGCGTTGCGGCGGTCGGCGTACTTCATCTGCGCCTTCATGCCGGACGTGCCGAGATACATCTCGGCGCGGACACCGGCCTCGCGCAACCCGGCGACCATCTTCTGGTAGTCGGCGATCCGGTCGCGATCCATGACGAGGACGACGACGGGGCCGAGGGTGTCCTTCACGTCGACGCGGCCGAGCGCCGAGAGGGCGGCGAGCAGCCGGCTCACGCCGATGGAAAAGCCCGTGGCCGGCGTCTCGTCGGGTCGGAACCGGCCGACGAGGCCGTCGTAGCGCCCGCCGCCGGCCACAGAGCCGAAGCGGGCCTTCTCGCCCTTGTCGTTGACCGTCTCGAAGGTGAGCTCCACCTCGTAGACAGGGCCGGTGTAGTATTCGAGGCCGCGGACGACGGAAGGGTCGATCCTGACCCGGTTCTCGTAGCCGGCCGCGTCGACGAGTCCGCCGATCTCGGCGAGCTCGCTCACACCTTCCGCGCCGCGGGCGCTGCCTTCGACGGCGGAGGCGAGATTGGCGAGGGTCTCGCCGGTGGTCGTGGCGCCGGCGGTGACGAAACCGAGCACGCGGGCGATCTGCGCGTCATCAAGTCCCGCGCCCTTGGTGAAGTCGCCGCTCTCGTCCTTGCGGCCGGGACCGAGCAGCAGCCGGACCCCGTCGGCACCGAGGCGGTCCAGCTTGTCGATCGCGCGCAGCACGGTCAGGCGGCGACCGGCGTTCTCTTCACCAGCGAGCCCGATCGCCTCCATCACCCCGTCGAGCACCTTGCGGTTGTTCACCCTGACGACGTAGTCGCCGCGCGCGATGCCCAGTTCCTCCATCACGTCGGCGGCCATCATGCATATCTCGGCGTCGGCGGCGACGGACGCGCTGCCGACCGTGTCGGCGTCGAACTGCATGAACTGCCTGAACCGGCCCGGCCCCGGCTTCTCGTTCCGGAAAACGTAGCCGTAGCGGTAGCTGCGGTAGGGTTTGGGCAGGCGGTCGAAATTCTCGGCGACATAGCGGGCGAGCGGCGCGGTCAGGTCGTAGCGCAGCGACAGCCACTGCTCGTCGTCGTCCTGGAAGGAGAAGACGCCCTCGTTCGGCCGGTCCTGATCGGGCAGGAACTTGCCCAGCGCCTCGGTGTACTCGACCGCCGGGGTCTCGACCGGATCGAAGCCGTAGCGCTCGAAGACACGGCGGATCGTCTCCAGCATGGCACGGGTGGCGCGCAGCGTGCCGGCATCCTGGTCCTGGAAGCCGCGCGGCAGCCGGGGTTGCAGCCGTTTGGGCTTGTCTGTCCTGGCCATGATCGTAAGCACTCTGAGACGATTGAGAAAAACGCCTGCCCGGGGCAGCCCGGTCCTGCGGCGCGGCCCTACCTAGAGCAAAGCCGGCGGAACGGCAAGGCGCGGCGACCGGCGGCCTTCCGGCGCATGCCGAGAGAGCGACGGGAGCAAAGCCGGCGATGGCCCTTGTCGGCTCGCCTCAGTTGAACAGCGCGTCGATGTCGTCCTGGGAGGCGACGCCGACATCGTCGTCGAGGGCCGGGCCGTGCATGACCGTGCCCTCCTCGCGCGTGCTCTGCGGAACGACGAAGGCCTCTAGATCGCTCCACAGCGCCATCATCGAGTCGACGCGCTCCTCGACGAAGCGCAGCGTGTTGACCACCTTCGTGATGCGCTGGCCGGTCAGGTCCTGGAAGTTGCAGGCCTCGAAGATCTTGACGGTGTTGTCGCGGATGTCGTTCAGCAGATCGATATCGTCGTTGTCCTTCGTGCGGGCGCTGAGATCGTTGGCGTCGTTGTCGATCTGCTCGGCGGCCTGCAGCAGCCGCTCGGTCGCCTCCTCGGTGCCCCTGACGACGGCGTCGAGCTGGTCGGTCACGCTGTGGATGTCGCGGCCGCCGGGGCCGGCGTGGAGCGCGGCGAGTTCGAGCTTCGTCGTGTTGATCGCGTGCTGGACCGATTCCATCTCGATGCGCAGCTGGCGGGCCTCCTCGGCGCGGCCGCGATAGTCCTCGACGATCTCCTTGGAGACGACCTGCTCGGTGTTGCCGAGCGAGGCGCGGATCTGGGAGAGGACGTCCATGATCTCGCGGAAGCGGTCGTCACCGATGCCGCCGTCGACGGCGATGTCGTTGTGACCGTGTATCATCTCGATACGAAACCGCCGCTCCGGGGAAGCCATTTCTCTGCCTCGTGTCAACCTTAAGATCGGCGCCCAAATTGCATCCCATGCCTTAAAGAACCGTTCACCGGCCGCGCATCGTGAGCCGGCGAATCGCCAATGAACGCGTGATGAACCGGGAGTTCAAAACGGGTTCAGCGGACGGCGCGCATCCTCCGGCTCGACGATCGGCGAAAGACCGCCGACGGCAAGCCCGAAGGAGTGAACGAGATGAGTGCCAAGACCGCCTTCCGCCGCATCGCCTGCCTCGCCGTCTGCGCGACCGCCGCACTGGCGGCACCGCTCGCAGCCGAAGCGGGGCCCGCCACGCCCGAGGTCGCCGTGCCGCGCGTCACCGTCCCGCACATGCCGGCGCCCGGCGGCCTCGCCGGATGCTGGTCGGCCGGCCGGCCCATCTACGGCCCCTACGCCTTCTCGTTCTGCTCGAACGGCGGCCACGGCTCCTATCAGGTGCGCGGCGGCGGACTTTCGTGCGGCGGCAACGTCAGCGTCGTGCCCGGCCGCGCCGGCAGCTTCACCGTCCGGCTCGGCCACGGCCGCTGCAACGGCCGCACGGACTGGAGCGCCGACTATCTCGTCTGCCGCAGTGCCGGCGGATGGAACGGCGGCTACGGGGGCGGCTGGTCGGGCGGCTACGGCGTCCGTCCGGAGGTCGCGGTTCCCCGTGCTCCCGCGCCGCGCCATCCGGCTTCGGCCGCCCGGCTCGACTGCACGTACTACCCCGTCGTCGCGGGGTACAGCCCGATCGGCCTGGCCATGTTCCGCAACTGACCTCCCCCGCTCCCTGCGGCTGCCAGGCCGGGGACGGGCGCGGCGCCCGCCGCGCCCGTCCTGCCGTTTACGAAGCCTCAACCACTTTCCTAAACGCGGCGTCAACCACGTCCGCAAATGCCCTGTAAACCTGAATCCCGGTTTACCATTCAGTCGCCGCTCGCTTCCTACCCTTGCGTCCGATGACGGGGAGTTCGCGTATTTCTTCCCCGCAGCGCGACGAAATGTAGAGCGAGTACGTCGATGAAACGCATTGTCTTCGTGGCGGCCGTCGTTGCCGCCGGCGCCGCCAGCCCGGCCGGCGCCGCCCAATACGACAACAGCAGGATGCCGTTCCCGGCCATGATGAACGCCTTGTTCGGCAATCCGGACACGACCGGGGCCACTAGCCGCAGAGACGATCCCGCGCAGCCGAGCTACGCCCGGCCGGCTCAGGTCCAGCCGGGCCATGTCCAGCCGGGCTATGTCCAGTCGGGCCATGTCCAGTCGCGGGCGGCCTATAACCGGCCCGCCGGCTTCGTGCAGCCGGGCCAGCGCCTGCCGAGCTATTCGGGCACGACCGCCTCGGCCCCGGGGACCGGCAACCTGTACGGTCTGCAGCCGCCGCCGAGCAACTACGTCCCGGCGCGCCAGACGCAGCAGCAGCTTCCGCAGTTCGATCCGGCCTTCGCGCCGAAAGTCGTCGCCTACGACGGCCTGGAGAAGCCCGGCACCATCGTCATCGACACGAACGAGCGGTTCCTCTACCTCGTGCAGGACAACGGCTCGGCGATGCGCTACGGCGTCGGCGTCGGCCGCCCGGGCTTCGAATGGGCGGGCACCCACACGATCACCCGTAAGGCGGAATGGCCCGACTGGACCCCGCCGGAGGAGATGAAGCAGCGCCAGCCCGGCCTGCCCGACCACGTGCCCGGCGGCCCGCGCAATCCGCTCGGCGCGCGCGCCATGTATCTCGGCTCGACGCTCTATCGCATCCACGGCTCCAACGAGCCCTGGACGATCGGACGGGCGGTCTCCTCGGGCTGCATCCGGATGCGCAACGAGGACGTGATCGACCTCTACGAGCGCGTCAGGGTCGGCACCACGGTCAAGGTCATCTGACGCTTTCAGAGTTTACAGGGGGAAAAGCGTCGAAGG
>JAEWYT010000006.1 GCA_023458595.1 Pseudomonadota bacterium
AAATAAATTCACCGGGCGGGGGCGGGGGGGCGGCGGGCCGCACCTTAGCACATAGGTCGCCTCGGCGTGGCGCTCAAGCCGCCGCGACGGCGCGACGCGCCATCACCGCGATCAGGTTCGCCCGGTAGTCGGCGCTGGCATGGATGTCGCTGTTGAGGCCGGCCGAGGGGATATTCACCCCTTCGAGCGATTTCGGCGCGAAACGCGCGGACAACGCGGCTTCCAGCTCTTTCGACCGGAACACGCACGGTCCGGCCCCCGTCACCGCTGCGCGCACTTCCTTGCCGCGCTTCGACACGAAGACGCCGACGAGGGCGTAGCGGGACGCCGGGTTCGGGAACTTCGAGTATCCGGCCTTGCGCGGGATCGGGAACACGACCTTGGTCACGATCTCGTCGGGATCGAGAGCAGTCTCGAACATGCCGGTGAAGAAGTCGTCGGCCTCGATCTTGCGCTTGTTGGTCACGATCGTCGCGCCGAGGCCGAGGCAGGCGGCCGGATAATCGGCGTTCGGATCGTTGTTGGAGATCGACCCGCCGATCGTCCCTCGGGCCCGCACCGCGGGATCGCCGATGCCGCCGGCGAGATGGGCGAGCGCCGGGATCGCCTCCTTCACCACGTCCGAATTGGCCACGTCCGCGTGCCGGGTCATCGCGCCGACATGGATCTTCCGGCCCTTCTGCTCGATGCCGGCGAGCCCCTCGATGCCGCCGAGATCGACGAGATCGGAGGGCGAGGCGAGCCGCTGCTTCATCGTCGGCAGCAGCGTGTGGCCGCCGGCGAGGATCTTGGCGTCCTCGTTCTTGGCCAGGAGCGCGCCCGCCTTGCGGACCGTCGCGGGCCGGTGATAGCTGAACGGATACATACGTGATCCTCCTTATTCGGCGGCCGCGCGTCGCGCGGTTTTCTGGGCGGCGCGCCACACCGTCTGCGGCGAGGCGGGCATGACCAGATCCTCGTGGCCGAGCGCGTCGGTGACGGCGTTGACGACAGCGGCGGGCGCGGCGATCGCACCGGCCTCGCCGCAGCCCTTCATGCCGAGCGGGTTGGACGGACACGCGGTGACGGTCGTGTCCACGGTGAAGCTCGGCAGGTTGTCGGCGCGCGGCATGGTGTAGTCCATGAACGAGCCGGTCAGCAGCTGGCCGGAGTCGTCGTAGGCCGTGCCTTCCAGCAGCGCCTGGCCGACGCCCTGCGCGATGCCGCCGTGCACCTGGCCCTCGACGATCATCGGGTTGATGACCGTGCCGAAGTCGTCGACGGCCACCCAGTTGACGATCTCCGTCGTGCCGGTATCCGGATCGATCTCCACCTCGCAGATGTGGCAGCCCGCCGGGAAGGTGAAGTTGGTCGGGTCGTAGAACGACGTTTCCTTCAGGCCCGGCTCGATCTCCTGCGGCGGGAACTTGTGGGCGACGTAGGCGCCGAGCGCCAGCGACACCCAGTCGACCGCCTTGTCGGTGCCCTTCACGGTGAAGTTGCCGTCCTTGAAGTCGATGTCGGCTTCCGCCGCCTCGAGAAGGTGGGCGGCGATCTTCTTGCCCTTGGCGACGACCTTGTCGAGCGCGGTCGAAATCGCCGACATGCCGACGGCCCCGGAGCGCGAGCCGTAGGTGCCCATGCCGAACTGCACCTTGTCGGTGTCGCCGTGGACGATCGAGACGTTCTCGAAGGGAATGCCGAGACGGTCGGCGACGAGCTGCGCGAAGGTCGTCTCGTGGCCCTGGCCGTGGCTGTGCGAACCGGTCAGCACTTCGACGGTGCCGACGGGATTGACCCTGATCTCGGCGGATTCCCACAAGCCGACGCCCGCGCCGAGCGAGCCGACGGCCTGGGACGGGGCGATGCCGCAGGCCTCGATATAGGTCGAGAAGCCGATGCCGCGCAGCTTGCCGCGGCGGGCCGCCTCGCGCTTGCGCTTGCCGAAGCCCTTGTAGTCGGCGATCTCGACGGCCTTGTTGATCGACGCGTGATAGTCCCCGATGTCGTAGGTCATGATCACCGGCGTCTGATGCGGGAACTTGCGGACGAAGTTGCGCTTCCTGAGCGTGACCGGGTCGATCCCCATCTCGCGGGCGGCGACCTCTACGAGACGCTCGACCACGAAGGTCGCCTCCGGACGACCGGCCCCGCGATAGGCGTCGACCGGCGTCGTCGTGGTGTAGACCGCGTCCACCTCCGCGTAGATCGCCGGGATGTCGTACTGGCCCGACAGGAGCGTGGCGTAGAGATAGGTCGGCACCGAGGAGGCGAACAGGTTCATGTAGCCGCCGACATTGGCGAGCGTCTTGACCCGCATGCCTAGAAACCGGCCGCGCTCGTCCATCGCCATCTCGGCGCGGGTCGCGTGGTCGCGCCCGTGCGCGTCGGCGAGGAAGGCCTCGGTCCGGTCGGCGGTCCACTTGACCGGCTTGCCGACCTTCTTCGACGCCCAGGCGCAGACGGTCTCTTCCGGATAGACGTAGATCTTCGACCCGAAGCCGCCGCCGACATCGGGCGCGATGACGCGCAGCTTGTGCTCGGGCGCGACGTTCAGAAACGCCGACATCACCAGGCGGGCGACGTGCGGGTTCTGGCTCGTCGTCCACACCGTCGTGTGGCCGGTGCCGGAATCGAATTCGGCGACCGCCGCCCGCGGTTCCATCGCGTTCGGGACCAGCCGGTTGTTGGTCAGGTCGATCGTGGTGACGCGATGCGCCTTCGCGAAAGCGGCGTCTACGGCAGCCTTGTCGCCCAGCGCCCATTCGTAAGCCGTATTGCGCGGCGCCTCGTCGTGAATGGAAACGCCCGAATTCTGCGACTTCGAGACGTCGACGACGGCCTGCAGGACCTCATAGTCGACGTCGATGCGCTCGGCCGCGTCCCGGGCGAGCTCGAGACTGTCGGCGATGACGACGCAGACCGGATCGCCGACGTAGCGCACCTTGCCCTGTGCCAGGCACGGATGGCCCGGCGTGATCATCGGAGAGCCGTCCTTCGAATGGATCAGCCAGCCGCACGGCAACGCGCCGATCCCGTCGGCGGCCAGGTCCGCGCCGGTCAGGACGGCGCGAACGCCCGTCATGGCCGTCGCATTGCCGGCGTTGATGCTCTTGATCCTGGCGTGGGCGTGTGGGGACCGCAGGAAATAGGCGTAGGTCTGCCCTTCCCGGTTCACGTCGTCGACGTAGTGGCCCTTGCCGGTGATGAAGCGTTGGTCCTCGACCCGTTTGACGCGGGCACCGATTCCGGTCGCACTCATGGTGTCTCCTCCCAGAGACTGAAGTTTTTCGGTTTATTCGGCTGCCATGCGGCCGCTCGAGGTCATGACCTCGGCGCCCTGGGCGATCGCCTTGACGATGTTGTGGTAGCCCGTGCAGCGGCACAGGTTGCCTTCGAGCTCGTGGCGGATCGTCTGCTCGTCGAGCTTGCCGCCGTGGCGGTTCACCATGTCGACCGCCGACATGATCATGCCCGGCGTGCAGAAACCGCATTGCAGCCCGTGATTGTCGCGGAAGGCCTCCTGCATCGGATGCAGCTGGCCGCCGTTGGCGAGCCCTTCGATCGTCGTGACCGAGGCGCCCTCGCACTGGAGGGCGAGCGTCGTACAGGACTTGACCGCGCGCCCGTTCAAGTGGACGACGCAGGCGCCGCACTGGCTCGTGTCGCAACCGACATGGGTACCGGTCAGTCTGAGATTTTCGCGGATGAAGTCCACGAGAAGCGTACGGGCCTCCACATCCGCGGAGACCGCCTGACCATTCACGGTCATGGATACTTTCGGCATTTCATTCCTCCCTCAGGCCGTCGGGGACCTGCCTGAACTCCGTGTGTGCCGTCTGCAGATTTTCAAAGAGAAGGCGCGGGAACCGCGCGATTCTTGAGGATTTTCGTTGGCCTCCGTGCTTGTAATATTATTTTCGGGCGATTTTTTACCCAATTCCGGTGCCGGTCAAGCCGGCAAATAGCCATGCGGAGCGTCAGGCGGCACTCTGGTCGGGGCTCAACCGGTTGCGGAAGTTCTCGAAAAACTGGTCCGCGGTCTTTTTCGCCGCACCGTTGATGAGCCGCTGGCCGACCTGCGCGATCTTGCCGCCGACCTGGGCCTCGACGTCGTAGGAGAGAACCGTCCCGCCCCCGTCGGCGGCCTTCAGCGACACCGTCGCGCCGCCCTTGGCGAAGCCCGCGACGCCGCCCTGGCCCTGCCCGGAGATCCTGTAGCTGTTCGGCGCGTCGATGTCGGAGAGCGTGACGTCGCCTTTGAATTTCGCCTTCACCGGCCCGATCTTGACCGTGGCGACGGCGGAGAATTCGGTGTCGCTCTTCTTCTCGAAGCTCTCGCATCCGGGGATGCAGGCCGCCAGCACTTCCTGGTCGTTGAGCGCGTTCCACACAGTCTGCTTGTCGGCGGGGATCGTGTACTCGCCGGACATCGTCATAGCCATCGGGGGATCCTCCTGATTGGCGCGAAGTGTAGCGCGAGGCGCCCGAAAGAAAAGGAGCGACGCGAAATGGCGCCGCAACGCGAACAAATCCCGCGCAATCGTGACATGGGCGGACCGCAGGGACTAATCTCCCCGGACCACGAAGCGACACTCCCGGCAGGCCCCGTGCACTCCGATCTGCTCACCCCGCTTTTCGCCTCCGCCGAGATGCGGGCGCTTCTTTCCGACGCCGAGCGCATCGGCGCGATGCTCGCCTTCGAGACGGCTCTCGCGGCGAGCGAGGCGGAAGCGGGCCTGATCCCCGCCGAGGCGGCAGCGGCGATCGCGGCCGCATGCGAAACGTTCGTGCCGGACGTCGCGGCGCTCGGCGAGGAGACGCGGCGCGCCGGCAACCCGGCGATCCCCTTCGTCAAGGCGCTGACCGTCCATTGCCCCGAGCCGGGCAGAGGCTGGGTCCACTGGGGCGCGACCAGCCAGGACGTCATCGACACCGCAAGCGTCCTCGTCTTCCGCAAGGCGCTGGCGCTGATCGACAGGGACGTCGTCGCGCTCGGCGATGCGCTGGCGGCGCGGGCCGAGGCGCACCGGTCAACCGTCATGCCCGGCCGCACGCTGCTGCAGCCCGCCCTGCCGATCACCCTCGGCTTCAAGCTCGCCGGCTGGCTCGACACGGCGATGCGCTGCCGCGCCGCCCTGAGATCGGCGGCCGACCTCGGCCTCGTGCTGCAGTTCGGCGGCGCGGTCGGCACGCTTGCCGCCGTCGGAGGCCATGCGAAGGCCGTCCGCGACGGGCTCGGCCGCCGGCTCGACCTGCCGGTCCCCGACATCGCCTGGCACGCCGCCCGCGACCGGTTCGCCCGGATCGGCGCGGAACTCGCCATCCTCACCGAGGCGCTCGCCAAGATGGCCGGCGACGTCGCGCTGCTGATGCAGGCCGAGGTCGGCGAGGCCGCCGAGCCCGCCGGACCGGGCCGCGGCGGCTCCTCGACCATGCCGCAGAAGCGCAATCCGGTCGCGGCCCCCGCGGTGCGCGCGGGCGCGATCCGGGCGGGCGCCCTAGCCACCGCCCTCCTCTCCGCGATGCAGCAGGAGCACGAGCGCGGCGCCGGCGGCTGGCACGCCGAATGGACGATCCTGCCCGACCTGTTCGACGTCGCCGCCGGCGCGCTCGGCCACATGATCGAGACGATTGCCGGCCTCGAGGTGCGCCCCGAGCGGATGCGCGCCAATCTCGACATCGGCAACGGCACGCTGATGGCGGAATCCCTGATGATGGCGCTGGCGCCGACGATCGGCCGCCACGAGGCCCACCACGTCGTCGGGGACGCGGCCAGGCGCGCCATCGCCGAGGACCGCCCGCTCGCCGACATCTGCCGGCAGACGGAGGCGATCGCTGGCGTCCTCGGCGGCGACGGGATCGCCAGGGCGCTCGATCCGTCCACCTACCTCGGCGCGGCGGAAGCGACGGTCGACGCCGTCGTTTCCCGCTGGAAAACACGAAGAAACTGATCAACGGAGGCGACAAATGCCCGAGACCGCCGCGAACGGCGCATCCATCTACTACGAGGTCTCCGGCAATCCGGACGGCCCCTGGCTCCTGTTGTCGAATTCGCTCGGCACCGATCTCGGCATGTGGGACGCCCAGGAGAGGGCGTTCGGCCGGGATTTCCACGTCATACGCCACGACCAGCGCGGCCACGGCCGGTCGGAGGCGCCGCCCGGCGACTACACCTACGACGACCTCGGGCGCGACGCCCTGGCGGTCATGGACGCCGCCGGCGCGAGGAAGGCGCATTTCTGCGGCCTCTCCATGGGCGGCGTCACCGGCATGTGGCTCGGCGTCAACGCACCGGACCGCTTCGACCGGCTCGTCCTCTGCAACACCGGGGCGAAGATCGGCGACGCCGCCACCTGGCAGCAGCGCATCGACACGGTGCTCTCCGCCGGCATGGACCCGCTCGTCGATGCGGTCGTGGATCGCTGGTTCACGAAGAGGTTCCAGCAAGCCGAGCCCGCCGCCGTCGACCGCATCCGCGCCATGATCAAGACGACGCCCCCCGCCGGCTACGCGGGCTGCAGCGCGGCGCTGCGCGACGTCGACCTGCGCGAGGCGATCAAGGCGATCGGCCTGCCGACGCTCGTCGTCGCCGGCCGCCACGACCCCTCGACACCGCTCGCCGACGCCGAGGAGATCCAGGCCGCGATCAGGGGCTCGCACATCGCCGTGCTCGATTCCGCCCATCTGTCGAACATCGAGCAGGAAGCCGAGTTCAACCGGACCGTCGCGACCTTCCTGAAGGGCTGAAGGCAATGGAAGACGAGACACGCCACTCGAACGGCATGGTCAACCGCCGCGCCGTGCTGGGCGATGCCCATGTCGACCGGGCGATCGCCCGCACCAGCGACATCGACCGCGATTTCCAGGACCTCATCACCCGATACGCCTGGGGCGAGATATGGGACCGGCCGGGCCTCGACCGGCGCACCCGCAGCCTGCTGACGATCGTCATGCTGCTCGCGCTCGGCCACCACGAGGAGCTGAAGATGCACCTGCGCGCCTCGGTCAACTGCGGCGTGCCGCGCGAGGAGGTTGTCGAGGCCCTGCTGCAGTCGGCGATCTATTGCGGCGTGCCGGCCGCGAACGCCGCGTTCAAGGCCGCCAAGGAAGTCTTCGCCGAAATGGACGCATCCGGCTCGTGATACGACGCAAATCGTCGCTAGGCGGCCCCGCTCGGATGATATGAGCGGGAGACCCGGCTCGGGATTCCGCCAGAGGAGGAGAGCGCGATGGCCCGCAGGAAGGCGCCAGCGAATTCGACTATCGCCGAGCGCGTCACCGGCGCCCGTGAATCGATCGGCCTGACCACGGCGCAGCTCGCGCGCCGCGTCGGCGTGCGCACCCGCACCCTCGCCTCATGGGAGGCCGGCAGGAGCGTCCCGCGCGCCAACCGGCTGTTCATGCTCGCCGGCGTGCTCGACGTGACGCCGGCCTGGCTGATCGGCGGGGAAGGCGCGATGCCCCCGGGCGGCCGGGACGAGATCGCGCTGCTGCGCGGCGAGCTCAAGCGCCTGCGCGCCCACCACGAGGAGACGGCCCGGCTGATCGGCCGGATCGAGGCGGGCATCGGCGCGTTGGCCGACAAGTTCGAAAGGGAAAACTGATCTCCCGGCAGGCGCGTCGCCGGACCGGTGCGCCGGCTGGTGGCCGGATTCGCGCCAGCCGGCGGTTCGAACTGCGAACAAATGACCGGTTTGCGGCCAAAGTGCGCTTCCGGCTGCCTCGTGTCGCTTGCGACGGTTAGGTGTGCAAACTAGCCTTCCCATGTCAGAGAGATCGTCGCCCGCGCGGCTGCGCGCGCGAAGCCGACGATCAGATTGGGAGGACATCATGAAACGTGCCGTTTTCGCGATTGCGGCGGCCGCCGCCGTGCTGACCGCTCCGGTACTGCCGGCTTCGGCGGCGGACGTCGTGCTGAAGATCCACGAATTCCTGCCCGCCCCGGCGCCGGTGCCGAAGAACTTCATCGTGCCGTGGGCCGAGAAGCTCAAGGCGGAGTCGAACGGCCGCATCGACTACGAGTTCTATCCCTCCATGCAGCTCGGCGGCGCCCCGCCGGCCCTCTATGACCAGGTCCGCGACGGCGTCGCCGACGTGATCTGGACCCTGCCCGGCTACACGCCCGGCCGCTTCCCGGGCACAGAGGCCTTCGAGCTTCCGTTCATGCCGACGACGGCCGAGGCGACGTCCCAGGCGGCATGGGACTTCTACGAGAAGTATCTGCAGGACGAGTTCAAGGACGTCCACATCATCGCCGTGCACACCCACGGTCCCGGCCTGATCCACGCCAAGGGCGACGGCGTCCAGAAGCTCGAGGACCTCAAGGGCATGAAGCTGCGCGGGCCGACGCGTATGGTCAACAAGCTCATCGAGAACCTCGGCGCCACCCCGGTCGGCATGCCCGTCCCGGCGGTTCCCGAGGCCTTGTCGAAGGGCGTCATCGACGGCACCGTGATCCCCTGGGAAGTGACGACACCGCTCAAGGTCGCCGAGCTGGTGGACGCCCACACCTCCTTCTCCGGAGACCGGGGGCTCTACACGAGCTTCTTCGTGTTCGCCATGAACAAGGACACCTACGACGGCCTGCCTGACGACCTGAAGAAGATCGTCGATGCCAATTCCGGCCGCGAGACCTCCAGGTGGGTCGGCCGCGTCATGGACGAAGGCGACGCGCCCGGCCTGAAGGCCGCTCAGGACCGCGGCAACAAGATGATCGTTCTCGACGAGGCCGAGACGGCCCGCTGGAAGCAGGCTTCCGAACCGGTCGTCGAGGGCTGGATCGCCGAGATGAACGCCAAGGGCCTCGACGGCCAGACGATGTACGACGACGCCAAGGCGCTGATCTCCAAGTACAGCAACTGACACGGCGAAGAGCCGCCGGCCATCGGGCGGCGGCATAAGGATACGATGGGGCGGGCCGGGCGGCCTGCCCTATCGCTCGGTGGGGGAAACTGCATGGCCAGTGCGGCCGACCACATGCCCGGCCTCGCGCCTGGGCTCGAAGCCGGCGTCGGCCGGATCGTGAGCGCCGTCGCTTCGACGCTCGCCCTCCTCGGCGGCCTGTTGCTCCTCGCCCTTGTCGTCATGTCGGTCGTCTCCATCACCGGCCGCGCGCTCGTCGGCGTGTTCGACTTCTTTCCCTTCGACCGGCTCGGACCGGTCCCGGGCGACTTCGAGATGGTCGAGGCCGGCTGCGCCGTCGCGGTCTGCGCCTTCCTTCCCTGGTGTCAGCTGAACCGGGGCCATGTCACCGTCGACGTGTTCGTGGCCGCCGCCGGAGACCGGGCGAAGGCGGTGCTGGCGCTCGTCGGCAATGCGCTGATGACGATCGCCGCCGCCGTGATCGCCTGGCGGCTGCAGCTCGGACTCGAAGACAAGCTGAGCTACGGCGAGACGACGATGATCCTGCAGATGCCGGTCTGGTACGGCTACGCCGGCGCCGTCGTCGGCTTGTGGACCTTCGCGGCAACGTCGCTCTACACGGTCTGGCGCTCGGTCAACGAGGTCGCCGCCGGCCGCGAGCGCGGATAGCGGGAGCAAGCCGATGGATCGCCTCGAGATAGCGCTCCTGTCCGTACCCGTCCTCCTGGTGATGATCTTCCTTCGGGTGCCGATCGGCCTCGCGATGCTGCTCTGCGGCGCGGTCGGCTCGGCGATCGTGACGGGGCGCTGGGTGCCGATCATGGCGAGCCTGAAGTCCCTCACCTACGACGTCTTTTCGAACCACAGCCTGTCGATCGTGCCGCTTTTCCTGCTGATGGGGCAGTTCGCCACCAAGGGCGGCATGTCGGAATCCCTTTTCAGGGCGGCGGCCGCCTTCCTCGGTCACCGCCGCGGCGGCATCGCCATGGCAGGCGTCGGCGCCTGCGCGGGCTTCGGGGCGATCTGCGGATCCTCGCTCGCGACCGCGGCGACCATGGCCCAGGTGGCGCTGCCGGAGATGCGCCGCTACGGCTATTCCGGCGCCCTGTCGACGGGATCGCTCGCCGCCGGCGGCACGCTCGGCATCCTGATCCCACCCTCGATCGTGCTGGTGATCTACGCCATCCTCGCCGAGCAGAACATCGTCAAGATGTTCATCGCCGCCGTCATCCCCGGCATCATGGCCGCCATCGGCTTCATGATCGTGATCGCGATCTATGTCCGACTCGACCCGAGCGCCGCCACGCCCAGCGAGAAGGTCGGCGCCGCGGGCCGCATCCGCGCCATGATCGAGGTCTGGCCGGTCGTGTTGATCTTCCTGCTCGTCATAGGCGGGATCTATGTCGGCTGGTTCACCCCGACCGAGGCGGCCGCCGTCGGCGCCGCCGGCACCGGCCTCCTGGCGCTGCGCACCGGCCAGCTCGACTGGAAGGGCCTGAAGGAGTGCCTGCTGGCGACGGCGATTTCGACGGCGATGATCTATTTCATCGTGTTCGGGGCACAGGTCTACAACACCTTCCTCGCCTTCACCCAGCTGCCTCAGACGGCCGCCGAATGGGCGTCCGCCGCCGGCTTCAATCCCTGGGTGGTGCTGGTCCTGATCCTGCTCGCCTATCTCGTGTTCGGCTGCTTCATGGATTCGCTGTCCATGATCCTGCTCACGGTGCCGATCTTCTTCCCGCTGATCATGACCCTCGATTTCGGCCTCGGCCCGGAAGAGACGGCGATCTGGTTCGGCATCCTGGTGCTGATCGTCGTCGAGCTCGGGCTGATCACGCCGCCGGTCGGCATGAACATCTTCATCATCAATTCGCTCGCCCCCGACATCCCGATGTCCGCGACCTATCGCGGCGTCGTCCCCTTCCTTGCGGCCGAGCTCCTTCGCGTCACGCTGCTCGCCGCCCTGCCCGGCATCGTCCTCTTCCTGCCGCGCCTGCTCGGATGATTTCCCCACAGTGTGACAGTTGCCCGATTGTCACCTCCCTATCCCCTTGGTATGACAGGCAAGGTTCCAGGTTCGGAGCGACGCAGCATCAGCGCGAAAAACAACGGCGCGGGGCGTCACGGGGGGTGTGAAGCAGTATGGAGTATTTCCTCCAGCAGCTGATCAACGGCGTAACGCTGGGCTCGATCTATGGGCTCATCGCGATCGGCTACACGATGGTCTACGGGATCATCGGCATGATCAATTTCGCCCATGGCGACATCTTCATGATCGGCGCCTTCATAGCGCTGATCTTCATCATCCTGATCGGCGTCACCGCCGGCAGCTCGTTCATGCTCCTCCTCTTCGCGCTGCTCCTGGTGCTGCTGATGGCCATGGCGCTGACTGCGACGTACGGCTGGACCGTGGAACGGGTCGCGTACAGGCCGCTCAGGACGTCGTTCCGCCTCGCCCCGCTGATCACGGCGATCGGCATGTCGATCGTCCTGCAGAACTACGTCCAGGTCGTGCAGGGCGCCCGCGTGAAGCCGCTGCAGCCGCTGATCTCCGGGAACTTCACGATCATGGAGAAGGTCCGCGACGGCGGCAATTTCGTCGTCAACCTGTCCTACATCCAGATCATCATCGTGGTGACGACGGTCCTGCTGATGACGGCATTCTCGCTGATCATCGCCAAGACCCCGCTGGGCCGGGCGCAGCGCGCCTGCGAGCAGGACCGCAAGATGGCCGCCCTCAGCGGCGTCAACGTCGACCGCACCATCTCGCTGACCTTCGTCATGGGCGCCGCGCTCGCCGCCGTCGCCGGCATGATGTACCTGCTCTACTACGGCGTCATCGACTTCTACATCGGCTTCGTCGCCGGCGTTAAGGCGTTCACGGCGGCGGTCCTCGGCGGCATCGGCTCGCTCCCCGGCGCCATGCTCGGCGGCCTGCTGATCGGCCTCATCGAGACCTTCTGGTCCGCCTATTTCTCCATTGAATACAAGGACGTCGCCGCCTTCTCCATCCTCGCGATCGTGCTGATCTTCCTGCCCTCTGGCATCCTCGGCAGGCCGGAGGTGGAAAAGGTATGAGCGCGCCGGCCACGCCTCCCGCCGAGCACAGCATCGGCGACGCCCTCAAGGAATCCGCTCTCGCCGCCCTCGTCGCCCTCGCGCTGGCCGCACCGATCATGGGCCTGCGCACGGTCAGCCAGCCCGGCGGCGGCGGCCTCATCGTCGTAACCGACTGGCCGCTGGTCATATCGGCCGTGGTCGTCGTGTTCGTCGGGCGCCTGCTGCTCGATCTGTTCGTGTGGCGGAAGATCGTGCGCGTGCCGATCGGCGACAAATGGTTCCGCCTCCCCGGCGGTCGCCCGATCGCCCATCACGCCGAACGCATCGGCAAGATCATCGGGTCGGCGCTGCTCGCCTTCGCCGTGGCGCTGCCGTTCCTGCCGCTGGCCAACCGCCACGTCATGGACCTGTCGATCCTGGTCCTCACATACGTGATGCTCGGCTGGGGCCTGAACATCGTCGTCGGCCTCGCCGGCCTGCTCGATCTGGGCTACGTCGCCTTCTACGCGGTCGGGGCCTATTCCTACGCCCTGCTCGCCCACTACTTCGATCTGGGCTTCTGGATCTGCCTGCCTCTCGCCGGAATCCTCGCCGCCTTCTGGGGCATCATCCTCGGATTTCCGGTGCTGCGCCTGCGCGGCGACTATCTCGCCATCGTGACGCTCGCCTTCGGCGAGATCATCCGCGTGGTGCTGCTGAACTGGTACGATTTCACCAACGGTCCGGACGGCATCTCGGGCATTCCCCGCCCGTCCTTCTTCGGCCTCGAGTTCGAGCGCGGCGAAAACGGCTTCGCCGCCTTCTTCGGCCTCGACTACTCGCCGATGCACCGCATCGTGTTCCTCTACTACCTGATCCTGGTCCTGGCGCTCATCACCAACTTCGTGACGTTGCGCCTGCGCCGCCTGCCCGTCGGCCGCGCCTGGGAAGCGCTGCGCGAGGACGAGATCGCCTGCCGCTCGCTCGGCATCAACACGACCAACACCAAGCTGACGGCGTTCGCGACAGGCGCCATGTTCGGCGGCTTCGCCGGCTCCTTCTTCGCCACCCGCCAGGGCTTCATCAGCCCGGAATCCTTCACCTTCATCGAATCCGCGCTGATCCTGGCGATCGTCGTGCTCGGCGGCCTCGGCAGCCAGATCGGCGTCGTCATCGCCGCAGTCGTGATGATCGGCGGCCTCGAGTTCCTGCGCGAGCTGACGTTCCTGAAGGCCGTCTTCGGCGACGATTTCGATCCCACCACCTACCGCATGCTGATCTTCGGCCTCGCCATGGTGGTCATCATGGTCTGGCGGCCGCGCGGCCTCGTCTCGACGCGACAACCCTCCATCGCGCTCGGCGAGCGCAAGGCGATCTCGGGCGAGTATGTCGGCGAGGGCCACGGATGAGCGCCGCCGGGACCGCTACCGCGTCCGGTGCGGACGCGTCCGCCGCACCGCACTGGGCGGACGACCCGATCCTCGCCGTCGAGCACCTGACGATGCGCTTCGGCGGCCTGGTCGCCGTCGACGACCTGAGCTTCCACACGGGCCGGCGCGACATCACCGCGATCATCGGCCCCAACGGCGCCGGCAAGACCACGGTGTTCAACTGCCTGACCGGCTTCTACAAGCCGACCGAGGGCATGCTGACGCTCAAGCTCGCCGAGGGAGAGACGTTCCTCCTGGAGCGGCTGCGGGACTTCCACATCTCCGGCAGAGCCAAGGTCGCCCGCACCTTCCAGAACATCCGCCTGTTCGGCGGCATGACGGTGCTCGAGAACCTGATGGTGGCGCAGCACAACCCTCTGATGCTGGCTTCCTATTTCACCTTCGGCGGCGTGCTCGGCCTGTCGCGGTTCCGCTCTGCCGAGCGCGGCGCGGTGGAGTTCGCCAAGTACTGGCTCGAGCGCATCCGCCTGGTCGACCGCGCCGACGATCCGGCCGCCGACCTGCCCTACGGCGCCCAGCGCCGCCTCGAGATCGCCCGCGCCATGTGCACGCGGCCGGAGCTCCTCTGCCTCGACGAGCCGGCCGCCGGCCTCAACCCGCGCGAGACGGCGGAGCTGAACGAGCTCCTTCGCTTCATCCGCGACGAGCACGACATCTCGGTGCTGCTGATCGAGCACGACATGTCCGTCGTCATGGAAATCTCCGACCACGTGATCGTCCTCGACTACGGCAAGAAGATCGCCGACGGCACGCCCGAGGACGTTCGCAACGATCCGGCCGTCATCGCCGCCTATCTCGGCGTCGAGGACGAGGAGGTCGTCGACGTCGAGCAGGAGGTGGAGAGCGTCGCCAGGCAGGAGGGTGAGGCATGAACGCCGGCACCCCTCTCCTCTCGGTTCGCGGCGTGGAGACGTATTACGGCAAGATCGTCGCCTTGCGCGGCGTCGACATCGACGTCAATGCCGGCGAGATCGTCACCCTGATCGGCGCCAACGGCGCCGGCAAGTCGACGCTGATGATGACGATCTGCGGCGATCCGCAGGCGCGCAACGGCACCATCACCTACGACGGCGTCGACATAACCCGCATGCCGACGCACGAGATCGTCCGCATGAAGATCGCCCAGTCGCCCGAAGGGCGGCGCATCTTCCCGCGCATGACGGTGATGGAAAACCTGCAGATGGGAGCCATCACCACCGACCTGACGCATTTCGATCAGGACCTGGAGAGGTCGTTCGCGCTGTTCCCGGTCCTGAAGAAGCGGCAGAACCAGCGGGGCGGCACGCTGTCGGGCGGCGAGCAGCAGATGCTGGCGATCGCCCGGGCGCTGATGAGCCGGCCGCGCCTGCTGCTGCTCGACGAGCCCTCGCTCGGTCTCGCGCCGCTGATCGTCAAGCAGATCTTCGAAGTGGTCGGCGAGTTGAACCGCACCGAGGGGCTGACCGTGTTCCTGGTCGAGCAGAACGCCTATCACGCGCTGAAGCTCGCCCATCGAGGCTACGTCATGGTCAACGGCGCCATCACCATGAGCGGTACCGGCCGCGAGCTCCTCGCGCGCGAGGAGGTGCGGGCGGCCTATCTCGAAGGCGGACGGCACTGAGAGGCTTCGTGCATGGGCATTTTGTGGGAAAATTCGCTCGGTGTGTTCCTGCTGGTCACGGTCTTCCTCGGCTGCGGCGCCGCCTGGCTGTCCGGCCGCGCCATAGCCATGACCTGGCGTCCGGTCTGGCAGGTCTTCCTCTACGCGATCCTGCTGGCGGCTGCAGTGCGCTTCCTCTATTTCGCGCTGTTCGAGGACACGCTGACGTCGCTCTACTTCTACGTCGTGAACCTGGTGATCCTCCTCGCCGTCGCACTCGCCGGCTACCGCGTCACGCGGGTCGGTCAGATGGTTACCCAGTATCGCTGGCTGTATGAGCGGTCCGGCCCCTTCTCGTGGAGAAAGCGCCCCGACGCGCCGGAAACCATTTGAACGACTGCGCTACTCTGACCGTGGTTTTTGCCTTTGATCCGTGCCATAAAAATCACAATCGGGCTTGTCCCGGGCAAACCTTGGGGCCGAATCCGGCCCGATTTCCTGGAGGGAGTAACCTTATGAGAAAACATCTGTTGACCGGTGTGGCGCTGTCGTTCGGCGTCCTGATGTCCGGCGCCGCCTATGCCGACATTGCGATCGCGACGGCGGGCCCGATGACCGGCCAGTACGCGACGTTTGGCGCGCAGATGAAGGCTGGTGCCGAGCAGGCCGTCGAGGACATCAACGCCGCCGGCGGCGTCCTCGGCGAGAAGCTGGTCCTCGAGATCGGCGACGACGCCTGCGACCCGAAGCAGGCCGTGGCCGTCGCCAACCAGATGGTCGGCAAGGGCATCAAGCTGATGGCCGGCCACTTCTGCTCCGGCTCGTCGATCCCGGCCAGCCAGGTCTATTCGGAAGAAGGCATCGTCCAGATCTCGCCGGCTTCGACCAATCCGAAGTTCACCGAAGAGCGTCCTGGTCCCGGCATCTTCCGCGTGTGCGGCCGTGACGACCAGCAGGGTCAGGTCGCGGGCAAGTTCCTGGCCGAGCACTTCAAGGACAAGAACGTCGCGATCATCAACGACAAGACCGCCTACGGTAAGGGTCTTGCCGACGAGACGCAGAAGTACATGGAAGAAGCCGGCAAGAAGCCCGCGCTGGTCGAGTCCTACACCGCCGGTGAGAAGGACTACACCGCTCTGGTTTCCAAGCTGAAGCAGGAGAACATCGACGTTCTCTACGTCGGCGGCTACCACACCGAGGCCGGCCTGATGGCCCGCCAGATGCGCGACCAGGGCATGGATACCGTGCTGGTGTCGGGCGACGCGCTCGTCACCGACGAGTACTGGCAGATCACCGGCGACGCCGGCGAAGGCACGCTGATGACGTTCTCGCCCGATCCGCGCAAGAACCCCGACGCGGCTCCGCTCGTCGAGAAGTTCCGCGCCAAGGGCGTCGAGCCGGAAGGCTACGTGCTCTACACCTACGCCGCGATCCAGGCGTGGGCCGAGGCCGCCAAGCAGGCCGGCTCGACCGACTTCGACGCGGTCGTGAAGGCTCTCAACACCGGCGACTTCACGACTGTGCTCGGCAGTCTGCGGTTCGACGACAAGGGCGACGTGACCCTGCCGGGCTACGTCTTCTACGAATGGAAGGGCGGCAAGTACGATTACATGCAGTAATCGTCGGCCGTTTTCGGCAGTTCGGAAAGCCCGGCCCCGCGCCGGGCTTTCTTTTTCCGCACCCGCCCCGGTCGCCGGCGTCAGTCGACCGGGCGCTCCGGGCCGACGCCGTCCAGCATGGCGATCTCCAGCACCAGCTTGCGCCGCACCGCTTCGGCAAAACTCGTTTCTCCGTCGACCGTGACGACGAAGCTGCCCGGGCCGGCGATGATGCGCGTCGCGAACGCCTCCTCGACGTCGTAGGTCACCGGCCGGCCGCCGCAGTTGCTGGCCCGGCACAATATCGCCAGGCCGTTGATGGTGACGCCTGCGGCCATCGCCTCCTGGCGGGTCGTCTCGATGGGCGGCCCGCCCCACGAATTGGCGCTGTCGGCGGAAATGTCGATCACCTTGCGCTGCCCGGCAAAGTCGTTGCCCCCGATCAGCTCGAGGCCCTTCCGGATCGCGCTGCCGATGGCGTTCTGGCCGAACGCCATGCGTGGCTTCGCGAGGAGTTCGGCGGCGAAAGCCTGCGCGGAAGCCGGACCGTCGATCACCGTCCAGGAAACCACCACTTCCTGAGACGTGCTGGTGCCCCACTCCACGTAGGTCACGGCGATCCTCTGCAAAAGCCCTCCGGCGATCGCGTTCAGGACCTCGGGATGGGTGATCGCCGCCGCGTAGCCTTCCCGCTGGAACCGGATCTCGGCGTTGTCGATGGAGCCCGAAGCGTCCGCCAGCAGCACGAGCTCGAGATCGACCTGCTGCTGCGCCGGGACCGCCGAAGGCACGAGGACCGCCGTCGCGAGCCCCGCAACTGCCCAGAGTACCGAACGGACGGCCGCCATGATCTGCCTCCCCGGTGGGACTGTGCCTCAATGGTAGGGAAAATCGCCGGCGGGACCAGTGCCGCGGAGCGAATTCTCCGATTCTTCGCGCGATCGCCGCCCGGCAACGAATGAAGCACCTCCTTCGCCTCCGGAGGCCGTTCCGAAATCGCGAAGTCGCCGGGCGGCCGATGGTCGAGGATGACCGGGTCAACGACGGCGAGAACCGGGTGCTGCTGACCAGGCCTCTTTAGGCTCTTGCACACATCTCATATCCGGGAGAAAATCCCGAATATGGAAGAAGCGCTCCTCGACGAGACGTCGATCGACCGCCGCATCGCCCGTCGGCTCAAGGACTTGCGCGGCGAGCGCGGCTGGGCGCTGGACGACCTGGCGAAGCGGAGCGGCATCAGCCGCGCCACTCTTTCCCGCCTCGAGAACGCCGAGGTGAGCCCCACCGCGAGCGTCCTCGGCAAGCTCTGTTCGGCCTACGGGCTGACGCTGTCGCGGCTGATGCTGATGGTCGAGGACGATTTTCCGCCCCTCGTCCGCCGCGACGCCCAGCCCGTCTGGATCGACCCCGCGACGGGATTCCGCCGGCGCATCGTCTCCCCGCCGGCCCGGGCTCTCGCCGGCGAGGCACTGGAATGCACGCTCGGGCCGGGCACGCACATCGAATACGACGGTCCGCCGCGGCCGGGTCTGGAGCACCACGTCCTGATGCTCGACGGCCGCCTGTCGATCACGGTCGCCGGCCACATCCACGACCTCGAACAGGGAGACTGCCTGCGCTACCGGCTCTTCGGCCCGAGCGCCTTCGACACGCCCCCCGACGAGGGCGCCCGCTACATCCTCTTCACGGTTTGACGCCATGACGACCGATATCGCCGTCTTCTCCGCCGACGACCTCGAAGCCGACATCGAGGCGCTCGGCGCCCTGCTCCACGCCTGCGTCCTCGCCGGCGCCAACGTCAACTTCGTCCTGCCGTTCTCGCAGGAGGACGCCGAGGCGTTCTGGCGGGCCAGGGTCGTGCCGGACCTGCGCGGCGGCGGCCGCATCATGTGGGTCGCCCGCGCCGGCGGCCGGATCGCCGGCTCGGTCCAGCTCGACATCGACACCCCGCCGAACCAGCCGCACCGGGCGGAGGTGAACAAGCTGCTCGTCCACCCCGAGTTCCGCCGCCGGGGTATCGCCACGGCGCTGATGGCGACGCTGCACGCCTGCGCCGAGGACCTCGGCCGCACGCTCATCACGCTGGACACGCGCACCGGCGATTTCGCCGAGCCGCTCTATTCCTCGCTCGGCTACCGGACGGCGGGCATCATCCCCGATTTCTGCCTCGATCCGATCGAGGATCGACTCCACCCGACCACGTTCATGTACAAGGTGCTCTGAGGGCCGCCCGCCCTGCCTGCGAATCCGCTGTAAGTTCCCCGCTCAAGCACCGGAAACGACTCGATGATCCCCGGCCCCCGCAATCTGCTGACCGATGTTCCCGGCCTTCTGGTCGGCCACGCCGACGACGACGCGCTCATGTCCGGCACGACCGTCGTGCTCTGCGATCGGGCGACGACGGCCTCCGTCGACGTGCGCGGCGGCGGGCCCGGCACGCGCGATACCGAGCTCCTGAATCCGGAAATGACCGTCCCCGGCGTCGACGCCGTGGTGATCTCCGGCGGCTCGGCCTACGGGCTCGACGCCGCGTCCGGCGTTCAGGCCTGGCTGCGCGACAAGGGCCGCGGCTTTCCGGTCGGCCCGGTCACGGTGCCGATCGTGCCGCAGGCGATCCTGTTCGACCTCCTGAACGGCGGCGACAAGGACTGGGGCAGATACCCGCCCTATCGCGACTTCGGATGGTCGGCCTGCGATCGCGCCGGCGTCGACTTTCCCATCGGCTCGGTCGGCGCGGGGCTCGGTTGCACGACGGCGCGCCATCGCGGCGGCCTGGGGTCGGCTTCCCTCGTCACCGAGGACGGCTTCACCATCGGCGCGATCGTCGCCGTCAATTGCGTCGGCCGCGCGACCATCGGCGACGGCCCGCACTTCTGGGCCGGCGGCTGGGAGGCCGGCGACGAGTTCGGCGGCCTCGGCCTGCCCGCCCGGATCGACGAGGAAGCGCTGAAGCCCCGCTCCAAGCTCGACGCCCTGTCCGCGACGACGCCTGCGCTGGTCGCGACCGACGCGATCCTGACAAAGGCCGAGGCGAAGCGCCTCGCGGTGATGGCGCAGGACGGCATGGCCCGCGCCATCCATCCCGTCCACACGCCGCTCGACGGCGACACGGTGTTCGCGCTGGCGACGGGCAGGAAGGTGATGACGGACCCGGTCCTCGACATGGTCCGCATCGGCGCCGCCGCCGCCCGCTGCCTGTCGCGCGCGATCGCCCGCGCCGTCTACGAGGCGGGCCGGGACGGCCGCGGGCCCAGGGACTGGCCCGCGTATCGCGACGCGTTTCCGCGCTAGGAAGCCGGAGCGCCCCTCGCCGCCGCCCCGCAGATCGTCCGCCACCGGCCGGGCGACATCCCGTAGGCGCGCTTGAACTGCCGCGTCATATGGCTCTGGTCGGAGAAACCGCTGTCGGCCGCGCAATCGGCGAGCGGCAGTCCGGACGCGATCGCAGCTCGCGCGGCATCGAGCCTGCGCATCGTCAGATAACGGTAGGGGCTCGTCCCGAAGCCGGACCGGAACTGCCGGGCGAGCGCAAAGCGGTCGAGGCCGGCGACCGACTCGAGCTCCGAGGAATGCACCACCCGCCGGAAGTTCGCGTCGAGATACGAACGCACCCGCTTCATCGCCGCGGCGCATGCCGGCTGCAGCGGCCTTGCCCGCGCCGCCGAAGGATCGAGCCTGAGCAGTTCCTCGGCGACGGACAGGAGGATCTGGTCGGATTCGAGCGGTTCCGGCGGACGGTCGAAATCCTCGAAGGCCCGACGGATCGCCGCGACCAGCCGCTCGTCCGTCGATACCGCCGAGGACACGAAAGGAAGCGCGGCAGCCCGCTCGCCCAGCGCGTCGCGGACGGCGCCCGGCGCGATGTAGAGCATGCGGTAGAGGAAGCCTTCCTCGACGGCCGCCCGGCCGTTGTGGACTTCGTCGGGGTGCAGGACCATGGCGTTTCCGGAGGCGCTGGCGGCCCGCGCGCCGCGATACTCGAATGCCTGCACGCCGGTGACGGTGTAGCCGACCGCGTAGGTGTCGTGCCGGTGCGGATCGTAGGCATGCCCGGAAAAGTACGCCTCGATCCGCTCGATCCCGCCCGATCGCGGCCCGCTGCGGACCCAGTCGCCCGGCGACGGCCCGCACAATCCTTCAAGACGAACCGCGGAGGTTCCGGTCATGGTCGGCCCATGAACTATGAAACGAAGATAGCCATCGTTGTACGCGACGACCTCCCCGTATGGCAAAAGCTCAATGTCGCCTGCTTCCTCTCCGGCGGCATCGTCGGCGCCTATCCCGAGACGATCGGCGAGCCCTACCGCGACGCCAGCGGCGTCGACTACGGTCCGATGATCCGCCAGCCGGCGATGGTGTTCGCCGGATCGGGCGACGACCTGAAGAAGGTCCTGCAACGGGCGCTTGGCCGGGGCCTGGAGCCCTCGGTGTTCACGCTCGACCTGTTCTCGACCATGAACGACGCCGCCAACCGCGCCGCGGTCGCGGCCGTAGCGACGGACGACCTCGATCTCGCGGGCCTGAGCCTCTACGGCGACCGCAAGGCGATCGACAAGGTGATCAAGGGCCTGAAGCTGCACCCGTGAGGGGCGCCCCGCCTGCCCCCGCCAGCGTCATTGCCGGGCCCGACCCGGCAATCTCCCGCACCGCCCGCGATGAGATCTCCGGGTGAAGTCCGGGGATGACGGTGGCTGAAGTAGCGCCGTCCCACTTGCTCCGCTCATTCCCGCGAAGGCGGGAATCCAGAGCGACACGCGAGGGCCATGCCTCAAGCGCTGGGCTCCCGCCTTCTCGGGAGCGAGCGGGGGATGAGGCTGCGCCCCGCCCCTACTCCGCAGCCTCCAGCACCGGGCCTTTCAGGGCGGACGGGGCGTTCCAGCGCTTCATCAGGCCGTCGTGGCGCTTCTTCGCCTTCTCGATGTTCGCCGCCTTCACCGGCCCGAAGCCGCGGATCATGTCTGGAACCTTCGCAATCTCGACGGCAAGGCTGAGGCTCTTCGTATCGAGCCGGCCGGCGAGCGTCGCGAGCGTCGCCTCGAACCCGGCGACGAGCGCCCGCTCCTCGCGCCGCTCGGACGTATGGCCGAACGGATCGGCCCAGGTGCCCCGCATGCCCTTCAGCTTCGACAGTACCCGGAAGACCGGGAAGATCCATGGACCGAAAGTGATCTTGGCCGGCCGGCCGGTGCGCGGGTCGGTGCGGGCGAGCAGCGGCGGGGCGAGCTTGACGGAGACCCTGCCGCCCGCCTGGAACTGCCGTTCGAGCGTCTCGCGGAACTCCGGCGCGGCGTAGAGCCGGGCGACCTCGTACTCGTCCTTGTAGGCCATCAGCCTGAAGAGCGACTCCGCCGCCTGCCGGGTGAGCCTCAGGTCGGAAACCTTCAGCTTCTCCTCGGCCGCGCGGACCCTGGCGACCGACTGCAGGAAGCGCTCGGCATAGGCCTCGTCCTGATAGGCGATCAGTTCCTTCGCCAGGAACACGATGCGCGCGTCAAGCGGCGTGTCGGCGGGCTTCGCCGGGCTTTCGAGGAGGCCGGCGAACAGTTCCGGCCGCGCCGCGAGCAGCCGGCCGGCGGCGAAGGCGAGGAGATTGGCCTTGACGGCCGCGCCGTTCAGCCGGACCGCCTGCTCGATCGCCTTGCGGCGGATCGGGAGGACGCCCTTCTGCCAGGCGAAGCCGACCAGCATCATGTTGGCGAAGATCGTGTCGCCGAGCGCGGTCTCGGCGATACGGGCGATCGCCGCCTCGCTCGTCCCCTTCACCGCCTCGCGAAGGGTGCGGGCGATCTTGAAGCCGTTGAAGCTCTGCACCTGGTGCATGACGAACTCGGCCGTCGGCGCGACGTCGGTGTTGAGGATCGCCGTGGTGCGGTCGGGGGCGCACAAGCTGAGCGCCTCCGCCCCGCCGGCGACGACGAGGTCGGCGGCGAGCAGCACGTCGAGCGCGCCGACGGGCACGCGCGGGCCCTCGATCGCGACGTCGCGCGCGGCCAGACGCACATGCGAGGTGACCGGACCGTTCTTCTGGGCGAGCCCCGTCATGTCGAGCGTGGTGGCGTTGAGGCCGTCGAGATGGGCGGCGGACGCGATCACCGCCGACGTGGTGGTGACGCCCATGCCGCCGATGCCGGTGAGCAGCATGTTGACCGGCGCCGCACCGATCTCGAATTCGGGCTCGGACAGCTCCGCGGCGAGCGCGGCGATGTCGAAATCCGCCCCTTCCGCCCTGCGCGGCTCGGCGCCCGTCACCTCGACGAAGCTCGGGCAGAAGCCCTTCACGCAGGAGAAGTCCTTGTTGCAGCTCGACTGGTTGATGCGGCGCTTCTCGCCGAATTCGGTCTGAAGCGGCTCCACCGAGATGCAGTTCGACTGCACCGAGCAGTCGCCGCAGGCCTCGCAGACGCGCGGGTTGATGAACACCCGCATGTCAGGGTTCTCGTACTTGCCCTGCTTGCGGCGGCGGCGCTTCTCGGCCGCGCAGGTCTGGTCGAAGACGATGACGGAGACGCCCGGGAACGTCGCGAGTTCCTCCTGCGTCTCGTTCAGCTCGTCGCGGTGCTTCAGAGGCACGCCGGCGGGGAGGTCGGCGGGCGAATAGAGTTGCGGCCGCTCGGAGAGGAGCACGACGCGCTCGACACCCTCCGCCTTCACCTGGGCCAGAAGCCGGCGCACGTCGAGCGGGCCGTCGTGGGTCTGGCCGCCGGTCATGGCGACGGCGTCGTTGAACAGGATCTTGTAGGTGATCGGCGCCTTTGCCGCGACCGCGGCGCGGATCGCCAGGATGCCGGAGTGGAAGTAGGTGCCGTCGCCGAGATTGACGAAGACGTGGCGGTCCCTGGAGAACGGGAACTGGCCGAGCCAGGAGGCGCCCTCCCCGCCCATCGCGATCAGGCCGTCGGTGGTGCGGCCGTTGATCTCGGTCATCGCGTGGCAGCCGATGCCCGGCAGCGACCGCGACCCCTCGGGCGTCACGGTCGACGTCGAGTGCGGGCAGCCCGAGCAGAAATAGGGAGAGCGGCTGGCGTCGGTGGCGTTCTCCTCGCCCCAGGCCTGGCGGGCGGCGAGGCGCTTCGCCCCCTCCTCCATCTCCGCCCTGCGGGCGGCCTTCGGCAGGAACGCGATCAGCGCCGGGGCGACCTCGGCGGGGCCGCACTCGCGGATCTCCGGCAGGAAGGAGCGCCCGTCCGGCAGGCTCTTGCCGTAGATCTCGGGCCGATCGCCGGCGGCCCAGTGGAACATCAGGTCCTTGAGCTGCGGCTCGATCACCGCGCGTTTGTGCTCGACCACCATCAGCCGCTCGAGGCCGCGGGCGAACTCCGAGATCGCCTCCGGCTCCAGCGGCCAGGGCATGGCGACCTTGAAGACGGCAAGGCCGATCTCGCGGGCGACGTCCTCGGTGATCCCCAGGAGGTCGAGCGTCTGGCGCAGGTCGCGATAGGCCTTGCCGGTGGTGACGATGCCGAAGCGCGGCGTATCGGAGCCGAACACCTTGCGGTCGAGCCTGTTGGCGCGGACATAGGCCTTTGCGGCGGGGAGCCTGAGGTTCCGTGTCAGCACCTCGGTCGCGTGACGGGTGCCGAGCTGCAGCGGCGCGTTGAGATCGGCGGCCTGGCGCGGATCGGCATGATCGAGCGGGCGGCGGATCGACAGCCGGCCCGGGTCGACGTCGACGACCCCTGAGGAATCCATCGTGTCGGCGAGCGCGATCAGCGCCACCCACAGGCCGGCGTAGCGCGACATCGCGATGCCGTGCAGGCCGTAGTCGAGCACGTCCTGCAGGTCGGAGGGATTGAGGATCGGGATCTCGCAGTGGATGAAGGCATGCTCGCTCTGCGCCGGCAGGGACGAGGACTTCGCCAGGTGGTCGTCTCCGGCGATGGCGAGGACGCCGCCGGACGCCGCGGTGCCGCTCATGTTGGCGTGGTGCAGCACGTCTCCGGCGCGGTCGACGCCCGGCGCCTTGCCGTACCAGATGCCGAACACGCCGTCGTAGTCGGTCTCGCCGGCGAGCCCTACCTTCTGCGTGCCCCACACGGCGGTCGCCGCCAGCTCCTCGTTGACGCCCGGCTGGAACACGAGGTCGTGGCCGTCGAGGAAGCGCTTCGCCTTTTCGAGCTGCTGGTCGTAGCCGGCGAGCGGCGAGCCGCGATAGCCGGAGACGTAGCCGGCGGTATGGAGCCCAGCGGCCCGGTCGCGCCGGATCTGGTCGAGCGGGAGGCGCACGAGCGCCTGGATGCCGGTCATGTAGACCGGCCCGCGCTCCAGCACGTACTTGTCGTCGAGGGTCGCCTCGCGGGTGATCGCGTTCATGCCGGGCCTCTCGTCTCCTGCCTGCCCCGGCGTCGGCGCGACAAATCGTCCGCGCGCACCGGGCCTTCTGTCCGATGCAGCTTATTATCCCGCGATTACGCGGAAAAACTGTGCTATCGTTGCGCAACATGGCCTAAGATGCGCAAGGATCATCCCGACGATGGCCCAAAGAGAAAAAATCTCGCTCGACGCCGGCGATATCCGAATCCTGCGCGAGCTGCAGCGTGACGCCTCGCGCCCCGTCGCCGAGATCGCCAAGGCCGTGAACATGTCGCAGACCCCCTGCTGGCGGCGCATCAAGCGGCTGAAGGACGCCGGCGTCATCAAGGCCACCGTCGCGATCCTCGACCGCGAGATGCTCGGCCTCGACTTCGTCTCCTACGCCTTCGTCAAGCTCGCCCTGCCGAGCCGCGCCAACATGGAGACCTTCGACCGCCTCGTACGCTCCTGGCCGGAGATCGTGTTCTGCGAGCGCGTGACGGGCGCCGTCGACTACATGATCAAGGTCGTCGTCGAGGACATGCGCGCCTACGACGACTTCCTGCGGCACAAGCTGCTGGACTCGGAGCTGGTGTCGGACGTGCAGAGCCGGATCGTCGTGTCGACGGCGAAGGATTCGACGGAATTGCCGCTACGGGAGGAGTGAGGGGGCGCCCCGAACGGCGCCCCTCGTCGCTGTGGAAAGGTTCAGGCCGACGCTATTCGGGAAACGGCGAAGCGCGGACGGGCCGTCGGCACGACCGCCATGCTCGCGAGCATCGCAAGCCCGATGGCCAGGCTCAGAACGTCCGCCGTCAGGGCAATCCAGGACTCCACCAGGTAGTCGTGCACCGACCAGAAGACGCCGCCGGCCAGAATCAACAGGCGAAGGGCCGACTGGTTGTCCTGCATGCGGCCGAGCGCGATCAGCCCCATCGCCGCGACGCAGAGCGCCGACGTCGGACCGCTCCAGAAATAGATTCCGGCGCCGATCATGAGCGGGATCAGCACGTAGCCGATCTTGTTCAGCGCCGTGCTGCGCCGCGCGAACAGGGCAGCGAGCGTCTGCACCGCGCCGAGCACGTTGACGAGCGACGGCGCGGCCATGTCGAGCAGCGCATAGTGGCAGGCGAACCCGATGCCCGCGCCGAGCTGGACCAGCAGGATACCGCTTCGCGAGCGGAACAGGGGCCATACCGACAGGCAGATCAGGGCGAACAGTCCCGTCGCCGCGGCTGTCGGGTTGTCGAGCAACGAGTTCAGCATCGGCTCGCCCCCCTGTCGCTGCGGCGCGCGAGCTTGCCTCCGTGCCTCGCCGCATGCAGGACGTCGCCGCGCGTCAGGCCGATATCGGCGAGATCGCGATCGGACTTTTCGAGCAGGATCGCGTGGTCCCGCCGCCGCCGCGCCGCCTCGCGCATGCGCTTGGCGACACGGGACAGCCATGCGCCGACGCTGAACGGATCGCGGGCGGCCCCGTCGATGCCGTGAATTGCGCGCAGGGACTCGCGTGTGTGCATTTCCATCTTGGCCTCCTTTCGAGGTCCTCGTGCGGTCCGGGCGCCTGCCGTCGATGGCAGACAGTGCCGATCGGCACGGGTGCTCTTCTGGGGCCTGGCCGTTTCCGGACAACGTCGGGAATGAGGAATTTTGCATCAGTTGTGTGCGGACGATTTCCGAATCGAAACAACGGAATGCGGGCCGGCAGGCGGAAGGACGCAGGGCCGCCCGGCGATTGGCGGGCAGTCGGAAGCCTCATCGTGGATGAACCGGCGGCGATCCGATCGGGGGCGTCCCGCAACACGCTCGCGGCAGCGGCAAACGTCGCCGATCGACGATTTTCCTCGTCGGAATCCCGTGATCGCGGCAAGAAAAAGCCCCGGCGGTCGCCCGCCGGGGCCTCGCATTTCAAGCCGCCTTCCGCGGGCTACGCGGCGGCGTGGTGCAGGCGGTTGTAGAAGATCGGGCTCTTCGCATAGGGCGCGAGCAGCTTCGCGGCGGCGAGCACCGCGAGGTCGGCGAGAGGCTCGACGATGATGACCGTCATGTAGGCCGCGCCAAAGGACGAGATCGCCGCGAGGTTCTCCGCGCCGAAGCCCTTGCCGTAGAACGCCCAGAACGCCACCCAGAGCACGATGCCGCCCTGGTAGCTCGTCGACAGCGCCAGCGCCTGCCAGTACTTGACCTCCACGTAGGGCGTGCGGGCGGGAATGATCCGCTTCGCCAGCTGGCTCATCGCCCACAGCGGCACCAGCAGCGTCGTGACGTTGATGCCGTATTGCGGCAGGTCGAAGGGGGCGAAGAACACGCCCTGGAGCAGCAGGCCGGCGGCGAGCCCGATCGCGGCCGGGCCCGCGCCGAAGATCAGGTAGAGCGTCGATCCGAGGATCAGGTGCACCTCCGACACGCCGACGGGATAGTGCGGGAACACCTCGAAGAAGCAGAAGACGAGCGCCGTTGTCACGAGGCTGCGCAGGACCACGGCGGACACGCCGCCGTCGTGGCGGATCGTGTCGGCCGTCATCTTCGCGGCAAGCCCGAAGGACGCCGCCGCCGTCGCGTAGCTGAGCACGATCTTGGCGCCGTCGACGACGCCGGGTTCGATATGCATTTCAGGTCTCCTTGTCCGCACCCACCGTGCGGCAGAGGTTTCTGGATGAGCGCCCTGGGAAGGCGCCGGTTGCGCGATGGCAGGTCTCCTGGCTCGCGGCTTTTCGCTCCGCCCGCCTTCCCGACCGTCCGGCCAGTGGCATTCCGGGCTTCGCTTGCCGCTCACAGTTGCGGGGGCAGCCACGGCCTCGAGCCCCGAGGGGGCGCTTCACCGTGTTCCCTTTTAACCGCCGTCCTTACGGGCGACGGACCATCGGGTTCGATCTATGGCAGACGCGGCGGGGGGCGGCAAGACGCCGCGCGCCCGGCCACCGGAAACCGTCCCTATGCCAGATACAGGGCCCGGCTGCGCTGCTTCTGCCATCCCGGCGCGCAGAGGACCGTGACGGTGAACCGCCACAACCCGCCTTCCCGGCGCAGCACATAGTGGCCGTCGACGACCTCGATCGCCGAACCGTCGCCGCGCAGGCGCCTGATGTTGCGGGCGTCCGCGATCGCCATGCCCTCTCCGCTCGGCCGCACCGTCAGCGTGTCGTAGACCGAGCGGCTGAACCCCTCGTCGGTCAGGCGGACGAACAGATCCTCGAGCATCGCCATCTTGGCGGCGCGATCCGGCAGGCTGAACGACCGCGTCGAGTGCATGAACAGGGCCGGCTCCGCGTGGAAATCGGCCACCGCGCCGAAATCCCGGGCGTTCCAGGCGGCGATGTAGCGGTCGTAGAAGGACTGGATCTCGGCGCGAACGGCGTCCGTCATCGCATCCCCTCCCTGAGCGGAGCAGCACCGATGCGGCCTTTACTATAGCAGGAATTCAGCCGGCGACATATCCGCTCGTCCGGGCGGGTGCCGAGCCCGCCGTCGAGCTAGCTCGGCGCTTCGTCGGGGCTGCACGATCGCGCCGCTTGCCGCGCGGTGAGCCGGTTGCCTAAACTGACGCCGGCCCGATCGGAGCCTCGATATTCTCATTCGGTTTTCACGCCTCGACGACGGACGTTTCAATGGTGAATTCTCTTACGAAGAAGACTTTGATCAGGGTGGCGACGGCGATCAGGAACGACGAGAAGGTCGAGATCGGTCTGATCGACCCCTTTCTGAACCACAAGTTCGAGGAGCTGTCGAAAGTAAGTCGCCTCATGCTGAAGGTGGCGGCGGGTTTGTCGCTGTTCTTCGCCTCCGTCCTCGTCATCTTTCCCGAGGTCGGCGAATGGCTGATCGACGTGCTGCCGGGCTTCTTCAACCTGCCGGAGCGGGTGGCCAAGGCGCTCGACTATGTCTGGGGCCTCGTCGGCGAGCCCGTCGAACAGCAGCATCTGATGTATCACCTGCCGAACATCATCGTGTACGCCTTCGGCGTCGCGGGCATTCGCCAGCTCTGGAAGAAGATCAACAAGAACAACTGGAAGGATCAGGTGATCCGCTCCCAGGAGAAGCTCGCCAAGACGATCGAGGACGGCACGGCGCGATTCCTGTTCGCCCCCGGCTTCTCGCTCCTGTTCGTCGGCGAGGGCGACCAGATCGCCAGAAGTCTCGTCGCGGACACGCCGGCCGTGGGAGTGACGATCTCCTCGAGGCGCCAGCCCTATACCAGGCTGTGGGCGAAGTTCGCCGCGGGCGAGGGAGACGAGGGATTCAGCCGGGCGCTCGGCCAGGTCAACGCCGAAGACGCCGGCGAATACGTGCTCTTCCCTGTCCGCGACGAGCATCTTTTCCTGCCCGGAAAGCTCGATTTCGACATCGCCCCGCATCGCGTCGACATCGCCGTGCGGCGGATCCGCGAATTCGAGAAGCAGAAAGGCTGGGCGAAGAAGAGGGTCATCATCGTCGGAGACAAATTGCAGACGAGCGTGTTCGTCACGGAATCGGAGGAATGCAGGATAAAGACAGAATACGACGAGATCAGCCTGCAGACGGTCGAGGAGAAGTACGGCAACCTGACCGTTCTGGATCCCACGGAATTGACCTTGAGGAAAGTCGTCAAGATCGCGGACGGTCGGACGATCCTCTTCAGGGCATCCGAAGACGGCATCGAGAAATACGGCAAGGAATTCTATCGCCGGCTACGCCTGCTCGGATACGAGCCGTCGCGGGACGGCAGTCTCACGGTCGGCTACGACATCACGGATTTCGAGACGGAGCACCAGTTCGTCTCCCAGAAATACCCCGACTATCTCCCGGTGATTCTCTCGCGGGACATCTTCGACGAGCTCCACAAGAGCGACATACCGGACGACGCCTACATATTCGTCCCCCGCCTGGTGAAGGATGAACTGCACCGGCTCGTCAGCGAGCAGTGAAGACGGGCGGCAACCGGACTACCCGAACCTCGTCACCGAATACGCCTCGGGATCGACCACGGGCTTCTCGCCGCACATCATCTCCGCCAGCAATCGACCGCTGACCGGCCCCAGCGTCAGCCCCAGATGCGCGTGGCCGAAGTCGAGCCACAGGCCCTTGTGCCGGGGCGCGGGGCCGATCACCGGCACGGAATCGGGGAAGGACGGCCGCCGGCCCATCCAGGGGGTCGGCTCCAGCGCCTCCTCGATCGGCAGGAGCTCGCGGGCACGGGGCTCGACGCGCTTCAGCTGCACCGGCGTCGGCGGGGCGTCGCGGTCGGCGAACTCGATGCCCGTCGTCACGCGCAGGCCCATCGCCATCGACGAGGCGGCGTAGCCGTAGGCGATGTCGACGACCGGGCGGCTCAGGCCCGCGTTGCCCGAGGGGCGGAAATGCATGTGATAGCCGCGCTTGACCGCGAAGGGCAGCCGGTAGCCGAGCGGGCCGAGCAGGTCCATCGACCAAGGCCCGAGCGCGACGACGACCGTGCGCGCCGCGACCGGGCCGCCGTCGGTCTCGACCGTCCAGGTGTCCCCTGTCGGCGCCAGCCGGTTCGCCCGCCGCTGCAGGATCTCGCCGCCGTTCTTGGCGAACAGCCGCGCATAGGCCTTCACCGTGCTGCCGGGATCGGTCAGCGAGGCGATGTCGTGCCAGAGCTCGGCCTTCCTGAAGACGGGCTTCAGATGCGGCTCGAGCTCGCGCGCCTCGCTGGTGTCGAGCACGGTGTACTTGAAGCCGCCCTCGTCGGCGATCTCGCGCTCGAGCGCGGCTGCCTGGAACTGCGCCTCGGTGCGGTAGATCTGCATCCAGCCGGTCTCGCGCAGCAGGCTGTCGGCGCCCGCGTCCCGGATCAGCGCCTTGTGCTCGGGAATGGCATGGGCCAGCAGCTTCATCACCGCCCCGCCGTTCTCGCGCAGTCTGCGCTCGGTCGAATTGGCATAGAGCCCCATCAGCCACGGCGCGAGCCGCGGCAGCGCGCTCCAGTGGAAATGCATCTCCGGCCGGTCGTTGAGGGCGTACCTGGCAAGCTTCACCGGATCGTGAGGCATGGCGATCGGCACATAGGTGCCGCCCTCGATCACGCCGGTATTTCCGTAGGAGGTTTCCTCGCCCGGGCCGCGCCGGTCGATCAGCGTGACAGAGCGGCCACGCCTTTGAAGTGCGAGCGCCGCCGACACGCCGACGACGCCGGCGCCGACGACCACGATGTCCCGTTCGGCCATGAGACGCTTCCCCGGTTGGCAGGTTTCGCTTATGCAGGCGGGTATCCACCTCTAGCGTGACCGCGCCACACCCACAATGGGGCCGATGTTCCGCCCGATCCTCAATCCCGTTCTCAGGCTCCTGGACTGGCTCGGCGCGCAGGGCACGCGCGCGATCGCCCTCTCCCTGTTCGTCGGCATGGCGCTGCCGCCCCTGTCGGCGGTGATGAAGCCGCTGATCCCGCACGCGGTGTTCCTGCTGCTGGTCACGGCCTTCACCCGCGTCGATGCCGAGGCGGTCTGGCGGCGCCTCAGCCGGCCGTGGCTGGTCATCGCCGTCGTCGGCTGGATGATGGTGGTGCTGCCGCTCGGCTTCGGGGCCCTGCTTCACGTATCGGGCATCGCCACCTGGGAGCCCGGCATCCTGATCGCCTTCGTGCTGATGGCCTCCGCCCCGCCGATCATGTCCTCGCCGGGCATCACCTATCTGCTCGGCCTGGACGGCGCCTTGAGCCTGACGATCCTCGTCGCCGCGCTCGTCGTCACTCCGGTGCTCTGCCCCCTGGTGATCGACATGCTGGTCGGCGCCATGCTGCCGGTCTCCTCGCTCGATCTCGCGGTCCGCCTCGCGGGCCTGCTCGGCGGCTCGCTGGTCGTCGCGGCGATCCTGCGCCTCCTCATGGGCCGCGCGCGGATCGAGGCCTCCTCGCGTGTCTTCGACGGGGCGAACGTCGTGCTGCTCTTCGTCTTCGCCGTCGCCATCATGGACGGCGTCGCCGCCCGGCTGATCGCCGATCCGCTGCTCGTTCTCGGCTTCCTCGCCGCGGCGATCGCCATCGCGCTCGTCTTCATCGTCGGCTCCGCGCTCGTCTTCCGCTTCACCGGCCTCGATCCCTCCATCACCATCGGCGTCTCCTGCGGCAACAGGAACATGGCGCTGATGGCCGCCGCTCTCGCCAGCGTCATCCCCGATATCTCCTGGATCTTCTTCGCCATCGCCCAGGTGCCGATCTACGTCCTGCCCTGGATGATGAAGCCCGTGGTCGAGCGCATCGTGCGGCCGGCCCCGGTGGAACTCCCGGAATGACCGGACCGCACGTCCCGTCCCTCGCCGCGCGGCTGCGCCCGGCGCTCGGGCCAGCCGTCACCTTCGCCGCGATCGCCGCCGCGACGCTCCTCGCCGCTATCGGAACATCGCTCCATATCCGGGGTTTCGCGCCGCTGCCGCGCACCGGCGTCGCGCTGTTGGTGCTCGCCGTGCCGCCTGCCCTCGCGGGCGGCGTCCTGTCCTGCGTGATCGACGTCCTGCTGCCCCGCGCCGGCCGCACCCGTCGCGGCATCGGCATGCTGGCCGGGCTCGCCACGATCGGCCTTGCCGCCAGCATCGCCGTCTTCGCCCTCGTCTACCGCGACGCCTATCCGGAGGAATTCGCGCCGCTTCTGAGCATGGCCGGCCTGCACGAGGCCGTCTGGACGGTGATTTCGGCGACCTATCTGTTCCTGGTCTTCGCGCCGGCCCTCTACCTGCCGCTCGGGCCCGTCGCCGTCCTCGCCCTCGCCACGCTCTACGCGCTCCGGCGGCCCTCATTGAGGCCGCTTCCGTATTCTGTTAGAGACCGCTCTTCCGTTCACGACATCGAAAAGAGCCGATGATTCCGCGATATTCGCGCCCGGAGATGGCATCGATCTGGGCGCCCGAGACGAGATTCCGCATCTGGTTCGAGATCGAGGCCGCCGCCGCCGAGGCGATGGCGGAGATCGGCCTGATTCCGGCCGAGGCCGCCAGAACGATCCGCGAGAAGGGCGACGCGGCGCGCTTCGACGTCGCCCGCATCGACGAGATCGAGCGCGAGGTGAAGCACGACGTCATCGCGTTCCTGACGCATCTGGCGGAATTCGTCGGCCCGCAGTCCCGCTTCGTGCACATGGGGCTCACGTCCTCCGACGTGCTCGACACCTGCCTTGCGGTCCAGCTCGCCCGCGCCAGCGACCTCCTGATCGCCGACACGAAGGCCCTGCTCGGGGCCATCAGGAAGCGCGCCTTCGAGCACAAGACGACGCCGACCGTCGGCCGCAGCCACGGCATCCACGCCGAGCCGACCACGTTCGGCCTCAAGCTCGCCGGCTACTATGCCGAATTCTCGCGCAATCTCGACCGCTTGGTGGCAGCGCGCGCGGAAATCGCGACCTGCGCCCTGTCCGGCGCCGTCGGCACCTTCGCCAATATCGATCCGCGCATCGAGGCCCGCGTCGCCGAGAAGCTCGGCCTCGTTCCCGAACCGGTCTCGACCCAGGTGATCCCGCGCGACCGGCACGCCGCCTTCTTCGCGGCGCTCGGCGTCGTCGCCTCGTCCGTCGAGCGGCTCGCGACCGAGATCCGCCACCTGCAGCGCACCGAGGTGCTGGAGGCGGAGGAGTATTTCTCGCCGGGCCAGAAGGGGTCCTCGGCGATGCCGCACAAGCGCAATCCCGTGCTGTCGGAGAACCTGACGGGCCTCGCCCGCATGGTGCGCGCCTATGTGACGCCGGCGCTCGAGAACGTCGCCCTCTGGCACGAACGGGACATCTCGCACTCCTCCGTCGAGCGCATGATCGGCCCGGACGCGACGGTAACGCTCGATTTCGCCCTCGTGCGCCTCGCCGGCGTCGTCGACAGGCTGGTCGTCTATCCGGATCGCATGCAGGAGAACCTCGACCGCCTCGGCGGCCTGGTGAACTCGCAGCGCGTGCTGATCGCGCTGGCCCAGGCCGGCATGAGCCGCGAGGACGCCTACCGCACCGTCCAGAAGCACGCCATGCGCGTCTGGCAGGGCGAAGGAAAGTTCCTGGATTTTCTGAAGAACGACCCGGAAGTGACTCGAAGGATTCCCGAATCCGACCTCGAGGCGCTGTTCGACGTCGGCTATCATTTCAAGCACGTCAACACGATCTTCGAGCGGGTGTTCGGCGAGGCCTGAGCCGATCGCCCACGGTCCGAGACGCGGGCTGGCCCTGCTCCTCACCACGAGAGTCCCGCGTTGCGCCCTAAAGGGCGCGTCTCGAAGGGCGGGGAAAACCGCCGGCGCCGCGCATGACGAAAAACGGCCCGGGAACGCCCGGGCCGTCTGAAACCGAAAAAAGTCTCCGAAAAAGGGCGTTTCCGGTACTCAGCCCTCGTTCTGAAGCTGCTCCATCGCCGTGACCAGCAATTCGTCCATGGTGCGGCGGATCTGGTGGTCGGACTGATCGACGCCGGCCGCGTCGAAGTCGCCGCGGATCTTGCGGAAGACGTCCTCGTGGCCGGCTTCCTCGAAGTCGGCGGCCACGACTTCCATGGCGTAAGCCGCGGCCGCGTCGCCGGTCTTGCCGAGCTTCTCGGCGGCCCAAAGGCCGAGCAGTCGGTTGCGCCGTGCCGTGGCTTTGAAGCGCATTTCCTCGTCGTGCGCGAATTTCTCCTCGAAACCCTTCTTGCGCCTCTCGAATTCAGACATCCAAGCCTCCAGAAGAACACGCCCGGCCGTCCCGGCGAATTCCGCGCGGACGGCCTCGATCCGGGCCTTGCATACCCGTCCGCACACCCCAAATCAACAGCGCCAATCGCCCGATCCGACGGCTTTTCGACCCGCGGCAACCGTCAAACGGTCGCGCGTTGTATCGCCGGGGCGGATCGGATAGGGTGCCCGCGATTTTTGCGGACGAATCCGCCGTGTCGGTTCGTGCGTTTCTCCAGTAACATGCAAGGGCCCGGCGCCGCCCCTAGTCGAAAGCGCCCAAATCCTATGACAGGTCTGATCAGAATGAACCGCCGCCGCAGAGTCTACGAAGGCAAGGCCAAGATTCTCTATGAAGGCCCCGAGCCGGGAACCCTCGTCCAGCACTTCAAGGACGACGCCACGGCCTTCAACAAGAAGAAACACGCCCAGATCGAGGGCAAGGGTGTGCTCAACAACCGGATTTCCGAGCACATCTTCGAGCACCTCAACCAGATCGGCGTGCCGACCCATTTCATCCGGCGGCTCAACATGCGCGAGCAGCTGATCCGCGAGGTGGAGATCATCCCGCTCGAGGTCGTCGTGCGCAACGTCGCCGCCGGCTCGCTGTCGCAGCGCCTCGGCATCGACGAGGGCACGCAGCTGCCCCGCTCGATCATCGAGTTCTACTACAAGAACGATGAGCTCGGCGATCCGATGGTCTCCGAGGAGCACATCACCGCGTTCGGCTGGGCGAGCCCGCAGGAGATCGACGACATCATGTCGCTGGCGCTGCGCGTCAACGACTTCCTGTCCGGCCTGTTCCTCGGCGTTGGCATCCGGCTGGTCGACTTCAAGGTCGAGTTCGGCCGCCTCTACGAGGGCGACATGATGCGCGTCGTGCTGGCCGACGAGATCAGCCCGGATTCCTGCCGCCTGTGGGACATCCAGTCGGGCGACAAGCTCGACAAGGACCGGTTCCGCCGCGACATGGGCGGCCTCGTGGAGGCCTATCAGGAAGTCGCCCGCCGCCTCGGCATCATGGTCGGCAACGAGCCCAACGTGCCGCGCGGCCCGGTTCTGGTGAAGTAGGGGCACTGTTGCGCTGATGAAGGCACGCGTCACCGTCACCCTCAAGAACGGCGTCCTCGATCCGCAGGGCAAGGCGATCCAGCACGCCCTCTCCTCGCTCGGCTTCGACGGCGTCGAGGATGTGCGCCAGGGCAAGCTGATCGAGCTCGAACTTGCCGGAAAGGACCGCGACGAGGCGAAGGCCGAACTCGAGGCGATGTGCGAGAAGCTGCTCGCCAACACGGTGATCGAGAACTACTCGATCGAGCTGGTGTAGGCCGCTACCGCTCAGCGCACCTCCGGGCACAGAATGACAAGCTCGCTCGGCCGGATCTGGAAAAAACGCATCCGGCCCTTCATCCCGTTCCCCAAGCAGCGGACGCTGAAGCTCTGGTTTCCGCCCTATCACGACCGCAACGTCGCCCATCTGATCAACCTGCATCGGGTCGACCTGGTGCTCGACGTCGGCGCCAATATCGGCCAGTACGCCCGCAGGCTGCGCGCCGGCGGCTATAAGGGCCGCATCCTCTCCTTCGAGCCGCTGGTCGAGGCCTGGGCGCAGGCCGCGGCGCAGGCGGCGAAGGATCCGCTCTGGGACATCGCCCCGCCGATGGCGCTCGCCGCCGAGACCGGCACGGCGACGCTCAACGTCACCCGCGATTCCTCCCTCGCCTCGCTGCAGAAGCCGCTCGAAGGCTCCGGCCCCGCCGGGCTTGCGGTCGAGCGCACCGAGACCGTCGAGTGCCGCACCCTCGACGACGCCGCGGCCGACGCGCTGGCGAAGGCGAAGCGCCCGTTCCTCAAGATCGACGTGCAGGGCTTCGAGAAGCCGGTTCTCGCCGGCGCGACGAAGACGCTCGCCGCCTGCGTCGGCGTCCAGATCGAACTGTCCCTCGACCCGCTCTACGAGGGCGAGCCTGGCTACCTGGAGATGCTGAACCTCCTGGAGGCCCAGGGCTTCCGCCTCGCCTTCACGCTGCCGGTGCAGAGCAAGCAGAGGCTCGGCCCCATGGACCAGTTCGACGGGCTCCTGTTCCGGCGGGAGGCCTGACAAATGGGGCGCGCTGTGCCATTGATGCGGCTCGACTCCCGATTCCGAACCGTTTCGCCTGCCGCGACCAGGAAGTCCGCATGAAATCGGCAATCGTTCTCTTTCCCGGCATCAACCGCGAGCGCGACATGGCTCGCGCCCTGAAGATCGCGAGCGGCCGCGAGCCGAAGATCGTCTGGCACAAGGAAACCGAGCTTCCGGACACCGATCTGGTGGTGATCCCGGGCGGCTTCTCCTACGGCGACTACCTGCGCTGCGGCGCGATCGCCGCGCGCTCGCCGATCATGCGCGACGTGATCGCGAAGGCGGAGGCCGGCGTCACCGTGCTCGGCGTCTGCAACGGCTTCCAGGTGCTGACCGAGACCGGCCTGCTGCCCGGCGCGCTGATGCGCAACGCCGACCTGAAGTTCGTCTGTCGCAACGTCGACCTGCGCGTCGAGAACACGGGTACCCGCTTCACCAGCGCCTACGACAGGGGCCAGGTGATCCGGGTGCCGGTCGCCCACGGCGACGGAAACTATTTCGCCGACGACGAGACCCTCGAAGTGCTCGAAGGCGACGGCCGGGTGGTGTTCCGCTACTGCGAGCCCGACGGCGAGCCGACGAACGGCGCCAATCCGAACGGCTCGATCCGCAACATCGCCGGCATCCTCAACGCGCGCGGCAACGTGCTCGGCCTGATGCCGCACCCCGAGGACCACGTGGAGGCCGCGCAAGGGTCGACCGACGGGCTCGGCATCTTCGCGAGCATGGTCGCGGCGCTGGAGACCGCTTGATGGCCGAAGCGGCCGGCGTCACGCTCTACGGCGCCCCCTACTCCGTCTACGTGCGCATCGCCATGCTGGCGCTTGCGGAAAAAGGTGTCGCCTACACGCTCGAGCCGGTCGACATCTTCACCGCGAGCGCGGAGACCGAGGCCTATCTGGCGCTCAATCCCTTCGGCAAGATCCCGACGCTGAAGCACGGCGACTTCGCGCTCTACGAGACGCAGGCCATCGCCCGCTACGTCGACGAGGTCTTCGACGGCCCGGCCCTGCAGCCCGCCGGGCCGAAGGCGCGCGCCCGCATGGGCCAGGTGATGGGGATCGTCGATTCCTTCGCCTATCGCACTCTCGTCTGGGACGTCTACGTCGCCCACACCGCCCGCACGGCAGGCGGCGGGGCCGAGCACGGAGAGCGGATCGAGGCCGCCCTTCCGCTCGCCACGACATGCCTCGCCGAGTTCGACCGCCTCCTCGGCGACGGCCCCTGGTTCGGCGGGGCGCAGGTTTCCCTCGCCGATTTGCATGCGATGCCGGTCTTCGGCTATTTCCGCACCGTTCCCGAGGCGGAAACGCTTCTTTCCGGGTTTCCCGGTCTTCAGGACTGGTGGGCGAACGTCAGCGCCCGCGATAGCTGGCGCACCGTCTCGCAATTCCCGTCACGCTCGCAACAACGACAGACATGATCCCGAACGACATCAAGATAACGCCGGAACTGGTCGCCGAGCACGGCCTCAAGCCCGACGAGTACCGGCGCGTCCTCGATCTGATCGGCCGCGAACCGACCTTCACCGAGCTCGGCATCTTCTCGGCGATGTGGAACGAGCACTGCTCGTACAAGTCCTCGAAGATCTGGCTGAAGACGCTGCCGACCGAGGGACCGCGGGTGATCCAGGGACCGGGCGAGAACGCCGGCGTCGTCGACATCGGCGACGGGCTCGCCGTGGTCTTCAAGATGGAGAGCCACAACCACCCCTCCTTCATCGAGCCCTATCAGGGCGCGGCGACCGGGGTCGGCGGCATCCTGCGCGACGTCTTCACCATGGGCGCCCGCCCGATCGCGGCGCTGAACGCGCTGCGGTTCGGCGATCCGGAGCACCCGAAGACGAAGCACCTGGTCGCCGGCGTCGTCGCCGGCATCGGCGGCTACGGCAATTCCTTCGGCGTGCCGACGGTCGGCGGCGAGGTCAATTTCCACCCCCGCTACAACGGCAACATCCTGGTCAACGCCTTCGCCGCCGGCATCGCGCGGACCGACTCGATCTTCTACGCGGCGGCGACCGGCGTCGGGAACCCGATCGTCTATCTCGGCTCCAAGACCGGCCGCGACGGCATCCACGGCGCGACGATGGCCTCCGCCGAGTTCGGCGAGAACGCCGAGGAGAAGCGCCCGACCGTGCAGGTCGGCGACCCCTTCTCCGAGAAGCTCCTGCTGGAGGCCTGCCTCGAGCTGATGGCGACCGACGCCGTCATCGCCATCCAGGACATGGGCGCGGCGGGGCTGACCTGCTCGGCCGTCGAGATGGGCGCCAAGGGAGGCCTGGGGGTCGAGCTCGACCTCGATCACGTGCCCTGCCGCGAAGAGGCGATGACCGCCTACGAGATGATGCTGTCGGAAAGCCAGGAGCGCATGCTGATGGTGCTGCGCCCCGGCAAGGAGGACCTCGCCCGCTCGATCTTCGAGAAATGGGACCTCGACTTCGCCGTCATCGGCAAGACCATCGAGCCGAAGCGCTTCGTCGTGAAGCGGCACGGCGACGTGATGGCCGACCTGCCGATCATGGAGCTCGGCGACGAGGCCCCGGTCTACGACCGCCCCTGGGTCCCGACCGCTCCGGCCGCTCCCGTGGACCCCTCCGAGGTTCCTCCGCCCAATTCGATCGGCGACGCGCTGATGCGGCTGATGGGCTCGCCGGACCTGTGCTCCCGCCGCTGGATCTGGGAGCAGTACGACCACCTGATCCTCGGCAACACCTACCAGCGCCCCGGCGGCGACGCCGCGGTCGTGCGCGTCGAGGACGGACCGAAGGGTCTCGCCTTCACCCTCGACGTGACGCCGCGCTATTGCGAGGCCGATCCGGTCGAGGGCGGCAGGCAGGCCGTCGCCGAGGCCTGGCGCAACCTGACCGCCGTCGGCGCGACGCCGCTCGCCATCACCGACTGCCTCAATTTCGGCAGCCCCGAGCGCCCCGAGATCATGGGCCAGCTCGTCGGCTGCATCACCGGCATGGCGGAAGCCTGCACGGCGCTCTCCTTCCCCGTCGTTTCGGGCAACGTGTCGCTCTACAACGAGACCTCGGGCCAGGCGATCCTGCCGACGCCCGCGGTCGGCGGCGTCGGCCTTCTCGACGATTTCGCCCGCTCCGCCTCCCTCGCATTCAAGTCCGATGGCGAGGCGATCCTGCTCCTGGGCGAGACCCGCGGCCACTTGGGCCGGTCCCTCTACCTGCGCGAGATCGAGGAACGCGAGGACGGCCCGCCCCCGCCGGTCGATCTCGCCAAGGAAAAGCGCAACGGCGACTTCGTCCGCGGCCTGATCAGGGCCGGCCGCGTCACCGCCGTCCACGACTGCGCCGACGGCGGCCTGCTCGTGGCCCTCGCCGAAATGGCACTCGCCGGCGAGCGGGGCGCGACGATTTCCACGATTCCTCAAGGGGTTCCGGCCCATGCCGCGCTGTTCGGCGAGGATCAGGCCCGCTACGTCGTCACCTGCCCGGCGGACATGGCGGAAAAGCTGCTTTCCGATGCGGAAGCTGCCGGCGTCCCGGCCATGCGGCTCGGCGTCACAGGCGGCGGCTCATTGACGATTTCAGGCCACGATCCGATCTATCTGGAAGCGCTCCGCTCTTGCCATGAGGACTGGATGCCCGACTATATGGCAGGCGGGATCGAGAATTGACCCCCGGACGAGGCAACAACGGCGAGGCGCCACCATGGCGATGGACGCGCGAGAAATCGAGAAACTGATCAAGACCCGCATCCCCGATGCGACCGTCACCATCCGTGACCTCGCCGGCGACGGCGACCATTATGCCGCTTCCGTGGTGTCGGAGCAGTTTCGCGGCAAGTCGCGGGTCCAGCAGCACCAGATGGTCTACGAGGCCCTGCGCGGCTCGATGGGCGGCGCCTTGCACGCGCTTGCGCTTCAGACGAGCGCGCCCGAGAACTGACCGGCGGCTGGAATTTGTCCTCCGCCTCACTACTTGCTCCGACGAGCGACACTATCCGGCGGCCGGGGTCCGGCGCCGCAACAGACCGAAAGGACGACCCGAAATGACCACCGCCCACGACAGGATCGATGCCGAAGTGAAGGGCAACGACGTCCTGCTGTTCATGAAGGGCACTCCGGCCTTCCCGCAGTGCGGGTTCTCCGGCCAAGTGGTGCAGATCCTCGATTACCTCGGCGTGCCCTACAAGGGCGTGAACGTGCTGGAGGATGCCGAGCTTCGCCAGGGCATCAAGGAATACACGAACTGGCCGACCATCCCGCAGCTCTACGTGAAGGGCGAGTTCGTCGGCGGGTGCGACATCATCCGCGAGATGTTCCAGGCGGGCGAGCTTCAGCAGCTCTTCGCCGAGCGTGGCGTCGCCTCGGAAGACAACGCCGCGAGCTGACGCCGATATCGGCCGGCGGACTACGCCTCGTCCGCCCGACACCTCCTGAAACAGGTGCCGACGTCCCTCGCGGGGCGGTCGTCAGCTGCTGGACGCGACCTTGTCGTTGCCCTTCTTCGGCAGCACGAAGCGTTCCTTGTACTCCTGCAGGAACCCGTCGAGCGTATCGACGGCGGCGACCCGGGCGACCAGATCGCTGAACTCGGCCGCGCTCTCCGGAACCGGCATCGTCACGACGTCGAAGGAATGGGCGTCGGCGCTCGCCGCCATCTTCGGCAGGTATTTCGTGCGGATACGCTGCAGGCCGAGCTGGTCGTGCGCCAATCCGTAGGAGATCACCGTGCGCATCACGAGCGCCCGCTCGGCCTCGGTCAGCGGCCCGGTCTTGTCCCAGGCGTCGCCGAGGCCGCGCTCATAGGCTTCCGCCGCGTCCTGCCAGCGCTCGCCGTCCCACAGCACCTCGGCACGGATCTGGTCGACCTCCTTGCCCTCCGCCGAGGCGAGAACGTCGAGGGCGAGGTCCAGGCGGCTGGTCTCGGCGAGAGCACGCGCCTCGAGCAGCAGGCGCTGATAGGCGACCTCGCGCGGCAGCACCCCCTGGCGGGTGCGCGACAGCACCACGATCGCCTCCGCCGGCTTGCGGTTCATCAGGTAGATCCAGGCGAGTTTCGCCGCGACCTCGGCCCGCTCCGCGCCTTTCAGGCGGTGGTCGACCTGATGGCGCAGCAGATCGGCGGCCTGTTGCAGCAGGTCGACCTCGACCATGCGGTCGGCGAGCGAGCGGATAATCTCGTCGCCCTTGTGCCCGATCGGCGTCAGCTCGCGGAAATCGTAGTAGAGCGCCAGGGCGTCGACGGGCGGTATCCGGTCGGCGCGGCCGCCGAGGAACAGTTCCTCGAAGGCGTGGTTCATGTCGTCCTGCAGGGCCCGCGTCGTCGGCGAATCCGAGTTTGCGACGGTCGCCGACTTCATGATCTCGAAGGCCCGGTAGTAGTCGAACTTCTCGGCGGACAGATTGGCGAGCAGCCGCAGCGCGTGCAGCTCGATCTCGTCGCCCCGCCACGACAGCGCGAGCCGCTCGAGTTCGTCGATGGTTTCCTCCGTCTTGGCGGAGCCGTACATGTTCTGCCGCAGTTCGGCGCGGTAGAGCTGCGCTTCGGCGACCAGACGGCGGTCGCCCGCCGCGATGACGTCGTCGAAGCCCTTGAGCGCGTTGGATTTCTGCCCCAGCGCCGTCTGCAGGCGCGCATCGAGCAGGACGATCTGCGGATCGGTCTTGCTCGGGTCCTGGGTCTCGCCGAGTTCGGCCAGCAGCACCGCCGCGGCGGCTATGTCGTTGGCCTCCAGCGCCGCCTCGGCCGCCGCCAGACGGAACTGCTTCTGCCGCTCCGCCGTATAGCTGGAAAGGGCCGGCTCGCCGTTCCTGAAGGCAGTCGACGCGGCGATCCAGTTGCCGAGCTGCGTCTCGGCGACGCCGCGCCACAACGCCACGTCCGAGCTGCGGTTCAGCCCGAACGTGTCGAATTCCCGGATTGCCTCCTCCGGCCTGCGCATCATCACCATGGCGATGCCGCGCAGGGCCCGCACCGTGGGGTCGCGCATCGAGGCGGGATCCTCCTGCTCGACGAGATCGAGCTGCGCCAGCGCCTCCGCGCCGAGATCGGTACCGAGCAGCGCCCGAGCCATCTGCAGGCGTGCGCCCGTGCGGCTCGATTCCTCGGCGAGCGCGGTCTCGCGCACGTGACGGGCGAGCAGCTGGTAGACCGCGCCGGGATCGAGCTTGCTGTCGTCGATGCTGTCGACGAAGCCGGGCCTGGCCTCGTCGAAGGCGGCCCCGCGCCGCGGCGCGTAGGACATGCTCACGTCCGACATGACCAGGCCGCGGTCACGATGGATGCGGACGTCCTGGCCATCGAAAGTGACCTGAAGGTCGTCGGCGATCGGGTTCACGACCAGGCCGTGAATCGTGGTCGGCGCCGAGAACTCCACGAAATTGAACGGCTTCGGGATGGCCCGCGTCGGCGGCATCGCCGTCGCCACGAACAGCCGGTCGGCACCGGTCCGGTCGCGGATTTCGTGCACCGCGTCGGCGGTCGGGAAGGTGACGATCGCCTCCGGCTCGCCGTTCTCGTCGAGCGAACGGGTGAGACTGAGGGGCTGCGCCGGCTCGAGCATCACGTCACCGAGCGTGATGACCCACTTCGTCGGCTCGCCGCCGACCGTCGACAGCAGCGACCTGGCGAGCGTCAGCCGAAGGATCGACATGCCCTCGCTGCGCCAGCTGTCGACCGCGGAAACGTAGCCACTGAGATCCTTGCGCAGGAGCCGGGCATCGATCGGTTGCGGCGACTGGAACACCGCCCAGAGCGCACCTCCCCGCTCGAACACCGCCGCCGGGGTCGGCTGCTCGAACGGCAGCGTGAGCTTGACGGTCGACGCGAACCGGCGCGCCTCCGGCCGGACGTAGTCGACGTCGTCGCGCAGCGCCTGCGCCTCGGCGGGTTCGGATTCGTCGGCGGGCTGCGGCGCCGGTTCCTCGGCCTTCGCGACCGGTTGCGGATGCGCGTCCGGCTTCTCCGCCGGTTCGGGCGGGGCGCCCGCCTGTCGCGGCTCCGGGGCGAGGCTGTTCGCCTCTGTGTCGTAAGGCTTGACCGGCGCGCCCTCCCCCGCGGCGGGGTCCGGCGCCATTGCCGGACCGGACCGGGCCGGCATCGGCGGTGCGTCGGCGACGGACATGCCGTCGGTGTCGATGGGCCCGAGAACGGCCACGCCGGCGTCCGCGCTTCCCGGCGCCGTCACGTCGATGACATAGGCGTTGTCTTCCTGGAAGCCGCGGACGGGCGCTTCGGGGTCGACCGTCATACGGACCTCGAGGCCGTTCTCGCCGAGGCGCGACTCCAGATTCGTCACGTAAGGCGGCAGAAGCGGTTTCAGACCGTCGAGCTCGATGCGGGCGGCCCTGTCGAAGAAGATGTCGGCCTTGTCGACCCGCCGCACGATCCGCGCGGTCGGTTGCTGGTCGAACAGGAACACGAAGCGCGTGAAGGTCGGCAGGCTGTTGACGCGCACCTCGACCGGCTTCGACTTGCGGAACCTCTCGAGAAGCTCGCGCTCGCGCTGGCGCTTCTCCGTCTCTTCCGCCCGGCGGGCGAGCTCGGCGACGACCTCCTGGGGGAGCCCCGGCGGGAGACCGACCCAGCCGCTCGGCAACAGGTCGATGAACAGCTTCTCGCCGGCTTCCATGGTGTTCACGGTCACCGGCTGGGCGAGCGCCAGCCGGATCGCCCCGCCGTCGGGATCGCGCCGCGCGGCGGTGACGTAGTTGCCGATGATGTGGTGCAGCCGCGACACGCCCGGCGCGGTCGGTTCCTTGAAACCGATCACCAGGACGCCCGTCGACGCGACCACTTTGAATTCCGGCACGTCCTTGTCGAAGGTGATGATCATACGGGCGAAAGTGCCGGTGTCGCTGGCGTCCATCTTGCTCGGCACCTGCGCGCGAGCATCGCCGGGGATGGCCAGGAGAGCGAAAAGGAGCAGGCAGCCGACCGCACGCGCCGTCCCGCAAGGGCAACGCGACAACAGGCCAGGGACGGCGGCGGCCAGGCCTTGTCCGGCTCTCATGCTTTCTCCGGGCGCTCGCCGTGACCGTCACGGCGCGACAAGAAACCTCGCGGTTCCGGAGAAAGCCTAGGTCAGGCGAGTAAATGGCGACTTAAGTCGATCATACGGATCGTAAGTTAGTTCGCGGGCCGCGTTCCGACGATTTTCGGCAGGTCCTGAACGCTGGAGCCGGCAGCGGCACCGGCGATCGGATCGGCGGGTTTGGCCGAGAGTTCCAGCGTCAGGCGCTGGGCGGCGTCGGACTCCATCTCCGCGAGCACCAGCGCCATCTGCCGCGCGCTCATCAGGCTGGCCACCCTGACCACGACCGACATGTCGAGCTTGTTGAAGATGCGGGCGGCGTCCTTGGGCTTCATGTTCTCGTACATGATGACGACGTTCTTCATCCGTTCGTCATCCTCCGCCTTGCGTTCCCGCTCGACCGCGGTGATGCGCGCCTCGAGGTCTTTCAGCTCCCCGACCCGCTGTTCCAGGCGTTCTTCGGCGGCTTTCAGGAGGTTTTCCCGCAGGTCGAGCTCCTTTTCGCGCGCCTCCAGCTCTTCGCGCCGCGTCGAGAGGCTTTCCAGGATGGCATCGCGCGACCGGCTCTCGCCGCCGAGCACGCGCTCCAGGAAGGACGCCTCGTCGGCCTTGGCTTCCTCCGCCGGCTTCCCGGTGTTCTGACCGTCGCCCTGATCGGCCGCCCGGGCGGGCCGGGAGGCGGCGTCCTCGGTACCGTCCGGGGATGCGGTGTCCTGGCCGGCGGCGTCCTCGGCCGCCGCGTCCTGCGCCGGCTGCGCGGCGTCTTCGGAGGCGGTGTCCCGGGCAGCCGCCTGGTCCTGCCCTTCCGGCTGCGCGGCCGCCTCCTGCGTGGCGGCGGTGTCCTGCGCCATCGCCTCCTCGCTGCCGCCGATCAGATGCGGCTCGCCGACGATCAGCCCGACGCCCTTCAACATCAGAAGCGCGGCGACGGCGACGATGACGAGCGGCAGCAGGCGGATTTCTCTCATGCGGCGCGGCCGGGGACTTTGCCCGGAACCCTGCCCGGGGCCTTGCCCGAGGCGGCCTTGGTCGCCGGCGCGGGTTCCTCCGAGGCGACGCCCGCCTTCTGCCGTTCCACCAGACCGTGCCCGCGGGCGAGCTCGGAAATCCGCGACAGACGGCCCAGCACCTTGCCGCCAAGCTCGACCTGCTTCTCGATGGACCGGCTGTAGCGGTCGGCCTGCCGCAGCTTGTTGGTCAGGTCGCGGTCGCACTCGACGGCGGTCTGTTTCAGCCCCTCGATCGCCCGCTCGGCGATCTCGGTCGCCCGGACAAGCTCGGTGATGGTCTCGCGCAGCGAGGATTCATCGGCCCTGAGCCGCTTCAGGCGCTGGTTGAGGATGACGCAGTAGCCGATGGTGACGAGCAAGAGCAGAGCGACCAGGCTCTCGATCAGCAATCCCAGCGATGATCCGCTCACGTTCCCTCCACGGCAAGTCTGTCGGCCTTCTCGAAGGCCGCGTAGGTCATCTTCGGACGGCGCAGGCGGTTGGTGATCCGCACAGCGACGCGGTCGCCGACGCGACCGGCCTTTCCGTCGGTTAAAATCGTCTCGCCGCAGCGCAGCGTGACCGGATCGCTGGTGCGCCGGTCGAGCACCAGCGTGTCGCCGATCCTGAAATTCATGACCCGGTCGAGCGGCATGGATTCCTCGAACAGAACCGCGTCGATCTCGACCGAGGAATTCCACATCTCGCTGGCCAGATGCCCTTCCCAGATCGGATCGCGGCCGAATTTCTCGCCCATGAACATCTGCAGCAGCATCTCGCGGATCGGCTCGATCGTCGCGTAGGGCAGCAGCACCTCGATGTTGCCGCCGCGGTCCTCCATGTCGATCCGGAGCTTCACCAGGATCGCCGCGTTGGCGGGCCTGGCGATGGCGGCGAAACGCGGGTTCGTCTCCAGCCTCTCCACGTTGAAATGCACCGGCGACAGCGGCGCGAAGGCCTGGTCGGCGTCGGCGAGCACGACCTCGATCATCCGCCGGATCAGGTTCATCTCGATCGTCGTGTAGGGCCGCCCCTCGATCCTGAGCCGCATCGAGCCGCGTCCGCCGCCGAGCAGCACGTCGACCATCGAGTAGATGAGGTTCGAGCCGACCGTCACGAGGCCGTAGTTGTCCCACTCCTCGGCCTTGAACACGGCGAGGATCGCCGGCAGCGGGATCGAGTTGAGGTAGTCGCCGAAGCGCACCGAGGACAGGCTGTCGAGCGCCACCTCGACGTTGTCGGAGGTGAAATTGCGCAGGCTCGTGGTGAGCAGGCGCACCAGCCGATCGAAGATGATCTCCAGCATCGGCAGGCGTTCGTAGGAGACGATCGTCGAGTTGATGATCGCCCGGATACCGCTCTTCTCGTCGCGGTTCATGCCGTCGGCGTTGAAGCCGAGCAGGCTGTCGATTTCGTCCTGGTTCAGGACCCGCTCGGTCGTGCCGCCGGTGTCCGTGTCGGGCTCTTCCTCCTCGACCATCGACGCCCATTTGGACGCCATGTCGTCGTCGGAAGCCTCTCCCGCCTCGTCGCCGAGATCGGCGCCCCACTCCGCTGCCAGGGCGTCCTGATCGACGTCTTCGTCTTCGTCTGCCATGGCCGCGCCTACTGAACGATGATTTCCTTGAACACGACGTTGTCGATCCGGGCGGGATGGATCGCCAGATTGACGCGCCGGACGAGCTCTTCCTTCAACCGGTAGATGCCGGCCGAGCCCTCGAGGTCGGTCGAGCGCAGTTCGCGCAGGTAGACCTGGAAGGCGTCGAGGACGCGCGGCAGGACCTCTTCGACCGCCCTGCGGGTCTTCTCGTCCTTCATCTCCAGCGCGATCTGCACGCGCAGGAACTGCGGCCGCTTGTCGACCGCGCTCAGGTTCACCGTCATCTCGGGAAGCTCGAAGAAGACCGGCGGATCCTGGTTGACCGCCCCGGTGCCGTCGCCGAAACCGCCGAGGAACAGGTAGGCCCCGCCGCCCAGCAGCGCGAGCGCCAGCACGCCGGCGCCGGCCATCATCATGAGCTTGCGCCTGCCGCCCGGCGCCTTCTCCTCGGAGCCGCCTTCCGGCGTGGCCTCGATGTTGTCGAAATCGGGTTGGGCGACTTCGGTGGACATGCCTGACCGCTTCCGTTCTTCGGCGGGCGCACACGTCCGAGACGTTCGTTCGCCAGCCCCCGCTACCTTGGCGTTCACACTATGGAAATCAGGGTTAACGAAAGGTTTCCAAGCCCCTCGCCGCCGGGAAATTATTGCCGCCCTTCCCTGCCGGGCGGGCCGGAATTTGCCGGGTCCCGAAAGATCCATAAAACTCTATCATATTGATTTCATTGAATAATATGAGATGGCACGCGCCATGCTTAATGACCGGTGAACGCCCACGGCACCGTGCGGCGTTCGCTCGGGGGAGCAACCAACGGTGCAAAGATGCAGGACAACAGCATTCTCGTATCCCTGTCGCGGCAGGTCGCCCTGCGGCGTCAGCTGGACGTGATCGCCAACAATCTGGCGAATCTCGAGACCAGCGGCTTCAAGTCGTCGGAGTCGCTGTTCGAGGAATACCTGATGCCGAAGGCGGAGGCGTCCGACGCCCTGCCCGGCGACGAGGACATCTCCTTCGTCATCGACACCGGCACGGTGCAGGATTTTTCGCCGGGCCCGATGCGGCAGACCGGCAACCCACTCGACGTCGCCATCGACGGCGACGGCTGGTTCGTCGTCCAGACGCCCGACGGCGAGCGCTATACCCGCAACGGCGGGTTCCTCCTCGACCGTGACGGCACGCTGGTGACGCCGGAGGGCTTCCGCGTCATGGGCGATGGCGGAGCGATCACCTTCGACGAGCGCGACACGTCCATCTCCATCGGCACGGACGGCACGATCTCGACGGATGCCGGCGAAAAGGGCCGGCTGCGGATCGCGGTCTTCGACGACAACGACCTGCTGGAGCCGGAAGGCTCGAGCACGTTCTCGGCGCCCGTGCAGCCGACCGTCGCCGCCAATCCCCGGGTCCACCAGGGAATGGTCGAGGGCTCGAACGTCAAGCCGGTCGTCGAGATCACCAGGATGATCGAGGTGACGCGCGCCTACACATCGCTGTCCTCGATGCTCGAACGCATAGACGACATGCGCCGCAACGCCATCGGCGTGCTGGCGGTCATTCAGTAACGCCGACGCGACCGGACACGAAAAGGGACACGCCATGAAAGCACTGCACACAGCGGCGTCGGGCATGATGGCCCAGGAGCTCAACGTCGAAGTGATCTCCAACAACATCGCCAACATGCGCACCACGGCGTTCAAGCGCCAGCGGGCCGACTTCCAGGACCTGCTCTACGAAAACCTGCGCCGAACGGGCGCGACGACGTCGGAGAGCGGCACCATCGTTCCTTCCGGCATCGCCATCGGCGGCGGCGTGAAGACGGCGGCGACGCCCCGCATCATGAGCCAGGGCGACATCACCATGACCGAGAAGGAGCTCGACGTCGCGATCCGCGGCGAAGGCTTCTTCCGGGTCCGCCTGCCCGACGGCCGGACGGCCTATACCCGCGACGGCTCCTTCGAGCGCGACTCGGTCGGTCAGCTCGTCACCGTCGAGGGTTACGTCATCGAGCCGGGCATCACCATTCCCGAGGACGCCCGCGGCATCTCGATCAACTCCGAGGGCCTCGTCCAGGCCTTCGTGTCGACCGAATCCGATCCGGTCGACCTCGGCACCATCGATCTGGCCCGCTTCGTCAATCCGGCCGGCCTCGACGCCCTCGGCGAGAACCTGTTCGTCGAGACGCCCTCGAGCGGCACCGAACAGACCGGCCGGGCCAACGAGGACGGCTTCGGCTCGCTGCAGCAGGGCTACCTCGAGCAGGCCAACGTCAATCCGGTCTCGGAGATCTCCGACCTGATCGCCGCGCAGCGCGCCTACGAGATGAACTCCCGGGTCATCTCGGCCGCCGACGAAATGATGCAGTCGACGACGAACATCACCTGACGACGAAGGGAAAAGCCATGATCTTTAGAACCTTGCTCGTCGGCGCCGCCCTGGCGATCGTCATGTTCGCGCTGCCGGCTCTCAGCGCCGAGCGGCCCCGCCTGAAGGCGCAGGTGACCGTGCACGGGTCGCTCGTGACCCTCGGCGACCTGATCGAGGGCGCCGGCGCCGCATCGGGCGTCGCCGTCTTCCGTTCCCCGGATCTGGGCACCGCCGGCACCGTGCGGGCCGACCGCATCGTCGCCGCCGCCGCCGCCCAGGGCATCTCCGACCTCGATGCGGACGGCGTCACCTCGGTGACCGTCAGCCGTATGGGTCGCGAGATCCCTAACGACGAAATCGTCCAGGCGATCGCCCGGCAGCTCGTCGAAATGGGCCGGGCCGAGCGCGCCGAGGACGTCGACGTGACGCTCGATCCGTTCGATCAGCCGGTGGTCGTCGAGCAATCGGCCGTCGCCCCGCTTACGGTCGACCGGCTCGATCACGATCCCCGCACGGGGCGCTTCGCGGTCCTGCTCAAGGTCGCCGACAGCCGCGCCTTCGCCGCCGGCCTCCGGTTCGGCGGCCGCGCCGTCGCGATCGTCGAGGTGCCGGTCCTCGCCCACGCGATGGAGCGCGGCGAGATCATCAGCCCGCGCGACATCGTCATCGAACGTGTCCCGAGCAATGCCCTGCGGCCGGACATGATCACCGATGCCGGCCGGCTGGCCGGCATGTCGGCCCGCCGCCAGCTGCGCGAAGGCGTGCCGCTCACGCGGGATCAGCTGATGGAGCCCATCCTCGTGCAGCGCGGCGATCTCGTGACGATCTTGTTCCGCTCGCCGGGCCTGACGCTCACCACCCGCGGCCGCGCTCTTTCGTCCGGCGCGCGCGGCGACGTGATCCAGATCTTCAACATCCAGTCGAAGCGCACGGTCGAGGCGGAGGTCACCGGTCCGGGCTTCGTCGCCGTGCTGCCGCAGCGGGTCCCGCTCGCGTCGCTGTCGACATCCGTCAACTGAGCAACCGTCACCACGGGGGAGTAGTGGAATGAAACGCGTAGCCAACCGGTCGATCGGTGAGATCAGACGTCTGGCGGTGATCGGCTTGCTCGGCGCCTCAGCGGCGGGATGCTCGAACATGGTCGACCAGGTCGCTCAGATCAACAAGCCGCCGTACCTGTCGTCGATCGAGAATCCGACCGCCGTCGCCGGCTACCGGCCGGTGTCCATGCCCATGCCGGAGCCCGAACCGCCGGTGTTCAGCTCGAATTCGCTGTGGCGATCGGGCGCGCGGGCCTTCTTCAAGGATCAGCGGGCCCAGCGGGTCGGCGACCTGCTGACCATCGAGGTGGTGTTCTCCGACAAGGCGATCTTCGACAACAAGACCGAGCGCAGCCGAACCGCCTCGGGAGGTCGCGATCTCGCCGGCGCGGCCGGCAACGCGATCCTCGATCTCGTCCCGGACTCCTATAGGAGCGGCAGCGCGGCGATCGACTTCACCGGCGATACCGCCACCTCCGGCGAGGGCTCGGTGAATCGCAAGGAGGAGCTGCGCACCAGCGTCGCGGCCGTCGTCACGCAAGTCCTGCCCAACGGCAACATGGTGATCGAGGGGCGCCAGGAGATCCGCGTCAACTTCGAGATGCGCGAGCTGATCGTCGCAGGCGTGATCCGCCCGGAGGACATCAGCGCCAACAACATCATCGATTCGAGCAAGATTGCCGAGGCCCGCATCTCCTACGGCGGCCGCGGCCAACTGACCGATGTCCAGCAGCCCCCCTACGGGCAGCAGTTCCTGGACATCGTACTGCCGTTCTGACGCTCCCCTCAAATATCGGAACGGCCAACGGGCGCGGTCCCATGCTCCCCCGGGACCGCGCCCATCTTCTTTTCGGGACGCCCATCTTCTTTTCGGGACAAAGAAAAACGCCTCCGGCCGTGGCCGGAGGCGTTTTGAATGGTCTTTGCCCGAATCCGCGGTCAGTCGTCGCGGTATACGCGCTCGCGGCGCTCGTGACGTTCCTGCGCCTCTATCGACAGGGTCGCGATCGGCCGGGCGTCGAGACGCTTCAGGCTGATCGGCTCGCCGGTCTCCTCGCAGTAGCCGTAGGTGCCGTCCTCGATCCGCTTCAGCGCGGCATCGATCTTGGCGATCAGCTTGCGCTGCCGGTCGCGGGCCCTGAGCTCGATCGCCCGGTCCGTCTCGGAAGACGCCCGGTCGGCCAGATCGGGATGATTCTGGTTGTCGACCTGGAGCTGATTCAGGGTCTCGCGGCTTTCGCGCAGAATCTCGTCCTTCCAAGCGAGCAGCTTGGCGCGGAAGTATTCGCGCTGCCGTTCGTTCATGAAGGGCTCTTTGGTAGAAGGGCGGTAGTTCTTTACGCCAACCATCGGCGATTCCCTTTAGGATCCGTCGATAACGGGCGCCCTTATAACCGCTGACCGGGCCGCTTACAACAACCTGTCGATGACAAGATTGTAATGTGGACGACTTTCCCGCGACTCCTTCCGGGAAGGCGATTTACGCCGTATTTTCAATTTTCTACCGGCGTTTCCGCACTTTTTAGGCCGCCTCGCGACCGAGTTTGGCGAGCTCGACGCGGGCCCTGAGCTCGATTTCGTCGAGGACGCTTTCGATGCGCTCGTCGCCGTAGCGGTCCGGCCGCCGCGACACGGTCTCGACCAGGCTCTTCAGCTTGTTGGCGGGCACCTCGCCGGCAAGGAGCGACAGCTTGATGTCGTCGAGCAGATCGAGCATCTCGTGGCCGTGCCTCAGCCGCTTGCCGCGTGCGGCGGGATCCTCGACCGCCTGCAGCGCGAGCAACGCGTCGATGCCGCCGATCGGCGCTGCCGCCGCGCCGGCGGACGCGCTCTCCGGCTGCTCCCCTTCCGAGAAGGAGAAAACGTTGGAAGACCGTTCGCCTTTCGCTCCGGCACGTGTCCGGGCGACGTTGCCCGGCCGCCCGGGTCCGTCGATGCGCATGGATTGAAGCCTCCAGCCCAGTAGTCAGCCCATGGTCACTCTGGATCGCCATGGTTAACGCGGTCTTAACGGCCCGGCAGGAATTGCCCGGCGGCGGCAAGTTCCTACCGGATACTTAACGTATCAAGCAATCGGGGCGCTCGAAAACGCTTGTTTTCCCGACAGTTTCCCGAATCGCCCGTGGCGCGCGCAACTGGCACGGATCTCGCTTCGGGGATGGACGGATTGCGGAAGGGGAGCATTCGTCGTGATCCTGACTGTTGGAAGACTGCGGTTCCTGTTCGCGCGCTCGGTGCGCATTGCAGCGGCGCTCGCGCTCACCGTCTCGGTGTGCGCGCCGCCGGTGCACGCCACGTCGCGCATCAAGGACCTCGTCGATATCGAAGGCGTTCGCGAGAACCAGCTGATCGGCTACGGCCTGGTGGTCGGCCTCAACGGTACCGGCGACACGCTGAACAACTCGCCCTTCACCCTGCAGAGCCTGCAGGCGATGTTGGAGCGGTTGGGCATGAACACCCGCGACGCGCAGCTGCGCACCAAGAACGTCGCCGCGGTCATGGTCACCGCCAACCTGCCGCCGTTCGCCACGAACGGCACGCGCATCGACGTCACGGTCTCCACGCTCGGCGATTCGACCAACCTGCAGGGCGGCACCCTGCTCGTCACGCCGCTGCTCGGCGCCGACGGCGAGGTCTACGCGGTGGCGCAGGGACCGGTGGCGGTCGCCGGCTTCGCCGTCGAGGGCGACGCCGCCTCGGTCACGCGCGGCGTGCCGACCTCCGGCCGCATTTCGAACGGAGCCCTGATCGAGCGCGAGATCGAGTTCGAGCTCGCCCAGCTCGCCAGCCTGCGTCTGGCGCTGCGCAATCCAGACCTGACGACCGCGACCCGGATCGCCGAGAGCATCAACGACTACATCGGCCCCGGCACCGCCGAGGCGACCGACCCGGCGACGGTCCAGATACGCATGGGCGGCAAATTCTCCGGCGACATTGTCGCCCTGCTCACCGACATCGAGCAACTGCGCGTCGATCCCGACATGCCCGCCCGAGTCGTCATCGACGAGAACTCCGGCATCATCGTCATGGGCAAGGACGTGCGAGTCTCGACCGTGGCGGTCGCCCAGGGCAACCTCACGGTCACCGTCACGGAGACGCCCGAGGTCAGCCAGCCGCAGCCTTTCGCCCCGATCGGCTCCGAAACCGTCGTCGTGCCGCGCACGCAGATCACCGTCGACGACCAGTCCGGCAACCGCATGGCGATCGTCGACGGCGGCGTCAGCCTTCAGCAGCTCGTCGACGGCCTGAACGCGCTCGGGGTCGGGCCGCGCGACCTGATCTCGATCCTGCAGGCGATCAAGACTTCGGGCGCCCTGCAAGCCGACATCGAGGTGATGTGACGATGGACGTCCCGGTCGACATCTCGAAATCGATCCCCGCCTTCGCCGCCGCGCTCCCGAACGGAGCGAAGGCCGGTATCGGCGGCGTCCATCAGGCGGCGCAGGAATTCGAGTCGGTCTTCCTGAACACCATGCTCTCGCAGATGTTCGCGGGCGTGAAGACCGACGGGCCCTTCGGCGGCGGACAGGGCGAGGAAATGTTCCGGTCGCTGCTCATCGAGCAGTACGGCGCCAATATCGCTGCGGCCGGCGGCATCGGCATCGCCGACGACGTCGCCCGCGAGCTGCTCTCTCTACAGGAGGCAAATGCGGGAACATGAGCCCCCAGCAGACAAGTCCGACCACCGGTTTCAATCCCGACACCGCCCGCACCTTCTGCGGCGACCTCGCCGAGACGGTCGACGCCCTGATCGCGATTCTGAACGAGGAGACCGGGCTGATCCGTGCCGCCCGACTGACGGCCGCCGCCGACATCGGTCCGCGCAAGTCGGTCGTCGCCGAGCGCTACATGAGGGCGCACGGCGTGCTCAAGACGGCGGGCGGCGAGCTCGGTCGCCTCGTCCCCGACGAGGTCGGCCATCTGCGAGAGCGTCACCAGGAGCTCGAGACGGCGATCTCCCTCAATCTCGCCGTGCTGGCGACGGCCCGGACGGTGTCGGAGACGCTGATCCGCGACGTCGCCGACCTCGTCTCCGCCCGCCAGGGCGGCCGCGCCGAGACCTATGGCGCCGACGCCCGGCAGAACGCCGGCAAACCGGCCTCGAGGCCGATCTCCTACAACGTCGCTCTCTAGCCGGCCTCCCGCCCCCCGGGGGCCGAGGCGATTTGGTTGATCGATCGTTAAACGTTTATCCTTTCCGCGAAGGACGCATTCACCGCGCGCCGATAAAATTCCTGCCGTGACGGACCCGATCGGCCGGCGACTTGCCGGCTGGAGGCGAAAGTGGATCCGAGCGTCGCCGGCAGGGCACATACGATGCACTTCATGGATGGCTGGGCCAGACCGGCTCCCATCCCCTCGCCGACGATCATCGCGCCGGTCCAGACCGTCCGCGCGCCGGACGATTCGAAGCGCCTGCGCGACAAGCACAAGGAGCGCTCCGGCGACGACACGGGCTCGGACCACCGACAGGCCGCCGACAATCCGGACGCCCCGCTCCCGCCCCCGTATCTCGCCCTCCAGACGATCGACCCCGATACCGGCTGTGTCTACTGGCAGTCGCCGTCCCCGACCGACAGGCTGGCCGCGGCGCTGGAGCCCGGGTCGCGGGCACTCTCGTCTCGTTCGAGAGTACACGCACGTCTGACCGGTCTCCTGGGCAAGCGCGCTTACGAAAAGCGCCTCAGCGGCCGGCGCGAACTTCCGCGGATCGCCAGGACCGCGTAGGCCCTCGGGCGTCGATCACATTGGATCGACCCGATTAACCTCCCCTTAGTGCGGTTCCGGCTAAGACAGTCACGCAGCCAGAAAGGCTGTGCGTTTCGTACCAGATCCAGAAAAGGATAAGTACTATGGCTGACATTACCCTGTCCGCGGGCGTGCGGCAGAATCTGCTCTCTCTGCAGAAGACCGCCAACCTGATGGCCACCACTCAGAACCGTCTTGCCACCGGCAAGAAGGTCAACACGGCCCTGGACAACCCGACCAACTTCTTCACCTCCTCCTCGCTGCAGACCCGTGCTTCGGACCTCTCTTCGCTCCTCGACTCCATGTCGAACGGCGTCAAGACGCTCGAGGCCGCGGACAACGGTCTGACCGCGATCACGAAGAACCTCGAGTCCATGCAGTCGACGCTGCGTCAGGCTCGTCAGGACAAGTCGTTCCAGACGACCTCCTACTCGGTTGACCTGGGCGCTACCCCGGCCGGCACGGAGACCCTTTCGATCTCCGGTGGTTCTGTCGGAACGACCGCGGTCGACATCAACCTGACCGAGGCCACGGGCACGACGGCCGGCACGAATACCTTCACCTACGCCGGCGACGCGACCGCCTTCGGCGCCGCGGACACGTCGACGTTCGCTATCACCGTCGACGGTGCTGGTCCCACGACGGTCACGCTCGATCAGGCCACCGTGCAGAGCGTCGGCAACAATGACTCGACGATCGACTCGATCGACGAACTCACCGACGCCCTGAATGCCGCCCTCGCGACCGCCGGTGTCACCGGCGTCACGGCGACCAACGACGGCACCGACGTGACGCTCACCTCGGCCACGCTCGGAACGTCGTCCAGCGTCGTGATTACCGCGGCCACGCCGAACGCCGATGGCGCCGGCAACGCCAACACGCTGTACGGTCTCGTCAACGACGCCGGCACCGACGGCACGGATACCATCACGGCCAAGTCGGTCGACACCCTGGTCGCCGAGATCAACTCGAACACCAGCCTGGCCGGCAAGGTCCGTGCGTCGAACGACAACGGCAAGCTGCGCATCGAGAACCAGTCGACCCAGGATCTCACCGTGACCGGCGCCAATGCCACCACGGGCGAGATCAATGGCGGCGCAGGTACCGACACCATCGGCGGCAACGACGTTCGTTCGGGTCTCGCGACGCAGTTCAACCTGCTCCGCGACCAGCTCGACAAGCTGGCCGACGACTCGTCCTTCAACGGTGTCAACCTGCTCCGCGGCGACAATCTGAAGATCAACTTCAACGAAACCGGCACTTCGACGCTCAACATTCAGTCGAAGGGTGGTGAGTCGATCAATTCCGCCAACCTCGGTCTGACGCAGCTCGAAGCGGCCGACCTGGACAGCGACGACAACATCGACTCGATCATCTCCACCGTGCAGAACGCGTTGAACACGATCCGCTCGCAGTCGTCGTCCTTCGGTTCGAACCTCTCCATGGTCGAGAACCGTCAGGACTTCACGCAGGCGATGAAGAACACGCTGGAGACCGGCGCCGACAACCTGGTGCTGGCCGACACCAACGAGGAAGGCGCCAACATGCTGGCCCTGCAGACCCGCCAGCAGCTCTCCTCGGTTGCCCTGTCGCTTGCCTCGCAGGCCGACCAGGCGGTGCTCCGTCTGTTCTGATCCCTCCAGGGATCCAACACTTGCGGCGGCGGGGCTTCGGCCCCGCCGTTTTTCGTTTGGTCGGGCGATTCTCCCGCGCGGCGGCTGCCGGCGATTCTCCGCCTCCCGTCTCGCCGGATTAACGTTCGGCCGCGCTTCGTCGGCCGCCGCCGATCCTTCCCAATCCCCGAGAAACGTCGGATTTCCTTGAAAATGGCCGCACCGCGCGTCGGCGCGGACAAGTTACGGTTCGATTAAGAATAAGAAGTTGTTAACCAGACTTATTTACAAAGTTCGACACGGAGTTAACCCGCACAGCGTGTCCGGACGGGTCGTTGGTACGAACGAACCGTCACCGCCCGGGTGCACCGGAACTGCCGAGTAGCCCGCGTAACCTCGTATCGGCGTGTTGACAGGGCGTCGCCCAGACCAGACGCGCCGGATGAGGACGAGACCAAACGGAAGCTGGAGCTCGACGAAAAGTTGCCCCGCGGTCGCTTTCATTCGACGACATTTACGGGATCGGCGAAGCGCCCGAAGGATCGCCCTCCGGTTCGGATCGAACCGGACGACGTTCCCGGACGGGCGGCTTCCCGCGCGGTTGATCCAGGGAAAGGATTGAACGATGTCTGATATTACCCTGTCCATGGGCGTACGGCAGAACCTGCTCTCGCTGCAGAAGACCGCCGATCTGATGGCCACCACTCAGAACCGGCTTGCCACCGGCAAGAAGGTGAACTCGGCCCTCGACAATCCGACCAACTTCTTTACGGCCCAGTCGCTGCAGACCCGCGCCAACGATCTCGCCTCGCTGCTCGACTCGATGTCGAACGGCGTGAAGACGCTGGAAGCGGCAGACAACGGCCTCACGGCGATCACCAAGAACCTCGAGTCGATGCAGTCGACGCTGCGCCAGGCACGTCAGGACAAGTCGTTCCAGACCACGTCCTACGTCGTCAACCTCGGCACGACGCCGGCCGGCACCGAGCAGGTGTCGTTCTCCGGCGGTGCCGTCGGCGCGACCCCGGTCGACATCAACATGACCGAGTCGCGGGGCGTCCTGACCGGTGCGGCCTATGCCGCCCTCGATTTCGACAACGCCGGCGTCTTCGGCGAGACGCTGACCTTCGACATCGCCGCCAACGGCGGCACCGCACAGACCGTCGTGATCGAGGCGACGGACGCGACGACCCTCAGCATCACCATCGACGGCGGCGTGCCCTCGACCTACACGGTCGCGGATGTAAACGCGGTGACCGGCACGGAATTGGCCGGCGCCCTGAACATCGCCTTCGAGGAAGCCACCGTGCCGGTACGGATCACCGCCTCGTTCGCGGGCGGCGCGATGGTCTTCACCGCCAACAACCACGAGGATCCGACAGTCGCCGCGGTCACCGTCGACAACGTCGCAGCTTCCGGCGCGCCGGTTCTGACGGCGAGCTTCGGCTTCGACGGCGGCGGCACGGCGACGCTGGCCAACACGCAGCAGAAGTCGGTCGACAAGATGGTCGACGAGATCAACACCCACATCAATCTGATCGGCAAGATCCGCGCGGCCAACGACAACGGCAAGCTGCGCATCGAGAACCTGTCGACGCAGGAGCTGAGCGTAACCGGCGGCACGACCACGGCGCTCGACGGCGGCGCAGGCACCTCGACGATCGGCGGCAACGAGGTCCGCACCGATCTCGCCTCGCAGTATAACCTGCTCCGCGACCAGCTCGACAAGCTGGCCGACGACTCGTCCTTCAACGGTGTCAACCTGCTCCGCGGCGACAACCTGAAGATCAACTTCAACGAGACGGGCACGTCGACGCTCAGCATCCAGACCAAGGACGGCAAGGCCATCAACTCCTACAATCTCGGTCTGACGTCGCTCGACCCGGCGAATCTCGACAGCGACAACAATATCGACGCGCTCATCCAGGACGTCGGCAGAGCGCTCGACTCGATCCGGTCGCAGGCCGGCGCCTTCGGCTCGAACCTTTCGATGGTCGAGAACCGGCAGGAATTCACCAAGGCGATGAAGAACACGCTGGAGACCGGCGCCGACAACCTGGTGCTGGCCGACACAAATGAGGAAGGCGCCAACATGCTGGCCCTGCAGACCCGCCAGCAGCTCTCCTCGGTTGCCTTGTCTCTCGCCTCGCAGGCCGACCAGGCGGTGCTCCGTCTGTTCTGATGCCGATCGGGATCGGCGATTTCGGCGGCGGGGCCCCGGTCCCGCCGTTATCTTTTGTGTAAACTGGCCAAAGTGATTCTTCGCAGTCGAAACACGGACGAGAAAGTCGAGGTGACAAAATGGCGCTCAAGGTCGAGTTGAAGCCGGGCGAACGCTTCATCCTCGGCACCGCCGTCATCACCAACGGCGGTCAGCGGGCCCGCCTTTTCATCGAAGGCGACATTCCGATCCTGCGGGAGAAGGACATCCTGACGCCCGAGACCGCCGACAGTCCGGCCAAGCGCATCTACCTTGCCGTTCAGATGATGTATCTCGCCGGCGAGAACAAGGAGCGCCGCGACATCTATTTCCAACTCGTGAACGACATCATAAGGGCCGCGCCGAGCACGCTCCCGTTCATAGATCGGATCAATAATCAGATCTTAACCGGGTTTCCGTACAAAGCTCTTCGCGAAGCCAGGGCCCTGATCGAGCACGAAGAGGAACTGCTGCAACATGCACGACAAAGCGGCGCAACTGTACGCCAACACAGCCAAGAAAACGAGCAGTCCCCGTGATCTCGAGGCGGACTTGCTGATAAAGGCGGCGGCCAAGCTCCAGCGCGTGTGCGACGACTGGCCGAACCGGGCGCGGGAACTCGATGAGGCGCTCCTCTTCAATCGCCGGCTCTGGACGATCTTCGCGACCTCCGCGACGAGCCCCGAGAATCCGCTTCCCCAGCAGATCAAGCAGAACATCGCTAATCTTTCGCTGTTCATCTTCAACCAGACGATCAGCATCCAGACGGACCCCAAGCCCGAGAAGGTCCCCTCCCTGATCTCGATCAACAAGGAACTTGCCGCCGGCCTGAGGTCAGCGGCCTGACGGATACCCTGCCGACAGGATCAGCCGAATGCGCCGAGCCCGACCGAACCGACGCTTCCCCTCTCCGAAGATCTATCGCAAGGCGGCCCTCGTGGCCGCCTTCGTCGTTTCGGGGGCGGCGACGATCCCGCGGCACCGCCGCGGCCGCAGCCGCCGCTGAGCCCTCTTCAGGGGCTCTGCGGTACGCTGCGCCTCGACGCGTCCGCTAGAGATAGTAGACAAGGCTGAGCTGCGAGAGGATCGAGGTCGTCTGGTAGCTCGCTTCCAGACGCGTCTGCAGCTGCAGGATCTTCACCGACACCTCGTTGGTATCGGCCGCCTCGACCTCCGAGAGAAGCTGCTCGGCCGTAGCGTTCGTCGCCGTGTGCCGTTCGTCGGCCTGTCCGGCGACGTACTGCGAAGAGGTGATCTGCGCATAGACGGAATCGACCGTCTGCCGGTAGTCGGGATAGGTCAGGTTGGTCGACACCCGCCCTGTCATCTCGAAATAGCGGTCCTGCTCGATGTCGGGGTTGTTGGCGTCGAAGGTTTCCGCAGCCAGGACCGCGAGGTTCTGGATCTGCCAGCGGAACGCCTCCTCGTTGGCGCGCGCGCCGTACCGGACGGTGATCGACTCGTCCACCCGGGCAACCGCCGTCGAGCGCGCGTCGACCGTGGTGTCGCCGTCACCCACGTACCAGAACACCGTGTCGGTGTCGGTCCCGTCGCGCAGCGCCGTCGCCGTGTCGAACGGCGGTCCGTCGACGCGCTGCGGCGGATGCGTGTCGTCGATATTGAAGAAATCCTCCGCCGCGGCGAAGCCGGACGCCGCCGACAGCGCGGTAGAGGCGCTGGTCTGCAGGCTGTCGACGAGGGCCGCCTGGAAGTTCGCGGCCGTCGCGTTCTCGTCGGCACCGATCTCGAAGGTATTCGGATCGCCGCCCTCGCCTGCCGCCACGGCCGTCAGCTCGACCACCGTTTCCGTGCCGTCCGGCAGGGCGAGCGTCAGCCGCACGGTCTCGCCGGGCTGCGGCAGCGTGGCCGAGAACGACAGGGTCGCGGTCGCCGGCGCGCCGGCCGGACCGGTCGCGGTCGTCCCCGTCAGGTTCGAGGCGAGCTGCGTGATCTTGAAGCCGAACGGGCTTCCCGCGACGTCCTCGGAGATGTCCACGTCCGCGGCGGCGGGAACCGGCACCACCAGGCGCCCGAGCCCGTCGGCGCCGAGATCGGCCTGCCGGCGTTCGTCGAGATGCTGATTGAAGCCGGCCCGGGTGCCCTGGCCGTCCATGATCGCCGGCATCGACTCGACCGGGTCCCGGTCGGTCGTGCGGCCCGAGAACAGGTAGCGTCCGCCCACCTCCTGGCGCATCAGCGCCAGCGCCTCGTCGAGGGCGGCTTCGGCGCGTATCTGCGTCGACGTCCGGTCGCCCTCGGTCAGGATATACTGCGGCACCATCGTGTCGGTGCGGATCTGGCTGCCGATCTCCTTGAAGCGGTCGATGGCCTGGACCATGACGTCCATGCGCAGCGAGACCGTCTGGATCGTCGCCTTGTAGGCATCGGTGGTCGAGATCCGTCCGCGCATCGAGAGCGACAGAGTACGGCCGGGACCCAGAGCCCCGTAGGTAGACGCCTTCTTGCCGGTGGCAAGCTGCCTTTGCAGGTCGAACAGCTGCTCGCGGGCCTGGATGATGCCCTGCGTCCAGCCGAGCGACTTGGAAAGCGGAGGGATACTCATGTCGCCTACATCCTCAAGAGAAGATCCATCATCTCACGGAACGCGGTGATGACGCGCGTGTTGGCCTGGTAGGCCGTCTGCAGCTCGATCAGATGGGCCATTTCCTGGTCGATATTGACGCCAGAGCGCGCCGTGAAGCGCTCCTCGAGCTGGGCGACGACGGTCTCCTGGGCTTCCGACGCCTGGTTGACGTCCTGTGCAACCGCGCCCTGGTAGGAGATGATGCGCTGGACGAAGCTCCCGACCGTACCCGTGTAGGGCGTCGTGCCGGCGATCTTGGTTTCCGGCGGGAACGTGATCGCCGTCCCGGTCAGCCGCTGCAGCAGGTCCAGCGGCCGGGCCGCATCGCCGATCGCTATCGAGGAATCGTATTGGACAAGCTTCGTATTGTCGGCGAGCAGCAGCGGATTCACCGCGATGCGGCCTGCGAATCCGATTCGCTGCGGCGTGCCGTCGAGACGCGCCGAATAGGCGGAGACGCCGTCCACGAACACCGGGATCGCCAGCCCCTGCCCGTCGAGCGCCGTGTTCGTGATCGTCGCGGTCGCCGAGGCGATGGCGGAGGTATTGAAGGAGCCTTCCGAAAGCCCCGTGGCGGCGCCGACGGCAGGGCTGGAGAAGGTGATCGAGAAACTGTCGGCCGCGGTGTCGCCCGTGATGACGAGGTCGCCCGCCGTGATCGTCGCGCCGATGTCGCCGAGACCGTCGAGCCACGTCTGCAGGTCCTGGCCGGTCGTCGCCGGGCCGAAGTTGAAGACGTTGTCGACGCCGTTCACGTTGACCGTCATCGACTCGCCGTTGAGCGCGGCGAGGTTCAGCGTCGAGCCGTCGAGACCGTAGAGCGCGCCCGACGAGCTCGCGGTCGCGTCACCGTCGTCGAGGAAGCGCAGCACGTCGCCACTCGGGTTCGACACGTCGACCTGCCCGCCGAGCGCCGCGTTGAGCTGCGCCACCACGGAGGCCATGCCGCCGGAGAAATCGACGCCGATGACGATGTCGTTCGGGTCGCCGGTGACCGTGTTGTCGAGCGGCAGCGTCGCCGGGTCGTCGACCCGCACGATCGTGTAGGTCTGGTCGACGCCGCCCGGCTGCGTGGTCACCGTCAGGCTGATCTGATCGCCGGCCAGCATGCCGGCCAGGTCGACGTCGTAGCCGTTCTGGGTACCCGCCGTCGCCGCCACGCCGTCGACAGTGCGGCCGGACAGTGCGCGGGCCAGCGCGTCTGCGAGCGAATCGAGCTGCGCCTGCGCGTCGACCAGGTGCTCGTCGCGCAGTTCCAGCAGCGCGGCGATCTTGCCCGACCGGATCTGCTTGTCCTGGATGAGGTCGATGGCCGCGCCGTTCTGCGAGATGATCTGGATCGTGCCGACACCGCGCTCCGTCGGGTCGGACGAGTAGAGCGACTGCGGCGTCATGGTGCCGCGCTCGTCGAAGGTCAGCGTGGCCGGCAGCAGATCGAGCAGCATCGTGCCCGATTTGGTGAAGATGCTGACCATGCCGCGCTCGCGCTCGACCACCTGGATGTCGAGAAGCTCGCTGAGTTCGGTGATGTAGCCGTCCCGGAGATCCAGGAGGTCGGCGGGCGGCGACTGCAGCTGGTCGCGGCTTCCGATGTCCTGGTTGATCTTGGAGATCTTTCCGAGCAGGTCGTTGACCTGCTGCACCGCATCGCCGATGCCGCGCTCCGCCTCGAGACGCATCGCCTGGAGGTCGGCCGACATCTGGTTGAGGTTGTTGGCGAGAACCTGGGCATCGCGCAGCGCCTGCTCGCGCGCGATGAAGGAGTCCGGGCTCGTTCCCAGCGCCTCCATCGAGGAGAGGAAGGTGTTGTACAGCGTATCGAGGCCGTTCGCCGCGCCCGGCTCCCCCATCATCAGGTCGAGCTGATCGTAGTACTGCTTCAGGATGCGGACATAGCCCGCACCGCTGTTCTCCAGCCGCAGCTGGCGCTGCACCAGCGTGTCGACGTCGCGGGTGATGTCGCCGATGCGGATGCCCGAGACGTTGCTGCCGACGACGAGCGTCGACTGGTTGAGCGTCTTGCGCGTGTAGCCCGGGGTGTCGGCGTTGGAAACATTGCGCGCGACGACGTCGAGGCCGGCCTGCGTGACACGCAGACCCGATAGCGCCGATCCCAGTACGCCGTAGAGTCCCATCGCCTCTTTCGCCTCCGGTGCGCGTGGCGGACCCGGCCCGATCCGGGCCCGCTAGGCGATCCGCCTCAGCGGATCATGTTGAGCACTTCTTGCAGCATCTCGTTGCTGGTCGTGACGATGCGGGTGCCGGCGGCGTAGGCCTGCTGCGTCACGATCAGCTTGGTGAACTCGTCCGCGATGTCGGTGTTCGAGCTTTCCACCGACGCGCCGATGATCGTGCCTTGCGCGCCGAGGATCGGCGGACCGGAGTCCTGGGTCACCGCGTAGGCACCGCCGTCGAGCTTCTGTAGGCGGTTCTCGGCGTTGAAGGCGGCGAGCCGTACCTCGTAGAGGTCGACCGTGCGGCCGTTGGTGTAGCTCGCCACGATGCGGCCGGACTCCGAGATCGACACACCGACCAATTCGCCCGCCGCGTAGCCGTTCTGCTTGAGTTCGGTGACCTGGACGTTGCCGTTGGAATCGGCGAACTGGGTGACGCCGTTGACGCCGTGGTTGAGCGTGATGTCGCCGACCGTCACGCCGTTCACCGTCACGCCGGACAGCGTCACCGAGTTGATGTCCGGGGTGAGCTGGCCCGAGGCGTTGAACACGTAGTCCTGGCCGATGTTGACCCAGGCGGTCGTCGCGCCGGTCGCGTTCGAGTCGACCTGGTAGAACAGGTTCCAGGTATCGTTGCCGCCGCCGTTGGTGTTGTCGGTCTTGGCCCAGCGGAACTGGATGTTCACCGGCGAGCCGGCCGAGTCGTACACCGTGATGGCGCCGCCGGAGATCGACTGGTCGAGGAAGGTCGAGACGTCCCCGCCCTGCACGACGCCGGCACCGCCGGCCGTCGGGTCGACGGCGTAGTCGGCCGGATTGATGAGCTCGCTGTCCGGGATGTCCGGATCGGCCGAAGTCGTCAGCGGATAGGCCGCCAGGTTGGCGCGCAGATCGATCTCCGTGGTCACCGAGGCGGGCAGGAAGTCGTTGGTTATGCGCACCGGTTCCGGCAGGCTGCCGACCAGGTTGCCGGTCTGCGGATCGACGCGGATCGCCTTCAGGTAATAGCCGGAGCCGTTCACCAGATAGCCGCTGCGGTCGAATTCGAAGTCGCCGCGCCGGGTGAAGTAGTCGACGCCGCTGAACACGGGGTTGCCGTCGGCGACGTCGGCCCGCTTCTCCACGATGAAGAAGCCGTCGCCGTTGATACCCATGAAAGTCGGGACCTCCGCCGCGCGGATGTCGCCCTGGACGTTGTTGGTGGCCCGGGTGAAGACCTGCACGCCGCCTGCGAGCTGCTTGTAGTAGGGAGAGTCCGGAACCAGGTCGGCGAACGTCGTCTCGGTCCGTTTGAAGCCGATCGTCTGCGAGTTCGCGATATTGCCGGAGACGTGCTCGAGCGCGAACGACTGCGCCTTCAGTCCCGACACCGCCGTCGCCAGCGCCCCATAGATACCCATAGTTCTTCCCTCCGATGCTCTACGCGCAACGGCCCGGTCGGCCGCACCCATCCGAGATCGCATCGAGCAATCGTCGTGCCAGAGACGCAACCCCTGTGATTTCAACTGTTTGCGCGCGGTTCCCGGCACCGGTCCGGCGCCGGAAGCGGAAGAAACTCCCCGCTCCGGCAAAAAATGCCGGGCGGCTGTGGCGGCGGCGCGGGAACTGCGCTACGTGTTGCGGCGCACGACGAACGGGAGCCGGACTGAATGCGTTTCGAGGGTACTGGAAGCTACGTCGCCACCGAGGATCTGAGGATCGCCGTCAACGCCGCAATCACGCTGGAGCGGCCGCTTTTGGTCAAGGGCGAACCGGGCACCGGCAAGACCGTCCTGGCCCACGAGATGGCCGAAAGCCTCGGCGTGCCGCTCCTCGAATGGCACATCAAGTCGACCACCAAGGCCCAGCAGGGCCTCTACGAGTACGACGCGGTGAGCCGCCTGCGCGACAGCCAGCTCGGCGACGAGCGCGTCCACGACATTCGCAACTACATCCGCCGCGGCCGTCTTTGGGACGCCTTCGCCTCCGAGCACCGCCCGGTGCTTCTGATTGACGAGATCGACAAGGCCGACATCGAGTTCCCCAACGATCTGTTGCAGGAGCTCGACCGCATGGAGTTCTACGTCTACGAAACCGGCGAGACGATCCACGCCCGCGTTCGCCCGATCGTCGTGATCACCTCCAACAACGAGAAGGAGCTGCCCGACGCCTTCCTGCGCCGCTGCTTCTTCCACTACATCCGCTTCCCCGATCCCGACACCATGCAGGCGATCGTCGACGTCCACTTCCCCGGACTGAAGAAGCGCCTGCTGCAGGAGGCGCTGTCGATCTTCTACGACATTCGCGAGGTGCCCGGCCTGAAGAAGAAGCCGTCGACCTCCGAGTTGCTCGACTGGATCAAGCTTCTGCTCGCCGAGGACATCGACGAAACCGTGCTGCGCGAGCGCGATCCCAAGAAGCTGATCCCGCCGTTGCACGGGGCGCTCCTGAAGAACGAGCAGGACGTTCACCTGTTCGAACGCCTCGCCTTCATGACGCGGCGCGGCGAGCGTTGAACGGGCGAACTTCCGCTGTTTCGGGCATTTTCACCTCGCCGGTAACGGTTCCGTCAGCCTCGCGCCGGATGGCGGCGCACCGCCGCGCCGAATCGATTGGACGCGTCCCGGACTTCGGATACCATGGCTAAGCTTTCGTTGGGGCAGGATGGCATCCGCGCCTCGGGACGGCGGTGCGCATCGACTTGCGACGCAACGAAATCGACACGTCGGGCAAGCACCGGATCGGCCGACCGCGTCACGATATTGGAAGAATGACAGGAACCAGAAGATGAGAACCAGAATCGCAACGATTGCGTGCGCCGCGCTCGTTTCGCTGGGCATGGCCGGCTCGGCCCTCGCCCAGTCCCACGCGGCCTGTGACAGCTACGCCCGCGACTACGCGAAGCGCGTCTCCAACGGCAGCGAGGTCATCGGCGGCGCGGCGATCGGGGCGGTAGGCGGCGCGATCATCGGTGGCATTGTCGGCGGCAGCCGCGGCGCCGGAACGGGCGCGCTGATCGGCGCGGGCACCGGCGGCGTCGCCGGCGCGGCGACGCACGGCCAGCGCTACCAGGACGCCTACAACTACGCCTACTACAACTGCATGAACCAGCGCGCCGCGCAGCCCGCGGGCGGCCTGCAGCCCTGGACTCCGGCCTGGTACCAGTACTGCTCGTCGAAATACAGGTCGTTCAATCCGCAGACCGGCTACTTCACGACGTACGGCGGCGAGAAGCGTTTCTGCCAGTAGGACCGAAGGCGAACGACCCGGACGCGCCGCGCTCAC
>JAEWYT010000007.1 GCA_023458595.1 Pseudomonadota bacterium
CTTACAACATTATGAGGTTTTCCAATTAGTTCTTCAATTTCATACTCAGCAATAGTGCAAAAATCTCTGTTTGCAAATCGTATAACACCTTTTTCATCAGTTTCACTAACTAAAAACGCATAATCATCTAAAATTTTCTCTTTATTGCTCATAGATTATCCTTTAAAACTTTTTACTCTTAGCATCTTCTAATGCTTCAGCTGCCATTTGCGAAACTACATTTGATATATCATTTATAAGTATTGTCTCTTTTTCATTCTCTTTTGATATTTGATCTAAAATAGTAATAGTTTCATTAACTTGATTAATTCCAACCATTTGCTCATTTGCTGCATCACTTACGCTTTGAATAATTTTTAAAGTTTGTGATATATGAGAATGTAGAGCTTTATATCCATCTTGCATTTTGCTAGATATTGATTTTCCTTCATAGGCTTTTGAATTAGCTAATTCAACTAGATTTTTTATATCATTTGCTGCTTCTGCACTTTTATTTGCTAGATTTCGCACCTCACCAGCAACAACCGCAAAACCTTTTCCAGCTTCTCCAGCAGTTGCCGCTTCAACTGCAGCGTTTAGGCTTAAAATATTTGTTTGAAATGCTATTTGATCAATAATTGTAATTGCTTCGTTTATAGCTGTAACTTTAGCATTTATCTCATCCATAGATAGAGTTGTTTGATTTGCAAGTTTATAACCATCTTCAACGGCTTGTTTTACAATTTCTGCTAGATTTGACATCTCATTAGTATTTTTAGAGTTATTTTTTGTAATTTCTGAAATTGTTTGTACAGCTACTGTTGTCTCTCTTAAACTCTCAATCTGTTTTGTAATTTTTGAACTTAAATTCTCAAGTGAGTTTTTTAATGTTTGTGAATTATTTTCTAATACATTTCCATCTTCAAGTCCATTTTTAGCTTGAGTTGCTAAAGTATTTCCCAAGCTATTAACACCCTCCATAACTTGTAATAAGTTCGATGGATTTGATATTTGCTTACTAATTTTTAGTCTATCTTTATAATCATTTAAACTATAAGATTTAAGAACTTTTTCAATATCTTTCATATAAGTTTCTAAGTCATCAATAGCTTCATTAATTGTATTTTTCAATGTATTAATCATAGGATTAGAACTATCTGATTTTACTCTACAACTAAATATACCCTTTCTTAATTTATCAAAAGTTAAAACACTCTCTCCAATAACTCTCATATCAATTTTAAATTTATTATCAAACTCATCAATTGCACTATTGATATCTTTTGTCATTGTTGAGAATTCACAATCACCTTTTATCTCTTGTTTATCAATTCTATTTTGTTTATATGTAATAAAATTTATAAACTCTCTAAAGTGCATAGAAAACTCTTTTATTCTGTTTGTGATTCCTTTTGCAATAAAGAAAAATATAAAAAGTTGTAAAACAATAATTAAAGCACCAAGAAGGACAATTTTATAAAAGAACTCAAAATATATATCTTTTAAATAGTCCTCTTTGTTTATACCTGGAACCAGCCACATTTCCCACTCAGGAATGTATTTGTAATATATGATTTTATCTTGATTTGTTACATCTGTGTAATACTCTATTATGCCACTTCCTTCATTACTTGAAGTTATTGTTTTAATAAAATCTAAAGATGATAGGTTTTTTCCTTCAATAGTTGGATGTATTGTAATATTTCCATCTTTATCTACAAAATATATATAACCACTTTTACCAATTTTTATCGCTTTTATAGCATTTTTAAACTCATCTTTTTCATAACCTTTTGGATCATTTTTTGCATATAAAGAGCTTAAAGAGTATATTGACTCACCAAGAGTTTCTAAATCTTTATTAATGATAAGTTCAATATTTTTTTTAGCAATAAAAAATGAGATAGAAATTATAAAAACCAAAGTTATTATGTTAAAAAACATAGTCAAAAAAAGCTTCTTACTTGTAGACATATTTTCCCCTTTAGCCCAAATTAAGATTTAGATGTAAATTCTATCATAAAAAATACATTTTTGCATTATTTATTTAAATATTGTAAAATCATAAAAATCTTAAAGAGGCTATAATGAAAGTTATAAAATCTGCAACACTATCTTCAATTGATGCAACTGTAGTTGATGTTGAATCAACATTTACAAGAGGAATGCCAAGTTTTACAATAGTAGGAATGGTAAGTGCAAGTATAAATGAGTTCTAAGTAATATTAACCAATTAACTTACTAAATATTATTTCCCTATAAATCATAAATCTAAAATATAAAATATTTATAATCATAAACTAAAAAACTATTCTAAGCTATATTAACTATTAAAAATAAAATAATAATAAGTTTCATCTCATTTTGTGAATTTTCTTTAGTAGTACCTTTTTTTAATTATAGAATTAACTAACAAAAAATATAAGGAGTTTAAATGTTAGTTAAAACTAAAAAAGGAATTACAATTTGTACTTTATTTGATAATGAAACTATCACATTAGATGATTCATTAGAATGGAGTATATGGTTAAGAAATGTTAGAGATTTATCTACATCAACAATTAATTCATTTATGAAAAGTATGGAAAGATTTTGGATATGGAGTTTGTATAATCCTGTTGAATTTAATGAAAGATTTCCAAGTTACCAAGCAAGATATAGAGAAGCTTTAAGAAGTGGTTTTGAAATAATTAGAAGCATAGAAGATAATGAGCTAGATGAGCCAATTGAAATAAATAT
>JAEWYT010000008.1 GCA_023458595.1 Pseudomonadota bacterium
TATGTTGTGAAGGACTTGGGGCTGGCGGAGTGGGGGCGCAAGGAGCTGGAGATCGCGGAGACGGAGATGCCGGGTCTGATGGCGACGCGGGAGGAGTACGGTCCCGCGCAGCCGTTGAAGGGGGCGCGGATCTCCGGCGCGCTGCACATGACGATCCAGACGGGCGTCTTGATCGAGACGCTGCAGGCGCTGGGGGCGGAGGTCAGGTGGGCCTCGTGCAACATCTTCTCCACCCAGGACCACGCGGCGGCGGCGATCGCGGCGAAGGGCACGCCGGTGTTCGCGGTGAAGGGGGAGAGCCTCGCCGAGTACTGGGACTACATCGACCGGATCTTCCACTTCGGCCCCGGTGGGTCGGACGGCGAGGTCGCCAACATGATCCTCGACGACGGCGGCGACGCGACCCTGTACGTCCTGCTCGGCGCCAAGGTGGAGGCGGACCCCTCGGCGATGCCGAAGCCGTCGAGCGAGGAGGAGGAGGCGCTCGTCGCGCAGCTTGGGAAGCGGCTCGCGGCGAGCCCGGGCTGGTTCGCCAAGGTGAAGGCCTCGATCCGGGGCGTCTCGGAGGAGACGACGACGGGGGTGCTGCGGCTTTATGAGATGCAGAAGAAGGGCGAGCTGCCGTTCCCGGCGATCAACGTCAACGATTCGGTGACGAAGTCGAAGTTCGACAACAAGTACGGCTGCCGGGAGAGCCTGGTGGACGGCATCCGCCGGGCGACCGACGTGATGATGGCGGGCAAGGTTGCGGTCGTGGCGGGCTACGGCGACGTCGGCAAGGGCTCGGCGCTGTCGCTGCGCGGCGCCGGCGCGCGGGTGATCGTCACCGAGATCGACCCGATCTGCGCGCTGCAGGCGGCGATGGACGGCTTCGCGGTGCAGACGATGGAGGACGCCGCGCCCAATGCCGACATCTTCGTCACCGCGACGGGCAACAAGGACGTGCTGACCGTCGACCACATGCGGGCGATGAAGGACATGGCGATCGTCTGCAACATCGGCCACTTCGACAACGAGATCCAGGTGGCGGGGCTGAAGAACTACCGGTGGACGAACGTGAAGCCGCAGGTCGACATGGTCGAGTTCCCGGACGGCAAGCGGATGATCCTGCTGTCGGAGGGGCGGCTGGTGAACCTCGGCAACGCCACCGGCCACCCGAGCTTCGTGATGAGCGCCTCGTTCACCAACCAGACGCTGGCGCAGATCGAGCTGTGGACGAACGGGGGCTCCTACGACAACAAGGTCTACGTGCTGCCCAAGCACCTCGACGAGAAGGTCGCCCGCCTGCACCTCGACAAGCTCGGCGTCCGCCTCACCACCCTGACCCCCGAGCAGGCCGGCTACATCGGCGTCGACCAGGCCGGACCCTACAAGGCCGACCACTACCGCTACTGACGCCAACCGGCGCCCGAACCCCGACGCAGCCGGCGGACCCGAACGGGACCGCCGGCGATATTCCGGCCCAAACGGCCGGAACGAAGCGGCTAAAGACTGGACGGGCGATTAAACCCGCCGTTAATTGCTTACTCGAGTAAATTTGAGCGACCCGGCTCGATCCCGCCTGCACTGCCCGCCGTTCGTGCTCTCATGCGACCATGACAGGCATCGTCCGGGCCAGTAGATTAAAGGCCCACTGATTCGTTCGCGGCGCAGGGGCGGCTTTTGCGCGGACGGATGCACGACTCCGTTGGGCGCGGATCTGAGGAACGGGCGGAATGGCACCAAGGCGGCGGCAGATGGGCGACCGGGGCGTCGCTCCGGTGCTCGCTACGTGTGCCGCCTGGCTGACGGCGGCGCCGGCCCACGCGCAGTCCGGCTCCTCGGCGCGAGCGGAGGCCGTCGACGCAGTGGCGGGCATGCACGGCCGTCTCGTCGACGCGGCGGCGGGCCTGTCCCAGGAAGCGCTCGCGGCCCTCAGCCTGTTCCTCGGCATCCTGTTCTTCGCCGTGCTCGCCGCGATCCTGTTCGTGCGCGCGCGCGCACGGCTGCAGGAAGCGGAGCGCAACGCGCGCGAGCAGATCGGCGAGTTGAGCGCCCGCGTCGAGCGGGCGGAAGGGTTGCTCGCCGTCGACCAGAACGTGCTGGTGGTGTGGCCGCCGGGGTCGCATCCGGGTTCGGGCGAGGAGCCCGAGATCAACTGCGATCCGGGTCCCTCGCGGGCGCTGCCGGCGCGGCGCGCCGACGTGCTCGCTTTCGGCAAGTGGCTCGACGCCGAGTCCGCCCTGGAGCTCGAGCGCCTGATAACCGGGCTGAGAGCCCGCGGAGAGAGCTTCAACGTCATGCTCCGCACCCGCGCCCGCGGCGACGGGGAAGCGGGCCACGTCGAGGCCGACGGCCGGTCCGCGGGCGGCAGGGCCGTTTTGCGCCTGCGCGATCTCGCCGGCCAGCGCCGCGAGGTCGCCCGCATCCAGGAGCAGCACAAGCAGCTGACCCGAGAGGTCGAGGGTCTGCGCGCCCTGATGGACGCCGTGCCGATGCCGGCCTGGCTGAAGGACGCGAGCGGCAAGCTCGTCTGGGCGAACGTCGCCTATGCCCGCGCCGTCGGCGCGGCGAGCGCGACCGCCGCCGTGATGGAGGGCCGCGAGCTTCTCGACGAGGCCGCGCGCGGCCAGATCGAGGAGGCCCGCGGCACCGGTCGCGTCGCGCACCGGCAGCTGCCGCTGCCCGTCGACGGCGGCGAGCGGGTGCACGAGGTCTGGGACGTCGCCGCCGAGCGCTTCCGGGCCGGCATCGCCGTCGACGTGACCGAGCTCGACCGGCTGCGCCGCCAGCTCGGCACCCGCGATTCGACCCACGCCCGCACGCTCGACCAGGTCTCGACGGCCGTCGCCGTGTTCGGGCCCGACCGCCGCCTCGTCTTCAACAACCGCTCGTTCCGCCAGCTCTGGGGCCTCGACGAGCCGTTCCTGGAAAGCCGACCCGGTCTCGACGAGATCCTCGACCGGCTGCGCGCGGCCGGACGGCTGCAGGAGCCCGCCGACTACCGCCGCTGGCGCGACGACCAGCTCGCCATCTTCGGGCCGGAGCGCGGCTTCGACGGCGGCGAGCCGATGCGCCAGACGCTCTGGCACCTGCCGGACGGGCGCGCCTTCCGCGTCGTCCTGGCGCGCCAGAGCGACGGTGTCGTCTCCGCGCTGTTCGAGGACGTGACCGCCTCGATCGACCTGGAAAGCCGCGTCGTCGCCCTGACCCAGGTGCAGCGCGAGACCATCGACAGCCTCGACGAGGGCATCGCCGTGTTCGGCACCGACGGCCGGCTGAGGCTTCACAACCCGGCCTTCGCGACGATCTGGAAGCTGCCGCCCGAGCGCCTCGAGGGCTATCCGCACGTCGAGCAGGTCGTCGGCTGGTTCCGCGGCATCTACGACGACGAGGTGGTGTGGTCGTCGTTGCGCGCGGTCGTCACGGGCCTGGTCGATTCCCGCGAGTCCCTGTCCGCCCGGCTGGAACGCCCCGACCGCTCCATCGTCGACCTGCGCGCCGTGCCGCTGCCCGACGGCGCGACGCTCGTCGTCTTCACCGACGTGAGCGATTCCGCCCGCATCGAGCGCGCGCTGCGCGACCGCAACGACGCGCTGATGGCGGCGGCGCGCATCAAGAACGAATTCGTCCACAAGGTCTCCTACGAGCTGCGCGCGCCACTGACCAACATCATCGGCTTCGCCCAGCTGATGAGCGACGGGGAGCCCGGCGCGCTCTCCGAGCGCCAGCGCGAATACGCCGGCTACATCCTGTCCTCGTCGAGCGCGCTGCTCGCCATCATCAACGACATCCTCGACCTCGCCACGATCGACGCGGGCGTCATGGAGCTCGATATCGGCGACGTCGACATCGGTTCCGCCGTCGCCGCAGCGACCGAGGGGCTGCGCGACAGGCTGAAGGAATCCGGCGTCGCGCTGAAGGTCGAGGTGCCGGAGGACATCGGCTCCTTCGAGGCCGACGAGAAGCGCATCCGGCAGATCCTGTTCAACCTGCTGTCGAACGCGATCGGATTCTCCGAACCCGGCCAGGCCGTCCGGATCGTCTGCCGCCAGGACGGGGGGCATCACGTCGTCTTCCAGGTCTCCGACAACGGCCCCGGCATTCCCGACGACGTGCGCCGCACCGTCTTCGACCGCTTCGAGAGCCACTCGCTCGGCACCCGCCACCGCGGCGCGGGCCTCGGCCTGTCGATCGTGAAGAGCTTCGTCGAGCTGCACGGGGGCACCGTCGACCTCGAATCCCTGCCCGGCCGCGGCACGACGGTCACCTGCACGCTCCCAACCCACCAGCCCGGGTGGACGGGGCGGGACGAGGACATGGACGACGAGGACTTCGAGGTCGAGATCCACGAGCTCGATCTCGTCCCGCCGAAGAACGCCGCCTCCGGGCCGTCGCCGGCCGGCGCGGATGTGGCGTCCGGCCGGTCCGAACGCCTGGACCGGCGCTGAGGGGAACCGCGTCCGGTGGCCTCAGCCCCTCACGGTCTCGTGAGCGTCGAGACGGCGCTCGCCGACGAGCAGGAGACCGACCGCCTCGCCGAGGCCGTCGGCGCCTCGGCCGGGGCCGGCGACGTGATCCTGCTCGAAGGCGATCTCGGCGCCGGCAAGACGGCGTTCGCCCGCGCGCTCATTCGCTCCGTCGCCGATGACCGTGCCGTCGAGGTGCCGAGCCCGACCTTCACGCTGGTGCAGACCTACGACGCCGGGCGGCTGCGCATCGCCCATGCCGACCTCTACCGCATCGCCGATCCCGCCGAGCTCGACGAACTGGGCCTGGACGACTTCGCGACGGACGGCCTGCTGCTGGTCGAGTGGCCGGAGCGCGCTCCGGGCCGCTTCGGGGACGACCGGCTGGAGGTCCGTCTCCGCGTCGATCCCGCCGCGCCCGAAGCGCGCGAGGCCCGGCTCGTCGGCACCGGAAGCTGGGCGAAGCGGCTGAAGCGCCTCGCCGAGGTGCGCGACGCGGTGGAGCGGCTCGGCTACGGCGGCTGGCACCGGCGCTTCCTGCAGGGCGACGCCTCCACCAGGCGCTACGAGGTCCTGACCGACGACGGGCGGACGGCGATCCTGATGGATTCGCCGGCGACGCCCGATCCGGGCACCGGCGCCGTCCCCTACAGCCGCATCGCCCATCTCGCCGAGACGGTAACTCCGTTCGTCGCGATCGCCCGCGTCCTCAGGGATTTCGGCTTCTCGACGCCGGAGATCTACGCCGCCGACCTCGACGCCGGCGTCCTCGTCACCGAGGACCTCGGCCGCCAGGGCGTCCTCGACAGGGACGGGAGGCCGGTCCAGGACCGCTACGCCGCGGCGATCGACGCCCTGTCCGTCCTGCACGCGATCGACCTGCCGCAAGAAGCGCAGGCCGCGCCGGGCGTCGTGCATCGCCTGCCGCGCTACGATCACGAGGCCTTCCTGATCGAGATATCGCTGCTGCTGGACTGGTTCGCCCCCCTCGTCACGGGCGGGCCGCTGCCGGCCGAGGCGGTCGCCGAGTTCCGCGCCCTGTGGGACGACCTGCTGTACGACCTGACCGACCCGATCCGCCACCGCGCCTGGGTCCTGCGCGACTACCATTCGCCGAACCTGATCTGGCTGCCGCAGCGCGAGGGCATCGCCCGCGTCGGCATCATCGACATGCAGGACGCCGTCGTCGGTCCGGCGGCCTACGACGTCGCCTCGCTCGTCTTCGACGCCCGCGTCGACATCTCCGACCGGATGTGGCGCGAGCTCTACGCCCGCTACGTCGCCGAACGGCAGATTTTCGATCCGGACTTCGACGCCGAGGGCTTCGACCGCGAGTTCGCCGTCCTCGCCGCCCAGCGCAACACCAAGATCCTCGGCATCTTCGCCCGCCTGAGCCGGCGCGACGGCAAGCACGGCTACCTGCGGCATATTCCGCGCATCTCCAACTATCTCGACCATGCGCTCTCCCACTCGGTTCTCGCCGGGCTCAAGCTCTGGTACGACACCCATCTTCCGGCTGACTTGCGCAAGAGGGCGACGGGCTGAGCGGCATGACGAAGAGCGGTAGCGGGAAATTCCGCCCCGAGGCGGCAATGGTGCTCGCCGCGGGGCTCGGCATGCGCATGCGGCCGATCACCGAGACGAAGCCGAAGCCGCTCGTGGCGGTCGCCGGCAAGCCGCTGATCGACCACGTGCTCGACCGGCTCGCCGAGGCTGGCGTCGACAGGGCCGTCGTCAACGTCCACTACCGCGCCGACCAGATCGAGAGCCACGTGAAGGGCCGCGCCCATCCCCGCGTCGGGATCTCCGACGAGCGCGCGCTCCTGCTGGAGACCGGCGGTGGCATCGTCCACGCGCTGGAGAAGCTCGGGGACAAGCCGTTCTACCTGCTCAATACGGATTCGCTGTGGGTCGACGGCGCGCGGCCGCTGCTCGACAGGCTTGCGGAGGCCTTCGACGAGAGCCGTATGGATGCGCTCCTCGTCGTCGCCTCCGTCGTCGCCACGTCGGGCTATGTCGGAGCCGGCGATTTCCTGCTCGACGCGGAGGGCCGCCTGCGCCGGCGGCCCGAGCGCATCACCGCGCCGTTCGTCTACACCGGCTGCGGGATCCTGTCGCCGAAGCTGTTTCAGGGCGCGCCCGAGGGGCCGTTCTCGCTGAACGTCCTTTTCGACAGGGCGATCGAGGCCGAAAGGCTCTATGGTCTGAGGCTCGACGGCTTGTGGATGCATGTCGGCACGCCGGAAGCGATCGGCGAGGCCGAGCAGATGATCTCCGAAAGCGCCATGTGAGGCACGGGATGGCTGCCATCCCACGGAAGGCGGACGGATGACGGCGGGGGGAACGCCGCGGCTGTGGACGGTGCCGCCCTCGACGCCGTTCCTCGCGCGCCTCGCCGACGCGCTTCTCGCCGGCACCCTCGTGCCGCCCCGGCCGGACGGGACGCTCTGGCCGCTGTCCGACCATCTCGTGCTGCTGCCGACGCGGCGCGCCTGCCGGGCGCTCGCCGAGATCCTCGCCGACCGCGCCGGGGGGGAGGCGGCGCTCTTGCCGCGCATCCGCACGATCGGCGACATCGACGAGGTGGAGCTGGCGCTTTCCGGCGCGCCCGGCGACGCGGCGGCCGCGCTCGGAACGCCGCCGGCGATCGCGCCCCTGCGCCGGCATGTGCTGCTGACCGATCTGGTGCTGAGATGGGGACGCACCGTCGCGCAGACGCTGATGGTGCCGGACCGAGACGAACCCGTGGCGATCCCGGTCGTGCCGGGCGATGCCGCCTTCCTCGCCCGCGACCTCGCGACCCTGATCGACGACTTCGAGACCGAGGGGCGGCCTTTCTCCGGTCTTTCCGGACTGGTGCCCGAGGATCACGCCGCCTACTGGCGGCTCACCGTCGAATTCCTGAAGATCGCGACCGAAACCTGGCCCGCGATCCTGGCGGAAGAGGGCAGGATCGATCCGGCCGCCCGCCGCGACGCGCTGCTCGACGCCGAGACGGCGCGGCTGACGGCGACGCCGCCGGGAACCCCGATCGTCGCTGCCGGCTCGACCGGCACGATCCCGGCGACCGCCCGCCTGCTCGGCGCGATCGCGCGCCTGCCCTGCGGCGCCGTCGTGCTGCCCGGCCTCGACCTCGATCTCGACGAGGAGAGCTGGGCGGCGATCGACGCGGAGGACCGGCCGCAGCCCGGCCATCCGCAATACGGCCTGAAGCGCCTGCTCGGCCGCGTCGGCGCGGTGCGCCGGGGCATCGACCCCCTGGTCGCGCCGCAGCGGCCCGCGCGCGAGCGGATCGTCGCCGAGACCTTCCGGCCGGTCGCGACCACGGACCAGTGGGCGGCGCTCGCGCAGCGGATCGCCGCCGCCGCCTTCGACGACGCGCTGTCGGGCCTTGCCGTGCTCGAAGCCGCCAACGAGCAGGAGGAGGCGCTGTCGATCGCGCTGCTGATGCGCGAGACGGTCGACACGCCGGAGCGCACCGCCGCGCTGGTGACGCCCGACCGCGGCCTCGCCCGCCGCGTCTGCGCGGAGCTGGTGCGCTGGGAAATCGCCGTGGAAGATTCCGCCGGCGTGCCGCTCGCCGAGACGGCGGCCGGCACCCTGTTCCGCCTGATCGCCGACGCCGCCGCGCTGAGGCTCGCGCCGGTGCAGTTCGTCGCGCTGATCCAGCATCCGCTCGCCGCGTTCGGTCTCGAACCGGACAAAGCCCGCCAGGCCGCCCGCATTCTCGAACTCGCCGTCCTGCGCGGACCGCGCCCGGCGTCCGGCGGCGCCGGTCTCGTCCGCGCCGTCCGCCATGCCTTCGACCATCGGGCGACGGCGATCCTGCATCCGGCGGTCCGGCGGCTGACCGAAACGGACTGGCACGGGGCGATCGATCTCGCCGGGCGCGTCGCCGCCGCGATCGCCCCGCTCGAGGATATGGCGGAGCCGGGCGAACGCTCTCTCGCCGATCTCGCCGCCGCGCACCGTGCCGCGCTGGCCCGGGTGATCGCCTCCCCCGAAGGCGCGACGCTGACGGGCGAGGACGGCGAGGCGCTGAGCCGCTTCCTCGACGATCTCGACGAGGCGGCCCCCTGGGGAGACGGCGGCGGGCTCTCCGCGCGGCTCGACCAGTATCCCGCGCTCCTGCGCGCGCTGATGTCGGGCACGCCGGTGCGCCGCCGCGCGCCGGGCCATCCGCGCCTGTCGATCCTCGGCCCCCTCGAGGCGCGCATGATCTCCGCCGATCTCGTCGTCCTCGGCGGGCTCGAGGAGGGCGTCTGGCCGGCCGACACGCGCACCGATCCCTTCCTCAACCGGCCGATGCGCCGCGATGTCGGGCTGGAGGCGCCCGAGCGCTTCATCGGCCTTGCCGCCCACGACGTCGCCCAGGCGATGTGCGCGCCCGAGGTGGTGCTGTCGCGCTCGCTGAAGCTCGGCGGTGCGCCGGCGGTCGCCTCGCGCTGGCTGCAGAGGTTCAAGGCGGTGATCGGCGAGGAGCGCTACAAGGGCCTCGTCGCGCGCGGCGACCGGTATCTCGGCTTCGCCCGCGCGATCGATCTCGCCGTCGGGATCGAGCCGCTCGGCGAACCGACGCCGCGCCCGCCCGTCGAGGCGCGGCCGCAGCGTCTCAGCGTCACCGAGATCGAGACGCTGATCCGCGACCCCTACGCAGTCTATGCCCGCCGCATCCTGGGGCTCGAGCCGCTCGGCAATCTCGACGAGGCGCCCGACGCGCGCGAGCGCGGCACCATCATCCACGACGCGCTCGCCCGCTACGTGCAGGCGATCGATGTCGGCGAGGCGCCGGACCTCGTCGAGATCGGCGAAAGGCTGTTTGCGAGCCTCGACGACTTTCCCGAGGTGCGTGCCTTCTGGTGGCCCCGCTTCCTGCGCGTCGCCGGATGGTTCGTGCAGCAGGACGCGGCCGAGCGGGTCGGCCTCAAGCAGCGCCTCGTCGAGCAGAAGGGCGAATTGAAGCTCGAAATCGCCGGCCGCGCGTTCGTTCTCTCCGGCCGCGCCGACCGCTTCGACGTGACCGGCAACGGCCTCAGGATCGTCGACTATAAGACCGGCACCGCGCCGAGCGCGAAGCAGGTCCTCACCGGCCTGAGCCCGCAGTTGCCGCTCGAAGCCGCGATGGCGATGAACGGCGGCTTCGGGCCGGACCTCGCCCGGCTGACGCCGAGCGAGCTCGCCTATGTCGAGCTGAAGGGCAGCCGCGTCGCCGGCGACGTGAAGACGATCGAGCCCGAGGGCATGACGGTCGCTGGTTTCGCCGCCGAGACGCTGGCGAGCCTCGTCGGCCTGCTCGCCCGCTTCGCCGATCCCGAACAGGCCTATTTCGTCAAGCCGCGCGCCCAGTTCGCCGGCCGCTTCACCGACTACGACCACCTGTCGCGCTGGCCCGAATGGGGCCGGCTTGGCGGCGAAGCCGGGGGAGGCGACTAGATGAGCGCGCTCGTCCGCCCCGTTCCGGAAGCCGTGAAGGCCAGGCAGCGCGAGGCCTCCGCCCCGCGCGGGTCGGCCTGGGTCAGCGCCAACGCCGGCGCGGGCAAGACCTACGTGCTGGCCCAGCGCGTGCTGCGGCTGCTCCTGTCGGGCGCCGATCCCTCGCGGCTTCTCTGCATCACCTATACGAAGGCCGCCGCCGCCGAGATGTCGAACCGCGTGTTCGAATGGCTGAGCCAGTGGACGACGCTGCCCGACGACGAGCTCATCCGCAAGATCGCCGAGATCGAGGGCCGGCCGCCGAAGCCGGAGGCGCTGGCGCGTGCCCGCCGCCTATTCGCCGCCGCCGTCGAGACGCCGGGCGGGCTGAAGATCCAGACGATCCATGCGTTCTGCGAACGCCTGCTGCAGCAGTTCCCCTTCGAGGCGAGCGTGACGGCGGGCTTCACTGTGCTGGAGGAACGCGGCAGCGCCGAGCTGCTCGCCGAGGCGCAGGCCGAGGTGCTGGTGGAGACCGGCGAGGACGGCCCGCTCACCGAGGCGATCGCCGACCTGCTGACGCGGCTGAGCGACACGGGCTTCGCCGAGCTGCTGCACGCCGTGCTCTCCCGCCGCGGCGCCTTCCTCGACTGGACACGCGAAGCGGGCGGCCTCCCGCCCGCGCTCGACATGCTGCGCGACTGTCTCGGCCTCGCCCGCGGCGACGACGAGGCGAGCGTCGCCGCCGAGCTCCTGACGAGCCCGCACCTGCCGCGTCCGGAATGGAAGGCGGCGGCCGACGCGCTGAAGACCGGCAGCAAGGTGGTCGCCGACCTCGGCGCGCTGCTCGCCGAGGCTGCCGACGCGGCGGACGACGTGGCCGCGCTCGACGCCTATCTTTCCGTCTACATCGCCCCCTCGTCGGGCGAGGAGCGCAAGCGCTTCCTGACCAAGCCCTTCGCCGCGGAGTACCCCGATCTCGCCGACCGGCTGGAGCGGGAGAAAGCCCGCGTCGCCGGTCTCATGGACCGCCTCGCCGCCGCCCGGATGCTCGCCGCCAACGTCTCGCTCTTCACAGTCGCCGACGCGGTGATCGACCGTTACCAGAAGCTCAAGGCGGCGCGCGGGCTCGTCGACTTCGACGATCTCGTCGAGCGCACCGCCATGCTGCTCGGCCGCGCCGACGCGGGCTGGGTGCTCTACAAGCTCGACGGCGGCCTCGACCACGTGCTCGTCGACGAGGCGCAGGACACGAGCCCGCGCCAGTGGGAGATCGTCGAGAAGATGGCGGGCGAATTCTTCGCCGGCGAAGGCGCGCGAGAGGCGAACCGCACCATCTTCGCCGTCGGCGACATCAAGCAGTCGATCTATTCGTTCCAGGGCGCCGACCCGAGCCGGTTCGACGCCATGCGGAAGCTGTTCGAGACGCGCGCGGGCGACGCGGGCAGGGATTTCGGCTACGTGCCGCTGAGGCTGTCGTTCCGCTCCACGCCGACCGTGCTCGAGGCCGTCGACGCGGTGTTCCGGGAAGGCCCGGCGACGGCCGGCGTCGTCCTGCCGGAAGCGCCGGAAGCGGTGATCCACGAGGCGATCCGCGAGAACGAGCCGGGGCTCGTCGAGGTCTGGGACATCGAGGAGGCCGAGGAGACGGCCGACGTCGCCCCCTGGGACGCCCCGCTCGACGCCGACCGGACGGGGAGCCCCGAATCCCGCCTCGCCGGGCGCATCGCCCGCACGATCAGGGGCTGGATCGACAGCGGCGAGCGGATCGCGGCGACCGGCGAGCCGATCCGCCCCGGCGACATCATGATCCTGGTCGCCCGCCGCGCGCCCTTCGCCGAGCCGATGATCCGGGCGCTGAAGAGCCACGGCATTCCCGTCGCCGGCGCCGACCGCCTCGTGCTGACCGACCACATCGCGGTGATGGACCTGATGGCCGTCGGCCGCTTCGCGCTGATGCCGGAGGACGACCTCAACCTCGCCGCGCTCCTGAAGTCGCCGCTGATCGGCCTGACCGAGGACGAGCTGATGGACCTCGCCATCGGCCGCGCCGGCTCGCTGTGGGGCGCGCTGCTGCGCAAGGCGGACGGCGACGAGCGCCTCGCCGAAACCCGCGACCGTCTCGCCGGCTGGCGGTCCCGCGCCGGCTTCGAGCGGCCTTACGAGTTCTACGCGCGCATCCTCGGCGCGGATCGCGGCCGCGAGGCCTTCCACCGCCGGCTCGGCGCGGAGGCTTTCGAGGCGCTCGACGAGTTCCTGAGCCTCGCGCTCGCCTACGAGCGCGCCGAGACGCCGAGCCTCGCCGGCTTCCTCGCCTGGCTCGCCGCCGCCCCGGCGGAGGTGAAGCGCGACATGGACAAGGGCCGCGACGAGGTCCGCGTCATGACCGTGCACGGCGCCAAGGGCCTGGAGGCGCCGGTGGTGTTCCTGCCCGACACGTGCCGCGGCGCGACGGGCAGGGGCGTCGGCCCGCTGTTCCGCTTCGGCGACGGTCCCGGGGATGGTTTCGGCGCCCCGCTCGTCTGGGCGCAGAGCAAGCAGGTCGACTGCGCCGCCACGCGGGCCCTGCGCGCGGACGCCGAGCGCCGCCGCGCCGAGGAGGCGAACCGCCTGCTCTACGTGGCGATGACGCGCGCCCGCGACCGGCTCTATGTCGGCGGCTTCAAGACGAACGCCAACAGGCTGCCGGACGGCGCCTGGTACGGCCTCATCTCCGAGGCGCTGGCGCCGCTCCTCGATGCCGTCGGGACGCCGGACGGCCCGGTGCGCCGTCGTGTCGGGGCGGGCCGGCCGGCCGAGCCGAAACCGGTCGCGAAGGCCGCCCTCGCCGCGCCGGAGCTGCCCGCATGGGTGAAGGTGAATGCGCCGCGCGAGCGCCCGGCGGCGCTGCCGCTCGCGCCCTCGCGGCTCGCCGAGCACGTCCCCTCCGGCGAGGGCGAGGCGAAGGGCCGCAAGGAGGCGATGCGCCGCGGAACCGTGCTGCACCGGCTGCTGGAGGCCCTGCCCGAGATCGCCCCGGAGAACCGCCGGGCGGCCGGTGAACGGGCGCTCGCCGTGCTCGCCCCGGAATGGAGCGAGACGATACGCGCCCGCCATCTGAACGAGGTTCTGGCGATCCTCGACGACCCGGCCTTCGCCGCTGTCTTCGCGCCGGGCGGGCGGGCGGAGACCGGCATCGCCGGCAGGCTGGAGCCCGGCGGCGCCCCGCTGATCGGCCAGATCGACCGGCTCGCCGTCACGGATCGCGAGGTCCTGATCGTCGACTACAAGACCGACCGCACCGTGCCGGAGATGCCCGAGGACGCGCCGGCCGCCTATCTCGCCCAGCTTTCCGCCTACGCGGCGCTCGCGCGGCGCATCTGGCCGGACCGGCCGGTACGCGCGGCGCTTTTGTGGACGGCCGGCCCGCGGCTCATGGCGCTTGCCGGGGACCTGCTCGCCGCGCATGACCGCCAACCGTCCGCTTGACGCCCACGGCCCTCCTACCTACCTTCCCGGCGACCGATCCAACCGGGCCGCGGCAGCGGCCGATTCGCGACAGCGAGGTGCAAGAATGGCCGTTTCCCATACCAGTGACGCTGCTTTCCAGTCCGACGTGCTCGACTCCGCCGAGCCGGTTCTGGTCGATTTCTGGGCCGAATGGTGCGGCCCCTGCAAGCAGATCGCCCCGATGCTCGACGAGATCGACGCCGAAATGGCCGGCAAGGCGAAGATCGTGAAGGTCAATGTCGACGAGAACCCCGGTATTTCGGCCAACTACGGCATCCGCGCGATCCCGACCCTGATGCTCTTCAAGGGCGGCCAGCCGGTCGGCACGCAGGTCGGCGTCCAGCCGAAGAGCCGGCTCGTTTCATGGATTTCCGAGTCGATCTGAGCCGACGCCGAAACGAATTCCCCGGAAAACGGCGGTGCCGCGAGGCGCCGCCGTTTTCGTTTGTCCCGCCTGCCTGTCCGTCGTGGAACAGTGCGGAAGACGGACGGGTTTCCCGAAAAGGCGGCCGCTGATGGGGCCCCGGATCAAGTCCGGGGCACACGGTTGTGCTGTTTGGCTGATGCCTTGAGACCAGCTCGGACTGGTGCCCCGGACCTGATCCGGGGCCCATAGGCCGCGGGCGCCGCGCTCCGGAGGATCGCCGGCCCCCCGCCCGCTATTGCGGAACCGTTTCCTGGATCTTCAGGACGTGGCCCGCCAGATAGAGCGAGCCGCAGATCAGGATGCGGGCGGCCTCGCCGCGCGGCAGGCTCTGCAGCGCTTCCTCGACGCTGGCCGCGACGCGCGCGGTCAGGCCGGCATTCGCCGCGTCCTCGGCCAGGACGGCGGGATCGAAAGAGGCCTCGACGTCGGGGATCGGCACGGTGACCACCTCCCGCGCCAGCCCCTCGAAGGGCTGGAAGAAGCCCGAGGCGTCCTTCGAGGTCAGCATGCCGGCGACGAGATAGAGCGGACGCGGATTGCGGTCCTCGAGCTCGGCGAGGGCGGCGCCGAGCACCTCGCCGGCGGCGGGATTGTGGCCGCCGTCGAGCCAGATTTCCGCGCCGGGCGGGGCGAGATCGACGATCGGGCCCTGGGTGATCGGCTGCAGGCGCGCCGGCCATTCGACGCTTTGCAGGCCGCTCGCGACCGCCGCCTCGTCCACGCGCGTCGGCAGGTGGCGCAGCGTCGCGATGGCGGTGCCGGCGTTCTCGAACTGGTGGCGGCCGAGCAGGCGCGGCAGCGGCAGGTCCATCAGCCCCCCCTCGTCCTCGTAGACGAGGCGGCCCCGCTCCTCGCCGGCGTGCCAGTCCTGCCCGGAGATCGACAGGGGCGCGCGCAGCCTCGCAGCGGCGCGTTCGATGACCTTCTCGACCTCGCGCGGCTGCCGGGCGACGATGCAGGGCACGTTCGGCTTGATGATGCCGGCCTTCTCCGCGGCGATCAGCTCGATCGTCTCGCCGAGATAGGCGGCGTGGTCCATCGAGATCGGCGTGATGACGGTCGCGACCGGCGTGTCGACGACGTTGGTCGCGTCGAGCCGGCCGCCGAGGCCGACCTCGAGCAGCAGGATGTCGGCGGAATGGCGCGAGAAGATCAGGAAGGCCGCCGCCGTGGTGATCTCGAAGATGGTGATCGGATCGCCGCCGTTGGCCTGCTCGCACTCCTCGAGCGCGGCGGCGAGTTCCGCCTCCGGCACGTAGGCGCTGCCGGCGGCGGGATCGGCGAGGCGGACGCGCTCGTGGAAGCGCACGAGATGCGGCGAGGTATAGACGTGCACGCGATAGCCCGCCGCCTCGTGCATGGCGCGCAGGTAGGCGGCCGTCGAGCCCTTGCCGTTGGTGCCGGCGATATGGACGACCGGCGGCAGCTTCTTCTCCGGATTGCCGAGCCGGGCGAGAATCCGGTGCATCCGGTCCAGCGACAGGTCGATCTTGCGCGGGTGCAGCTCTGCGAGCCGCTCGAGGATCAGGTCGGACTTGGCCATTCGGTGTTTTCCGGGTCGATGGCTTCCGGGTCCGGCCGCCGGGCCGGGTTTCGCAGGTGATTATATAGGATTGCGCGGGGCGGACGTCAGTCCGCCGCTTCCGCCAGCGGCGGCGGCAGCGCGACGGGTTCGGCGTCGGGCGCGCCGGTGACCGGAATCGCGGCGCCGAGCGAGGGCGCTTTCATCAGGAGCCGGCACACCCGGCTCAGGGTCGCGCGCAGGTCGTGGCGATGGACGACCATGTCCACCATGCCGTGCTTCAAGAGGTACTCGCTGCGCTGGAAGCCGGCGGGCAGCTTCTCGCGGATCGTCTGCTCGATGACGCGCGGCCCGGTGAAGCCGATCAGCGCGCCGGGCTCGGCGATATGGATGTCGCCGAGCATGGCGTAGGAGGCGATGACGCCGCCGGTCGTCGGATGGGTCAGCACGACGACGTAGGGCAGCCGCGCCTCGCGCAGCTTCTCGACCGCCACCGTCGTGCGCGGCATCTGCATCAGCGACAGGATGCCTTCCTGCATGCGGGCTCCGCCGGAGGCCGCGAACAGGATGAACGGCGTCTGCCGTTCGGCCGCCATCTCCATGCCCGCGATCAGCGCCTCGCCGGCGGCCATGCCGAGCGAGCCGCCCATGAACTCGAAGTCCTGCACGGCGGCGGTCACCGGGAGCGCGTCGAGCGTGCCGTAGGCGATCCGGACGGCATCCTTTTCGCCGGTCTTGGCGCGGGCGTCCTTGACCCGGTCGGAATAGCGCCGCTCGTCGCGGAACTTCAGCGGGTCGGAGGGCACGTCCGGCGTCTCGATGCGCACGTACTCGCCGTTGTCGAACAGCGTCCTGAGGCGCGCCTCGGCGGGCATCCGCATGTGGTGGCCGGAGCCCGGAATGACGTAGAGATTGGCTTCCAGGTCGCGGTGGAACACCATTTCGCCCGTTTCCGGGCATTTCACCCAAAGCTTGTCCGGCGTTTCCCGCTTTTCGAGGAAACTGCGGATCTTCGGGCGGACGATATTGTTGATCCAGTTCACGGGAGCCTCTCTTGCGGCCTCAACGAACCCGGCCGCTCAAACCCGTTTGCATTTGTCCGTTCGACGTGCCGGTCATTCGGCGGCGACGGGGCGGCCGGAACGCACGCCCTCCGCCAGCCGGGCGACGAGCCCGGATACCGCATCCACGGTCGCATTGGTAGCATTTCCGCGTGCGTCGAGCGAGCCTTTGACCGCCTCCACGAGCGCCGAGCCGACCACCACCGCATCGGCGCCGGCGGCGATGGCGGCCGCCTGTTCCGGGGTCTTCACGCCGAACCCGACGGCGACCGGCAGCTCCGTGTGCCGCTTGATGCGGCCGACCGCGCTGGTCACCGCCCCGATGTCCGGCGCCCGCGTGCCGGTGATGCCGGTGATCGACACGTAGTAGACGAAGCCCGACGTGTTCTGCAGGACGCGCGGCAGGCGCCTGTCGTCGGTCGTCGGCGTTGCCAGGCGGATGAAGTTCAGGCCCCGCGCGATCGCCGGAACGCACAGTTCGTCGTCGGCCTCCGCCGGCAGGTCGACGACGATCAGCCCGTCGACGCCGGCCTCCCTGGCGTCGTCGAGGAAGGTCTCGTTGCCGTAGGAATAGATCGGGTTGTAGTAGCCCATCAGGATGACCGGCGTCTCGTCGTCGCCCTGCCGGAAGGCGCTGACGAGGTCGAGCGTCTTCCTAAGCGTCTGCCCGCCCTTGAGCGCGCGCAGGCCGGAGGCCTGGATCGCCGGGCCGTCGGCCATCGGATCGGAGAACGGCATGCCGATCTCGATCAGGTCGGCGCCGGCCTTCGGCACGGCCTTCACGATCCTGAGCGAGGTCTCGTAGTCGGGATCGCCGGCCATCAGGAAGGTGACGAAGCCCGCCCGCCCCTCGGCGGCGAGAGCGGCGAAGCGGCGGTCGATGCGGGAGGTGGTCAAAGCTCGAACCCCATGATCTTGCCGACGGTGAAGACGTCCTTGTCGCCGCGGCCGCACATGTTCATGCAGATGATCCTGTCCTTCGGCATCGACGGCGCGAGCTTCAACACCTGCGCGAGCGCGTGGCTCGGCTCGAGCGCGGGGATGATGCCCTCGAGCCGGGTGCAAAGCTGGAAGGCCTCCAGCGCCTCGGTGTCCGTGATCGGCACGTAGGTGACGCGGCCGGTCTCGTGCAGCCAGGAGTGCTCGGGCCCTACGCCGGGATAGTCGAGACCCGCCGAGATCGAGTGGCCCTCGAGGATCTGGCCGTCGTCGTCCTGCAGCAGATAGGTGCGGTTGCCGTGCAGGACGCCGGGGCGGCCGGCGTTCAGAGAGGCGCAGTGTTCCTCGCCCTGCAGCCCGTGCCCGCCCGCCTCGACGCCGTAGATCTCGATGTCGGTGTCGTCGAGGAAGGGATGGAACAGGCCGATCGCGTTGGAGCCGCCGCCGACCGCTGCGACCAGCACGTCGGGCAGCCGGCCCTCGGCGGCCATCATCTGCTCGCGCACCTCCCTGCCGATCACCGACTGGAAGTCGCGCACGAGCTCGGGATAGGGATGCGGGCCGGCGGCGGTGCCGATGATGTAGTAGGTCGTCTCGACGTTGGTCACCCAGTCGCGCAGCGCCTCGTTCATGGCGTCCTTCAGCGTGCCCGCGCCGGACGTGACCGGGTTCACCTCGGCGCCGAGCAGCTTCATGCGGAAGACGTTCGGCTTCTGCCGCTCGACGTCGGTCGCGCCCATGTAGACGTGGCAGGGATAGCCGAAGCGCGCCGAGACGGTCGCCGCGGCGACGCCGTGCTGTCCGGCGCCGGTCTCGGCGATGATGCGCGTCTTGCCCATGCGGCGGGCGAGCAGGATCTGGCCGAGGCAGTTGTTGATCTTGTGGCTGCCGGTGTGGTTGAGCTCGTCGCGCTTGAAGTAGATCTTGGCGCCGCCCGCGCCGCCGGAGGCGGCAGAAATCTCACGACAGTGCTCGGTCAGCCGCTCGGCGAAATACAGCGCGCTCGGCCGCCCGGTGTAGTGGGTGTTGAGATGGGCGAGCTCGGCCTGGAACTCCGGATCGCTCTTGGCCTCGTTCCAGGCCTTTTCCAGGTCGAGGATCAGAGGCATCAGCGTCTCGGCGACGAAGCGGCCGCCGAACAGCCCGAAATGGCCGCGCTCGTCGGGTCCGGCTCTGAAGGTGTTGGGCGGGGCGACGGTCACGACGGTATCCTTTCGGTTGGACGGACGATCATGGTCTCGGCCCGGCGCACGGCCTCGACGAAACGGGCGATCGCCGACGGGTCCTTGACGCCGGGCGCGCGCTCGACGCCCGACGACACGTCGACGGCGTCGGGGCGGGCGATTTCGATCGCCGCGCCGACGGTCTGCGGATCGAGGCCTCCCGACAGCATGAACGGCACGGGAAGGTCAAGGCTCGCGAGCAGCTTCCAGTCGAAGCTCAGGCCCAGTCCTCCCGGCCGCGTCGCGCCGGGCGGCGCCTTGGCGTCGAACAGGATGCGGTCGGCGACGGCGAGATAGGTCTGGACCGCGCCGATGTCCTCGGCGTGGCGCACCGGGATCATCTTCATCACCGGCACCTTGTAGCGGCTCTTCAGCGCCGCCACCCGCTCCGGGCTCTCGCTGCCGTGAAGCTGCAGCATGTCCGGGCCGAAGACGTCGAACAGCCGATCGAAGGTCTGGTCGTCGGCGTCGACGGCGAGCGCGACGACGGTCGCCCGCCCGCGCAGCGGCGCGGCGAGGGCCGCGGCCCGCTCGCTCGCGAGATGCCGCGGGCTCGGCGGAAAGAAGACGAAGCCGGCGAATTCGGCGCCCGCCTCGAGCACCGCCTCGACGGCGGCTTCGTCCGTCAGACCGCAGATTTTGACGTCCACATGCACGTCGCGGAAACCTCGTTTTCCTTCGCCGGCGATAGGTGCCACGAAACCGCGGCGGGAGTCCATGTCGCCGGTTCCCGGAGGACCGGGAACGATCGCTTGGAGAGAATGGCCCGTGATGGCCCGTTCAGGCGCTGCGCCCGAGCGCGGGCAGGCGCGGGGCGTCGGAAGCGGAGGCTTCCTTGCGGGCGGCTTCGTCGGCGCGGCTGCGCCATCGGGCCGCCTCCTCGCGCGACAGCCGCGCGCGCTTGCGCCACTTGCCCTGGCTGAACCAGGCCGCCGCGCCGCCGATCACGACGCCGGCGAACAGCGTGCCGAGGATGATCAGAAACAGCGGCAGCGAGACGGACAGCGCCGGCTCGGGCCCGCCGAAGGGATCGAGCGAGACCGTCACCGGGTGACGGTTGGCGACCGAGAAGACGACGATGACGACCGCCAGCGGCACCACGACGAGGATCTGGACTGTGCGTCTGATCATGGGCGTCTGATCATGGGCGGATCATGGGAGGGTCCGGGGCGGCCTATGCGCGGATCTCAGGTTTGCGGCTTGCCGCCGTTGAGACGCTCGCGCATTTCCTTGCCGGTCTTGAAGAACGGCACGAACTTCTGCTCGACGGAGACCTTGGCGCCGGTGCGCGGGTTGCGGCCGGTACGGGCGGGACGGTTCTTCACGGAGAAGGCGCCGAAGCCGCGCAGCTCGACGCGGTCGCCGCGCGCGAGTGCCTTGGTGATCTCTTCCAGGATCGTGTTGACGATCAACTCGACGTGCCGCTGGTAGAGATGCGGATTGGCCTGCGCAATCCGCTGCACCAACTCGGACTTGATCATTGCGGCCCCCTGAATGCTTTATTCTTCAAGGTTTTGAGGCTGCCAGACCGATACCAGCCCGTCAAGGCTGGCGCCGCCGATGCGGCCGCGGTCTATCAGCGCGGCGAGTGCATCGAGTCCGGCCGCGCGCGCCAGCGCCGCCGCCGACTCGGCAAAGCCGAAGCCGTCGATGGCGTCGTCCGGCGTCCAGTCGCGCACCTTCAGTTTACGGGAGATGTTTCGCTCGGAGGCGAGCCAGTCGCGGGCGGTTTCCTCGCCGCCGATCGCGTCGATGAGGTTCAGCTTCAGCGCCTGGCCGCCCGAATAGATGCGACCGTCGGACAGTCGCCGCGCCTCGAGCGGATCGAGATCGCGCCGCTCGGCGACGAGGCCGACGAACCAGTCGTAGGAATCCATCACCAGCGAACGGACGGCGACCTTTGCCTCCTCGCTGGTCGGGGTGAACGGGTTCGGCTCCGCCTTGAGCGCGCCGCTCTTGATCGTGTCGACGTTGACGCCGATGTCGCCGAGGAGCTTGGAGACGTCGGCCCACTGGAACAGCACGCCGATCGAGCCGGTGATCGAGGTGCGGCGGGCGACGATGTGGTCGGCGGCGATCGCCGCGGCGTAGCCGCCGGAAGCGGCGACCGTGCCGATCTGCGCGACGACGGGCTTCTTCTCGGCGACCTTGCGGATCGCCTCGTAGAGCGCCTCCGAGCCGGCCGTCGTGCCGCCGGGACTGTCGATCGCGACGATGAGCGCCTTGGCCGACCTCGCCTTGGCGATGCCCTCCAGCATCTCCTGGAAATCTCGGTCCTCGACGATGAGGCCGTTGAGGGAGACACGCGCGATATGGGCCTGGCGGGTTCCGATGAGGCCGTCCGGCATGACGGCCGCGGCGGTACCGAGGATGGCGAAGGCCGCGAGGAGGAAGGCGATCGCCCGCCAGAACGACAGCTTGCGCCGCAACCGGCGGCGGTCGACGATCTGATCGGCGTCCAGCGTCATCGCCTCAAGAGCCTCCTCGGGCCGACCGCGACGTTATAGCGCCGCGGTCGCGCAGGACCAGTGCCTAGTTGTCGTCGTCCTCGCCGGCCTCGTCCGCCTTCGCGGTCTTGGCCTTCTTTGCGGGCTTCTCGTCGGTCTCGGCGCCCTGACCTTGCGCGCGGCTCAGCGCCGCGCCGAGGATGTCGCCGAGCGAAGCGCCGGAGTCGGTCGAGCCGTACTGGGC
>JAEWYT010000009.1 GCA_023458595.1 Pseudomonadota bacterium
ATGCCACGCACGAACCGAAAGATCCAGATCTTCCTGCACCCTCAAGAGAGTTATCCAGAAGATCTCAACAGCCTTGCAAAACGACGACAGTCATCGCCTGCCAAGCCAAAACAGCGCGCCGGACGAATACACGTTCCGGCAGATCGCCACCTGTGGACAAACCCGCTTGGGGGCGGGCGACCGCAGATCTACGATCGGAAATCTGGTGGAGCCAGGCGGAATCGAACCGCCGACCTCTTGAATGCCATTCAAGCGCTCTCCCAACTGAGCTATGGCCCCACAGGGTCGCGCCGCGCCGAGGTCGTTTAAGACAATCGCCCCTTTAACGCAATAGCCGCGGTCGGTCTCGCGCCGATCAGCGCGATCCGTAGCGGAAAAGCGTGGCGCCGTGGGCCTTGAGCCAGGCTTCCGCCTTCGGCGTGTCCGGCGCGATGCGCTCCAGCGTGCGCCAGAATCGGGACGAATGGTTCATCTCGACGAGATGCGCGACCTCGTGCGCCGCCAGATAGTCGAGCACCAGGGGCGGCGCAAGGACGAGCCGCCAGGAAAACGACAGCGTGCCGTTGGCCGAGCACGAGCCCCAGCGCGAGCTCTGGTCGCGGATCGAGATGCGCTTCGGGCGCACCTTGAGACGCGCCGCGTACTCGAAGACCGCCGGCTCCAGGTCGGCGCGCGCCTCCTTCTTCAGCCAGTCGGTGACGCGGCGGGCGAAATGCTCCTCCTCGCCCGGCACCTGGATCTTGCGAAGCCCCGTCTCCTTGTCGCGGCCGCGCGCCTGGACGATGCCGCGCAGGGAGCCGGTCTGGCGCAAAATGTGCGTTTTTCCGCGCACGGGGATCTCGGCGCCGTCCAGGAAGGGGATCGGTCCGGGCACCCGTTGCAGCCGTTCGCGCAGCCAGTTGGTCTGCGAATGGGCGAAAGCGAGGCCTTTTTCGAAGTTTCCCCGGTAGGGGATGACCAGAAGCGGCTCGCCGGTGCCGTGCGAGAGCCGCAGCGTGTAGCGCCGCGCCCGGGCCGACCGGCGTACGGCGACCCGTACCGGCTGACCGTCGATATGGATCTCGAAACTGTCCGTCGAATCGATGAGTCGAGGGCGTTGCAGCATGACCGACCGGCGAAAATGTTCCCCACGATTCATATACTGCCCGGACCGGCGGAAGTCGCCAAAAAACGGCGGCGCAGCCATGACAATCAAGCGCTTGTAATTGCCGGGAAAATGGCATTCACTTGACCGTTAGGCGTCGTCACCGGTATTCGTCGGTATTCATGCCTCGAAGACTTGGTTAATCGGCCCGGCCGCCGCAAAAAAGCTGGATTCGGCCGGGACATTGAGCGGCGCGTCTTCAATTTCGCCCGGAAATCATGAAATCCGACCGCTGCGCTCCCGATGCGGCCTGCCGTCACGTGACGCCTTAGGCGGATGCGGGGGGCGACGGACCGGGAGTCGGCCGATTCGCGCCGGTTTCTCCTCGTCTCGCTCCTGCTGCACGTCGCGATCGGGGCGTTTGCGGTCCTTCTCGTCCACACCTCCGGGCGGGAGCGGCCGGCCGAGCGGCCGGTAAGGGTCGATATCCTGACGGCCGACCAGTTCGCCGCGCTGGCGCCGAGGGCCGGCGAGCCGGCCCGGCCTGCCCCTCCGCCGCAAGCCCCGCCCGAAACGCCGCCCGAAACGCCTGCCGAAACGCCGAAGCCCGCGCCGCCGGGAATGGTCCGGGCGCAAGTCATGCTCTCGGAGGCGACGCTCGCCGATCCGCGCAGCCGCGCTGCCCGCGCGGCGCTGCCCGGCCTGTCGGACGACGAACGCATGGTGCAGCTCTGCAACGTCGAGGCGATGGACCAGGTCCACGCCTGGCGGCAGGCCCTGAACCCGGACCGGCTGGTTGCCTACGCGATGGAGGACCTGCGCGCCGCCGGCCCCGAGCTGATCGCCGAGGGGGCAGCGATCCGGATCGGCGGCGGCTGGTACAACATGAAATTCCGCTGCGAGCTGTCGCCGGACGGCTGGAAGGTCGTCGCCTTCGCGTTCCGGCTCGGCGGCCCGATTCCGGAAGCCGTGTGGGAAGACCACGGGCTGGAGGCCGCCGGCGGCGACCTCGAGCACCACGACTGAAAGGAAGAAGACCGGCGCGCCCGGGGAACGCTCCCCGAGGCGGCCGGTCTTCCGGAAATCGCTGCTCGCGAGCCGTCGGGCTCAGGCGGGGGCGCCGGCCGCGCCGGGCGCGGTATCGCCGCCCTTGGCGCTCTCCTTCGCCGCGCGGCGGCGCTCGGCCATGAACCGGTCGAACTCCTCGCGGTCGCGCGCCTTGCGCAGGTCCCGCAGGAACTCCTGGAACGCGACGGCCTCCTGCTCTACGCGCCTGCGCTCCTGCTCCAGCCGGTCGAGCTCGGAGCGGCGGTACTCCTCGAAGGCCTCGTTGCCGGTCGAGCCGCGCGTCTGCATGCGGTGCCGGCCCTCGTCCCACCAGGCGAGCATGCGGTCGCCCCAGATGATCCAGGCGAGCATGGCAAGGCCCAGCGGCCACCAGACGATGAAGCCGATGACCATCAGCGCGATGGTGAGCGGCGACCAGGCCGGACGGATCGGAAAGTTGTGCACGAGCCCCTCCTACGGGTTCGAAGCCAAGGTCCCAACGACCGTCATTCGACGTGGTAAGGCCGCCGGCCCGATTCAAGATCGGGCCGGGCGGAAATCGGACAAGGTCCTGAAAGGAAGCGGCTATTTCGCCTTGGATTCGGCCGTCGACACGCGCCTTGCCGCCGCGAGGCGCCGCGAGGCGGTCTTGGCCCTGCTGTTGCCGTTCGCCGCCTTCGCCTTGCCGTTGCCGTTCGCCGTCACCGGCACCTCGATCGCCACCGGGGCCGGCGCGCGGCGGGCGACGTAGCCGTTGTTGGAGCGGATGAAGTCGGCGATTCGCGGGGCGATCTCGGCGCGGTACCGCGAGCCGTTGAAGACGCCGTAGTGGCCGACCTTCGGCTGCACGTAGTGGACGCGCTTGTCGTCGGACAGCGACGTGCACAGCCGGTGCGCGGCCTCGGTCTGGCCGACGCCGGAGATGTCGTCCTTCTCGCCCTCGACCGTCATCAGCGCGACGTTGCGGATCGCCGAGGTGTCGACCGGATTGCCGCGGTGGACCATCTCGCCCTTCGGCAGCGCGTGGCGGATGAACACGGTCTCGACGGTCTGCAGGTAGAACTCGGCGGTCAGGTCCATCACGGCGAGGTACTCGTCGTAGAAGTCGCGGTGCTTCTCCGCCGAATCGCCGTCGCCCTGGACGAGGTGCGTGAACAGCTCGTGATGGGCGGCGACGTGGCGGTCGAGGTTCATGCTCATGAAGCCGGTGAGCTGCAGGAAGCCCGGATAGACGTCGCGCATCACGCCCGCATGCGGGAACGGCACCTTCATGACGACGTTGCGGCGGAACCAGTCGATGTCGTGCTCTTCGGCGAGCCGGTTCACCGCAGTCGGATTGACGCGGGTGTCGATCGGCCCGCCCATCAGCGTCATGGACAGCGGCACGTACGGGTCGTTGCGCGCCTCCATCAGCGCGACGGCCGCCAGCACCGGCACCGACGGCTGGCAGACGGCCATCACGTGGGTGTCGCCGCCCAGCACGTGCAGCATGTTCTGGACGTAGTCGATGTAGTCGTCGAGATCGAACGTGCCCTGGGTGAGCGGCACCATGCGCGCGTCGACCCAGTCGGTCATGTAGACATCGTGGTCGGGCAGCATCGCCTCGACCGTGCCGCGCAGCAGCGTGGCGTAGTGGCCCGACATCGGCGCCACCATCAGCAGCTTCGGGCCCGGATCCTTGCGGGCCGGCAGCGCCTTGGAAAAGCGGACCAGCCGGCAGAACGGCCGTTCCCACACGATTTCCTGGCGGACCGGCACCCGCATGCCGCCGATCAGCGTCGTGTCGATGCCGAAATCGGGCTTGCCGTAGCGCCGGGTGACGCGCTCGAACATCTCCATGGCGGCGGCGACGCCGCGGCCCATGCTCGTGTGCGTCAGGGGATTGAGCGGATTCTTGTAGTAGAGCCGCGTCGCGTCCGCGACGGCGCGCGCCGGCGACAGCGCGGCGTGCGTCAGTTCATACCATTGGTAATACGACATACCGGTTCGGATCCCCCGATCTCAGATCCGTGTTTGCCCCCGTTTCGCACCTGCGTTCTGACGACGCCGGCTTTTGGTGCGGTGCGAAACGCTAGACCCTGGAGATACGATTGGCAAGGGTAACGGCAGTAATCTTTAGGATTGGTTAACCATAACAATCGGTTAACGGTGCGTCATGCGGGGGTGGCCAGGCCGGCCACCCGAACCGGCCACCCGAACCGGTATCGGGTCCGCGGCGCTCACTCGCCGAGCTGCAGGATGGAGCCCGCGCGCCTTGCGGCATCGAAGAAGCGCAGAAACGTATAGAAGCCGGCCCCGAAGTAGACGAGGTTGATCGCGAAGGCCTTGATCATCAGGTCGGCGTGGAACGTGTGGTCGACCACCAGCGCCCGCATGCCCTCGAACACGTAGGTCGGGGCGAGCGACAGCGATATCCACTGCAGCCAGTCCGGCAGCACGGCGACGGGGTAGTAGACGCAGGCAAGCGGCAGCAGCAGGAAGGTCACCGACCAGGCGAGCCCCTCCGCCCCCAGGCCGAAGCGCAGGATCATCCCCGACACCGCGAGCCCGATCGCCCAGCTCGTCAGGAACAGGTTCACGAAGAAGGCGACGAGGGCGACGCCGAGGCCCCACAGGTTGAAGCCGAAGAAGGCGATCGCCAGGATCGACACCGGGATGAGGCCGATCGCCAGCCGGATCACGCTCATCGTCATCAGCGCGAAGGCGAACTCGACCGGCCTGAGCGGGGTCACCATGAGGTGGCCGATGTTGCGCGACCACATCTCCTCCATGAACGACATGGAGAAGCCGAGCTGGCAGCGGAACAGGATGTCCCAGAGCAGGATCGCGCCGATGAAGGTGCCGCCGATCTGGGCGAAATAGCCGGATTTGTCCGAGAGATAGAGCTGCAGGAAGCCCCACATCAGCATCTGCACGGTCGGCCAGTAGACGAGGTCGACGATGCGCGGCCACGACCCCTTCATCAGGTAGAGGTAGCGCACGACCATCGCCCCCGCGCGCGCCGGCGAGAAGGAGCGGTAGGGCGGCGGGGCGAAGTCGGGGCGGGTGGCTGCTTCCATGACGTTCTTTGCTGCGCGATGCTTTCAGGGACGGTCGACCAGGCACGCTTGGCGATTACCGCGACCGCCGCCTGGGCCCCGGATCAAGCCCGGGGCACGCCGTCGTTCCCGAGGCACACCCCGGGCGCCGGCCCGAGCGCCAGCCCGAGCGCCAGCCCGAGCGCCAGACAGAGGCCTTGTGTCCCGGACTTGATCCGGGACCCGCAGGACGGCCCGCGAGGCCCGCGCGCGCGTCCATCACAGCTCCTCCGCCAGGCCGGTGCCGCGGGCGACGTCGAGGAACACGTCCTCGAGCGTGGCCCGCCCGTAGCGGGCGATCAGCTCGTCCGGAGCGCCGTCGTCGACGATCCGGCCGGCCTTCATCATCATGACCCGGTCGCACATCCGCTCGACCTCCGGCATGTTGTGGGAGGCGAGCAGGATCGTGGCGCCGCGGCTGTCGCGGTAGGCCTCCAGGTGCCCGCGCACCCAGTCGGCGGTGTCGGGATCGAGCGAGGCGGTCGGCTCGTCGAGGAGCAGGAGCGCCGGCTGGTTGATCAGCGCCTTGGCGAGGCTCACCCGGGTCTTCTGGCCGGCCGAAAGGCGCCCGCAGGGCCGCTCCAGCAGGTGGGCGAGGTCGAGATCGGCGGCGAGCGCGGCGATGCGCTCGTTCAGGCGGTCGAGCCCGTAGAGACGGCCGAACACCGTGAGGTTCTGGCGCACCGTCAGCCGCATCGGCATGTCGACATAGGGGCTCTGGAAGTTGATGCGGTGCAGCACCTTGTGGCGCTCGCGCAGCATGTCCACGCCGAGCAGGCGGATCGTGCCCGACGTCGGCAGCACCAGGCCCATCAGCATGGCGATGGTGGTGGTCTTGCCCGCGCCGTTGCCGCCGAGCAGGCCGGTCACCGAGCCGCAGGCGATTTCGAAGGAGATCCCGTCGACGGCCGTCACCTCGCCGTAGCGCTTGACGAGCGACGAGACGGCGACCGCCGCGCCGCCGCCCTCCGGCGCCGGGCCGCGCGTGCCGCTCCTCCCGGTCACTTTCGTGTCCATGACGGTCACCCGGTTGTCCAATTCCGCCCGTTCCTGCGTTTCTCGCGTCGATTCGCGGGCGGACCTTGGCCTATATAGAGGGACGACAACGGTTTTCCGAGTCGCCGCCTCCAGGCTGCGGCGCGGACGGAACGGGCAGATGCAGCGGGCTTCAGGGGACGATTTCACCATCGGCGCGACGCGGCTCCGGCTGCGCACGCTCACCAGGCTGCGCTGGATCGCGGTCGCCGGCCAGTCGGTCGCCGTGCTCGTCGTCTACATCCTGTTTGGCTACGACCTGCCGCTCGGCTTCTGCTTCGCGCTGATCGCCCTGTCCGCCTGGCTCAACATCTTCCTGCGCATCCGCTATCCGGCCTCGCGCGAGCTCACCACGCCGCTGGCGACCGCCCTGCTCGGCTACGACATCCTGCAGCTCGCCTTCCTCCTGGCGCTGACCGGCGGCCTCGCCAACCCGTTCTCGATCCTGCTGCTCGTGCCCGTCGTGGTCTCGGCGAGCGCCCTGCCGCCCGCCAACACGGTGCTGCTCGGCGCGACGACCCTGATCGCCGCCAGCGTCATCGGCGGAGTGCACCTGCCGCTGCCCTGGCAGGCCGGCGATGCCCCGGCGCTGCCGCTCCTCTACATCGCCGGCATCTGGGTGTCGCTCGCGCTCGCCATCGGCTTCACCAGCGTCTACGCCTTCCGCGTCGCCCGCGAGGCCCGGCAGATGTCGGACGCGCTGACCGCCGCCGAGCTGGTGCTCGCCCGCGAGCAGCATCTCTCCGCGCTCGACGGCATGGCGGCGGCGGCCGCCCACGAGCTCGGCACGCCGCTCGCCACCATCGCCCTGGTCTCCCGCGAGCTCGAGCGCGACCTGCCGGGCGACGGCCCCCATGCCGAGGACGTCAGGCTCCTGCGCAGCCAGGTCGAGCGCTGCCGGGGCATCCTGGAGCGGCTGAGCTCGCTCGGCGAGGAGCCCGGCGGCCATCTCGACCGCCTGCCGCTGTCGAGCCTCATCGAGGAGATCGCCGCCCCGCACCGCGAGTTCGGCATCGCCATCAGGATCGATCTCGACGGCCCTGCGCCCGAGCCAGTCGGCCGCCGCGATCCCGGCATTCTCTACGGACTGGGCAATCTGGCGGAGAACGCGGTCGATTTCGCCGCGACGACCGTGGAGATCGAGGCGCGCTGGACGCACGAGCGGATCGTCATCGCGATCGCCGACGACGGGCCGGGGTTCCCGGCCGACGTGCTGGCGAAGATCGGCGAGCCCTACATCTCCACGCGCAGCGGCCGGCGCGGCGGAATCGCGGAATCCGGCCTCGGGCTCGGGCTTTTCATCGCCAAGACGCTGCTCGAGCGCTCGGGCGCGGAGCTGACCTTCGCCAACCGCCTGCCCAGCGGAAAGGGGGCGGTGGTGATCGCGACCTGGCCGCGCGCCCGCTTCGAGGTGGAAAGCCCGGCGGGCACTGCGGGCTTTGACGAACGCGCCGCTGGCGATATTAACGGTAAGGGTGAAGCGGCCGCGCCGGCGGCCAGAAAAGTGGTGGCAAGCAGGACATGACCGATTCCGCCGACAAAGCGGTTCTCGCACTTCCGGACCGCACGCTTCTCGTTCTCGACGACGACCGTCCGTTCCTGAACCGGCTGGCGCGGGCGATGGAGCGGCGCGGCTTCGAGGTGATGGAGGTCGACAACGTCGCCGCGGGGATGGCCGCCGTCGAGGCCCGCCCGCCGGCCTTCGCCGTGGTCGACATGCGGCTCGAGGACGGCAACGGCCTCGACGTGATCCGCAGGCTCAAGGAGAAGCGCCCGGACGCCCGCGCCATCATCCTGACCGGCTACGGCAACATCGCGACCGCCGTCACCGCCGTGAAGCTCGGCGCAGTCGACTATCTCGCCAAGCCCGCCGACGCCGACGAGGTGTTCGCCGCGCTGATGGCCGACGGCGGCGACAAGGCGCCGCCGCCGGAGAACCCGATGTCGGCCGACCGGGTGCGCTGGGAGCACATCCAGCGCGTCTACGAATTGTGCGACCGCAACGTCTCGGAGACCGCGCGGCGCCTCAACATGCACCGGCGCACGCTGCAGCGCATCCTGGCCAAGCGCGCGCCGCGGTAGCGCCCGGCTCACGCGTCCGCGTAGTCGTTCGAGACGTCGGCGTAGTCGGGCAGCGCGAACTGGTCGACCAGCGTTCCGCCCATCACCAGGCGGGCGACGAAGGGCAGGCCCATCAGGCTCGTGACCTTGTTGCGCAGGAGGACGCCGAACGCGGTCCTCGGGGCGAAGGCGCCGGCGAACTTCTCCGCCGCCGCCTGCTTGGCCGAAAGGAACGGCCTGAGCATCGCCTCGTAGCTGTTGAGCGCAGCGGCGTGGTCGCCGCCGGCCCTGTCGATCTCGCCGGCCAGCACGTAGGCCGCCGTCATTGCCAGCGCCGAGCCCTGCCCGGCGAGCAGCGAGGGGCAGAACGCGGCGTCGCCGGTCAGCACGACGCGGCCCTTCGACCAGTGCGGCATGCGGATCTGGCTGACCCGGTCGGCGTAGAAATCCTCCGCGGTGTCCATCGCCCCGAGGATCTCGGGGCATTCCCAGCCGGCGGCGTCGAACTTCTCGTGCAGACGGGCCTTGTGGGCGGCGACGTCGTGCGGGTCCGGCGCGTCCGCGCCGCCGTCGGCGTAGACGAACAGGAACAGCGTGTGGTCGTCGTGCAGGGCGAAGCGGGCGACCTGCCGGCCCGGCGTCGTGTAGCTGACGTAGACGAGCTCGTCGCGCGGGCGGTAGCGGAGCGCGCGGAAGGCGGCGACCGTGTAGCCGAGCCTGTGCTCGAACGTCTCCTGCGGGCCGAAGGCGATCCCGCGCACCCTGGAATGCAGCCCGTCGGCGCCGACGGCGAGGTCGAAGCTGCGCTCCGCGCCGCTTTCGAGGCGCACGTCGACGCCGCCGGCGGTCTCCTCGATCGCCTCGATCGAATCGCCGAAGATCGTCTCGACGCGCCCGTCGAGATGGCGGTGGATCGCCGCGGCGAGGTCGCCGCGCGGCAGGCTCAGGTAGCGGCCCTCGGTGATCTGCCGGAACACCTCGACGGACATGCCGCCCGCCCGCCGCCCGTCGCAATCGACGAGGCGCAGCTCCTTGACGTGATAGCCGGTGCGGTCGAGCTCGGGGATCAGCCTCATGCGCTCGGCGACGTCGTAGCCGGTGCCCCAGAAATCGATGACGTAGCCGCCGGTGCGCAGTTTCGGCGCGCGCTCGACGAGAGTGGGCTCGTGCCCGTGGCGCAGAAGCCAGTAGGCGAGCGTCGGCCCCGCGATGCCCGCCCCGTTGATGATCACCCGCATGGTCCGGTCCCCATGATTCGCGAGCGATTTTAAGCTATTCCCGTCAAAGGAAACTGTCTTCCTTGCCGACCGACCGACGAAAGGCGCCCGGATGAGCGAAACGCCGAAGACCATCGCGATCTATGTCGACGCCGACGCGTGCCCGGTGAAGGACGAGGTCTACAAGGTCGCCGGCCGGCACGGTCTCAAGGTCTACGTGGTCACCAACAGCTTCATGATGGTGCCGCGCGATCCGCTGATCGAGCGAGTCGCCGTCGCCGCCGGTCCCGACGAGGCCGACGACTGGATCGCCGGGCGCGCGGCGAAAGGCGATATCGTGATCACCGCCGACGTCCCGCTCGCCGACCGCTGCGTGAAGACGGGCGCGGCCGTGCTGTCGCCGAAGGGCAAGCCGTTCACGAAGGATTCGATCGGCATGCAGCTCGCGACCCGAAACCTGATGACCGACCTGCGCTCGGCCGGCGCCACCACCGGCGGCCCGCCGCCGTTCGCGCAGAAGGATCGCTCCGCCTTCCTGTCGGCGCTGAACCAGGCGGTCGTGCGGCTGAAGCGCGAGGGCTTCGCCCCGCCGTAGCCCGCATGGAGCGGGAGCGCAATGCGGGACGGGCTTCTCCACCGGCGCCCGCCCGCCCCGGATCACGCTCCCGCTTCATCCGGGCTACTCCGTTGGGGACGGGGCGAGGCGAATTCGGCGGCTGCCACGCCGAAGGGAACGCTGATAGTCTCCGCCGCGTCAGGAACCGGGGAGATGCCGATGCTGTCCTTTGCCAAAATCGAAGCGCGCGCGGCGCAGCGCAAGGGCGGGCCGAAGGAGCTCGAGAAGCTCCTGTCGAAGCCGCTGTCGGCAAGGCAGCTCGCCGCGATACCCGACGACCGGGTGCTCGCCGAGATGGCCCGGCGGATCTTCTCGGCGGGGTTCGTCTGGAGCGTGATCGAGGCGAAATGGCCGGGCTTCGAGGAAGCCTTCCTCGGCTTCGAGCCGCAGCGCCTCCTGTTCCAGCCCGAGGACTTCTGGCACGACCTGACGACGGACACGCGCATCGTCCGCAACGGCCAGAAGATCATGGCAGTGCGCGACAACGCCCGGTTCGTCGCCGACATCGCCGCCGAGCACGGCGGCTTCGGCCGGTTCCTCGCCCAGTGGCCGGCCGACGACGAGATCGGCCTGCTCGAGGTTCTGGCCAGGCGCGGCAAGCGCCTCGGCGGCGCCACCGGCCAGTACCTGATCCGCTTCCTGGGCAGGGACGGCTTCGTCACCTCCCGGGACGTCGTCGCCTGCCTGCGCGACGCCGGTCTCGACATCGCCGAGAAGCCGACCTCGAAGAAGGACATGGCGAAGATCCAGGACCAGATGAACGCCTGGGCCAAGGAGAGCGGCCGGCCGCTCACCCAGATCTCGCGCATCTGCGCCATGTCGATCGGCGAGAACTACGACGCCGCGACGCTGCACGGCCGCATGCGCGGCGGCGATGAGTGAGGGGGGCGGCGCAGGCGGATCGTCCCGGACCGACCGGCACGGCGCCTTCCCGGGCCAGCCGTTGCACGCACCCACCTCTCCACCGTCATGGCCGGGCGCGACCCGGGCATCCACGGGCCGTCGCGCCGTCTGGGAAGCCGTGGATGGCCGGGACGGGCCCGGCCATGACGGGAGTGGAGAAGCTGCCCGAGCTCTCCGGCGGCGAGCCGTGCCGACAGGCGGCGGCCGCACCTCCCTGAACACAGACCGCGTGTCCCGGGCGCGACCCGGGACCCGGACGACACCCGCCGGCGTCCCCCGCGCCTGCCCTCCTCACCCACCTCTCCATCGTCATGCCCGGGCTTGTCCCGGGTATCCACGGGCGGGCGTGCCGTGCGGGAAACCGTGGATGGCCGGGGACAAGCCCGGCCATGACGCCCCCGGCCATGACGCCCCTGGGAGGGCTTGTGCGGGAGCCCGAGGGCCCCGGACGCGGCTGGCCCGTCGACCCGGACCGGCGGGACCGCCCGTGTCCCGCCGCCCGTCCCCCGCCTCAGGCGGTCCCCGCCGCCCCCAGCATCCACACGTCGATCGGGTGAGCGAGGCCGCGCACGGTCTGGGCGGGGCGCATCTCCAGCCCGGACGTCTCCTCGTCGCCGCAACACGCCTCGACCCGCACGCGGTTCAAGAGGTCGTCGCTGACGATCAGGGGCACGCCGAAGGCCCGCGTCATCCCCTCGAGCCGGCTCGCCACGTTGACGGTCGAGCCGATGACGGCGAACTCGAGCCGCGTCGAGCCGATGTCGCCGAGAACCGCGTCGCCGTAGTGGAGGCCGACGCTGACGCGGACCGGATCCTCGCCGCGCGCCGCCCGCCCGGCGTTCCACCGCTCGGCCGCGCGCAGCATGGCGCGGGCGCAGCGGAGCGCGTTGCTGGCGTCGGCGCCGCCGGCAAACGGCGTGCCGAAGGTCGCCATCAGGCCGTCGCCGAGATACTTGTCGAGCGTGCCCTCGTGGCGGAACACCTCCCGCTCCATCAGGCCGTGATAGTCGCGCAGCGTGCCGATGACGGCGGCGGGGTCGCGGCCCTCCGAATAGGCGGTGAAGCCGACGATGTCGACGAACAGCACGGCAACCTTCTGGGCGCGCACCTCCCGGATCGACTGGTCGTTGCGGGCGAGCTCCTCGACGACGTTGGGGGAGAAGTAGCGGGCGAGATTGGTGCGCTCGCGCTCGATTGCCGCCTGCTGCATCACGAGGTAGTTCGCCCGCCGCCCGCCGAGCGCCAGGATCGCCGCGACGATCAGGAAGACGACCGCCTCCTGCACGCGGTTCGGGATCTCGAAGGAATTCGGGTCGAGATGGTGGAGCAGGTCGGGGAAGGCCGCGAAGATCTGCGCGGCCGCGGGGCTGAGCTCGGGGAAGCGGACCGGCTGCAGCAGCATGACGAGGAGGCCGGCGATCCAGAGCCCCGCCGTCCAGGTGCCCATCGCGACGATGGTGCGCCAGGAGTAGCTCAGCGTGCCGCCGGCGAGCAGGACGAAGAAGTAGATGAACCCGTCGAAGCGGTACTGCACGGCGAGCGGACGCACCTCGTCGTTGAACGGGTTCGGCACCAGCAGCGTGAGGGTCATCAGCGCCAGGTCGCAGAACATCAGGAACAGCTCGGCGGGCGAGCGCCCGGCCCGCCCCACGCGAAGCTGCGCCCAGCCGATCAGCGCGAAGCCGATCAGCAGCGCCGCGTAGTAGAGCTGGTCCCAGCGCCAGTTGAGCATGAGGATCAGGACGCCGATCGCCGCGAGCGCGGCCCAGCGCGCCTTCACCGCCAAGACCAGGCCCTCGCGCTTGTTGCGGGCCAGCGCCTCGGCGACGTAGCGGTCGTCCGGGTTCGCCCTGCTCGCATCCTCGCTCTCGCGGAAGGCGGCGAAAATCGAGCTGAGCGTCGGGGTGGGCGCGTCGGTCATGCTGAAGGTCCTCGTCGATGGGCCTCTTGCGATCGGCTCGGGACAGGATACAGGACGCGCGGTCCCGCGGTCAGGACCTAGCGAATCGCCCCGATCAGCCTCGCATCGGGAAAGCAGGTGGGCGCCAGGCCGTTCTTGCGCTGCCACATCCCGATCGCGGTGCGGGTCTTGAAGCCGACGAGGCCGTCGGCGCCGCCGACGTCGTAGCCCTGGGCGACGAGCCGCTCCTGCATGGCGCGCACGTCGCCGCGCCTGAATCCCGCGACCGTGCCCCACTTGCCGGCGATGCGGGTGTCGGCCTTCAGCCGGTCGGCGACGTGGCCGACGAACAGGGCGTAGAGGTCGGATTCGTTGTATTCCTTCAGGACGTAGAAGTTCCACGAGACGATGAAGGCGGGGCCGAGCCGGCCCGCCGGCATCATCAGGTGGCGCCTGTCGGCGGCCTTGCCCGGCAACGCCGCGCCGTCGGCGCGGGTGACGCCGGCCTTCTGCCAGTCGGAAAGCGGATGCGGCTGCTCGGGGCCCTCGACGGCGCAGCTCACGCTGTCCGGCACCCGCGCCTCGTGGCCCCAGGGCTCTCCCGGCCGCCAGCCGTGCTGCTTCAGGTAGTTGGCGATCGAGGCGAGCGTGTCCGGCACGGACTGCCAGATGTCGCGCCGCCCGTCGCCGTCGAAATCGACGGCGTAGGCGAGGTATTTCGACGGCAGGAACTGCGGCTGGCCGAGCGCGCCGGCGATCGAGCTCTTCATCTCCGAAAGCGGGATGTGGTCGCCCTCGAGGATCTTCAGCGCGGCGATCAGCTCGGGATGGAACAGGTCGCGCCTCGTGCCCGCATAGGCCTGGGTCGCCAGCGTCCGGATCGCCGATTTCGGGATCGCGGCGCGGCCGAAGGCGGATTCCCGGCCCCAGATCGCCACCACGATCTCCTTCGGCACGCCGTAGCGCTTCTCGATCGCGTCGAGCACCGGCCGCCACTGCTTGATCTGCGCGCGGCCGATCGAGACGAGCGGGGCGATCTTGTCCTCCGACAGGTAGCGGCCGGGCGCGGAGAACTCCGACTGCCAGTTCACCTTCGGCGCCTGTCCCGCCGGTCCGAGGTCGGGCAGCGACCGGTCCGGGGTGACGCCGGCGAAGGCCGCCTCGAAGGTCGCGCGCGAGACGCCCTGGCGGCCCGCGTCGGGCCAGACCTTCGTCTCGAGCCACTCGCGGAAGCCCGAATCCGACTGGGCCGGCGCCGGCGCCGGGCCGAGGGCGACGAGGACGACGGCCAGGACTGCGTTCCGGACGACCGCTTGGACCATCTTCGGCATCGCGCCCTAGCGCCCGCCGGTCACGTCGATGATCGCCCCGTTCACGTAGGACGATTTGTCGTCGATCAGCCAGACGACCGTCTCGCCGACCTCCTCCGCCGTGCCCGCGCGGCCCGCCGGCACGCCGGGAACGAGCCTGTTCAGCCGGTTCGGATCGCCCGAATCGGCGTGGATCTCGGTCTCGATCAGGCCGGGACGGATGGCGTTGACGCGCACGCCCTCGGGGCCGAGCTCCTTCGACAGGCCGATCGTCAGCGTGTCGATCGCGCCCTTGGACGCCGCGTAGTCGACCATCTCGCCGCCGCCGCCGAGCCGCGCCGCCGCCGACGACATGTTGACGAGCGAGCCGCCGTTGCCGCCGCGCGATCTCGACATGCGCCGCGCCGCCTCGCGCGCGACGAGGAAGGCGCCGTAGACGTTGACGTCGAACAGCTTTCGGGAAATCAGCGCGTCCATGTCGGCGATCCTCGAGCCGACGCGGACGATGCCGGCGTTGTTGAAGACGCCGTCGAGCCTGCCGAACGCCTGCTCGGTCCGATCGAACATGGCGGTCACGTCGGCCTCCTCGGCGACGTCGCCGCGAAGCGCGATCGCCTTGCCGCCGGCGGCCTCCACCGCCTTCACGGTCTCCAGCGCGGCCTTCTCGTTGCCGGCATAGTTGACGCCGACCGACCAGCCGCGCGCGCCGGCGAGCCGGGCGGTCGCGGCGCCGATGCCACGGCTGCCTCCGGTGATCAGGATGGTCTTCGACATGGGCGTCCTCTCTGCCGGTCTTCTTCTAAAGGCTTCCCTCGTCGAAACGCGCGGCCGGGTCGGCGAGGCTATGGAGCCTGAGCGCGGCGTAGCGGGCGAAGCGCAGCGTCATCGCCTTGCGCGTCGCCCCGGGGAGGCGGTGCTCGGGGGCCTCGTCGAGGATCTCGGCGCCATAGGCGTCCGCGGCGATGAAGCCGGTATCCTCCGGGAAGATGTCGCGGCCGAGTTCCGGCGGCGCGGCGAAGAAGAGCCGGTCGCAATGCATCCGGTAGTCGGGCCATTTGCAGTCGGCGCGCAGGTCCGCGAGGCTCGACTTGATCTCGACGATCCAGAGATCGCCGCCCTGCGACAGGGCGACGATGTCGGCGCGCCGTCCAGAGGCGAGCGGCATTTCGGTGACGATCGAGAAGCCGAGCGTGCGGAGCAGCCGTCCGGTGCCGCGCTGGACGGACAGCGCGGTCTCCGACTGGCGACCGTCGGTCAGCAGGTCTTCGGCGCTCGGTCCGATCATGGTCCCGTGGTCAGTTCGCCTTCAGCGTCGCGAGATAGGCGATGATATCGCCGATCTGGTCGGGTTCGAACTCGAATTCCGGCATCTCGATACCCTCGTGGCCGACGACGATCCCTTCGGCGATCGCTTCCTCGAGGTTCTCGAGTGGCCACTTCGACGAGAAGGTGCGGAACGGCGGCGCGTCCGGGTTCGGGCTGTCGCCGGCCTGCTCCACCGCATGGCAGCGCGAGCAGTTCTCGGCAACCAGTACGTGCCCCGCCTCCGGATCGTCCTCGGCGCGGGCGGCGGCGGCGCCCAGCAGTCCGGCAAGAATGGCGGCGGTCATCGTCAATCGCATCGGTTCTCTCCTTCCGCCGGCGGCGCGAATCGCGGCGGGCGAGTGAGAGGTTAGAATGGCGCGGCTTCGGGGCGAAATAGCGGAGAAGCCGGATTCGCCCCTCTCTACCGCGGAATCACGGACCGCACCTTGTCGATCAGCGCCTCTGTTGCGACTTCGAGCGCGTCGAACTGGCCGTAGAGGTCGAAACCGTTGGTCCGCTGCAGGCTGCGGCCGGTTCCCGACGACAGCAGCCAGACGTCGCCGCGGGTGTTGCTCTCCAGAACGAACAGCTCTCCGGTGTCGGCGTCGCGGACGATGTCGTGGCCGAGCAGCGGGATCTCCGGGAAGGCGGAATGGGCGCGTTCTCCGAGCGCGATCACCGCCTCGTCGTAGGCGAGGGTATAGTGCGAGCTCTTCTTGTTGGAGACGACCGGCGCCCCGCCGACGCCCGCCGCCCCTGCGAACCCGTCGCGGGTTTCGAGGGGCCGGAAGCCGCGGTCGGCCTCGCAGCGCACGGCGAACAGCGTCCGGCCGAACAGGGTCGTGACCCTGTAGTGGTTCGCCCATCGTCCCGTATAGACGAATTTCTGGGCGACCATCGGCGCGCGGCGGCCCGGATGGTCCTCCGCATAGGTCTCCGGCGCCGCGTAGCGCACCCGTCCGGTCTTCTTGATGACGATTCCGGCGGCTTTCCGGGCGAGATCAGGCTTGACGATGACGTAAGGTCCCCATTCCTTCGCATCGAGCTTCGTGTCCGGCGTGATCACCTCCCAGTCGGGCACCGGAAGGCCGGCGGCACGATAGCGCTCGTACTGCACGCTCTTGGGCAGATCGTTTCCCTGGAAGACCGTCGCGCCGTCGAGCCTGAATCTCCGTATCTCCATCATCGAGACGACGACTGCGGGCGCAAGCGCGGCCTTTTCGACGATTTCCGGGTTCTCTTCCTTGTTCTCCGCGATCAGCACGCCTATCTCCGGCGCGCGCGCCCCGATGCGGCGGGCGATTTCCTCGAAATCCTCGCGGGCCTGCCGCTCGGGCCAGTGGACGAGAACGAGATAGGGCATAAATAGGGATGACCCGCGGCGATTCATCTGACAACGCGGTGCTAGCCCGATCGGCCCCGGATGGTCAAACCTCCGCTCGAGACGCCGGTCACGGAAGGAACTCGCGAATGACGGCGGAACCGTCCGATCGCAGTCTGCGCGACTGGATCCTCGATCACGGCCACATGAACACCGATCTCGGCGCGTTCATCGCCGCGCTCGGCGAGAAACTCGTCGCGGCCGGGGTTCCCGTCTACCGGATCACCAGCGGCATTCCGATCCTGCACCCGCTGATCCGCGCCGAAAGCGCCTTGTGGATCGAGGGGGAGGGCGTGTCGCTGCGTCAGTACCCGCTGGCGCTCGAAAGCGACAAGATGTTCACCAACAGCCCGCTCTACAACGTCTATACGAAGGGCGAGACGGTGCGCGTCGCCGTCGATCCCGAGCCGAGCGACGGCGAGTTCAGCATCCTGGCGGACCTGCGCGCCGAAGGCGCGACGGACTACATCGCCTTTCCGCTGACCTTCTCGGACGGCTCCTACAAGTCGCTGACGCTCGCGACCCGGAGGCCCGAGGGCTTTTCGGACGGCGACGTCGCCGTCCTCGAATCGATCCTGCGGCCGGTCGCGATGATCTTCGAGATCCACGCCCATCGCCGCTCGGCGACGACCCTGCTCAGCACCTATATCGGCCGGCGCACCGCGCCGCGCGTGCTCGCCGGCGAGATCAAGCGCGGCGACGGCCAGCAGATCGAGGCGGTGATCTGGTTCTCCGACCTGCGCGGCTTCACCGACCTGTCGGGCCGCTTCACCCCGCGCGAACTGGTCGACGTGCTCGATTTCTACTTCGAGGCCATGACCGAAGCCGTGGAGGAACGCGGCGGCGAGGTCCTGAAGTTCATCGGCGACGCGGTGCTGGCGATCTTCACCTTCTCCAACGAGCAGGAGGCCCGCGAGGCCGCCAACAAGGCGCTCGATGCCGCCCGAGCCGCGCTCGGAGCGATCGCGCGGATCAACGAAACGGAGATGTCCTGCTGCGGCGACGATCTGGCGGTCGGCATCTCGCTGCACATGGGCGCGGTGTTCTACGGTAACGTCGGCGGCCGCGACCGGCTCGATTTCACGGTGATCGGGGAGGCTGTGAACGTCGGCAGCCGCATCAACGGGCTGACCCGCGACCTCGGCCATCCCATCCTCGCCAGCGAGGACTTCGTCGAGTACGCCGACGCCGGCTTCGCCGACGTGGGCACGCACGCGCTGAAGGGCGTGCGCCAGCCGCAGCGGGTCTATCATCCGCTGCCGGCGCCGGCCGCGCGACCGCTGGAAATCGCTCAGAGCGGGATCTCGAGGCCCTGACGGGCGAACAGGGCGCCGGGATGACGGCGCTTCGCGTCCTTGGCGTAGGCGTCGAGCTGGTCGTCCGTGCGGTCGGGATGGTGATGGAAGATCACCGGCACCTTCACATGGGCGCGCTCGGCGAGCTTGAGCCCTTCCTGCCAGGTCGAATGGCCCCAGCCGACATGGGCGTTGTACTCGGAATCGTCGAACATGCCGTCGTAGATCATCACGTCGGCGCCGCGGACGAACTCCTCGACGGCCGAATCGAAGGCCGGATCGCCGTGCTCGTGATCGGTGACGGTGACGAGCGTCTTGCCGCCCCTGCGGAACCGGTAGCCGATCGAGCCGTTCGGGTGGTTGAGCGCGATCGTGTCGACGGCGATCCCGCCCTTGAGCGACAGCCGGTCGTTCGCCTCGAACCGGATGCAGTCGCAGGCGGCGAGACGGTCGAAGGCGACCGGAAAGATCGGCGGCGACATGATCCGGCAGAGAACCGCCTCGGGATCCTGGTCGGGCGGCAGATGGCCGGTGTGGATGCGGATGCTCGCCGCCGGATTGTAGGCCGGCGCGAAGAACGGCAGCCCGCAGATGTGATCGAGATGGAAATGAGTAAACAGCACGTCGATGTCGGCGACGTGCTCCTTGCCCAGCCTGTAGCCGAGCGCGCGCACGCCCGATCCGCAGTCGATCAGCACGGAACGTCCGCCGATCACCACCTCCATCGCGGTGGTTTCGCCGCCGTATCGCTCGGTTTCCCGTCCCGCCGCCGGCGTCGAGCCTCTGACGCCCCACAGCTTGAGAACGATGTCCGGACCGGCGGCGGCGACCATCAGCCCGCTCCGGCTTCGGCGAGCTGGCCGCGGACCACGGCGAGGTCGTGCGTGGTCCGTTCGAGCCGGCGGGCCAGCACCCGCATCATTTCCAGCGAAACCTCGGGGAATTCGTGGAGGATGCGGAAGAAGTTGTCCTTGGAGATGCGCAGCGCCGCGACCTCGCTGTCGGCGACGACCGTGGCCGTGCGCGGCATATCGGTGAGCAGCGCCATTTCGCCGACCACGTCGTTCTTCTTGATTTCGGCGACCCTGCGCAGCTCGCCGCCCGCATCGACCAGGACGTTTCCGTTGCCGGAAAGGATGATGAAGGCGGAGTCCCCCGGCTCTCCCTGCGTGCAGATCGTCTCCCCCGGCCGGAACGTGATGCGCTCGCTGATGAAGGCGAGAAGCCTGAGCTTGCCCGGCTCAATCGTCCGGAAGATCGGAATGGTGCGCAGTGTTTCGACTTCGGAGTTGATGCTCATCTGACCATACCCGCTATCGCGCGATCGCCGGCCTCAGCCGGCGGCCAACGCACTTACCTCTTCGTAGCTTCCGGCCGCCGCCAGTCGCCCGTTCCGCAATGCCAGCACCGTCTCGATGCCCTGCGCGGCCTCCAGCGCCTCGAGTCCGACGATCAGCGTAGCCCCTCCGAGTTCCTCGCGCACGGTCTTGAGCAGGGGATCGTGGGCGGAAGAGAACACGCCGTCGAATATCGCCACGTTCGGTCGCTTGAGGAGCGCCCGAACGACCGCGATCCGCTGGCGCTGCCCCGGCGACAAACGCGAGCCGGCGACGCCGACGCTGTAGTCGAGCCCGGCGCGCTGGACCTGGGCCTGCAGGCCGAGTTCGACGATCACGTCGCGGATGATCTTGTCGACACGCTCGCGGCTGCCGCGGCGGTCGACCCGCGGCTTGCCGAACAGGATGTTGTCCTCGATCGACAGGGGCGCGATCAGGACTTCGGGATCGAAGGGAACGAAGCGTCCGTCCGCCTCCGCCTCGATGAGCCGGCGGAACGCCGGGCGGGCCGCCACGATCATCGCCGCGCGCCCGTCGTCGAGGACGTCGAGGCGGTGCCTCGCCGGCACCAGCTCGAAGGCAAGGCCGATCAGGTCGCTGCGCTCCGCCTTCGACAGCTTGCCCGGCCCCTGCTTGTCGATGCGCTTGATCAGCCGGTCGTAGTTCGGCAGTTCGTCGGGCGTGATGAAGCTGAACTCGGCGAGCAGCGAGCCCTCCCCGGACAATTGCGCGAACAGTTCGACCATGGTGCGGGCGATCTCGATGCCCATCTGCAGGAATTCGTCGGCAATACCGGCGGTTTCCAGAAATTTTATGACGAGCGGGTCGGAGGCGAGGTCCCCCATCGAGATCGAGGCGTCCGACGGCAGGGCGAACAGCACGTTTTCGGCGAGCGTCGCGCTCGGATTGAGCTTGTCGATGTCCCACAGCTCGACGAGATCGGCCGCCTGGCTGTCGGCGAGAATCCGTTCGGCCGCCCGCTTCCGTGCCGCGATCAGCGCATCCACCGGCGCCCCCGCCCCTTTCGGGTCGATGCGCGCCGACAGGCCGAGCCGGAAGGCGTCGTCGCCGAGGCCCACTTTGTCGAGCAGCGCGAGGCTGTGCTTGTCGAGCTCCTCGGCCGAGGAAACCTGGGCTTCCGACAGGTCGTCCCACGAAACGTTCATCGGAAACGTGGTGTTGGCGGTGTACTTCGCCTCGTCGACGCGGCGCTTGGCCTCGGGCGTGTCCGGCCAGCCGTCCGGCAGGATCGGACGGTGGCGAAGGCCGTAGGTGAGGTTGCCGCGGATCGTCTCGCTGAAGACGTAGGGGTTCGGGCCGACATAGGCGATCGAGCGGCCGAGAACCGCTTCCGGCAGCTTGGCGATGTCGTGGCCGCCGATCGTCACTTCGCCGCCCGAGGGAACGACGAGCCCGGCCATCAGCTCCAGGAGGTCGCCGCGCCCGTCGGTGTCCTCGCCGATCACGACCGCGGTCGAACCTTCGGCGATGCGCGCGCTGACCTCCGTTATCGGATGGCCGGCGCCGGAGTAGTTGACCGCCTTCAACTCGACGTCGCCCGTCAACTCGGGCAGGCCCTCGGCGTCGGCGATCAGGAGCTCGAGCGGCTTCACGTCGGCGACGTCGAAGTTCTCGACCACGGTCTGGTACTTGATCTCGACGTCGGCCCGGGCCTGGTAGAAGTCGAGCAGCTCCTTCCACGGGCCCGCCAGATCCTTGTAGGCGGCGAGCACGGCCACCAGCGCGCCGAAGGAGAGTTCGCCGCGGATAACCAGGTAGCCGCCGATCGAGTAGAAGAAGAACGGAGTCAGCTGGTTGATGAAGTTGTTGATGAACTTGATCAGGAAACGCAGCTGGAAGCCGACATAGCGGATCTCGAAGTTCAGATAGAGGCGGTCGGAGATGTCGGCCATGTGCCACGCGCTGGTGTCGTTGGCGTGGATCTCGCGTACTCCCGAGATGGTCTCGCCGATGCGATCGGCCATGCGGCGGATGTTGAGGACGCGGTCGCGGGCGAGCTTGTTCACCTTCGCCTGCAGGCGCGGGATGATCCACATCTGCACCGGATAGAGCGCGATGGCCGCGGTACCCAGGAGCACGTCCTGGGCGAAGATGAAGTAGAGGTAGACGATCAGCGTGCCGCCCTGGAACGCCGGCAGCGCGATCGCGTCGCCGATGTAGTTGCCGAGCGGGTCGACCTCCGAGGTGATCATCGGGATGATCTCGCCCTGGCTCACCTGACGGAAGCGCGGCAACCGGAAGCGCAGCACCCGCTGGTAGAGCTCGTAGCGCAGGCGCCGCAGCATCCGTTCGCCGAGCAGGTTCTTCGCGGTGTTCAGCCAGAACTTGATGGCGTTGTTGATGATGACCAGCGCGAGAAAGGCGAAGCAGAGGGTCAGGAGATAGGGGATCTGGTCGACCTCGATGCCGACATACGGCAGAGGCTGCGGCCAGTCGGTGCCCTGCAGCGCCTGGTTCACGATCATCTTCGGCAGGTCGAGGGAATAGTAGAGCAGCGGGAACGAGCAGAACGTCACCAGCAGGATGATGATCTGCTCGCGTTTGCTGTGCTTCCAGATGTACCGGAAGAGCGACGATTCCATAGATCTCCCCCGATTGCTCGGCGCCCCGTCGTGTGAGCCGGCCCGCGCAACATGGCCCGAACATTATCCGGTTCGTGCCGACCGGCAAACGCCAATACAGCGAGAACTCTACGAAAGCGTTATCCGGCTCACGTCAGGGCGTGAAAAGACCGGCGGTCGCTCGGGTCGCGGCCGAAAACCGGCGGATTCGCAAAGTAGCGGTGTCTTTTCGGCGATCACGCGGTCGGTCGGCCCGTGCGTCGCAGGCAGGAGAGTGCCCGACAGGCCATCCCGGCGATGGAGATCCAGACGACACTGCGAAGCGCCATCGCGCCCACCGTGCGCATCTCGAAAGGCCTGCCGTCAAGGACATGCAGAGCAAAGGCAATCGACACCACGACAGTCGCGGCCGCGATGGCAAGAGACAACTGCGCCGCCCAGCGCCGCCACAAGACGAGCCCGAAGCCCGCGGCGACATAGGCGAAGCCGGCCAGGAAATTGAACCACACGACGAAGCCAACGTAGTCGCCGGCCGCCGCGCGTGCTGCGTCACCGCCGAAAAGCACACGGCCACCCGACAGAATCGTGGCGGCGCCGAACACGAGGGCGATGCCACCGGCAACCCGCGCCCACCACGGTCTTGCACTCGCCTCGTTGCGTTCGCTCGTCATGCGGCAGTCTCTGTTGAGGTTGAAAAGGCAGTGTAGGAGTGGCGCCGTGCGATCGGCCTTGACTTTGGTCACCTGGGCCCGCTGATGCGCGATGCGCAGAACCGCGTTGTCCGACCCCCCGAAACTGGCTAATAGTCCGGCAGACCCGTTCCCTCCGCCTGAATTCCTCCGCCGCGGGCTCCCCGCCAGACGTTCGATACTTCAAGGGATTTGATCAGTGCATATTCGTGCTTGGCCCGGTGCGATCCGGACGTTCAGGGCCTGCGTTTCGACCGTTTTCCTGGCGCTGCCGCTGGCCGATGCTGCGGTGGCCGGTCCAACAACCACCATTCTGTCCGATCCGAAGGGCCGAACCGTCTACAGCGAACCGGTGACCTTCTCCGCACGGGTCACCGGCGCGACGCCGTCCGGTACGGTGATGTTCCGCAACGGCGGCACGACACTGGCGACGCGCGCCGTCGGGCGACTTCCCTCGCAGGACTCCCTCGCCACCGGCGACGGCCACACCTGCGCGGTGACGGTTGCCGGCGGCGTCCAATGCTGGGGCCTGAACAATTTCGGACAGCTCGGCGACGGCACCACGACCGACAGTCTGACCGCCGTCGCCGTGACGGGGCTGGCCTCCGGCGTCGTGGCGGTAGCGGCGGGCGACGCGCACGCTTGCGCCCTCACCGCCACCGGCGCGGTCAAGTGCTGGGGCAACAACAGCTGGGGCCAGCTGGGCGACGGCTCCATGAGCTATCGCACCGAGCCGGTTTCCGTCGCAAGCCTGTCGTCGGGCGTGGTGGCGATCAGCACGGGTGCGATGCATAGCTGCGCGCTGACGGCGACCGGCGCCGTCAGGTGCTGGGGCTACAACGGTGCCGGCACCCTCGGCGACGGGACGTTCGCCACGCGTACGATGCCAGTCCAGGTCGTCGGGCTGACGTCGGGGATCGCCGCGATCGCCGCGGGCGGCGCCCACACCTGCGCGCTGACCGCGGAAGACGGCGTGCTGTGCTGGGGGCATAACAACGCCGGTCAGGTCGGCGACGGCACGCGGGTCACCCGATTTGAGCCGGTCCAGGTCGTCGGTCTGTCCACGGGCGTCACCGCAATCTCGACCGGCGAAGGCCATTCGTGCGCGCTGACGAAGGCCGGGATCATGAGCTGCTGGGGCCACAATTCGGCCGGCCAACTCGGCCGGGGTGCGAGCGGCGAGGAGACCCCGGCGCCGGTCGTCGGCCTGTCGGCCGTCCCGGTGGCGATCGCGGCGTTCCGCTACAATTCCTGCGCGATCGCCGCCTCCGGAGCGGCGCAGTGCTGGGGTATCAACGGCAGTGGCCAGCTCGGCAACGGCACCACCAACGGAAATTTCGCGGTACCCGTGCCGCAGAACGTCATCGCCGCCGGCCTGATCGAGATCGAAGGCGGATACGACAGCACCTGCGGGCTGACCGCTGCTGCGGGTCTCATGTGCTGGGGCAACAACGACTACGGCCAGTTCGGCGACGGCACGATCGACGAGAGCCTGACACCGGTCCCGGTGACCGGTTTCGGCGTCGGCACCGTGATGATCGCCAGCGGCGCGTCTTTCACCACGTCGGCGCTCGACGCCGGCTATCATCCGATCAGCGCGCACTACAGTGGTGATGGCGGCAACGCGCCCGGCACCTCAGCGACAGTGGTGCATGTCGTCGGCAAGGCGAAGACAGAGACGTCGGTGAGCGCGAGGCCCAGAAAGCCCAAGGCCGGCGGTTTGGTTCGCCTCCCGATACAGGTGAAGGCGATTTCTCCCGCAACGGCGAAACCCGTCGGTCTCGCGACCGTCAAAGACGGCAGGAAGAAGCTCGGCACGGTCAAGGTGAAGAACGGCAAGGCGGGCCTGCGCGCGCGCGGCCTGAAAGCCGGAAAGCGCAAGATCACGGTCTTCTACAAGGGCGACAAGAACTGGTTGGGCTCCCGGGCGTCGATGAGACTGGTCGTCCGGAAGTAGAAGCGCGGGGAGACTGATCGGAAGCGGCGAGCCTTACCGCTTCCGGTAGAGGTAGTACCGGCCTTCGCGGATGCCCTCGGGCAGGGGCAGGCGCTCGAAATCGGGCAGGTCGAGGTCGTGGCCGCTGATCACGACGGCCCCAGGCCCGGCGCGCTCGCCGATCATCGGCGACAGCCAGGCGCGGCGGGCGAGATCGTCCGTCGGGTCGCCGTTCGAGAGATCCGCGTGGATCAGCGCCGCCGGTCCGCCGACCCGGGCGCCGCAGAACGGCAGCGTGTCCCGTATCTCGCCGAGAATCACGTGTTCGGCGTCCGGGATCGATCGGGGCGAGGCGGTGATTCTGCGTTCGAACACGAAAATCTCGCGATTCGGCATGATCTCGCGCAGATGGTCGAAGGTGCGTCCGTTGCCGAGGCCCAGTTCCAGCACCGGGCCGGGAATATGCGCCACGAGGGCGGCCGCGTGGTCGAGGATCGTCCGCTGGGCGACCAGCCTGTTGATCATGCTGTCGAGTCGGCTCATGTCGGTTTCCGCAGCGGCCTGGAAAGGGGCTGTCATAGGCGAACGGCACAATGGCGACAAGCGCATTGCCCGGACGCCACATGAAGCGGTAGGTTCTGCGACGGAGTCAGAGCGAACTTTCCCGGCGAAACACCCCTCCTGTCGGCCCACATGCACAACGCGAAGCCGAAGATCCTCATCTACAGCCACGATTCCTTCGGCCTCGGTCACCTCCGCCGCTGCCGGGCGATCGCCCATTCGCTGGTCGATTCGATGCCCGGCGCTTCCGTGCTGATCCTGTCCGGCTCGCCGATCATCGGGTCGTTCGAGTTCAAGACGCGGGTCGATTTCGTGCGCGTGCCCGGCGTCACCAAACTGCGCAACGGCGCCTATACGTCGCTGAGCCTGCCGATCGACATCGATCACACGATGGCGATCCGCGCCTCGATTATCGAGCACACGGCGGAGGTCTTCGACCCCGACATCTTCGTTGTCGACAAGGAGCCGCTGGGCCTGCGCGGGGAGGTGCGCCAGACGCTTGAGACGCTGAAGCGCCGGGGCGTGCATCTGGTGCTTGGCCTGCGCGACGTGATGGACGATCCCGATGTCCTGCGCGAGGAATGGGAGCGCAAGCGCGTCAATCCCGCGCTCGAGGATCTCTACGACGACATCTGGGTCTTCGGTCTGAAGGAGATCTTCGATCCGCTCGAGGGCGTCGGCGTGTCGCCCTGCGTCCACGACAAGACGATCTACACCGGCTATCTGCGCAGCCAGCCGCCGAAAGTGTCCCGCACGCCCGATACGCTGCCGTTCGGCGAGGATCCCTACATCCTGGTGACGCCTGGCGGCGGCGGCGACGGCGTCGAGCTCGTCGACTGGGTGATCCGCGCCTACGAGGCACGTACGCGGCCGTTGTTCCCGGCGTTGATCGTGCTCGGGCCGTTCATGGATTCGGATTCGCAAACGAACTTCATGGAGCGGGCCGAACAGGTGCGCGACGTCAAGATCAAGCGCTTCACCGCGCATATGGAGCCGCTCGTCGAATCCGCCGTCGGCGTCGTCGGCATGGGCGGCTACAACACCTTCTGCGAGATCCTGTCCTTCAACAAGCCGGCTCTGCTGGTGCCGCGCATCGTGCCGCGCCAGGAGCAGATGATCCGCGCGTTGAAGGCGGAGGAAGCCGGGCTCCTGAGCGTGCTGCCGATCGACCAGTATCCCGACGTCGACCTGATGATCGGTGCCCTGTCGAAGCTGCCGCGCCAGAAAGCGCCGCTGCAGACGGGCGCCCCCGGCCTCCTCGACGGCCTCGACAGGATCAACGCGCGCGTCGTCGATATCCTGCGGTCGCGCGCGGCCGCGAAATCGCTCAGATCGGTCGCGGCGCACTGAACCGGTCCACGATGTCCCGCGTCGCCGTCATCGTCAAAGGCTACCCGCGCCTCTCGGAGACCTTCATCGCCCAGGAGATCCTCGGGCTCGAGGAGCGCGGCATCGAGGTGCTGATCGTTTCGCTGCGCCAGCCGACCGATCCGGCGATCCACGACATGCACCGCAAGATCCGGGCGGACGTGCTCTATCTGCCGGAATACCTGAAGGACGACCCCGCCCGCGTGCGCGCCGGCCGGCGCCATGCCGAGGGTCTGCCCGGCTACGAGGCCGCGGAGAAGGCCTTCCGCTGCGACCTCGCCCGCGACACGACGGTCAACCGCTGGCGGCGCTGGGGCCAGGCGCAGGTGCTCGCCCGCGAGCTGCCCGCCGACGTCGACTGGCTCTACGTGCACTACCTGCACACCCCCGCCTCAGTCGCCCGCTATGCCGCGCTGCTGACCGGGCGCCGCTGGTCGTTCTCGGCGCACGCCAAGGACATCTGGACGACCGAGAAGTGGGAGCTGAAGGACAAGCTCGCCGACGCCGCCTGGGGCGTCACCTGCACACGTTTCAACCGCGACTATCTCGGCGGGCTCGCCGACCGCGACGGCAAGGTCTCGCTCGTCTATCACGGCCTCGACTTCTCCCGCTTTCCCGCCGCCGGCGTACCGTCCGCCCGTGACGGTGGGACCGGCGGGCCGGTGCGGATCCTGAGCGTCGGGCGGGCGGTCGAGAAGAAGGGCTTCGACGATCTCCTGCGGGCGCTGGGCCGTATCGGCAACGCGATCGACTGGCGCTTCGACCATATCGGCGGCGGCGCGACGTTGAAGCAACTCGAGGCGCAGGCGGAGAAGCTCGGCATCGCCGACCGTATCCGCTTCCGCGGCGCGCGCGCCCACGACGAGGTGATCCGGGCGATGCTCGACGCCGACCTGTTCGTTCTGCCGAGCCGCGTCGCCAGGTCCGGCGACCGCGACGGCCTGCCCAACGTGCTGATGGAAGCCCAGGCGCTGGGCACGGCGTGCATCGCGACGCCCGTCTCGGCGATTCCCGAGCTGATCGTCGATGGCCGCACGGGACTGCTCGTGCCGCCGCGCGACCCGAAAGTACTGGCGGAGGCGATTCTCGACCTCGCCCGCGATCCGAAGAAGCGCGCGCGCCTCGCCAAGGCGGGGCACGACCGGGTACGCTCCACGTTCGCGAGCGAGCCCGGCCTCGACCGGATCGCCTCCATGCTGAAAGCCGAACTCGCCCGCAAAGCAGCGTGACGAAGACAGGATGAACATCGCGTTCTACGCGCCGATGAAGCCGCCGGACGACGCGATCGTCTCCGGCGACCGGGAGACCGCGCGGCTGATCCTGAAGGCGCTGGAGGCGGAAGGGCACCGGGTGGACATCGTCTCGCGCCTGCGCACGTGGCAGCGATCGCCCGACGAGGCCCGTTTCGCCGCGCTCGAAGCTCAGTCCTCGGAGGAAGTCCGCCGCCTGCTTTCCTCCTGGTCGGAAGGCGCCGCGCCGGATCTCTGGATCACCTACCATCTCTACCACAAGGCGCCCGACTGGATCGGGCCGGCGGTGACGTCGGCGCTCGGCATCCCCTATGTGGTCGTCGAAGGCTGCCGCGCGGCGAAGCACGCGAGCGGTCCCTGGGCGGCCGGCTTCGCCCAGGCGGATCGGGCGCTCACCGCCGCCGATGCCGTCGCCGCCATGCATGCGGAGGATGCCGAAGGCCTGGTGCCGCTGCTGCCGCCGGAGCGTCTGTTCCGCCTGACGCCCTTCGTCGACGCGGCGCGATTCGATGCGGCGGCGTCGCACGTCCGGGATGGCGATCCGGCTGTTCTGGTCGCCGTCGCGATGATGCGGGGCGGCGACAAGGAGGCGTCCTACCGGACCCTCGCCGAGGCGCTCGGCCGGCTGGCCGAGCGGCGCTGGCGACTGCTGATTGCCGGCGACGGGCCGAACCGCGACGAGATCCTGCCGCTGTTCCCCGCCGAGCGGATCGACTGGCGCGGGGCATTGGCCCCCGAGGACATCCCCGGCATCTACGCCGACGGCGACCTCTTCGTCTGGCCGGCGATCAACGAGGCCTTCGGCGTCGCCCTGTTGGAGGCACAGGCGGCGGGGCTCGGGGTCGTCGCGGGCGCGTCCGGCGGCGTGCCCGATATCGTCCGGCACGGGGAGACCGGCCTGATCGTGCCGGAGGGCGACGCTCGCGCATTCGCCGGAGCGGTCGCGGCGCTGCTCGACGACCCGGACCTCCGCCGCCGCTTCGGCCGCGCGGCGGCCGGGCACGTCCGCGCCCGCCACGACATCGCGTCCGCCAGACGGGCGCTTGCCGATATCATCGATTCTGCGTTTCGAACGAACCGCGCGCGGCGCTCCGTCCCGGCGGGAGCCGGCCGATGAAGGCGCTCGTCTACGTGCAGCACCTTCTCGGCACCGGCCATGTCGTACGCGCCGCGGCGCTCGGTCGGGCACTCGCCGCGCGCGGCGTCGGGACCGTGCTCCTCTCCGGCAACCGCGTGCCGCCGACGGTCGATACCGGCGATATGAAGGTGATCGAGCTGCCGGCGGCGCGGTCCGCAGATGACAGCTTCTCGTCCGTGGTCGACGAGGGTGGACGGCCGATCGACGATCGCTGGAAGGTGCGCCGGCGCGACCGGCTGCTCGCCGCCTTCGACGAGACCGCGCCCGATATCCTTCTGACCGAGACCTGGCCGTTCGGCCGCAACGCCTTCGCCTTCGAGCTCGAGCCGCTGATGGAGGCGTCGAGGCTTCTCGTGCCGCGCCCGGTCGTCGCTTCCTCGGTGCGCGACATCCTCGTGCGCAAGAACGATCCCGAGAAGGAACGGCGCATGGCCGATCGCGCGCTTTCGGCCTGCGACCTCGTGCTGGTGCACGGCGATCCGGCCTTCGTGCGCTTCGAGGACAGCTTCCCGTTCGCCACCGAGATCGCCGCGCTGACCCGTTACACCGGCTATATCGACACTGGTGCCGACACGCCGGAGCCGCCGCCGGGCGACGGCACGGACGAGGTGATCGTTTCCTGCGGCGGCGGCGCGGTCGGCGCCGCGCTGCTCGAGACCGCGCTTGCCGCCCGCGCGCTGTCGAAGCTCGCGAGCGGCCTTCGCTGGCGCCTGCTGGTCGGCAGCGATCTCGACGACCTCGTCCTTGCCGACCTCAAGACCGGGGCGGGCGAAGGCATCCTCGTCGAGCGGGCGCGGCGCGACTTCCCGGGCCTGCTGCGGCGCGCGCGGTTGTCGGTTTCCCAGTGTGGCTACAACACCGCCGTCGACGTGCTCGCGGCCGGCTGCGCGGCGGTGTTCGTGCCCTTCGCGCGCGGCGCCGAGACCGAGCAGAGCCAGCGCGCCGAGGCGCTCGCCGCCCGCGGCCTTGCGGCGATAGTGCCGGAAGCGGGCCTGACGCCGCAGCGCCTCGCCGCGGGAATCGACGAAGCGCTCGCGCTGCCGAGGACCGCGCTCGCCCTCGATCGCAACGGCGCGCGGGTCTCCGCCGACATCCTGATCGATACCGTCAACGCGCTAAGGAACGAGAGGGCATGAGCGAGGCCAAGGACTTCGCCGGCGCCCTGCGTGGTCTGCTCGACCCGGTCGCGCTATCGGGGCGGCGGATCGACCTCTGGTGGCGCGACGACGACGCGATCGAGCCGACGCCCGCGCTCGACGACCTGCTCGCCGCCGCCAACCGGCACGGCGTGCCGCTGGCGCTCGCAGTGATTCCGGAGCCTGCCGTGCCCGCGCTTACGCAGAGGCTTGCGGGCGAGCCGGACAGGATCGCCGTCTTCCAGCACGGCTATGCCCACCGCAACCACGCGCCGAAGGGCGAGAAGGCCGCCGAGCTCGGCGCGTACCGTCCGGCCGACGCCGTCCTCGCCGACCTCGCGCGGGGCCGGGCGAAACTGGAAAGCCTGTTCGACGGGCGTTTTCTCCCGGTGCTGACCCCGCCGTGGAACCGCGTCGGCGAGGAGGTCGCCGCCCGCCGCGGCGAAGCCGGACTGCCGGGGCTCACGACCTTCGCGAGAATGCACGCCGGCGATCCGGCCTGCATCAACACCCATGTCGACATCATCCATTGGAAGGGCGGCCGTGGCTTCGCCGGCTACGCCAAGATGCTGAAGGTGCTGGAAGAGGAGATCGGCCACCGGCGCGGTCCCGCCCCCGAGCCGCTCGGCCTGCTGACGCACCACCTCGTGCACGACGCCGCGTCGCGGGAGTTCATCGAGACGTTCCTGTCGGTGACGGCGAGCCATCCGGCCGCGCGATGGCCGGGGCTGCCGAATCTGTTCGGCTTGCAGTGACCGGGGATCGAGACTGCACTGGATTCCCGATCACGTCCGGAACCCAGAGGCCACACGGAAAAGCGGCCCTGAATCTCTACTTCGCCGGCCTGAGCAGCCTCAGCCGCCAGCGCACGTCTTTCGCCTGGCTGGTCAGTTCCAGCGCGTCGAGCAATTCCCAGCCGGCGCCCGACGTTCCCTCCTCCATCGCCCGCACCTTGGCATAGCCGCCGCCGGTCTCCTTCCACGGCGCGTACATCGACACCGCGATGATGCCGCCCGGCTGGAGCCACCGCGCATAGCGGGCGATCTGCGCGCCGGGGTCCTCGGCGAAATGCAGCACCTCGTTGAAGATGATGGCGGAGAAGGTCTCGCCGGGTTTCGGCGCGAAGGATTCGAGGTCGGCGGCGACGAGCGAGGCACGGCTGTCCTTGATGCCAGCCCGCGCCAGCGCCTCCTCGGAGAGGTCGACCCCCACGTAGCGGGTGAGCGCGGCCGGATCGAGATGGCGGTAGAGGATCCCCTCGCCGCAGCCGATGTCGAGCACGCTTCCGCCGGTCCCGGTCGTCCGCAGCCAGGCGGTGATGACGCCGGTGCGCCCTACTTCCTTGATGTCGAGCAGGAAGCCCCAGCGGCCCTCGCGGTACTCGGCGTCCCACTCCTCGCCCGTGGCGGCGTTCGGCATCGGAATTTCCTATGGTCGGTTTCGTGTCCGGTCACGTCTTGTACGGATCGGCGGCGTCGCGCAAGCCGTCGCCCAGGAAATTGAACGCGAGCACGACGATGATCACGGGTATGACCGGGGCCATCAGCCAGGGATAGACGGTGACGATGGTGATGTTCTGCGCCTCGTTGAGGAGCACGCCCCAGCTCACCGCCGGGCGCCTGAGGCCGAGGTTGAGGAACGACAGCGCCGTCTCGCCGAGGATCATGTTCGGGATCGCCAGCGTCGCGCTCGCCACCAGATGGCTGGTGAAGCCCGGCAGCAGGTGCTTGCCGATGATACGGCTCGGCTTGGCTCCCATCAGCACGGCGGCGCGGGCGTAGTCCTCCTCGCGCAGCGACAGGAGCTTGGAGCGCACGGCACGCGCCAGCCCGGGCCAGTCGAGCAGGCCGAGGATGATGGTGATGCCGAAATAGATCCACATCGGGCTCCATGTGACCGGCAGGGCGGCCGACAGCGCCATCCACAGCGGCAGCTCGGGGACGCAGCGCAGCACCTCGATCAGCCGGTTCACCGCCGAATCGGCGAACCCGCCGAAATAGCCGGCGATGCCGCCGAAGAACATGCCGAGCACGATCGAGATCGCGACGCCGATTATGCCGATCGTCAGCGACAGGCGGGCGCCGTAGACGAGGCCCGAGAACAGATCGCGACCGAGCCGGTCGGTGCCGATCAGGAACAGCGGCTCGCCGGGCGTCGGACAGAACAGATGGAAATTCGCCGGGAACAATCCCCAGAACTGGTACTCCTCGCCGAAGCAGAAGAAGCGGATCGGCAGCACGCTGTCCGGATCGGTCGTGTACCTCCAGGCGAGCGTCTCCATGTCGATCTCGGCAACGTAGCCGTGCACGAAGGGGCCGACGAGTCGGCCCTCGTGGAAGAAATGCACGCGCTGCGGCGGCGCGTAGAGATAGTCGTCGAAGCGCGTGTTGGCGCCGTAGGGCGCGATGATCTCGGCGAACGGCACGGCGAGATAGAAGACGAGCAGGACGATGCCGGCGACCACCGCGACCTTGTGGCGCTTGAACTTCCACCAGACGATGCGCCACTGCGAGGCTTGGTAGTAGCGCTCGCGGTCCGCATCGGCGGGCTCGGCCCAGTCGGGGTCGAACGGCTCGGTATCGACGAAATGCTTGCGGTCGCCGGTGAGGCTCATCGGCCTGCCTCCGCACCGAGCCGGATGCGCGGATCGACGACCGCGAGCAGCAGGTCCGAAATGAGCATGCCGACGAGCGTCAGCACAGAGACGAACAGGATGATGAAGCCGGCGAGGAACTGGTCCTGGCTCTGCAGCGCCGTCAGCAGGATCGGGCCGACCGTCGGCAGGTTCAGCACCACCGAGACGATGACCGAGCCCGACACCAGCGACGGGATGATGTTGCCGATGTCGGCGATGAAGGGGTTCAATGCCATCCGCATAGGGTATTTGACCAGCAGCCGCGTCTCCGGCAGGCCCTTCGAGCGGGCGGTCGTCACGTACTGCTTGTGCAGTTCGTCGAGCAGGTTGGCGCGCAGCCGGCGGATCATGCCCGCCGTGCCCGACGTGCCGATGACGATCGTCGGGATGACGAGATGGGCGAGCACCGACAGGACCTTGTCGACGCTCCACGGCTGGCCGACGAATTCGGGCGCCATCAGGCCGCCGACCGAAAGGCCGAACCACTGGTTCGACAGGTAGAGCATGATCAGCCCGAGCAGGAAGTTCGGCGTGGCGAGGCCTATGTAGCCGAGCAGGGTGAAGCCGTAGTCACCCCAGCTGTACTGGCGCGTCGCCGAGTAGATGCCGATGGGGAACGACGCGACGTAGACGAACAGGACCGTCGTGAAGTTGAGGATGACGGTGAGCAGCAGGGTCGGACCGACGACCTGCTCGACCGGCTTGGCGAATTCGAACGACCAGCCCCAGTCGCCTTGCAGGAGGCCCGAGAAGCCGTGCGGTCCCGGCCACAGCCCGATCCAGATCAGGTAGCGCTGCCAGAACGGCGCATCGAGGGCGAACTCGTGGCGCAGGAACTCGAGACGGGCCACGCTCGAGGCCTCGCCCTGCGCCTTGAGCTGGGCGATCTGGTTCGACAGGTAGTCCCCGGGCGGCAGCTCGATCACGAAGAAGACGAGGAAGCTGATCACCAGGAGCGTCGGCACCATTCCGGCGAGACGTCGGAGGGTGTAGACGAACATCGCCGGTTTCCGGTCAGTTCTCGATCCAGAACTCGTCCATCCGCCAGATGCCGAACTGAGCGCCCGGATCCCAGCCGTAGAACGCGTTCACCGGAACGTTCTTGATCTTGTCCTTGACGACCACCGGCTGGCGGACGCCGCTGACGGTACCGATGATCAGCGTCTCGTCAGCGTGGATCTGCAGCATCTCCTTCCAGATCTTCTCGCGCTCGGCGTTGGAACCCGAGCGCAGCCAGTCCTTATAGAGCTGCAGGAGCCGCTCGGCAGGAGGATAGTCGACCGGTTCGCCCGATGCCGCGTGGCTCTCCCAGTAATCGCCCCAGGCGGGCCATACGAGCGAGGAGTCGCCGTGCACCGGGGCGAGCTCGTCAGGCACCATATCGGCTGTGGCGACGCCGTTGTCCCAGCCCGACCACACGCCCATCACAAGGTCGCCGGACAGCGCGCGGTTGAAGATCACGTCGCGCTGCGAGGGTTTCGGGAACAGCGACACGCCGATCTTCTTCCAGTCGCCGCCGATCAGCTCCAGCACGTCGAGCTGCTCCTGGCTCTCGCCCGCCGTCTCGACGATGATGTCGAGCGGCCGGCCGTCCTCCATCAGGCGAACGCCCTTGGCGTCGCGCTTGGTGAGGCCGATCTCGTCGAGCAGGGTGTTGGCCTTGTCGATGTCCAGGCTCGCCCATTCGGAGGCGAATTTCTCCTCGAACAGCGGGCTCTCCGGCAGGACCGTGTTGTTGCCCGGCTTGCCGAGGCCGAGATAGATCGCCTTGTTGACATGATCGCGATCGATGGCGAGCGACAGGGCGTGACGGAAGCGGGTGTCGCGCAGGAGCTTGCGCCAGACCGGCTCCTTGACGTTCAGGTTCGGGTAGAGAGCCACCTGAGAGGCATAGGACAGCGGCCACAGCAGCGTCTTGTAGTGCTGATCGCCCTCGCCGCGCTTCAGCACGGTCGCGTCCGACAGCGATAGGCCACGGGCCTGCAGATTGCTCTCGCCGGCCTGGGTCTTGGTGGCGATCAGCCGCCCGTCGGTGACCGACATGATCACCTGGTCGGCATAGGGCAGCTGGTGTCCCTCGCTGTCGACCCGGTGGTAGAAGGGATTGCGCACCATGACGAAGCGCTGGCCGTCGCCGTCGCTGCGGATCTGCCAGGGCTGCAACGTCGGCAGGTCCGGGTTGGTGGCATCGTACATCTCGTCCATGGCGTTGTGCAGAGCCGCCCAGCTCGACGCGCGGGCCTCCTGCACCTGCTTCTCGATCTTCTCCTTGTCGCCGTACTTGATGTGAAACTGCTTCAGGTAGTGGGCGGGGCGATACATGAAGGGCGGGCGGGCCGCTGCCAGGGTCGGCAGGAACAGCGGGTTCGGGCCGTCCCAGGTGAAGCGAACCGTCGTCTCGTCGATCACCTCGAACTTCGGCGGCCTGCCGTCGACCAGCATGAACGGATCGGGGCCCGACGGAGACAGCGACGGCTCGCCGACGATGTCCTCCCACCAGTAGCGGATGTCCTCGGAGGTGAACGGCGCGCCGTCCGACCACTTGTGTCCCTTGCGCAGATGCAGGGTGAAGACCTTGTCGTCCTCGACATCGAAGCTCTCGAGAATATCGGGGACGAGGTTCAGTTTCTCGTCGTAGCCGACGAGGCGGGCATAGCCCCACACGTTGATGAGGCGGGCGTCCTTGGCGCGACCGATCAGCGTCTGGATGTCCCCGCCGGGCTTGCCCGGCTCGCGGCCCTTCGCCTTGAGGTCGACGACGAGCGGCTGCTCGGGAAGACGTTCGGCGACGGGCGGTAGGGCGGCCGCGTCATGGGTGCGCCCGAGCGTCTCGGTTTCTTTCAGGTCGAGGGCGTGCGCCGCCCCGACCGACAAGGCAACAGAGCAGGCCAATATCGCCGCTAGCGATCCGACACGACTCCACATTCGGCGTTTCTCCCTGGGTTGGCCTAGGCCGCGACGGCTTCTTTCAGGCCGGGGGCTAGGACGAAATGGCCTGGCGCGACCTCGGTCAGCTCGGGGGCCGGGCCGGGGCGCGGACAGAACGGCTCGGGCCAAGCCAGCGGATCGGATGCCCGTCCCGCCGACAGGGCCTCGAAATCGAGAAGGTTGTCGAGACTCGGCTCGGGCACCGCCGCGAGCAGGGCCTGGGTGTAGGGATGGCGCGGATCGCCGATCAAAGAGGCTTTTTCGGCCAGTTCCACGACCATACCGCGGCACATCACCGCGATACGGTCGGAGATGTAGTCCACGACCGCCAGGTTGTGGCTGACGAAGACGTAGGTGAGGCCGAGCTTCTCCTGGAGATCCTTGAGCAGGTTGAGGATCTGCGCCTGGACCGAGACGTCGAGCGCCGAGACGGGCTCGTCGCAGAGGATGACCTCCGGCCCCAGCGCCAGCGCGCGGGCAATGCCGATGCGCTGCCGCTGGCCGCCGGAGAAGGAGTGGGGGTAGCGCCCGAGATGCTTCTCGTCGAGGCCGACGAGCCGCATCAGCTCGGCGATCCGCTCGTTGCGCTCCTGCAGGTCGCAGGTCTGGTGGATAATGTAGGGCTCCGACAGGATGTCGTAGATCGTCATGCGCGGGTTGAGCGAGGAGAACGGGTCCTGGAACACGACCTGGATCCTGCGCCGGAACGCCATCAGGTCCTCGCCCTCGAGGGTGGCGATGTCGCGCATGCCGCCGTCGGCGTCGCCGTTCATGTCGTAGGAAATCTTGCCCTTGTCGACCTTGAGAGCCCTTAGCATCGCCATCGCGGTGGTCGTCTTGCCCGACCCGGATTCGCCGACCAGGCCGAGGCACTCGCCGCGCTTCACCGTCAGGCTGACCGCGTCGAGGGCCTTCACCGTGCGCGGCGCCTTGAAGGGACCGCCGCCGCGCAGCATGAAGCTCTTCGAGATCCGGTCGACGACCATGATCGGCGCGCCGCGCTTGCCGGTCTCGTCGCGCGCCTTCATCAGGTGGCCGCCGGTCTCCGGCTTGATCTCGCGAAGCGGCACCAGCCGCTCGCCCGGCTTCATGTCGAAACGCGGCACGGCGTGCAGGAGCGCCTTGAGATAGGGGTGCTGAGGGTCGCGAAAGATCTCGTCGACCGGCCCGGACTCCATGATCCGCCCGCGGTAGATCACCACGACGTCCTCCGCCATGTTGGCGACGACGCCGAAATCATGGGTTATGAGCAGGATCGACATGCCGAGCTCGGACTGCAGCTGGTTCATCAGCCGCAGGATCTCCGCCTGGATCGTCACGTCGAGCGCGGTGGTCGGCTCGTCGGCGATCAGGAGCGCCGGCCGGCAGATCAGCGCCATCGCGATCACGGCGCGCTGGCGCAGGCCGCCCGACAGCTCGAAGGGATAGGTGTCGAGCGCGCGTTCCGGGTCGGGGAACTGCACGAGCCGCAGCATGTCGCGGGTTGCCGCCCGTGCCTGCGCGCCGGTGAGGCCGAGGTGGAGCCGCGCCGCCTCGCCGATCTGGTCGCCGACCGCATGCAACGGCGACAGCGAGGTCATCGGCTCCTGGAACACGATGGCGATACGGTTGCCCCTGAGCGCCCGCATCCGGCGTCCGCCGGGATCAAGGGTCGCGATGTCGGTCACCTGGCCGTCGGCGGGGTCGCTGAACAGGATGCGGCCGCTGGTGATCTGCGCGGCGCCGGGGAGAATCCCCATGATTGCTTGCGAAATGACGGTTTTTCCAGAGCCGGATTCGCCGACGAGGGCCGTCGTGCGCCCCGGCGCGACGGAAAAGCTCGCGTGGTCGACGGCGCGCAATCCGCCCTCCATCGACCGGAAGTCGATCGTCAGGTCCTCGATCGACAGAATGCTCACGCCCTGTTTCTCCGCTGCACGCCGACTGTTCGCAAATGGATGTTACGGTGGATTAACAGCCGATGAAAAGGCCGCACGTGCGATGCGCGCCCTTGTTCGTCCGCCGCCAGATGCTCTAGTGATGCGGGGTGCCGCCGTGGGATCGGTCCGGCGGCGTTTTTCCTGGGCTCGCGCGGTAGACAGGTGACATGGAAGAAAGCATTGCGGTCGTCGGACTGGGCTATGTCGGCCTGCCCGTGCTTCTGGCCTTCGCCCGCCGGTATCCGGGCACGATCGGCTATGATCGGGATGCGCGAAGGGTCAACGACCTTACGATGGGGAATGACCGCAATCGCGATGTCGATGCCGCCGAATTGCGGGCGACCTCGGCGCACTTCACGACCGACGCCGAGCTCCTGCGCGAGGCGAGTTTCATCGTCGTCGCAGTGCCCACCCCGATCGACGATCATCGCCGTCCGGACTTCGCTCCGCTGGAAGCGGCCTGCGCGACGGTAGGGCACAATCTCGCCGAAGGGGCACTCGTGGTCTTCGAATCGACCGTCTATCCCGGCGCGACGGAGGAGGTGTGCGGGCCGCTTCTCGAAAAGGCGTCGGGGCTGAAACGCGGCGCCGACTTCTTCCTCGGCTATTCGCCCGAGCGCATCAATCCCGGCGACACCGCGCACGGCTTCGAGTCGATCGTCAAGGTCGTCGCCGGAGAGGACGCCGATACGCTCGACCGGGTCGCGCGCGCCTATGCCGCGGTCGTTCCCGCCGGAGTCCACCGCGCCGAGTCGATCGCCGTCGCCGAGGCCGCCAAGGTCCTCGAGAACACTCAACGCGACATCAATATCGCGCTGATGAACGAGCTCGCCATGATCTGCAACCGGCTCGGGATCCGCACGGCCGACGTGCTGCGTGCCGCCGAGACCAAGTGGAACTTCCTGGCCTTCAGGCCGGGTCTCGTCGGCGGCCATTGCGTCGGCGTCGATCCCTACTGGCTCGCCGCCCGCGCCGAGACCGCCGGCCATCATCCCCAGATGATCCTCGCCGGCCGGCGCATCAACGACGGCATGAGCGCCTATATCGCCGGCGAAGTGGCACGCCGCCTGTCGCGCGCCGGCAAGGCGATTTCCCGGGCCCGCATCGCCATCTGCGGCGTCACCTTCAAGGCCGACGTCTCCGATACCCGCAACAGCCGCGTTCCGGCGATCGCCCGCGAGCTCGCCTCCTACGGGGCGACGGTCCTGCTCGCCGATCCGCTCGCCGACGGCGGCGCCTTTGCCGAGGAGACGGGGCTCGAGCTCTCTTCGCCCGAGGCGCTGCGCGATCTCGACGCGTTGATCCTGGCGGCCCCGCATCGCACATATGTGGACAAGGGGCGCGACCGCCTGTTCGGTGCGCTCGGCGAGGGCGGGCTGTTCGTCGACGTCACCTCGGCATTCGCGCCGTCCGACGTGCCGGCCGGCGTTGTCTACTGGAGCCTGTGAGGACCGATGACCGCAACCGGGCCGGGTTCCGCCTACGCCGATCGCCCGATTCTCGTCACCGGTGCGGCGGGCTTCATCGGCTTCCACGTCGCCAGGCGCTATCTCGGCGCGGGCCGCCGCGTCGTCGGCATCGACAACCTCAGCGCCTATTACGACCCCGATCTGAAGCGCGCCCGGCTCGCCGAGCTCGGGAAATCCAGCGGTTTCGTGTTCCGCAAGGCGGACATCGCCGCCGGACGCGAAATGGCGACGATCTTCGAGGCGCACGAACCCTCCCTCGTCATCCATCTAGCCGCCCAGGCCGGCGTGCGCCATTCGCTGCACGCCCCGCACGACTATGTCAGCGCCAACCTAGCCGGCTTTATAAACGTGCTCGAGGGCTGCCGCCACCACGGCGTGCGGCATCTGGTCTACGCCTCGTCGAGCTCCGTCTACGGTGCGGTGACGGCCGAGCCGTTCGGCGAGCACATGTCGGCCGACCACCCGGTCAGCCTCTACGGCGCGACCAAGCGGGCCAACGAGCTGATGGCCCATTCCTACAGCCACCTGTTCGACCTGCCGGCGACGGGCCTGCGCTTCTTCACCGTCTATGGACCTTGGGGCCGGCCCGACATGGCGCTGTTCCTGTTCTCGAAGGCGATCCTGGCCGGCGAGCCGATTTCCGTGTTCGGGGAAGGAAGGATGAGACGATCCTTCACCTACATCGACGACATCGTCGAAGGCGTGGTGCGCATCGCCGACCATCCCCCGACCGCCGACCCGGCCTGGAACGGCCACGGGCCCGATCCGGCCACCGCGCCGGCGCCTTGGCGCGTCTACAACATCGGCAACGACCAGTCGGTCGGTCTGGAAGAGATGATCGACACGCTGGAGGCCGCCCTCGGCAGGAAGGCCGTCCGCGACTACCGGCCGATGCAGCCGGGCGACGTGCGCGCGACTGCCGCCGACGTCGCCGATCTCGCCGCCGCCGTCGGCTACCGCCCCGCGACGCCGCTTGCCGAAGGCATCGCCCGGTTCGTCGAGTGGTATCGCGCCTACTACGCCGCCTGATCCGACCCGGTCCGTTTGAGCATGTCCGCAGCGGCGCGGCTCGTTACGTATTCACATTGTCGAATGCGGGAGGATTCGGCGCGGACCGCGCCAAACGGCCGATTCCTGCGGGAGCGAGAGGCCGCCGACCATCGGCGACGCCGGGCGGCGGCCAAAAGTGACGTAGGGAAAGATATCCACAGCTCGACCCTTCGTTCCGGCGCGGAGTTCGCCGGCGCAAGTTCTTCGATCTCGCCCGTCGATTTCCGCGCTCCCGCACGGTAATCTGCGCCCGAACCTTTCGAATAGGGGCGGCGCCATGACATTTCTCTACATCGTGCTCGGGATCGTCGTGGTGGCGGTGCTGTACGTCATCGTCACCTACAATTCGCTGGTATCGCTCAGGACGCGGGCGCAGGAGGCCTGGAGCGACATCCAGGTGCAGATGAAGCGCCGCTACGACCTGATCCCGAACCTCCTGGAGACGGTGAAAGGCTACATGAAGCACGAGGCCGGCACTCTGGAGGCCGTCGTCGAGGCGCGGGGCCGGGCGATGGCCGATACGGGCGGCCCGATGCACCAGGCCGAGACCGAGGGCATGCTGCAGCAGGCGCTGAAGAATCTGTTCGCGCTGGCCGAGAACTATCCGGACCTGAAGGCCAACCAGAATTTCCTGCAGCTACAGGCCGACCTGACCGATACCGAGAACCGGATCAACATGTCCCGCCGCTTCTACAACGGCTCGGTGCGCGACCTGAACGTCAAGATCGACCAATTCCCCTCCAATCTCGTGGCCCAGCAGTTCAATTTCGAGAAGGGCGAGTTCTTCGAGCTCGACGAGGCGGAAGCGACGGCCGCGTCGAAGCCGGTTCCGGTCTCCTTCGACTGAGGCCCGGGATGCCGTTCCGTCTGCTCGCCTTCGCGGTGGGGCTGCTCGTCGCCGCCGGTTTTCCCGGCACGTCGCAGGCCCAGGTGGGCAGCTACGACCACGAAGCGATCCGGAACTTTGCCGTCCGCGTCGCGGTGGCGCGCGACAGCAGCATCCTGGTGACTGAGGACATCGAGGTGGTCGCGCTCGGCCAGGAGATCCGTCGCGGCATCTTCCGCGATATCCCGCTCGGCGGGACCGGGACCGGATTGTTCGGCGGCGCGAAAGTCGAGCTCGTCCAGGTGCTGCGCGACGGCAACCCGGAACCGCATCACGAGGAATACGGCGGCGGCAACGTCCGCGTCTATCTCGGCAAGTCGGACGTCTTCCTGAAGCCCGGCATCTACCGCTACCGGATCGTCTATCGGATGAGCGACCAGGTGCGCCGCTTCGAAGGCTTCGACGAGATCTACTGGAACGCGACCGGCAACGAGTGGTCGTTCCCGATCGAGAAGGCGAGCGCCGTGGTCGTCCTGCCGCCCGGCGCGCCGGTCACTCAGATGTCCGTCTATACCGGTTACTACGGCGGCACGGGAGCGGACGCGTCTATCGAGAAGACCGGCAACGGCGAGGTGACGTTCCGCTCGACGCGCGAACTGTCGGCGGGCGAAGGCATGACCGTGGCCGTCGGATGGCCGCCCGGCTATCTCGATCCGATCACCGGCAAGCAGCGGTTCGTCCAGTGGCTCGAGCGCTGGGGCTCGTATTTCGCCGCCGGGGTCGCGCTCGGCGTGGTGCTGCTCTACTACCTAATCGTCTGGTGGCTCGTCGGTCGCGATCCGCCGTCCGGCACGATCATCCCCGCCTACCATCCGAAGCTGCCGCCGGCGGCGATGCGCTACATCCAGAGGATGGGTTTCGACGACACCTGCTTCGCCGCCGCGGTCATCGACCTGGCGGTCAAGGGCCGCCTCAAGATCCGCAAGGACAAGTCGAAGCAGGTCCTCGAAGCGCTCAAGTCCGGCACGCCCGTGTCGAAGGGCGAGGAAGTGCTCTACGACCGCCTGTTCAGCGGCGACGGGGAAATTGCCGTCGAGCGGAGCAACCGCAGCGCGCTGAACGCCGCCGCCGAAGCGCTCAAGTCGCACTTCGACCGGACGTTCAACCGGCATTACTTCCGTCGCAACGTCGGCTGGTTCGTGGTCGGCGTGCTGATCACGATTGCCGGCTGGATCTTCTCCGCGGTATTCTCGCAGAGGCAGCTCGAGGCCGTTTTCCTCTCCATTTTTCCGGCCGTGTTCAGCGTGGTGATCGGATCGGTTCTCATTCGGCTTTGGAACGCCGTTCGCACCGTTCGCGTCACGCAGGAGCCGGTGGAACTCATCGGCGTCATCATTCAGGCGGTCGTCGTCACCGTCATGGTGTTCGCCATGAGCGGAATGTTCCTGGCGATCGGCACGGAGATCGGCGCGATCCCGTTCCTGACGCTGGTCGGCGTCGCGCTCCTCAACGTCGTGTTCTGGCATCTGCTCAAGGCGCCCACGGCGGTCGGCCGGGTCGCCCTGGACGAGATCGAGGGCACGCGCCTCTATCTGACGGTCGCGGAGAAGGACCGGCTGGAGTTCGCCAATCCGCCCGACAAGACGCCGGAGCATTTCCACGAGCTTCTGCCCTACGCGATCGCGCTCGACGTGGAGACGGCGTGGACCAACCAGTTCCGGTCCGAGATCGAGGCGGCGCGCGCCAAGGACGGGTCCAATCCCTATCTGCAGCCGTCCTGGTATTCAGGATCGAGCCGCGGCGGCGGCTTCGGCGACGTCGGCCAGCTGCGCGCCATAGGCGCCAATCTGGGCACCGCCTACTCGGCGGCCACCGTCACGCGGTCGAGCGGCGGATCGGGGTCGTCGGGCGGCGGATCCTCCGGCGGCGGCGGTGGTGGCGGCGGCGGCGGCGGCTGGTAGATCCGGCCGTCTATCAATCCCAGCCAGTCTTTCGCGGCTCTTCCGGGCGACGCACGACATCCTCGATCAGGCCGTCGAGCCAGGGCCGGTCGGATGTACCGGCGCGCTGCTTCACGGACATCTGCTCGACCGGCGTTCCTGCAAGCACCGGGCCCGATTCGGGTTTCGGATCGAGGACCGCCTGCCACGCGGAGAGGCTTTTCAGCCCGTCGATACGGGTGCTGTCGATCTTCACGGGATCGATGAGGAAGGCGAAGAAGCAGACGCCCGACGCCAGGTAGATCAGTGCCATCGACTTCTGGCCGAGGCCGCCGAGACGCCTGCGCGTCCAGAACGTATAGCCGGCGATCAGGTTCAGGGCGAAGAGATAGGCGAGCACGCCCGCGCCGGTACCGAGACCGTAGAGGACGGTCGGCACGAACACCAACAGGATGAACAGCCACATTACCGCGCCCACGCGCGCCACCACCCCTTCTCCGCCCGGCCGCGCCGGGCCGGTTGCCGTGCCTCTTTCCCGTCAGACTAACCAATCGGGAACAGCCGTTACAGACATCGCGAGGGGAAATGGTTACATCGATCGTGGAAAACGCCCTGTCGCCCGGTTGTCAGCGGCCCGCGGTGCCGGGCATCCGGTTCGCTTCCACCATCATCGCGGTGCCGAGTTGGGCGAGGGCGTCCTTGTGCATCGTCAGCGTGACCGGCCCGTCGGGCGTCATCAGAGCCACGACGCAGACGGAAGGCTCGTCGGGATGCGGCTGCAGGCTGTAGCGCAGCGCGGGCAGCAGGACTTCCGAACGGACATAGCCCTTCCGGGCCTTGGGGGCCTCATCCTTCGTCATATCGTGGCGCCTTTCCTAAGAGTCGGTCGATCGTCCCAGGCCCGCCGTTTCCCATCAATCCGCCGTCAACGCAACGGATGATATCGGGATACCTCGGACTAAGGGAAAAACCGGACCAGGCCGGAAGATACGATTTTTTTCCCTTTTTCCGTTCCAATGAAGATGGTGCGGGCCGTGGAGACTAACCGGTTCGCCTGTTCGCTCCCATCGACCGGTGGGTCACGCCGGCCGCCGCACCTGGCGCTTCTGATACTGTTTGAACTGAGGTCCTGGCATGGAAAAGCGGAAGGAAACCGTTCGGCGCCGCACCTTGAAGGGTGCGAAGATCGTCTTCAACGACAAGCGGTCGACCATCGAGTGCATCGCCCGGAACATGACGGCGAGCGGCGCCAAACTCGAGATGCCCCACACGGCCGAGGTTCCCAACGCCTTCACGCTCGTGTCCAACGACGGGACGTTCAGGCATGAGTGTGCGGTAAAATGGCGCAAGGCCGACGCGGTCGGGGTGGAGTTCGTCAGCTGAGCGGGTCGCCACCCGCCTTCGCCATCGGGCCTCGCGCACCGAGTTCCGTTTCCAGGACGACCTTCTCGCGCCCCGTCAGGAGGCGATCGGCGATCGCCGCCGAGAGCCATATTCCGCTCAGGGTGACCCAGGCGGTCAGAGCGAACACCGACGCGCCGGTCACGCCGGCTCCGACCGCGCAACCTCCCGCGAGCATTCCTCCGAATCCCATCAGCGCCGCACCGATCAGGTAGCGTCGCATCGACGGTCCGTCGTGGAAGCCCTCGATCCGCAGCTCGCGGGTGACGAGGGCCGCCAGGAAGGAGCCCAGGAAGACGCCGGGAACGAGACCCACGTCGAAATCGATCATGCTGCCGGGCGGCGACAGGAACAGCATCAGCGTGTCGGCCGAGGGTCCGGTGAACGTCACGCCTTCCACCTGCACCGGATCGAAGGCCTCGCGCGACATCGTGTAGGTGAACCACCACGCGAGCGGGACGGCGAGGCCGGTACCGACCGCGGCGATCGCGCGCCAGGGACGGGTGCGTGAACGGGCGGCGACGGAGAGGCCGGCTGCGAGCCACAGGCAGGTGAAGGCGATCGCAACAGGCGTCGAGGCGCCGAGAAAGACGAGAAGATCGTTGCCGCCGATATCGGCGGTGGTGAACAGGCCCGCGAACCATTCGCGCAACGGCCGCAGGAAACCGCGCAGGCTCGCCTGGGCGACAACGGCGAAGACGAGCCCGGACAGCAGAGCCCGAAGGTTGCCCGTCGCGGACAGAACGAGGAGCCGGCTCGCGCAGCCGCGCGCCAGCACCATGCCGGTGCCGAACATCAGTCCGCCGCCGGCGGCGCCGGACAGGCTCTGCGGCGACGCGAGCTGGCGCGCCTCGGTCAGGTCGACCGCCCCATAGGCGATCATCAGCTGCGTCGCGAGCACGGCTGCGGAGAAGGTCAGGAGCCAGACGGCGAGCCGCTGGCCGAGCGTGCCGTGCGAGAACTCGATCGCCGCGGCACGAAGGCAGAAGCGGCTCTGCTGCGCGAACACGCCGAACACCAGGCCGACGACAACGCCGCCGGCGGCGAGCACCCAAGGCTCGGGGAACCGGTCGAGCAGCAACGCGAGATCCATGTCGTCGGGCCTCCGCAGACCCCGCCGCACCTGCCTAAGCGATCCGCCCCGCCGTCTCCGGACCGGGCGAATGGAGCGTGCCGGCTGTGCCCGCACATTGACGCCGCGCGATGGCGGGCGCATAAATTCAAAAAAATGCATATATCGAAACGCGGGAGGTCTCAACATGCTGCAGGGAATGGCACGCCCGAGAGGAGCGACGCGGCGCGAGGCGCTTGCCGGCGCGGCCGCGGTCGCGGCCACCGCCGGTCTCGGCATCCGGCCCGCGATTTCGGCGAACGCCCTGTCGCTCGGCGAGGCCGAAATCCTCGTCCTATCCGACGGCAGCCTGACCCAGCCGATGAGCTTCGTGCTGCCCGAGCAGACGCCGGAAGAGATCGCCGCGCTGTTCGCGCCGCACGGAGCGCCGACGGACAGGGTGCGGCCGGACTGCAACGTCACCGCGATGCGCATGCCCGGCCGGCTCGTCCTGTTCGATGCCGGCGCCGGACCCCTGTTCCAGGACACGACCGGCATGCTCGTCGAAAGCCTTTCCGCCGCGGGCCTCGATCCGGCCGAGATCACCGATGTCGTCTTCACGCACGCGCATCCCGATCACATCTGGGGCGTGATCGACGATTTCGACGAGCTCATCTTCCCGAACGCACGGTACGTCGTGCCGCGGAGCGAATGGGACTTCTGGCGGTCCGACGAGGCGATGGCCGCCCTGCCGGAGGAACGCCGCAACTTCGTGGTCGGCGCCCGCAACCGCTTCGATGCGATCGAGGAGAAGGTGACGCTGATCGACCCGGGCGAGGAGGTGCTGCCGGGCGTGGAAGCCGTCGGAACGCGGGGTCACACGCCGGGTCACATGTCCTACATGGTGCACGGCGGCGACGGCGCACTCGTCGTCGGCGACGCGATCACCAACGTGGTGATCTCCTTCGAGCGCCCCGATTGGCACGTCGGCGCCGATCAGGACCGGGACATGGCGGCCGAAACCCGCAGGGCGCTGCTCGACCGCATCGCCGCCGGAAAGACGCGTATCGTCGGCTTCCACCTGCCGCATCCTGGCATCGGCACCGCCGAACGGACAGGCAACGCCTTTCGATTCGTCGCTGGTTGAGCACTATTCCGCCGGAGCGCTGTCGTGCGCGCGCCGGAACGGCGCCAGCGCAGAACCTTCGAGCAGCCAGGCGAGCCCCATCCGCGCGCCGAGCGCGATCGAGGCGATGACGACGGGGGCGGAGAGCGCCAGCGTCGAGACGGCCGTGATCCCCTGCCCGACCGTGCAGCCCATGGCGAACACCCCGCCGACGCCCATCATGACGCCGCCGGCCAGATGCCGGCCGAGCTCGCGTGCGTCGTCGCAGGCCTCCCAGCGCGTGTCCTTCTTGCGCCAGGCGCCGATCGCCGCGCCGATCAGCGTGCCGGCGACAAGGCCGACGCCGTAGTCGGGCAGGGTGCCCGTGAAGGTGATGAGCTGCATCAGCAGGTCGCCGACCGGCACGACGAAGGAACCGGCCTCGATCTGCACGGGCGCGAACGAGCGCTCGGCGACGGTCGCCGTCGCGAGCCAGCCGAAGGCGATGGCGAGCCCGATGATGATGCCGGTCGCGATGTGCCGGTGTTTGCGTCGATAGCCGGCATCGCGGAAGATCCAGAACAGGAGCCCTCCGGCGATGGCAGCCGCGACGAGCGCGCGCAGGTCCGTGCCGGCGAGCGCCGAGACGATCGAGCCGAGCGACTGGTCGCCGGCGAAGGAGAGGTCGACGGCGAGGTTGTCGACGAGCTGGATGCGCGCCAGGCCAAGGAGGCCGCGCTGCGTGGCGAGCGCGGCGAGCCCCAGCACGATCAGCACGACGAGCGAGCGCAGGCTGCCGCCGCCGAGCCGGATCACGGCGCCGAACCCGCAGGTGCCGACGAGCGCCATGCCGAAACCGAACAGTACGCCGCCGAAGATCGCGCCGGTCAGGCCGAACTCCGTAGCAAGGTAGAAGGTCCCCGAGATGTCGACGAGACCGGTCAGCAGCATCGCCTGCGTCGCGACGAGCGCGGATGCGGCGGCCAGCGCCCATGTCCTCACACCCGTGGAATCGCCCGCGTACCAATGACGTTCGAGCGACGACAAGGTGCAGAAACGGTCGACCCTGGCGACGTACCCGAGGGCGATCCCCGCAACCGCCCCGAGAACCGGCAGCGCGAATTGCGCATCGAAGCCTTCCATGCGCGTCTCTCCTCCAACCCGCCTTCGTGGCGGTTGTTCTTCTGTCGGCATGCTGCGCGCACGCGGCGGGCAGCAAACGGAGAGCTGCGAGGATCCGGGTCGCGGAGGAAAGCGCCGCCGGGCCTCAGCCGTCCTTCTCGAGGACGGGCCTGCAGAACAGGTTGTAGAGCGCGCCGATGATCGAGGAGATCTCGTCGTCTGCGATACGGTAATAGACCATGCGGCCGTCGCGGCGCGTAGTGACGAGACGGTCGAACCGCAGCCGCGCGAGCTGCTGCGACACCGAGGCCTGCGGCAGCGTCAACATCTCCTCGAGCTCGGACACCGACTTCTCGCCCTTCGACAGAAGGCACAGCATGAGAAGCCGCGTCTCGTGGGAGAGCGCCTTCAACAGGTCGCTCGCCTTGCGCGCCTGGTCGACGAGTTCGTCGAACTCGGCTTCCGTCTTCGGCGCCGTGAGGTCCGGCAGGGTGGTCTCGAGTGCTTTCGCCAGCGTCGGTGCGGTCATCATCCAAGTCTCGAAGTTCAGCGGATCTCGTAGGTTCGTGTGCGGCGCAACATAATCTGGCTTCAGGAAAGGTGCCAACCGGTCATAGGGTCACATCGGCGGATCACATCCGCGCCGGAGCCGGCAGCTTTTCCAGCATCTCGCCGAGCATCGGCCAGAAGAAGTTCTCGCCCGGGTAGCCGCGCAGCCGCGCAACCTCCATGCCGCCCTCGACCAGTACGAAGGTCGGCGTCAGGCGCTCCCGGCCGATGCCGTCGAGATCGTCCGGCCACTTCCTCGTGATATCGACGAAGCGGATCGGGGCGCGGCGGCCCTCTTCCGTCTTCGGATACGCGACGCCGATCTCCTCGCGCCAGCGCTCGCACCACGAGCAGCCGGGCTGCTCCAGCACGATCAGCTCGGCGGCGCGCGCGTCGGCGGCGAAGAGAAGCGCCAATGCTCCGAAAGCGAACAGCGCCTTCACGTCCGTCTCCCTCGATTTCACCGATTGCAATACATAGCAAATTTTTAATATGTTTGCCAGCAGCCGCACGAGACGAAGACGCGGCGGGGAAACGGTGGAACGGCATGCTGGAAGTCTCGGTGGGCGCCGCGTTCCTCGCAGGGCTCCTCTCCTTCGTCTCGCCTTGCGTCCTGCCGATCGTGCCGCCGTATCTGTGCTACCTGGCCGGCGTCAGCTTTGACCAGCTCAAGGGCGAATCGATAGAGGCGGGAACGTCGCGGCGGATCATCCTGTCGTCCATCGCCTTCGTCCTCGGCTTCACCACCGTGTTCGTCGGCCTCGGCGCGACGGCGAGCGTCGTCGGCCAGGCGATCGCGCGCTACTTCGACGTGCTCTCGATCGTCGCCGGCATCCTCATCATCGTAATGGGTCTGCATTTCCTCGGGATCTTCCGCATCGGCCTGCTCTACCGGCAGGCGCGCGTCGAGGTCCGGAACAAGCCGGCCGGCCTCGTCGGCGCCTACGTCATGGGGCTTGCCTTCGCGTTCGGCTGGACGCCCTGCGTCGGCCCGGTGCTCGCCGCGATCCTGTTCGTCGCCGGCTCCACCGATACGGCCTGGCGCGGCGCGATGCTGCTCGCCGTCTATGCGCTGGGAATCGGCCTGCCGTTCGTTCTCGCCGCTGCCTTCGCCACCCGCTTCCTCGGCTGGGCGGCGCGTTTCCGCCACCACATGGGCGCGTTCGAGAAGGCGATGGGCGGGCTCCTGGTTCTGATCGGCATCCTGTTCGTCACCGGCCAGATGTCGGCCATTTCGCTCTGGCTCCTCGATACGTTCCCGGCCTTCAGCCAGGTCGGCTGACGCCGGCCAAACAGGGAGAACCACGATGCTGAAACGTCTCCTGTTCGTCCTGGGCGTGCTCGTCTTCGCCGCGCCCGCCGCCGCCGCCACGCTCGGCGACGACGGACTGCACAAGGAGGACTGGTTCTCCATCACCTTCCGCGACATCGCCGAGGACATCGAGGCGGCGGACGCGGAGGGCAAGCGGCTCGTCCTCGTCTTCGAGCAGCGCGGCTGCAGCTACTGCAGGAAGATGCACGAGGAGCTGCTCGCCGATCCGGAGGTGAGGGACTTCATCAAGGCGAACTTCAAGGTCGTGCAGTACAACATGTTCGGCGACGAGGAAGTCACGGATCTCGACGGCGAGGAGCTGACCGAGAAGTCGGCGGCCCGCAAGTGGGGCTACGTCTTCACCCCGACGGTCGTCTTCCTGCCCGACGCGGTGCCGCATGGGGTCAGCGTTGCGCGGGCCGCCGTCGCCACCATGCCCGGCGCCTTCGGCAAGTGGACGTTTCTCGACATGTTCCGGTGGGTGAAGGAGAAGGGTTACGAGACCGACGAGCACTTCCAGAAGTATCACGCGCGCAGCCTCGACGAGCGCCGCGCCAGGGGCATTGTCGACACCGAATGAGCGCCGCTTGGAATCGCGAAGGCGAGAATTTGCCGATTGCAATACATTCAAAAAAGCATATTAATGCATCTATAACAGCCAAACAGAACATGCGGAAAACCGCATGAAAGAAACCGGACGAACCGGTTCGGCATGAGGAGGAGAAACGCCAAGATGAAAAGAACCATTGGCATCGCCAGTGCTGTGGCGATCGCGCTGGCGGCAGGCGCCGCCGGTGCCGGGACGGTGGCGCCCGGCGATATCCAGATCGCCGAGATGGTCATAGCGACCTCGCTGACGGGGGAGACCGGCGATGCGGATGCCGGCGCGAAGGCATTCGCCGACCGCAAGCTCGGCAACTGCCTCGCCTGCCACGCCGTCTCTAAACTGTCGAAGGAGCTGTTCCACGGCAATGTCGGTCCCTCGCTAGACGGCGTGGCCGACCGCTATTCGCCCGAGCAGCTTCGCGCGATTATCGTCAATTCGAAGGCGGTGTTCGGCGACCAGACGGTCATGCCGGGCTTCTACTCGCTCGAGGTCGGCAAGGACGTCGACGAGAAATTCCAGGGCAAGACGATCTTGTCCGCGCAGGACGTCGAGAACGTCGTCGCGTTCCTGACGACGCTCAAGGAATAGCGCGGGCATTCAGGGAGATAGGCATGAAACTCACACGACGTGACGCGCTCGCGCTGACCGCCGGTGCCGCCGTGTTCGCCGCCATCGGCGTTCGCGCCGGAACCGCCCGGGCGGGGACCGAGGAAACACAGAAGGCGATCGACGCCTTCACCGGCGGCGCGGCTCCGCAGAGCGGCCGCATCACGCTGACAGCGCCCGAGATCGCCGAGAACGGCAACACCGTGCCGGTCTCGGTCTCGATCGAAAGCCCGATGACCGACGCCGACTACGTGGCGTCCGTGATCATTCTGGCCGAGGGCAATCCCAACCCGAACGTCGCGACCCTCCACTTCACGCCGATGAACGGCACCGCCGAGGCGACCACCCGCATGCGGCTCGCCAAGACGCAGAACGTGATCGCCATCGCGCGGATGAGCGACGGCTCCGTCTTCATGGACAAGAAGGAAGTGAAGGTCACGATCGGCGGCTGCGGCGGCTGACCGGCAAGCGAGGACACCGAAATGGCAGACACCAAACCCCGCGTAAAGGTCCCGTCCACCGCCGCCAAGGGCGAGGTCGTGACGATCAAGACGCTGATCAGCCACGAGATGGAATCGGGGCAGCGCAAGGACAAGGACGGCAACGTCATCCCGCGCAAGATCATCAACAAGTTCACCTGCACCTTCAACGGCAAGGAGGTGTTCTCCTGCGATCTCGATCCGGCCATCGCCGCGAACCCCTACTTCGAGTTCAACGTGAAGGTCACGGAGAGCGGGAAGTTCGTTTTCACCTGGGTCGACGACGACGGCAGCGTCTACACGGCGGAATCGGAAATCAAGGTGAGTTGACGAGGAGAACTGACGACCGGGCGGGCAATGAACCCCCCGGCGAAGCGGAGGAGGAATAGCCCGTGGACATCAGAAAGCTGAGCCAGGCGGCCGTGATGGGGTTGACGGCCGGACTGGCCTTCGGCTCCGCCCAGGCCGACCCCGTCGACGACAACCTCGTCATCGACGGCGAGATCGAAATCACCACGCGCGCACCGGCACCGGAAGGCCATCCGTTCAAGGAAGTGCTGTCGGGATGGCTGTACCGCGCGGACGAGACCAGGGCGCTGGAGGCGGATTCCTTCGCCAATCCGGGCATGCTCGCCGTCGAGCGCGGCAGCGAGGTCTGGAACGCCGTCGAGGGAACGGCCGGCAAGTCCTGCGCCTCGTGCCACGGCGATGCCGCAGAATCGATGAAAGGCGTCGGCGCGGAGTACCCGAAATGGAACGCCGCGGCGGGCAAGCCGTACAATCTGGAACTCCAGATCAACGATTGCCGCGTCAACAACATGGGAGCCGAGCCCTACAAGTTCGACGCCGCGGATCAGAAGGCGCTCGTCACCTTCGTCAAGCACCAGTCGCTCGGCATGCCCGTCCACGTCAATCTCGACGAGGGCGACATGAGGGCCTGGTGGGAGAACGGCAAGGAGCACTACTACAGGCGGACGGGCCAGCTGAACCTGTCCTGCGCGAACTGCCACGAGGACAACAACGGCAACTACATCCGCGCCGATCACCTGAGCCAGGGCAACGTCAACGGCTTCCCGACCTACAGGTTCAACACCGGTGGCATGGTATCGCTGCACAACCGCTTCCGCGGCTGCATCCGCGACACGCGGGCGAGCTACCCTGCCGCCTTCTCCGACGACCTGATGGCGCTCGAGGTCTATGTGACCTGGCGCGGCACGGGGTTGTCCGTCGAGACGCCGGCCGTGCGCCAGTGATGTTTCGGCGGGACCCTATCGGTCCCGCCGGCTTCTTTCCTGAACCCGGGAGTGGCGATGATCTCGCGGCGCGAGTTCCTGATGGCGGCGGTTGCGACCGGGGCGATCCTCGGCGCGGGGTCGAGCGGGCGCTGGACCCGCGCCTTCGCGCAGCAGTCGCTCACCGAGGATGCGCTGCTCGCCATGGAGCCGCTCGGCAACGTCACGCTCGTCCACATCACCGACCTCCACGCGCAGCTCAAGCCCGTCTACTTCCGCGAGCCGTCGGTCAATCTCGGCGTCGGCGAGGTCGCCGGCCTGCCGCCCCACGTGACCGGTGCCGACTTCCTGAAGCTCTATCGTATCGAGCCCGGATCGCCGGACGCCTACGCGCTCACCTGCGAGGATTTCGTGGCGCTTGCCAGGACCTATGGCAGGATGGGCGGGCTCGACCGGATCGCGACGATCGTCGATCGCATCCGCTCGGAGCGTGGCGACAACATGCTGCTGCTCGACGGCGGCGACACCTGGCAGGGAAGCTATACCGCCAACGCGACCCGCGGCGCCGACATGGTCGAGGCGATGAACGCGCTGAAGCCCGACGCCATGACCGGGCACTGGGAGTTCACCTACGGCACCGACCGCGTGAAGGAGATCGTCGAAAGCCTGCCCTTCCCCTTCCTCGGCTCCAACATCTACGACGCCGAATGGGACGAGCCGGCGTTCGAGCCGATGGAGACCTTCGAGCGCGGCGGCGTGAAGATCGCCGTCATCGGCCAGGCCTTCCCCTACACGCCGATCGCAAATCCGCGCTGGATGATCCCCGGCTGGTCGTTCGGCATCCGCGAGGAGGACATCGTCAAGCACGTCGAAGCGGCACGCGCCGACGGGGCCGACCTCGTGGTGCTGCTCTCCCACAACGGTTTCGACGTCGACCGCAAGCTCGCCGCCCGCGTTCTGGGCATCGACGTGATCCTGACCGGCCACACCCACGACGCCCTGCCCGAGCCGGTGATCGTCGACGGCACGCTTCTGATCGCGTCCGGCTCGAACGGCAAGTTCGTCTCCCGCCTCGACCTCGACGTACGCGACGGCGGCGTGAAGGGCTACAGCCATCGGCTGATCCCGGTTTTCTCCGACGTCATCTCCGCCGACGCCGGCATGGCCGCGCTGATCGACAAGGTGCGCGGCCCCTACGAGCAGGAACTCGCGCGCGAGCTCGCCCGCACGGACACGCTGCTCTACCGGCGCGGCAACTTCAACGGCACCTTCGACGACCTGATCTGCCGGGCGCTCCTGGAAGAGCGCGAGGCGGACATCGCCCTGTCGCCGGGATTCCGGTGGGGCACCTCTGTACTGCCCGGCGAAGCGATCACGGTCGAGGATCTGCACAATGCCTGCGCCATGACCTATCCCGCAGCCTATCGATCCGCCATGTCCGGCCGGATGCTGAGGGATATCCTGGAGGACGTCGCCGACAACCTGTTCAATCCCGATCCGTACTACCAGCAGGGCGGCGACATGGTCCGCGTCGGCGGCATGGGCTACGCGATCGATCCGAACGCGGCGATGGGCTCGCGCATTACCGATATGACGCTGCTGAAGACGGGTGAGGCGATTGATCCCGGCAAGGACTACACCGTCGCGGGCTGGGCTTCCGTCAACGAAGGCACCGAGGGCCCCGCGATCTGGGAAGTCGTCGAGTCGTGGCTGACGAGCAACCCCGTCGTGGCGTTCGAAGAGAACCGCTCCGTACGCGTCGCCGGCTGAGGGGGCTGCCGTTCACCGATAAACAACCGCGCCGAAGGCGTGATCGCGTGGAGGAGACGATGAAGGTTCTGACGAGACTGTCCGTGGCGGCGGCGGCATTGCTGATGCTCGCCGGTGCCGCGTTCGCGGACGACGACACCCACAAGCTCGCGCTGCAGATCAGCGACGACGACCCGGTGAAGATGAACACCGTGCTGAACGTCGCCGCCAACGTGTCTCGGCTCTACTCGGAGCGCGGCGAGGGGGTCGACATAAAGGTCGTCGCGTTCAACGCCGGCCTGCACATGCTGCGTTCGGACACCACCCCGGTCGCCGATCGGATGAAGTCCTTCGCGCAGAGCATGCCCAATGTCACGTTCGAGGCCTGCGACAACACCCGTCAGGCGATGGCCAAGAAGGAAGGCAAGGAGATCCCGCTGCTCGACAACGCCGTGGTGGTTCCCGCCGGAGTCGTATCGCTGATCGAGCTCGACGAGCAGGGCTATACGATCGTCAGGCCCTGAGCCCGCCGCGACTTCGCGCCGGAACGCCTCGCCGACCCGGCGAGGGCGCATTCAAGACGACATTGTGAGCCTCGCGACCCGGGCACCGTTGCGGCACCGCCAATCGCGGTAGGCGGTGCAAAGGACGCCGCTCGACTTACGAGGACTGCAGCGCGACGGCAGCGATTGGACCACGGAGCCGGTTGCCGCCACGCTCGCCGTCGCGCGGTGCCGGCCGCGCTGCTTGGCCATCGCGTCGTCTACGCGTTAGGCTTGTTGGTTAGTCGGCACTACATCGAGGCATGAATGATGACCGGGTTCGCAAGACTTGTCCTTCTCCCCGCCCTCCTAGCGGGACTGCATCTGGGCCTGCTCGCAGTATCCGCCGATGCGCAGCAGGCGGCCGAGAACCCGCCCGAACTGCCCAAGGTCCTGCTCAATCCGAATATCGACACCGATGAACTGTCGATCCGGCTCATCCCGCTCACGAAACCCGAGCTGGCTGCTCTGGCCGACGCCTGGCTGAAGATCGTCAAGGCGAAGACCGAGGAGGTGATGGAGGCGCAGGTCAAGACCGCGCAATACGGCGGGCCGCTGGAGGATGCCGCCAGGGAGGTGGTGACCCAGCTTGCGGGAGAACGCAAGTCGCTGTTCGACAAGTACACGATGATCGTCAACAGCTGGGAGAAGAAGGGCGGCGACCCGGACGCCATCGCCGACTTCCGCGCCTATCGCAGCTCGATCATCATCGAGGAGACGCGCACGGCCGATTACAAGACGCTGATAGCGGAGTCCCTGTCCTGGACGACGTCCGCGGACGGCGGATTGAGGCTCGTCAGGATGCTCGCCATCATCGCCGTATCGATCTTGGGCCTGTGGATACTGGCAAAGATCATCCAGCGGGCGACGGATCGCTGGATCGGCCGCGTGCCGAACCTGTCGAAGCTGCTGCAGGCCTTCCTGGTGACGGTGGTCTACTGGCTGGTCCTGGCGATCGGCCTGATGGTGGTGCTGTCGGCGGTCGGCATCGACGTGACGCCGGTCTTCGCGTTGATCGGCGGTGCCTCGTTCATCATGGCCTTCGCCTTCCAGGACACGCTCGGCAACCTGGCGAGCGGGCTCATGATCATGATCAACCGGCCCTTCGACGAGGGCGATTTCGTCGATGTCGGCGGTGTGGCGGGGACCGTGAAATCGGTCAGCATCGTCGCGACCACCGTGACGACGCCGGACAACCAGGTGATCGTCATCCCCAACAAGCAGGTCTGGGGCAACATCATCACCAACATCACGACGAGCGCGACGCGCCGCGTCGATCTGGTGTTCGGGATTTCCTACGAGGATTCGATCGCGGAGGCGCAGGCCGTGCTCGAGGACGTGACGAGCGCGCATCCCCTCGTCCTCGAGGAGCCGGAGCCCGTGATCAAGGTGCATGCGCTTGCCGACAGCTCGGTCAACTTCGTCTGCCGGCCGTGGGTCAGGACGGAGGACTACTGGACCGTCTATTGGGATCTGACACGGCAGATGAAGGAGCGCTTCGACGCGGCCGGAATCTCCATTCCCTATCCGCAACGCGATGTGCACGTGAAGGGTGCCGAGTCGCGGGCATAGGCGGAAGATCTGCGTCGCGCCGCCGGCCGAAAAGAGAATCCCGGGCATTGCCAAATCGCGCGCCGGCGGAGACGGTGTTCCGTCGAACCGGCCAGGAGGACGCAGTGGACGACGATCTGTTCGAGAGAGGTCTTGCCAAGCGCAAGGCGACGCTGGGCGCGGAATACGTGGAGAGGAATCTCGCCGGTGCCGATGAGTTCACTCGCCCCTTTCAGGAGGCGATGACCGCCTGGTGCTGGGGCTTCGGTTGGGGCGACGAGACGATCGACGCCAAGACGCGCTCGATGATGAACCTCGCCATGATCGGCGCGCTGGGCAAGATGCACGAATGGGAGATCCATTGTCGCGGCGCGCTGAACAACGGCGTCACCAGGGAGGAGATTCGCGCGATCATTCACGTCGTCGGCATCTATTGCGGCGTCCCCCAGTCGCTCGAGTGCTTCCGCGTCGCGCGCAAGGTGCTCGAGGAGCGCGGGCTGCTCTGAGCGGATTTCCTCAGGCCGCGGCGGCCAGGAAATCCGTCAGGATCGCGGGCAGCACATGCGGCGACTGCACGGCCGCGAAATGGCCCGCGTCGATGGTTTCGAAGCGGCAATCCGGGATCTGATCGGCGAATGCCCTGAGACGGTCCGTCGGATTGAACGGATCGTGCCGGCCGGCGAGCAGCAGCGCCGGGCAGGCTATCGCCGCGAGTTCGCCGATCACCCCGTCGAGCGCGATTGCGCGGTACATGGCGGCATAGCCTTCAGGGTCGGCGCCGAACCAGCGGGCGAGGGCGGTCACCTTGGCCTCCGCGCTCGTCCACAGTCCGTCCGGAAACGCGTTGGGAAGCACGGCCTCGGCGATGGCGCGCATGCCCTCGCGCTCGAGCCGCTCCGCCGTCGCCAGAGCCGCGTCGCGGCGCTCCTCGGGGACGCCGAACGCCGGCGCGAGAGCCACGATGCGGGCTGCGCGCGCGGCATGGCGGGTCGCGAAACGAACCGCGACCGCCGCGCCGGCCGCGGCGCCCATCACGTGGACCGGGCCCTCCAGCTTCAGGTGGTCGAGCAGGGCGGCGATATCGTCGGCCAGCGTGTCGAGGTCCTGGCTGCCGCGCAGCTTCTCCGACATGCCTGCGCCGCGCAGGTCGTAGCGCAGCACCCGCAGGAAATCCGGAAGGAGCGGGACGAGCGTCGCCCAGCTGTCGAGGCTCCCGGCGAGCTCGTGGACGAGCACGAGCGTCCTTTCTCCATTGCCGGACAGGGCGAAGCGGCAGCCCGCACCGTTGATCATTGCGAATTGCGGTTCCATCGTCTCCTCCCCTCAGGACGCGCCGACCGTCTTGCCGTTCACGACGTCGTCGAAGCCCGGCACGGCGATCGTGCACGTGTGGATGGCGAGAGCGGCGGCGAGCTGCAGCACCGCGGCGATCTCCGCGGCGGTCGCGCCGGCCTCGAGTGCGCCGTCGATGTGCCGGCGCATCCCCGGCTCGTGCAGGCAGGTCGGCGCTGCGCAGACGGCGAGCGCGACCAGCTCTTTCTCCTTGCGCGACAGCGGGCCGCATTCCCATACCGCGTCATGGTAGGCGTCGTAGCCGCGGGCGAGCTCGGGAACGGCGTCGAGCAGGGAGCGGGCCGACTGCGCGCCGAGCCGATCGGCGAGGATCGCGAGCCCGAGATCGATCGGATGGTGGGCGGCGAGCACGGTCGTCAGCAGGATCACCTGCAGCACCTCCGCCTCGCTCGCGCCCGCCTTCAGCGCGAACTCCATGTGCCGTCGCCCGCCGCGCTCGTACATGTGATTGACCGAGGTGTCGATCGCTATGTATATGAATTCGCAGAGCTTTTGCGGCAGGACGCCGGACCGCGACGGCGCCGCCTGGAAGGCGATGTAGGCCTTCAGGAAGTCCGGGTCCCGTTCGAGAAGGACGGCGTGGAACGGCGCCCAATAGCCGCGCTCGCGGACGATCTCGTCTTTCAGGGCCTGCTTCTCGGCGTCAGTCATGGTCGCCTCCGGTCACATCGCGAGCGCGTCTTCGAGAAGGGTGCCGGCGAGGATGACGCGGGCCTCGCGCGGCCCCGCGAGCGTGCCGCGGCGGTAGGCGATCCGCTTGAGATAGCGGTGCAGCCCGTAGTCCCAGGTGAAGGCGATGCCGCCGTGCATCTGCACGCAGTGCTCCGCGATCGTCTTGGCATTGTCGCCGACGAACGAGCGCGCGGTCAGGAGGGCGAGGCGGGCCTCCACGAGGGCCCGCGGGTCGTCGCCCGGGGCCTGATCGAAGGACCAGGCGGCGTATTCGACGGCCGCCTTCATCGCCTCCAGGGCAGTCGCGGCGCTGGCCGCCATGTGCTTGACGGCCTGGTTGGAGCCGACCGGCTTGTCGAACTGCTTGCGCTCCTTCACGTAGGCGACGGTCGTCGCGAGGCACTCGGCCGCCGCGCCGGCCATCTCGGCCAGGACGAGCAAGCGCAAGGCATCGTCGAAACGGCCGGAATCCGGGCGGTTTCCCTGGTCGATCGGCGCGTTTGCGAAACACAGCCAGCGCGCGTCGGTCGTGATGTCGAGGACCTCGGCAGGCTCGGACGTCGCCTGCGCCGGATCGAGGGCCAGCCAGCCGGTCTGCCCGTCTTTCTCGCAAGGGGCGACGACGAGCGCCGCATCGGCGGCGAAGGAGACGAGTAGCCGGCCGTCAGCCCCGCCCCCGCCCATCCGCAGCCCGCCGGCGACGGCGACGCCGATCGTCGCCCCTTCGGACAGGGCCGCGTCGACGCGCGCGTCGGTCGACACCAGTCCGAGTGCGGCGGCGAGCATCTCGGTCAGCGGCGCGGCGGGCAGCCGCCGGCCGATCTCATAGGCCGCCGCGACCGCGTCCACATGGCCGAGCAGGGAGCGGCCGTCCTCGGTCGCGAACAGGCCGACATCGGCGGCGGCCTTCACCACGTCGCCGGCCGGGTAGGGGAACGGCGGCCCGTCGGTGACGGTCTGAAAGCCGTCGAGCATCCTGCCGACGCTTCCGGCGAGCTGTGTCTGCTCGAAGGAGAAATCGAAGTCCATCGGCGCTCTCCCCTGGCCGCGTCTCAGCGCGGCAGGCCGAGCATGCGCTCGGCGATGATGTTGCGCTGGATTTCCGAGGTGCCGGCGTAGATCGTCTCCGCCCGCGACTGCAGATAGAGGAAGCGGAACCGCTCGGCTTCGGGATCGCCGGTGACGAAGCCCGGGCCGAAAACCTCCATCGCGAAATCCTGGATGCGCTGGTGCAGCTCGCTCCAGAACAGCTTGACGATCGAGGCCTCCGCGCCGATGCCCTTGCCGTTGACGATGCGGCTCACGGTCCTGAGGTTGAGCAGGCGCAGCACCCGCAGTTCGGCGCCGAGGGTGGCGACCTGCTGGCGGAACCAGCTGTCGGCGGCCCTCTCGGGCCGCTCGGCGAGCCGCTTCAGGAGCACGACGAACTCCGCCTGGAAGCGCGACTGGCGATAGAGCCGCGCCGTCGCGCGCTCGAAGCCGAGCACGCCGACGGCGGCGTGCCAGCCGCCGTTCACCTCGCCGAGATGCATGCCCGCGGGAATACGCACGTCGTCCAGGAACACCTCGTTGAACTCGTGCCGGCCGGTGATCTGGCGCACCGGCCGCACGGTGATGCCCGGCGTCGCCATGTCGAGCAGGAACAGCGTCAGGCCCTTGTGCTTCGGCGCGTCCGGATCGGTGCGGGCGAGCAGGATGCACTTGTCGGCGAAGCGCGCGAAGCTCGTCCACAGCTTCTGGCCGTTCACCACCCAGTTGTCGCCGTCGCGCACCGCCCTGGTGCGCAGGCCGGCGAGATCGGAGCCCGCGTCCGGCTCGGAAAAACCCTGGCACCATATGTCGTCGAGGCGGAGCAGGCGGGGAATGTAGTGCCGCTTCTGCTCCTCGGTGCCGACCGCGAGCAGGATCGGGCCGACAAGCTCCTTGCCGATCGTGTTGATGCCTTCCGGCGCCGAGGCCCGGCCGAGCTCCTCCGAGGCGATCAGCTGCTCGACGATGGTCAGCCCCTGTCCGCCGTACTCCTCCGGCCAGTGGATGCCCTGGTAGCCGGCCGCGTAGAGCCTGCGTTCCCAGTCGGCCTGGAAGCGGGCGTTCTCGGCCTCGTCTTCCGGGCCGGTGAAGCGCGGCCCGCCCCAGTCCGGCGACAGGTTCTCGGACAACCAGTCGCGAAAGTCCCGGCGGAAGGCCTGCTGTTCGAGCGTGAACGATATGTCCATTCGTTTCGTCCCTTGTCGGGGTCCTTGCGGCGTGCGTGCGGCATCACGGTCCGGCACGCGGATCGCGGGTCTTGAGCTGGACCAGTATGTCGAGCGCCGCGCCGCCGGCGGCGAAGACCCGGAACGGGTTGATCTCGATGCCGTCGAGGTCGTCCGCCTTCGCGGCAGCCAGAGCGCCGAGCGCGCAGAGGGCTTGCGCCAGAGCCTCCTTGTCGGCGGGCGGGGCGCCGCGCCAGCCGTCGAGCAGCGCCGACGCCCGCAGTCCGCCGATCATCGCGCGCGCCTCGGCCATGCCGACCGGCGCCGGCGCGACCACGACGTCGTCGAGGGCTTCGGCCGCGGTGCCCCCCAACCCGAGCATCACGACCGGTCCGAAATCGGGGTCCAGGCGGGCTCCGACGATCATGTCGACGCCCTCGCCGACCATCGCCGAGACGAGGGCGCCGTCGAGGCGCGCGCCGGGCGCCTTCCCGGCGACGCTCGCCATCATCGACCGCCAGGCCGCCCGCACGGCGGCCGCGTCGCTCAGCCCGAGCCGGACGCCGCCGACGTCCGTCTTGTGGGCGATGTCGGCGGAATCGATCTTGAGCACGACCGGGAAGCCGATCCGTTCTGCGGCGGCCGCCGCGTCGTCCTCGCTCGTCGCAAGGTGCGTTTCCAGGCCCGGGACGCCGATCCGCCGCAACAGGTCCGCCGCGGCGACCCCGCCGCCGGCCGCCGATTCCAATGCCGCCCCGTCGATCGCGGGGCAGGCCGGCGGCGCGGTCTCCTGCCGCTCGAAGCCGCGGGCGAACCGGCGCAGCGACGCCGCCGCGTCGACGGCTCGGGCCGGGTCCTCGAAGACCAGATAGCCGAGCTTCTCCATGTCGGCGCGAAAGGCGTCGGAGGCGCGGGTGATCAGCACCATCAGGCGGTCGCGAAGGCGGCCGGCGATATCCTGAAGCGTCGGGCGCAACAGGTCGGTGACGCCCGGCGTCCTGCCCATGTGGGCCATGAAGATCAGCAGGATCGGCGCGGCGGTTCCCGAGGCGACGATGTCGATCACCTTGCCGAACAGCCGGAAGTCGGCGGAGACCTGCGCGGTCGTGTCGACCGGATTGCCGGCCGATGCGAGCGGCAGCAGCGCCTTGATCTCGGCGGCGACCCCGGCCGAAGGCTGCGGCAGCGCGAGTCCGGCTTCCTCGCAGGCGTCCGCCAGCATGATGCCGATGCCGCCGGAGGGCGTGACGATCATCGTCTCGTCGCCGGAGGGCATCGTGCCGACGCTGCAGGCATAGGCGATGTCGACGGCCTCCTCCACCCGCGTCGCCGGCCACGCGCCGTAGTGCCGGAGCACGGCGTCGAACACCCGCTTGGAGCCGGCGAGCGCCCCGGTGTGCGAGCGGACCGCCGCCTGTCCGGCCTCCGAGGCGCCGGGCTTGATGGCGATCACCGGCTTGCGGGCGGCGCGCGCCTTCGCCAGCGCCGCCTTCAGGCCCTCGCCGTCCGGGCAGCCTTCCAGATAGGCGACGATGACCGAGGTCGCCGGATCGCCGGCGAGCCAGGCGATGCAGTCGGCGACGTCGACATCCGCCTCGTTGCCGGTGGCGACGAAGGTGCTGATGCCGATGCCGCGCTCGGCGGCGAGCGCCATGATGTAGGACCCCGCAGCGCCCGACTGGCTGGCGATGCCGACGGTGCCGGCCTTCGGCCGGATGTTGTCGAGCGCCGACGAGAATGTGGCGTAGAGCCCGCTGTGGAAATCGATGAAGCCGAGGCTGTTCGGGCCGAGCAGCCTGCAGCCGGCCCGCGCGCAGCGTGCGGCGATGCGCTTCTGGGCCGCGAGCCCGTCCGCGTCGATCTCGCCGAAGCCGGCGGTGAACAGCACGATCGACCGGACGCCGGCCGCGAGGCACTCCCCGACCGCGGCCTCGACGGCGCTCGCGGGCAACGCGACGATCGCGAGGTCCGGCGCCGTCTCGAGGCTGCCGATATTCGGCTTGCAGGGCAGGCCGGCGATTTCCGTCCTGCCCGGATTGACCGGAACGATCCGCCCGGAGAAGTGCTCCCTCATCAGAGCGACCGGCTTGCCGCCGATCTTGCCGGGGTCTCCGGAGGCGCCGATCAGGGCGACGCTCTTCGCCCGGAACATGGTGTCGAGTGCTGCCGCCGACCCGCCGCTCATCTCGATCCGAAGGCGCCCTCGTTGCGCAGGCGCGCGATCTCCTCTGCGCCGAAGCCCGCCTCGGCGAGGATCGTGTCGGTATCGGCGCCGATCGTCTCCGGCGGCGGGCTGTCCATCGTGCCGGGCGTGTCGGAGAGGATGAAGGGCGTGGCCACGTAGCGGCCCGCCCCACCGTCCTTCCCGAACTCGAACAATCCGCCGATCGCTTCAAGCTGCGGATGGTCGGCGGCCTCGCCTATGTCCTGGACGATCGAGACGTTGACCCTGGCGCCGCTCAGGAGCGCGTGGATTTCCTGCTTGGCCAGCCGCCGCGTCGCCTCGGACATCGCCGCGACGACTTCCTTCCTCAGCCGCAGCCGTTCGGACGCGGTACGGAACCGCTCGACATCCAGCGTTTCGGCGTCGAGGGCGCGGGCGCAGCGCCGCCACATGTCGTCGCTCGGCGCGATGATGACGACGTGGCCGTCGCGCGCGGGGAACGCCTGATTGGGAACGCTCAGGTGATTTGCCGTTCCCATCGGCTCGTGCAGGTTCCCGGTCAGCCAGTAGTCCTGGTAGAAATAGCTCATCAGGTGGGCCGAGCTCTGCAGCAGAGAGGTTTCCACCCGCTGGCCGCGGCCCGTTCGCTCGCGGTGATAGAGCGCCGCCATGACGCCGCCGACGATCGCCAGGCTCGCATGCAGGTCGATGATCGCCGAGCCGGCGCGCACGGGCGGCCCGCCCTCCTCGCCGGTGATGCTCATCAGGCCCGAATGGGCCTGCAGCGCGAGGTCGTTGGCGCCGATGTGCGACAGCGGGCCCTTCGAGCCGTAGGCGCTGAAGTCGCAATAGATCAGGCGCGGATGGGCGTCGCGCACGGCCTCGTAGCCGAGCCCCCAGCGGTCCATGGTGCCCGGCCGGAAATTGTTGATCAGGATGTCGGCGACCCCGATCAGCCGCCTGGCGACGTCGCGCCCGGCCGGATTGCCGAGGTCGAGCGCGATCGAGCGCTTGTTGCGGTTGAAGGCGCGGAAGGAGGGGCTCGGTCCGCCGATCCTGGCAAGCTCCTCGGTCGTCACTCCGAGCGTGCGGCAGCTGTCGCCGCCCTCCGGCGTCTCGATCTTGACGACGTCGGCGCCGAGATCGCCGAGGACCTGGGCGGCGTCCGGTGCGGCGAAGACGCGGGAGAAGTCGAGAACGCGGATGCCGTCGAGGACGCGGGTCATGGCCTTGCGCCGGGACTCATCCGGCCGCGGGAACGAAAACCGCCGCCTCGCCGACGGTGAGCTTCGCGCCCGTGTCGTCCTCGCACCAGACGTCGAGCGTCACCTCGTTGACGCCGTCGGCACCGGGCAGGACGCGGCTGATCCTGGCGCAGGTTATGACGACCTGGTCCTCGTAGACCGGGGCGACGTATTTGGTGCGCAGCCGGCAGCGCTCGGCGACGCCGCGCCCGAACAGGTCGATCAGCAGCCCGAGGATCCAGTTGGTGGAGACCATTCCGTCGGCGATGATGCCCGGCAGCCCCTGGGAGCGGGCGTACGCGTCGTCGTCGTGGATGGTCGGTTCCTGCGTGTGGATGCGCCCGTCGTCGGCGGCGACGGTGGGCTGGGCGTCGACGTACCAGCGCATGCGCTCGCGCGTCATCGGCCGCGGGGGGAGGCGGAATTCGGTTCCCACGGTCGGCTGAAAGGTCGTCATCAGGCGGTCTCCTCGAGCGTCTTGTCGCCGTCGGCGGGCTTGAAGGCGAGGATCACCCGGTCGACGTAGCGCACCAGCAGCTCGCCGGTCCCGACGCGGCGCAGTTCCATCGTCAGGATGACGTAGTCGCGGCCGTTCTTCTGGTAGCGGTCGGTGATGACGCCGGACACGCTCAGCCGGTCGCCGACATGGACCGGCCCGAACACCTCGCAGTCGTACTCGAAGTGGATCCGGGCCGTCGGGCCGGTGCCCTTCGGGCAGGCGTGCCGGTAGAGACGCAGCTTGTCGAGATGGATGAGCGTCGGCGGCATGATCTGCCCCTCGACGCCCTGGAAGCAGGGATGATGGATCTCCACGGCGTGGCAGTATTCGCGGACGACGAACGGGCTCAGGGAGTACTCGACCGGACCGAGCACGTCGCCTTTGTCGAGATCGGTTACGTAGCCGCCAACCGCCATGGTCCAGCAATCCTCCCGTGTCGCCTCCCGGACCCTGCGCCGGCCCGCAGGGCGGCGTCGGCGGGAGGTCGTGATTTGCTCTTTGCCCTAGGGATTAGCATGTGCAGCGGAGCGGCTGAATGCCGTCATGCAAAGCCTATCTTTGCGCGAACCGAAAAGATCGGCTCTATAATCTCGCGGGTCGCCGGGCTCTCCCCGGGCTCGACCAGGCGTCCGGAAGGAGTACGACCGAGGTGGAATGGGTTCAGGCGATTCGGTCTTTCACGGCCGCCGTGCAGGAAGGCAGCCTCTCGAGCGCGGGGCGGCTGCTCGGCCTGTCTCCGGCCTCGATCTCGCGTCACATCGCGTCGCTGGAGACGCGCCTTCAGGCGCAGCTCCTCAAGCGCTCCAGCCGGTCGCTGGCGCTGACCGAAGCCGGCGAGATCTACTACTCGCAGGTCGAGCAGGTGCTGCAGCAGCTCGAGGAGGCGAACCGCAGCGTCACCCAGCTGCAGGCCAAGCCGCAGGGCGGCCTGCGCATCCATTCGCGCATGCTCGTCGGCGAACTGATGATCGTGCCGAACCTGCCGGAGTTCCTGGCGCGCTATCCCGACATCACCGTCGACCTGATGCTCTCCAACAACATCGCCTCGGTGATGGACCAGGGCACCGACGTCGACATCCGCATCGGGCGGCTCGAGGATTCCTCGCTGATCGCCCGCAAGCTGGTCTCCAGCGAACGGGTCGTCTGCGCCGCGCCGGCCTATCTCGACCGGCATCCGCCGATCGCCGGGCCGGCCGATCTCAGGCACCACAACTGCCTGGCCTACCGCACCAATCTCGGCACCCCGGTCTGGCGCTTCAAGGACGCCGACGAGCGCGTCGAGGAGGTCCAGATCAAGGGCAACCTGCGCACCGACTTCGGCTACGCGCTGGTCCAGATGACGCGCGCCGGGCTCGGCATCGCGCTGCTGCCGGACTGGTCGGTCCACCGCGATCTGGCCGACGGGCGGCTGATCCGCCTCCTGCCCGGCTACAAGGTCAGCCACATCGAGTTCGACAACGGCGTCTACGCGGTGTTCCCCGCCTCGCGCCAGACCTCGACCAAGCTGCGCATGTTCATCGACTTCATGGCCGAGATCTTCAAGCGCGAGCTGAGCTAGCGCGCTCCGGCTCTCACCATGCGGCCTTCTCCCGCGCGAATCGGCGCAGCTCGGCGGCGAATCGCTCCGGCGCCTGGAACGGGATGAAGTGGGCGACGTCCTCGAAGGGCACGATCTCCGCCTGCGGCACCCGTTCGGCGATCTCGGCGGCGCCCTCCGGCGGCATCAGGATGTCGTGGCCGCCGGGGATCAGCAGCACCGGGCACTTCAGCCGCGGCAGCACCGGGCGGATGTCGATGTCGAGGAAGCCGAGCACCGAGGAGGCGTAGCCTTCCGGATCGAGCGCCGCGTAGCGCGCGACGTAGCGCTCGTAGCGGGCGTCCCTCGGCATGTTGTGGAAGGATTTCTCCGGTGCGCCGGGCAGGAGCACCGCCATGCCCTTCTCGCGCACCTCGACGGTGCGGGCACGCAGCATCTCCTTGACGGACTCCTGGTTGCGCAGACCCGGATTGGTCATCACCAGCCCGGCGCAGACGTCGGGATTGTTCGCCGCGCAGATCGCCGCGACCATGCCGCCGATGGCGCAGCCGGCGAGCACCACCCGGCCGAGTTCGTGATCGTAGATGAGCTCGGCGAGATCGGCGGCGTGGCGCTCCGCGTCGATCGGGGCCGGCGGGATCGGCGTCCGGCCCGCCGCCTGCAGGTCGGGCATCACGCAGCGGAAGTCGCGCGACAGGTCGTCGGCGGCCTCCTCCCAGAAGCGATGGTCGGTGCCGAGCGCGTGCACCAGCAGGAGCGCCGGCGCGGAAGGGTTGCCGCGGATGACGGTATGGAGCTTCGCCATGGCCGGGCCCTCAGGGACGCTGTTGGGGCGCTTCGAAGGCGTAGCCGCCGCCCGAAACCGGGCGCGCGTAGCCGCATGTCGGCCCGCAGAAATGCGCGGGCAGCAGCAGCGCGCCGACATCCGCGGCGTGCCTCAGCACCTTCGCGCGCGTCTCCGCGGCGAGATCCTGGTTCTCGCAGTACTTGCTGTTCCATGCGGGATAGTGAATCTGGATCGGCTGATGCATCACGTCGGCGATGAAGAAGGCCTCCTTGCCACCGTCGCGCACCCGGATCCCCATCATGCCCGGCGCATGTCCGGGGACCGGCACGAGATCGATACCGGGAAGAATGGTCTCGTCGCCCTCCACAATCCGCATCATCCCCGCATCGAGGATCGGCTTGACGCTGTCGAGATAGGGGCCCCAGGACGCGGGCGGCTTCTCCCTGGCGCCGCGCTCGGGATCGCGGGCCGCGAGCTCGGTGCCCGAGACGACGTATTGCGCGTTCGGGAACATCGGCACCCAGCGGTCGCCGTCGAGCTTCGTGTTCCAGCCGACGTGGTCGACGTGGAGGTGGGTGAGCAGCACCATGTCGACCTCGGCGGGATCGACGCCGGCGGCGGCGAGGCGCTGATCGAATCCGGTCTTCAGCTTGTGGAAGCGCGGCGACAGCGGCCGGTCCTTGTCGTCGCCGCCGGCGGTGTCGATGACGATCGTCCTGTCCGGCGTCCTCAGGATCCAGGCGTGGATCATGGTGCGGAAGCAGTTGCGCTCGGCGACGTAGAAATCGGGGACGAGCCAGTCGCGATGCGCGGCCAGGATCTCGTCGTCGAAATGCTTCAGGAGGCTCGGGTCCTCGTCGAGCACCATTTCCTCGACTCGTGAAATCCTGAAGTCGCCAATCTCGATCACGTGCTTCCTCCATTTTTTCGTTGTCAGCAGTATATGAGATGGATCGGGCCTCATCGTTGCAGAAGCTGCAACGGTGGTTTGCAGGGCCGGCTCTTATCCCTCCCAGACGCCTTGGCTAAGGTCCGGGCTAATCAGAACAAACGTCGATTGGGGAGGACAGGACTGTGCGGACGGTGCCGGGCGCAACGGGCGGGGTAACGGTCGCACACGATCGTCCGTTCCCGGTGGTCGGCGCCGGCGGCACCCGAACTCCTGCGCTGTCCGCTCCGGCCGCGCATGACTAGCGCCATTCTCGACATTTCCGGCGTCAGCCTCGCCTTCGGCGGCATCAAGGCGCTGTCCGACGTGTCGCTCGCCGTCGCGGCCAACAAGGTGACCGCCGTGATCGGCCCGAACGGGGCGGGCAAGACCACGCTGTTCAATGTCGTGTCGGGCTTCTATCCGGCGAACGAAGGGGCGGTGACCTTCGACGGAACCGATCTTCTCGCCATGCCGGCGCACCGCCGCTCGGGCATCGGCATCGTCCGCACGTTCCAGAACATCGCGCTCTTCCCGGGCATGACGGTCGCCGAGAACATCAAGCTCGGCGCCCATCACCTGCTGCGCACCGGCCTGGCTGCGGCCGCCCTCTACCTCGGCCCGGCACGGCGCGAGGAGCGCGATCTGAGCCGGCGGATCGACGAGACCATCCTGCCGCTGCTCGATCTGGAGGAGTATCGCGACCGCTCGGTGTCGGGCCTGCCCTACGGCGTCCAGAAACGCATCGAGCTCGCCCGCGCGCTGGTCGCCCGGCCACGGCTTCTGATGCTCGACGAGCCTTTCGCCGGCATGAACACGACGGAGAAGGCGCGCATGTCCGGGTACATCGCGCGCATCGTGCAGGAATCGGAGCTCACCGCCCTGCTCATCGACCACGACATGGAATCGATCATGACCATGTCCGACCACATCGTGGTCCTCAACTTCGGACGCGTCATCGCCGCCGGCACGCCGGCCCAGGTCCAGATCGACCCCGCGGTGATCGAAGCCTATCTCGGCGAGGAGTGAGCGGTCCGATGAGCCTTCTCCTCGAGTTCAGCCTCGTCGGCCTCGCCTCGGGCGGCATCTACGTGCTGGCCGCGCTGAGCTTCGTCATCGTCTTCAAGGCCACCAACATCTTCAACTTCGCCACGGGCGAGATGATGATGCTCGGCGCCTATCTGTTCCTCCTGTTCGACATCCAGCTCGGCCTCGGCATGGGGGCGGGGCTCCTCGCCGCGTTCGCCGGCTCGGCGGTCCTGGCGATGCTCACCGAGCGCATCGTCCTGCGGCCCTTGATCGGGCGCCCGCACATCGTCCTGGTGATGGTCACCTTCGGCGTCGCCAGCGTCTTCCGCGGCTTCGCCGGCCTCATCTGGGGCCCGAACGTTCGCCAGCTCACCGAGATCCTGCCGCGCACGCCGGTCTTCCTCGGCGACATCCTCATCCCCGGCAAGCTGGCCTGGGGCTTCCTCGCCGCCGGCATCATCAGCGGCGCGTTCATCGTCTACTACCGGTTCTCCCGCGCCGGCACCGCGATCCGCGCGACCTCCACCGATCAGATCACAGCCGAGAGCCTGGGCATCAACATCCGCATGGTGTTCCTGATGTCGTGGGCCTTCGCCGGCGTGCTGGCGGCGGCGTCCGGCATCCTCGCCGGATCGGTGAACGGCGTGACGCCGCAGCTCGGCCAGGTCGCCCTCAACGTCCTGGCCGTCGTCATGCTGGCCGGCATGACGAGCGTCGGCGGCGTGGTGATCGCGGGCCTGTTCATCGGCTGGCTCGAGACGATCGTCGGAGCCTATCTCGGCGCCGCCTGGCAGAGCTTCATTCCCTACCTGGTCGTGCTCCTGGTCATGATCGTCAAGCCGACCGGCCTGTTCGGCGAGCAGCGGGTGGAACGGATATGAGCGAGCGGACCGCGGCGGCGCAGCCGCGCCGGCCCTTCACCACCCTGCCGGCGGTCGAGACCGCGTCCTGGGTTCTGCTCGGGCTCGGCCTGCTGCTCGTGCCGGTGTTCGGCTCCGTCTACGTCCTCTACATGGGCTGCCTGATCGCCATCAACGTGATCGCCACGGTCGGCCTGAACATCACCGTCGGCTACGCCGGCCTCCTGTCGATCGGCCACTCCGCCTTCCTCGGCGTCGGCGCCTATGTCAGCGCGCTGATGTGGCTGCATCTCGGCACGCCGCTGGCGGTCAACATCGTGGGCGGCGCGCTCGCCGCCTTCGCCGTCGGCCTCGTGTTCGGCATTCCGGCGCTGCGGATCAAGGGCGTCTATCTGGCGATCGCCACCCTCGCCGCCCAGTACATGCTCTACTTCGTGTTCCAGCAGTGGACCTCGGTGACCGGCGGCGACCGCGGCCTGTCGCTGCCGAAGATAGACGTGTTCGGCCTCGGCGACACCGGCTTCTACTACGTCGCCGCGGGCGTCGCCTTCCTGGCGACGCTCGGCGCGCGCAACTTCTTCCGCACCCGCGTCGGCCGCTCCTTCATCGCCGTGCGCGAGCGCGACTACGCGGCCGAGGTGCTCGGCATAAACGTGGTCTACACCAAGCTCGTCGCCTTCGGCCTGGGCGCGGCCTACGCCGGCGCCGCCGGCGCGCTGCTCGCAGCCTTCCTGCGCATCGTCAACCCCGACCAGTTCACGCTCATGGTCTCGGTCTTCTTCCTCGCCGCCGTCGTGGTCGGCGGCCGCGCGACGACGCTCGGCTCGATCCTCGGCGCGCTGTTCATGACCCTGATGCCCGAATTCCTCCGCTTCCTCCTGGAGTCGGCGGCAGGACCCGGCGCGGACCTCGCCGGACTTCTGTCGCCGCTTCGCGAGATCATCTTCGGCGGCCTGATCATCGGCTTCCTCATCTTCGAGCCGCGCGGCCTCGTCGGCCTGCTGCACCGCGCGTTCGGCCATGCCGAGGAAGTCGAGGCCAAGGCAGAGCACTGAGATCCGTGACTACCGAGACAAACACAGGGAGACGCCAAATGTTCAGATTGCCAAGACGACACTTCCTCGGCGCGACGGCAGGCTTCGCGCTCGCCGCGATGACGGGCCTTTCGCCGGCCGCGGCCGACGACAAGGCGCCGCTGAAATACTGGGTGCCGCTGCCGCTGACCGGCCCGCTCGCCGTAACCGGCCAGGCCCAGCAGGTCGGCTGGACGCACGCCATCGACTGGATCAACAAGAACGGCGGCGTCGAAGGCCATCCGATCGAGATCGAGTACTACGACGACGAATACAAGGTCGAGCTCGGCGTGGCAGGGTTCAAGAAGGCGGTCGCGGGCGGCGACGTCGTCTTCACCGGCGGCGACGGCACGCCGTTCGTCCGCGCGATCTCGCCGGAGAACAACGAGACCTACAAGAAGCTGATGTCGAACACGGGCGCGGCTTCCGACCTCGTCGACACGGAGAAGTACAAGTACCACTTCCTCGTCGGGCCGACCTATTCCGACCAGGTCGCGCTGCTGTTCCACTACATCAAGGACAACTTCAAGGGCGAAGGGGCTCCCAAGGTCGCCATCGTCTACTCGGCGTCCGAGTTCGGGCGCGATCCGCTCGAGAACGCGCGAGCCATGGCCAAGGAGATGGGGATCGACATCGTCCTGGAGCAGGAGACCAAGTGGGTCGAGGTCGACGTGACCTCGCACGCCATCCGGGTCCGCCAGGCCCAGCCCGACTACGTCATCTTCCACGGCTACGCCTCCAACGTCTGGCCGGAGATCGTCAAGCTGGTGAAGGACTACGGCGTGGAGACCCAGTTCATGGGCACGCTGTACGGCTCGCATCCCGACGTCGTCCAGACGATCGGCGAGGCCGCCGACAACTATCTCGGCACGGTGTCGGTCAACGTGCTCGTCGGCGAGGCGAAGACGCCGATGATGGAGACCATCAACGAGTACCTGAAGACCTGGACGGACAAGCCCTACACCGGCTACGCCAACATCGGCTACATGCAGAGCTGGGCGACCGCGCTGGTGCTGCGCGAGGCGATCGGCAGCGCCATCCGGAAGGGTCTCGAGCTTGACGGCGACAACCTGATCAAGGAGATCGACGCCATCCACGATTTCGACGCGGGCGGCGTGTTCGGCATTCCGATCAGCTTCGTCGACAACCGTATCCCCTACGGCGTCGTCTACCGATACAACTACAAGGACGGCAAACTGACTGTCAGCGAAGCGACGCCGTGGATGAAGATCGACTGAGATGACCGCGGCCCTGGAGATCGCCGGACTGAGCGTCGTCTACGGCGCCGCCAATCTGGCGCTGGAAGACGTCACGCTGTCGGTCGACAAAGGCGGCTTCGTGGCCCTGCTGGGGGCCAACGGCGCCGGCAAGTCGACGACGCTCAAGGCGATCTCCGGGCTGCTCCGCTTCGAGAACGGCAGCGTCCGAAGCGGATCGATCCGCTGCTTCGGCGAGGACGTCACCCGGCTCGCTTCCTATCAGCGCGCCCGCAGGGGCATCCTGCACGTTCGCGAGGGGCGTTTCGTTCTGCCCACCATGACCGTGGAGGAGAATCTCGAGGCGGCGCTGTTCGCCCGCGCCTCGCGCGGTCCCGCGCTGGCGAAGGACCGCTACGATGAGATCTTCCACTATTTCCCGGCGCTCAGGGAACGCCGGCGCTCGCAGGCCGGCTATCTCTCCGGCGGCGAGCAGCAGATGCTGGCGATCGGCCGCGCCCTGTTCGCGCAGCCCGAGCTCCTGATGGTCGACGAGGCCTCGCTCGGCCTCGCCCCCAAGATCGCCGCCGACATCTTCGAGATTCTCAAGCGCATCAACGCCGAACGCGGCCTGTCCATCCTCGTCGTCGAGCAGAACGTGTCGCTGGCGCTGAAGAACGCCGCCTACGGCTACGTACTCGAGGCCGGGCGCATCACCGAGCACGGCCCGGCCGGCATGCTGATGGACCGCGAGAACCTGTCCAGGCGCTATCTCGGCGGCGCCCGGGAGGACCTGCATCACTGACGAAGGATCGACGATGGAACTTCAGACCTGTCGCCTCGAAGTCTCCGACGGGATCGCCACCGTCACGCTGGCGCGCCCGCCGGTCAACGCCCAGAACCGCCGCATGCGCGAGGAACTGGTCTGGCTGTTCGATTCGCTGAGCGACCGGGACGACGTGCGCGTGGTGATCCTCACCGGCGAGGGCAAGGTGTTCTCCGCCGGCGCCGACATCAAGGAACGCCGCACACTCGTCAAGGAGCCCGGCGACTACCTCAGCCACAATCGCGTCACCCGCGAGTTCTTCTTCGTGCTGATGGACTGCGCCAAGCCGGTGATCTGCGCCGTCAACGGCGCGGCGATCGGGGCGGGCTGCGCGCTCATGCTCTACGCGGACATCATGATCGCCAGCGACGACGCCTTTATCCGCATGCCCGAGATCGACGTCGGCCTCGCCGGCGGCGGCAAGCTGATGATGGAGCATTTCGGCCGCTCCTGGGCGCGGCTGATCTATTTCACCGGCCGCGACGTCCCCGCCGCCGAGCTCTTCCGCCTCGGCGTCGTCTCGGCCTGCGTGCCGCGGGAGAGGCTGATGGACGAGGCGACGGCGATCGCCCGCGAGATCGCCGCCAAGGACCCGCTCGTGGTAAGCTGGATCAAGCGCGGCTTCAGCGTCGCCGAAAGCATGCCGTTCCGCGAGGCGTATCGCTACGAGCAGACGATCACCCACGACCTGTCCCACACCGCCGCCGCGAAGGAGGCGCAGACCGCCTTCGTCGAGAAGCGCAGGGCCGAGCCGAGCAAGGAATGACTGACCCATGACCGGGACCCACCGCTGCGCCGTCCTCGACGACTATCAGCGGGTCGCCGCGTCGATGGCGCCGTGGGACGCGCTGCCGGCGTCGGTCGAGGTCGACTTCCTCGATCGCCACCTCGGCGCCGACGAGATCGCCGGGACGCTTGCGCCCTACGCGGTCATCGTCGCCATGCGCGAGCGCACCGTCTTCGACGAGGCACTCCTGAAGCGCCTGCCGAACCTCCGGCTGCTGGTGACGACGGGCATGGCCAACGCCGCGATCGACATGGCGGCCGCCGGCCGTCTCGGCATCGTCGTGTCGGGAACGCGCGGCTCCGTCGGCCCGGCCGCCGAGCTCGCCTGGGGGCTGCTGCTCGCTCTCATGCGGAACCTTCCCGAGGAGACGGCGAACTTCCGCTCCGGAGGCGAGCGGTGGCAGCTCGGCGTCGGCCGCGACCTCAAGCAGAAGACGCTCGGGGTCGTCGGCCTCGGCAAGCTCGGCGCGCTCGTCGCCGGCTACGGCCGGGCGTTCGACATGACCGTGCTCGGCTGGTCGAAGAACAATACGCCGGAGCGCAGCGCCGCGCTCGGCATCGGCTATGCCGCGACCCTGGACGAGCTCCTTTCCGCCTCGGACGTCGTCAGCCTGCATCTGACGCTGAACGCCGGCACGCGCGGCATCGTCGGCGCCCGCGAGCTCGGCCTGATGAAGCCCGGCGCGGTGATCGTCAACACCTCGCGCGGACCGCTGATCGACGAGGCCGCGCTGATCGACGCGCTCCACGACGGTTCGATCGCGGGCGCCGGTCTCGACGTCTTCGACCGCGAGCCGCTGCCCGCCGACCATCCGTTCCGCACGCTGCCGAACATCGTCGCGACGCCGCATCTGGGCTACGTGACGCGCGAGACCTACGAGATCTATTTCGCCGACGCGCTGGAGAATATCCGGACGTGGCTCTCCGGACATCCGGTCCGGGTGCTCAATGCCGACGCGGGTCCGGCGAGCGGCGGCTAGAAGTACTGCGGATACTGATCCATGATCTTCTGCACGGCCGCGAGGGTGCCGGACAGGTGCGTCCGGACCGCCTCGTCCACCGCCTCACGATCGCCCGAAGCGATCGCCGCCAGAATGGCCTCGTGGTGCCGGATCACCTCGGCGATCTTGCCGGGGTCGGGCAGGTTCAACCGCCTGAGGCGGTCGATGTGTCCCGAACGGTCGGATATGAGGTGCCACAACGCGCGGACGCCGGCCGCCTCGAACAGCGACAGGTGGAACAGACGGTCGAGCGTGTTGAACTCCCCGATGTCTCGGTCCTCTCCGGCCAGCTTCTGCATCCGCAGGATCCGGCTCGCCGGCGTCAGCAGGGCCGGATCGCCGGCGCGGGCCAGCACCTGGGCGACCTCCAGCTCGACGCTCAGGCGCAGGAACTGCGTCTCGCGCGCATGGGCGACGTCGATCTTGGACACGACGGTGCGCGACTGCGGATAGGAGATGACGAGGCCTTCCTGTTCGAGCCGCTGGATGGCCTCGCGCACCGGCGACTGGCTGACGCCGAACGCCTCGGCCATTTCGCTGCGCACCAGCGTCGTCTCCGGCAGCAGCTCCAACGAGATGATCTGCGACCGCAATGCCGCGTAGACGCGAGCGGCGGCTGACCCGTGGGGCGCCGACCCCGACAGCTCGTCCGCGGCCTTCATCAGCGCAGAAGAGAACGTGCTGACGCTCATGCGACTCCAGCCTTCCGCATCGCTACCCCGCGTGTTTCTACATCAGCCGGCCCGGCAGGAACAACGACAGCGCCGGGAACAGCGTCAGAACGGCGAAGAACACGATCATGGCGACGAAATAGGGCAGTGCCGCCTTCGAGAACGCGCCGGTCTTGACGTCGAGAATGCCGCAGACGGTGAACATGATCACGCCCACCGGCGGCGTCAGGCCGCCGAAATTGATCAGCGTGACGATCAGGATGCCCATATGCACCGGATCGTAGCCCGCGTGCACCAGCACCGGCAGGACGATCGGCGTGACGAGCAGGATGTTTGCCGCCCCTTCGAGGAACATGCCGCTGACGATCAGGAGCGCGACCACCAGCAGCAGGACGAGGGTGGGGTCGGTCGTGAGCGACGTCACGAACTCGGTGATCTGCTGCGGCCCCCGCTCGACGGTCACGGCGTAGCCGAGCACCGCCGCCATCATGATGAGCAGCATCACCATGCCGAGATCGGAGACGGATCCCCTGGTCGCCTCGTAGAGCTTATCCCACGTCAGTTCGCGATAGACGAAGAAGCCGATGAAGAGCGCGTAGCCGACCAGGAACGCCCCGGCCTCGGTCGCGGTGAAGAGACCGAAACGGAACCCGACGATCAGAATGACGGGGAAGGCGAGCGCCCATACGCTGTCGGCGAAACTCGCCCAGACCTCGCGGAAGGAGGGCATCTCGGCGAGGTCGGCGGCGTAGCCGTTCCGCTTGGCGACGAACCAGGCCGTCGCCATCAGGAAGACGGTGAGGACCACGCCCGGAACGACGCCGGCGACGAACAGGCGGCCGATGGAGACCTCGTTGATGAAGCCGAACAGGATCAGCCCGATGCTCGGCGGTATCGTCGCGGTGATGATCGATCCGAACGCGAGCACCGCCGCGGCCGCCGCCCTGGAATAGCCGCCCTGGCTCGTCATGCTCGGGCCGAGCAGCCGCGCCTCCATCGACGCGTCGGCGACCGCCGAGCCGGAAATGCCGCCCATCATGAGGCTGAGTAGGATCGAGACCTGCCCCAGGCCGCCCGCCATCCAGCCGGTCAGCAGGCGCGCGAAGCGTACGAGGCGCTCCGTGATGCCCGTGGCGTTCATCAGGTTCCCGGCGAATATGAAGAACGGCACGGCGAGCAGCGGGAAGCTCTGCGTCGCCGTCACCATCTTCTGGATCGCGACCGTGGGCGGCATGGTTCCGGTCATCACGAAGACCGGGAACGCGGCGAGCGCCAGCGCGAAGGCCACCGGCATGCCGGCAACCAGGAAGAAGGCGAACAGCCCCGCGATCAGGAGCAGCATGTCACGCGGCTCTTCGGGAGAGTGTTGCGAAGAGCCTGACGACGAGCGTGCGGATCATCAGGGCGAAACCGACCACCATGGACGCGTGATAGTACGAGCCGGGAATCTGCAGCGCGCCGTCGAGCCGCGCGTGCATGAACGCGGTGTTGCGCCATGCGTAACGGAAAAGGAACGCGAGCAGCGCGATCAGGACCAGCAGGTTGACGATCTCGACGATCCGCCGGATGCGCGGCGAGACGTTGTCCTGAACGATCTGCAGGCCGAAATGCCGTTCGTCCTGGAGGCCGAGGTCGATGGCAAGGACGCACAGCCACAGGAAGACGAGCTGGGCGATCTCGACGGACCAGATGATCGGCGATCCCATCGCCCGGGCGATGGCTGCCAGTCCGACCAGCACCACCACCGCCCAGAGCAGGAGAGAGGCGCAGGCGAATTCCACGCGTCTCAGCATGACCGGCGCCCCGACTTCCGTTGCAGTCACTCGTCAGGGTGACGGCCGCTCAGCGGCCGAGCACCTTGTTGACGGTGGCGACTTCCGACTGAAGATTCAACTGGTCGTAGACACCCGATACCGCCGCCTTGAAGGGCGCGAGGTCGACGTCGGATACGGTTACGCCGGAGGCTGCGACGTCGGCCAGCGCCTTGTCGCCCAATTCGATGGTGAGATTGGACGCGTAGCGACCGCTCTCGACCGCGAGATCGCGCACGATCTTCTGGTTCTCGGGCGAGATCTGGTCCCAGGCGTCGGCCCCGACCACGAGCGCGGTGACGAGCTGGATGTGGCCGGTCTTGGTGACGTTCTTGACCACCTCGTAGAGCTTCGCGCCGGTGATCGCGGTCGGCTGGGCTTCCGCCGCGTCGATCGCGCCGAGCTGGAGAGCGGAGTAAACTTCGCCCCAGGCCATCGGCGTCGGCTCGGCGCCCATGGCGCGGATAGTCTCGATCCAGACGGGCGCGCCGATGGTGCGCATGCGCACGCCCGCCAGGTCCGCCGGCTTGGAAACGGGCTTCTGCGTCAGCAGATGGCGCGGCCCCTGATACCAGTTGGACGCCAGCATCACGAGATTGGACTTCGCCTTGAGTTCGTCTCCCCAGGCCAGATAGTCGGGCGAGAGCGCGAACTTGTCGGCCTGCTCGTACGTGTCGAACATGAAGGGCGCCGACATGATCGCGAGCGACGGCACGAAGGTGGAGAGGCGCGCGACGTCGGTGACGGTGCCGATGTTCGCTCCGACCCGGGCCTGGTCGATCATCTCGGTGGTGTCGCCGAGCTGCGAATTGTGAAACACCTCGATCTTCACTTCGCCCTTGGTGGCCGCCTCGACATCGGCCTTGAACTTCTCGAGCCCCTGGCCCATCGGGTCGCCCGGGGCGAGCACCGTTCCGACACGCAACGTCGTTTCCGCAAGGGCGGGCGCGCCCGTCGCGAGCGCAACGGCGATCGCCGCGCAAAGCCCCGCCATCCTGATCGTCGGCTTCATTTCCATCCTCCCAGCAATTTCCGTGGATTAATATATTAGTTGAACTAGTATCCTATTTACGCTAGGCAACGAGTGTCAATAGGCTATCGAGCCAACGATAGCCCGGAAGGGTGGTGTGCTGAGTTGCCAACGCGTCTGGACCTACGTTTCGCGCCAGCAGGCGACGAGGGTGCAAAGCTCGGTGAAAGTCCGTTCTGGGATCGCGACGATTTCGTCTGGTGGGTGGACGTCACCGGATGCGGGCTGCTGCGGACCCGGCTTTCGACCCGGACCACGCAGTTCTGGCCCACGCCCGAGACACCGGGCTTTGTCGTGCTGGCGGGACCGGACAGCCCCATGGTCGGCATGGAGCGCGGGATCTACGCGTTCTCGCCGGCGCACGGGCGGTTCGAACGTCTGGTGGCCTTTGCCGGAGAGGGTCGGCGATTCAACGACGCAACCGTCGATCACACCGGCCGTCTCTGGGCATCGACGATGGCGATGGACGCCACGCCCGGGCGCGGAGAGCTGCACGTCGTCGCACCCGACCTGACGCTGACATCCGTCCTGACCGGCCTCACGACGCCGAACGGACTTGCCGCCGACATGAACGGCGACCGGCTCTTCGTTTCGGACTCCCATCCCACGGTCCAGACGATCTGGACGGCTGCGTGCGATTTCGCGACCGCGGAAATCGGGGCCCGCACCGAATTCGCGTCCATGCGCCGGCTCGCGGGACGGCCGGACGGCGCAGCCGTCGCGGCCGATGGCGCGTGCTACTGGATCGCAGGCGTCGACGGCGGCGCGCTCTATGGTTTCTCCACGGACGGCCGCCTCGACTACTCCGTCCCGCTGCCCTTCCCCGCGCCGACCAAGCTCGCCTTCTTCACCGGCGGCGTGGCCGTCACCGCGAAGAAGGAAGGCGGATACGGAGGCGAACTCGCACTATCCACCGACGTGCCGCCCTGCCTGCGTGGGGCCGCCGTACCGTTCTGGCGGCCCGGCGGCCGCTCGCCGGCCGCACAATGAGGACATGACGATGCCACGCAAGGAGGCCAGAGACCTCAGAAGTGCCCGCTGGTTCGCGCCCGACGACCTGCGATCGTTCGGGCATCGCAGCCGGATGCTGCAGATGGGCTACGACTGCGGGGACTGGCAGGGCAAGCCCGTCATCGCCGTCCTCAACACCTGGTCGGACTTGAACCAGTGCCATCTGCACTTCAGGCAGCGCGTCGAGGACGTGAAGCGCGGCGTGTTCCAGGCGGGCGGCTTTCCCGTCGAGCTGCCGGCGCTCTCCTTGAGCGAAAGCGCGGTGAAGCCGACCACCATGCTCTACCGCAACATGCTGGCGATGGAGACCGAGGAGCAGATCCGCTCGCATCCGATCGACGGCGTCGTGCTGATGGGCGGTTGCGACAAGACCACGCCCGGACTCGTCATGGGGGCCGTCTCGGCGGGCCTGCCGACGATCTTCCTTCCCGCCGGCCCCATGCTGCGCGGCAACTGGCGCGGCAAGACGCTGGGCTCCGGCTCCGACGCCTGGAAGCATTGGGACGACAGGCGCGCCGGTATCGTCACGGAGGCGCAGTGGCGGGAGATGGAGAAGGGGATCGCCCGCTCCTACGGCCACTGCATGACCATGGGCACGGCCTCGACGATGACTGCGATCGCCGAGGCGCTCGGTCTCACCCTGCCCGGCGCCTCGTCCATTCCCGCAGCCGACGCGAACCATCATCGCATGTCGGCCGAATGCGGACGGCGCATCGTCGAAATGGTCTGGGAGGACCTGGTTCCCTCCCGCATCCTCACGCCCGAGGCCTTCGACAACGCCAGCACGGTGGCGATGGCGCTCGGCTGCTCGACCAACGCCATCGTCCACCTGATCGCCATGGCGAGGCGCGCCGGCGTCTCGCTGAGCCTCGACGATCTCGACCGCAAGAGCCGCGTGACCCCGGTCATCGCCAATGTCCGGCCGATCGGCGACGCCTACCTGATGGAGGACTTCTTCTATGCCGGCGGCCTGCCGGCGCTGATGAAGGAACTCGGCGATACGCTGGACGGGCGCTGCATGACCGTGAACGGACGCACGCTCGGCGAGAACATCGAGACCGCCGAGACCTTCAACGCCGACGTGATCCGCCCGCTGGCCAATCCGGTCTACCACGAAGGCTCGCTCGCCGTGCTGAAGGGCAACCTGGCGCCGGACGGCGCGGTCATCAAGCCGGCCGCCTGCGACCCGCGCTTCCACGAGCACGAAGGGCCCGCCTGCGTCTTCGACAGCTATCCGGCCCTGAAGGAGAAGCTCGAGGACGAGTCCTGGGACATCCCGCCCGATGCCGTGCTCGTCCTGCGCAACGCCGGCCCGAAGGGCGGCCCGGGCATGCCGGAATGGGGCATGATCCCGATGCCGAGAGCGCTGTTGAAGAAGGGGCAGCGCGACATGGTGCGCCTTTCCGACGCCCGCATGTCGGGCACCTCCTATGGTGCCTGCGTCCTCCACGTGGCCCCGGAATCCTATGTCGGAGGGCCGCTCGCCCTCCTGCAGGACGGCGACATTGTGCGGCTCAGCGTTTCCGAAAGGCGACTGGACATGCTCGTCGACGAGGCCGAGCTGGCGGCCCGCCGTGCTCGATGGTCGCCGCCGGCGCCGCGCTACGAGCGCGGCTACGGCTGGATGTTCTCCCGCCACATCTTGCAGGCCGACAAGGGCTGCGACTTCGATTTCCTCGAAACGGCATTCGGCGCGCCGGTGGACGAGCCGGCCATCTACTAGGATCGATACCATGTCAGACGACGTACTCGGCGAAGAGACCCGCAGCCGGCTGATGCGTGCTTCGACGGCTTCGGTCGCGACGGCGCTTTTCAAGCGCGGATTGCGCAACCAGGTGATCCAGGGAGCCCGGCCGGTCGCGCGCAAGCCGCAGACCATGGTCGGCCGGGCCTTCACGTTGCGCTACATCCCGGCGCGGGAGGACCGCAATCCGATCTCCGTGTTCCGCGACGAGAACCATCCGCAGCGCGCGGCCATCGAGCAGTGCCCGGTGGGCCACGTGCTCGTCATCGACAGCCGCAAGGACGCCCGGGCGGCCTCCGCCGGCTCCATCCTGGTTGCCAGGCTGCAGATGAGGGGGTGTGCCGGCGTCGTGACCGACGGCGGCTTTCGCGACGCGGAAACGATCGGGGAGCTGGACATCCCCGCCTATCACGTGCGTCCCTCCGCGCCCACGAACCTGACCCTTCACGAGGCGATCGACATCAACGTGCCGATCGGCTGCGGCGACGCGCCCGTCTTCCCGGGGGACGTCATCGTCGGCGACGGGGACGGTGCAATCGCCATCCCGGCGCACCTGGCCGACGAGGTGGCGCAGGAATGTGCCGACATGGAGAGCTTCGAGGCCTTCGTGTGGGAAAGCGTTCGTGATGGTCAGTCGATCATCGGTCTCTACCCGCCCACCCGCGAAGAGACGCTCAAGCGCTACGAGGCCTGGCGGCACGCGAAGAGATGAGCAATGGTCCGCGTGCGGCCACGCGGTCGGTTCATGGTCGGCGCCGTCATGTCGCCCGTTCCTTCTGGCCTGCTCCCCGGAACGTGGCCGTCGGTCTGAGTTGGAGTTCGGCTCCAAAGCCGGAGCTGAGAATGCCGAGAAGGCGCTCTTCTCCCGAGGAGACGATCGTGCTGCTACGTGAGGTGGAGCTCCGCCTGAGCCAAGACGAGACGGCTGGCCGGGTCTGCCGCACGCCGGCGGTGTCCGGGCAGAGCGGCTGCCGCTGGCGAGCGGATCGCGTAAGCGGCTCCGGCCGGCGCACCGCGACCCCGTCTGGCCCCACGACATGGTGCAGGACCGCACCATGTATTGTCGGCCCGGGTCGCACTTTTCGCTTGGCCATCGGCCGCAGGGACCGCAAGCCACCGGACCGGCGCCGCTACTGAATCCGGCGGTCGGTCTCCGGATCGAAATAGTGGACGGCCCGCGGCGGCAGCTTCATCGGGATCGTCTCGCCCGGCATGACCGACACGGCGCCGTCTAGCCGGGCCACCACCCTGCGTTCGCCGATCGTGCCGTGCACGATCGTCTCGGCGCCCTGCGGCTCGACGATATCGGCGACGAGCCTGATCTGGGCGTCGGCGTCGCCACACGGCTCGAAGTGCTCCGGCCGGATGCCGAGCCGCGCGCGTTCGGGCAGCGAGGCCGAAGCCGGCGTCTCGATGAAGGTCGACCCGTCGAGGTCAATGCCCTTTTCCGTCACCTGCGCCTCGAACAGGTTCATCGGCGGCGAACCGATGAAGGCTCCGACGAAGGAGGTGGCCGGTCTGGCGTAGATATCGAGCGGGGCGCCCTCCTGCTCTATCCGGCCTTTGTTCATCACCACTAGCCGGTCGCCGAGCGTCATCGCCTCCACCTGGTCGTGCGTCACGTAGACGGAGGTCGCGCCCAGGTCGCGATGCAACCGTTTTATCTCAGTGCGCATCGTGACGCGCAGCTTGGCATCGAGGTTCGACAGCGGCTCGTCGAACAGGAAGGCCTGCGGCTCGCGCACGATGGCGCGCCCCATCGCCACCCGCTGACGCTGGCCGCCGGAGAGTTGGCGCGGACGCCGCGACAGAAATTCGCCGATCTGCAGGATGGCGGCGGCGCGCGCGACGCGCTGTTTGATCACGGCCCGCGGCACACCGCGCACGGATAGGCCGAAGCCGATGTTCTCTTCCACCGTCAGATGCGGATAAAGCGCGTAGTTCTGGAACACCATCGCCACGTCGCGGTCGCCGGGCTCGAGGTTCACCACGTCGCGCCCGCCGATCGAGATGGCGCCGCGGTCGGGCTGCTCCAGCCCGGCGATCATGCGCAGGAGGGTCGACTTCCCGCAGCCGGACGGCCCGACGATAACGACGAACGATCCATCCGGGACGACGGCGCTGACGCCCTCCAGCACGCGCGTCTCGCCGAAGCTCTTGTGAAGATCCTGCAATCTGACTTCGGCCACGGCGAAATCCCCGGTTCTGTGCCCAAGACCATCGCGCATGCGTAGCGGCATCCGGTGACGGACGGATGAACCCTTTATCCACTGTTACGCTCTCGTCACCGCAATCTCACCGAACCGTCACGACCTTCTGCAATGTTGCACCGCAACGACGGGGGATGCATGACTGAGACTGCGGTCGCAGGGGTAGGCGTTTCGGTTGTCCGGGTCCCGAACGGACGGGCCGAGACGCTGCGCCGTGTCGCCGTGCTGGTCGCGCCGTCGCTGGTTTTCCTCGCGCTGTTCACCTACTGGCCGGTCGCCCAGGTCGCGCTGCAGTCACTCACCGTGGAAAGGTTCGGCGGCAAAGCGCATTGGGGTCTCGACAACTTTGGGCGGCTGTTTTCCGACACCCGCTTCGGTCGCGCCGCCGTTAACAACGTCGTCTATGCCGTCGGCACCGTCGTGCCGAGCATCATCTTGGCCCTCGGTTTCGCCGTGGCCCTCAAGGAGTCGACGCGCGTCTCGTCGCTCCTGCGCACGGTCTTCGTCGCGCCGATGCTGATTCCGCTGGTCGCCGCCGCCGCGCTGTTCAGCTTCATTTTCCAGCCACGCTTCGGCCTGCTCGACTACCATCTCGCCCCGCTGGGACTGGGCGCGACCAACTGGCTCGGGAACCCCGACATCGCGCTCTACTCCCTGATCGGCCTGACGGTCTGGAAGAACGCGGGCTACTACATGCTGTTCTACCTCGCCGGCCTGCAAGCGATCCCGGACGACTTGCACGAGGCCGCACGCGTCGAAGGCGCCGGCGCCTGGCAGCGGTTCCGCCGCATCACGCTGCCGCTTCTGAAGCCCACGACGGCCTTCGTCGCGGTGATCGCGCTCCTGCAGGTGCTGACCAATGTCGACCACATCATCCTGCTGACGGGCGGCGGGCCGAGCGATTCCACCAACGTGATCCTGTACTACATCTACCAGCAGGCCCACGAGAACTACGACATCGGCCTGGCCGCCGCCGCCACCGTCGTCAGCGTCGCCTTCTTCCTCGCCCTCTCGGTCGTCTCGCTGCGCACGCTCGAGCACGGCATACACTACGAAGGCTGAGGCGATGGCCGGGAAGAACGGCGCTCCTCTCGCCGCGACGATACTGCTTGCAGCGACGGCTGCCGTCTGGGCCATGCCCTTCGCCTGGATGGTGGTCGCCGCGTTGCGTCCCGACTCCGCCGGCGGCGCCGACATGGCATCGCTCTTTCCGGACTCGGACCCGTCGCTGGTCAACTTCGTCGATGCATGGCGGTCCGGCAAGTTCCCCATCTGGTATCTGAACACGGTCATACTGTGCGCCGGCATCCTGATCGTGCAGCTCGTGACGATAACCTGCGCAGGCTATGCGTTCGCGCGCATCGAGTTTCCCGGTCGCACGGCCCTCTTCTACGTCTTCCTGCTGCAGCTGATGCTCGTGCCGCCGGTGCTCATCGTGCCCAACCTGATTACGCTGTCGCGGCTCGGACTCTACGACACGCTGCTCGGCGTCATGGCGCCGTACTTCGCCTCGGCCTTCGGCGTGTTCCTGATGAGGCAGACATTCAAGACCATCCCGCGCGATTTCGAGGAGGCTGCGCTCGTCGACGGGGCGAGCCGCGCCCAAATCCTCTGGCGCGTGCTGGTGCCGATGGCGCGGCCGGGCTTCGTCGCCTTCGCGATCGTCTCGGTCACCTCCCACTGGAACGAATTCCTGTGGCCGCTGATGGCGACGTCGTCGCCGTCGAACCAGGTGCTCACCGTCGGCCTGGCGAGCTTCACCCGCGGCGCCGAGAGCGGCTCGCAATGGGGGGTGATAGCGGCGGGAACGTTTTTTGTCGCTGGTCCGCTGCTGATCGTCTTCGTGTTGTTCCAGCGGCGGTTCGTATCGAGTTTCGTTTTCACAGGCATCAAATAGGAGAGATCGATGAACGCCTGGAAATCCACACTGGCGGCGGGCGCCGCCGTCCTCGCCCTCGGCCTCGCGCCGGCCTGGGGTGCGACCGAGATTCAGCTCTTCTTCCCGGTCCCGGTCCAGGGCAAGCTCGCCAACGAGATGGAAAGCCTGATCGGCAAGTTCAACGAGGAGCATCCCGAGATCGTCGTCTCCCCGGTCTATACCGGCAGCTACGACGATACCAACCTGAAGACGCGCGCCGCGATCAAGGCCGGCAAGCCGCCGGCGGCCGTTATCATGAGCGCCAACTTCATCCTGGAGTACGTCATCAACGGCGAGGTCGAATCCTACGACGCCCTCATCGAGAAGGACGGCGACACCCCGGCCCAGTTCATGGACAACTTCTGGCCGGCTCTCCACGGCAACGCCATCATCGACGGCGAGGTCTACGGCGTGCCGTTCCACAACTCGACCCCGCTGCTCTACTACAACGTGAAGCTGTTCGAGGAAGCCGGCCTCGACCCGGACAATCCGCCGAAGACCTGGGCGGAGTGGGTCGCCGCCGCCGAGAAGCTCACCAAGCGCAACGGCGACACGGTAGAGCAATGGGGCTTCATGATGCCCGGCACCTACGACTATCTGGGCTGGATCACGAGTGCCCTGAATATGTCGAACGGCGGTCAGTACTACAATCCGAACTACGGCGGCGAGGTCTACTACGACACGCCGACCATGCTCGGCGCCCTCGACCTGCTGCACGACATGGTGTTCGAGTACAAGGTGATGCCGGAAGGCGTGACCGACGCGAAGGCCGTATCCAACACATTCTTCGCCGGCGACCTCGGGATGATGATCCTGTCCACGGGTGCGCTCAGCTTCGTGCGCGAGAACATGAAGGAGCCCTACAAGGTCGCCTTCGTGCCGAAGAACGTGCGCAACTCGGTGCCGATCGGTGGCGCCTCGCTGATGATGCCGAAAGGCCTCACCGACGAGCAGAAGGCGGCCGGGTGGGAATTGGTCAAGTGGCTCACGAGTCCGGAAGTGTCCGGCCACTGGAGCCGCTTCACCGGCTATTTCGCACCGAACCGCCACGCCTACGAGCTGGACGGGATGAAGACCTTCATCGCCGAGAATCCGGATGCCAAGGTCGCGCTCGATCAGCTCGCCTACGCCGGATCCTGGTTCGCCACCTACAACACGGTGGGCGTGCGCAAGGCGCTGGAGGACGAAGTGCAGGCCGTGCTGTCCGGCAAGAAGGAGCCGAAGCAGGCTCTGAAGGACGCCCAGGCGAACGCCGACGCCCTGATGCAGCCCTACGTCGAAGCGACTGTTCTCAAGTACACCAACTGAGCTTACCGTCCTCTAAACCTCGCGGGGCGGCCCGATGCGGCCGCCCCGTTCCCGATCGAATGTCGCGCGAGATTTCCATGCTCCTTGCCCATCTGACCGATCTGCACGTTCGCCCCGTCGGTACTCCCGCCTACCGGGTCGTCGACACCAATATGCTGACCGAGCGCGCCCTGCGCGCGGTGGCGGCCCTGCGTCCGGCGCCGGATGCGTTGATCGTCTCAGGCGATCTCACCGATTGCGGTCTCGTCGAGGAATACGATCTGCTCGCCGCGATGATCGACCGGCATCTTTCGATGCCGGTCTACGTCATCCCCGGCAATCACGATCGTCGCGACAATCTGAAGGCGCACCTGTCCCATTTGCCCGGCATCGCCGGCACCGGCGATTTCATCCACTACACCGTCGACGATCTGCCGATCCGCCTCGTGATGCTCGATACCGTGGAGCCGGGCTTCGGACATGGCACGCTCTGCGCCGAGCGGCTGGCTTTCCTGGACGAGACGCTTTCCGCCGAGCCCGGCAAGCCGACCGTGATCGTCATGCACCATCCGCCATTCGTGTGCGGGATCAAGCACATGGACGAGATCAATCTGCATGACGCCGACGCGTTCGCCGAGGTCGTTGGGCGCCACGGCCAGGTCGAGCGGATCCTCTGCGGTCACCATCATCGGCCGATCGTCTCGCGCTTCGCGGGCACCGTTCTACAGGTCGTCCCGAGCGTCGCACATCAGGTGGAATTCGATCTCTCCGCCGATGCGCCCGCGGCTTTCGTCATGGAGCCGGCGGCCTTCCAGCTCCATCAATGGACGCCGGAGGGCGGCCTGATCTCCCACGGTGTCTACGTGGAGAACTATCCCGGCCCCTATCCCTTCATTGCCGACGCGGACTACCCCGGCGACAAGGGCGAAGGCGAGAAGGGGCAGGCGCTCGAGTGAGATCGGGACGGCGAGACGACATCGTCCCGTCCGATACCAGGCGCGGAGCGGCAACGTCGCGCGAACCCCGTGCAGCCGCAGACCGGTCGGCAACGCAGTGTCTTCCGTACACGGCGTGAAGCCGCGAATTCGCCTGCACTTTAAGTGACCCGACAATCCAAAGCGCGGAACGGTTTTCCCGTACGGGGCATCGCATGCGCTTCGCTCGCGGGCCGGCTCGTGCATGGCCTCGGGCGCCGAACGCCGACGCATCAGGATCGTGCCTACTGGTATGACGGCGAACCTCCTCGGGTAGGCGGTTACGAGCCCAGAATATTTCGGTTTGTGTTATATGGATGCCAATAGAGTTACGTTTTCGGAAATCCTGTATTGACATTTCTTTTTGATTTGAGAAAATTCGCACGAAAGGGATGGATTGCCTTGACCAAGAGCCGACTTGACCGATCAGAGAAGCTCATCATCCGCCTCCTGCAGGAGGACGGACGGATGTCGACCGCGGAGATGGCGCGGCGTTTGGGCATCAGCGAGCCGACGGTTCGCAAGAAGCTGAGCCAGCTCACCCAGCAGGGTCGCGTCCGCATCCGGGCGACTGCCGATCCGGTCGAGCTTGGCTACGAAGCCTCGGCGTTCATCGGAATTGATGTGGAGCGTAATGCAATAATAAAGGTGGCGGACGTCCTGAAGCAGTACTCTTTTGTTGACAGCGTGGCTGTTACGACCGGCCCCTATGACCTCATAATCAAGGCGTGCTTCACAACACTACAAGATCTTTACGACTTTATTCTTGTAGAGCTTGCTGCCGTTGAGGGCATAAAAGACACTAACTCGCTTATGATACTTAACAATATCAAGAGTGATGGCCTCATTGGGGTCGCTGGAATTGACGAAACCGCAGATGACGCACTCGACGTCATGCACCGCTAACGGAGCCCCTGAATGCCCATCTTCTCCAAGCCCGAGATGTCGCGCCGTATCGATGCCCTGCGGGCGAAACTGGCCAAGCAGAACGTCGACGTGGCGTTCCTGCACACCGCCGACAACGTCTTCTACATGACCGGCGTCCCCCTGCTGTCGGAGTGGGGCCGTCCGATGTGGGCGATCCTGCCCGCCTCCGGCTCCAGCGCGGTCTGTGGCGCGGCGATCGAACAAGAGAACATGCAGGAGCACAGCTCATTCGATGAGGTGCTCGCCTATGGAGACGACGAGAATGTCGTTCATGCCAGCCTGAAGCTCTGCTCGGACTTCATCTCGCGGAGGGGTCCCGGAAAACTGCGGTTGGGCATCGAGGAAGCTCTTCTTCCCGTCGCGCTGCACCGTGCCCTTCGCTCGCGGTTTCCCGATGCCGAGCTTGTGGAAGTCGGCCCGCTCCTGGAGGAGCTGCGTCTCATCAAGTCCGACGAGGAGATTCGCCTGCTCGAGCTGGGCGCCAGCATCGCGAAGGTCGGCGCGGACGCGTTCCTCGAAGCCCTGCAGGAGAACGTCACGGAGCTTGCCGTCGTCGCCCATTCGGTCGCGGCGTGCAACACGGCGCTGGGTGCGCTCTCTGACAACGGGCTGACAAGCACCTACGCCTACGCCCAGTTCGGTGATCACACGATGGTGCCGCATCTCCACGCCACGAGCCGGCGGCTGCGTCGGGGCGACCTGGTGTCCTTGAACATCTTCCCGGTCGTCTGGGGCTACTGCACCGAGCTGGAGCGGACGTTCGTCTTTGGCGACGCCCCGCCGGAGATCCGCCGTCCGCTCGACGCGGTCAATGAGGCATTCGAGGCCGGCAAGGAAGCGGTTCGCCCCGGTGTCGCGGCGGCTGACATCGATGCGCTGACCCGCGGCATACTCGAGAAGTACGACCTCGCCAAGTACATCCGCCATGGCACCGGACACGCGCACGGCATCATGATCGGCTCCGCCGGCCGCGAGGAAAAGGGCGAGTTGCGCATCTACAACAAGACGCCGCTGGCGCCGAACATGGCGAACTCTGTCGAACCCGGTGTCTACATTCCCGGGCTCGGCGGCTTCCGTCACTCCGACGTGTTGATCGTCACGGATTCGGGCGCCCGCTGCATCACAGACTTCCCGCGCGACATTGGTATCTAGGTCGCGTCCGGGGATGGACCGAAACCTTCCATTGGAGCTTGAACCATGACCACGGATAAAAAGACGATTCAGTCCATGGCGGCACCCGTCAACCGTCGCTCGGTGTTTGTTCTCGCTGCCGGCATGGCCGGCGCCATGATCCTCGGCGGCAGCGGCCCGGGGTGGGCGCAAGCCGAGGATATCCGGATCGGCGCGCTGATGCCGCTGTCCGGAGCGGGTGGCAGCTTTGGCCAAGAGATGCTCGCCTCGGCGAAAATCGCGCTCGAAGAGATCAACGCGGCAGGCGGTCCACTTGGCCGGAAGATCGTTCTGATCGAGGAGAACGACGAGACCAGTCCGGAGGCTGCGGTGCGTGGCGCCCGCAAGCTGGTCGATGTCGACAAGGTGGCCGGGATCATCGGCACCTGGGCCAGCAGCGTGACATTGGCGGTCGCGCCTATCGTCCAGGAGAACAAGCTCATCCAGCTTTCCACCTCCGGCGCAAGCCGCATTACCGAGGTTCAGAAGAACGGCCACCTCTTCCGGACCGAGCCTGACGATCTCCTGTTCGGAAAGGCATATGCCGAGTACGCCGCCGATCAGGGCTGGAAGAAGGCCGCCGTTCTCGGCCTGAACGTGCCGTTCACTCAGATGACGGTCGAAGCCTTCAAGGACCGCTTCGAGGCACGCGGCGGCCAGGTCACGAGCTTCACCACCTACAACGAGGATCAGACGACCTTCCGCACGGAGGTGGCGCGCGCCTTCGCAGACGAACCGGATTTCATCCATATCTCCGGCTACGAGCCCGACATCACCGCTATTCTGAAGGCGGCCTACCAGGCGGGCTTCACGGGGCGCTTCATCGTTCCGGGCTTCGCTGTGAGCTCGGAGCTCATCAAGAACGCCGGCCCGGCCGCTGAAGGCCTGATACTGGTGGAGGAGGGCGTCGCCGAAGGATCGCCCGCCTATGAGAGGCTCGCCAAGGGCCTGGGAGGCGACCGCTACTACTCGTTCGGTGCACAGGCCTACGACCAGCTGGTGCTCCTGGCGCTTGCCATCGAGGCCGCCAACGCCACCGATGGCGTCGAGCTCGATGCGGCCATCCGGAAGGTGTCGGGCCCCGAAGGGACACCCGTAACGTCGTTTGCCGAAGGCATTGAAGCGCTGCGCAAGGGCGAGCAAATCAACTACCAGGGGGCCTCCGGACCGATCGACTTTGACGAGAACGGGAATATCGCCAGGGCGAACTTCCGCGTCTCCATGGTCAAGGACGGACAGATCACCCCGGTCGGCGCCATTCAGGACGTCGAGTTCTGATGCCCGACTGCTGCAATGTTGTAGAGGGACGCCGCCGCGAGGCGGCGTCCGATTGACGGGCAGAGTTCCGTGTTCGAACTGCAGCTCTATTTCGTCTCGGCGCTGATCTCAGCCGCAATCCTCGTACTGCCCGCAGCCGCAATCTCACTGGTTTATGGCGTGCTGCGCTATCCCAACTTCGCTCTGCCCGAGTTCATGACCCTCGGCGCGTATCTGGCGCTGTTCCTCTGCGGTCTGGCGATGCCCCTGTGGCTCGCAGCTCTCTTGGCGGCGTTGCTCGCCGGGCTCATCGCCCTGCTTATCGACCAGACCGCGTTCCGCTTCGTGCGCGGTGCCGGGACGCTGCCTCCGGTACTTCTGTCGCTGGGCCTCATGCTGTTCCTGCAGAACGCCGTTCGCTTCGTGTGGGGCAACGATACGCTGCAGTATCCGATCGAGCTGATGCGCCCCTTCAATGTCGCCGGCTTCATCGTTACGCCGACGCAGGCGGTCGTGATCGGTGCGGTCGCCGCCATCGTCCTCTTTGGGATGGCGGTTCTGCGATGGACGCCCTTTGGCCGGGCGGTGCGTGCGACGTCCACCAATCCCGAGCTCGCCATCGTCACCGGCGTGCGGCCCGAGGTGGTCTACGGCGGCGTCATGTTCGCCGCGGGAGCCCTTGCCGCGGTCGGCGGCGTTGCGCTCGCCGCAGAAACGTCGCTGACGCCACTGTTGGGATGGCGTGTTCTGATCCCGCTTTTCGCGGCGGCGATCCTCGGCGGCCTCGGCAGTGTGACGGGCGCCACGCTTGCCGCGCTCCTCTTGGCCACCGTCTCCGAGTTCAGCCTCTTCGTCCTGCCGGTCACCTACAAGACCGCACTGGCCTTCCTCGTTCTCGCACTGGTCCTGCTGTTCAGGCCGACCGGCCTCCTCGGTTCCGGCAAAGACCGATGACGGCCTATCTCGTCGCTATACTCATTTTCGCCGCGATCTACGGCTTCGTCGCACTGGGCCTCAATATCCAATGGGGGCTGACGGGGCTCATCAATCTCGGCCAGGTCGCATTTTTCGCGGTCGGGGCATACTGCACGGCCCTGCTCGGTCCCTCGGGGCTTCCATTCTTCCTGGCCCTCGTCGTTGCGGCTGTCGTGAGCGGGGCTCTCGGCGGCGCCGTCGCGCTCTTCACGCCCCGACTGCGCGAGGATTACCTGGCGATCGTCACGCTCGGCCTGTCGGAATTTGTCAGACTGATGTTCCTCAATGAGAAGTGGATGTCCGGCGGACCCGACGGGATAGCCGGCATCCCGCGGCCCTTCACGATCCCGGCTCTCGGCAGCGAGGCCTCGTTTCTTGTGATCGCCTCGGGGCTGCTGCTGCTGGCGTTCGTGTTCAGCCTGCGCCTGGCGCGGTTTCCGATCGGGCGCACCCTGCGTGCCATTCGCGAGGACGACACCGTCGTCGCCTCCGTCGGCAAGCCGCCCCTTTACTTCAAGACGCTCGCATTCATTCTGGGAGCAGCGCTCGCCGGCATCGGGGGGGCGCTGTTCGCCAGCTATCTCACCTACATCTCGCCGGATATGTTCGGCCCCAACGTATCCATCTACGTCCTTGCGGCGGTGCTGCTGGGCCGTCAGGGATCGGCGCTTGGCACGCTCGGTGGAACGGCGATCGTTGCGGCGCTCCTGGAAGGCACCCGGCTCCTGAAGGACTACATCACCGTCATCGACGGTGTTCAGCTCGCCGCTCTGCGATTGATGGCGCTGGGCCTGGCGCTGATGCTCATCGTGGCCATCCGTTATCGTCCCGCGAGGCGCCGATGAGCGATATCCTGGAGATACGTGGCCTCAGCAAACGCTTCGGCGGCCTTCAGGCTGTCGACCGCTGCGAGCTGGACGTGGCTGCGGGATCCATCACCGGGCTGATCGGTCCGAACGGTGCCGGCAAGTCCACGCTCTTTGGCCTCGTCAGCGGGTTCATCAGGCCGGACGCCGGCGAGATCCACTTGGACGGGCAGCGTATCGACGGTCTGCCTCCTCATGAAGTGGCACGGCTGGGACTTCGGCGCACGTTCCAGATACCCCGCGAGCTGAAGGAGATGTCGGTCCTTGAGAACCTGATGCTGGTTCCCGAGAACCAATTCGGCGACCGCATTCTCTCGATCTTCACCGACGGCGAGCGGGTGAGGCGGGAAGAGCGGGCACACGAGACTGCCGCGCGGGAGATCCTCGAGACCGTGGGATTGGCCGAGAAGGCCGAGATGCCCGCTTGGCAGCTCTCGGGCGGACAGAAGAAGTTGCTGGAACTCGCCCGCTCCTTAATGAGCCGTCCGCGGCTTATGCTGCTCGACGAGCCTACCGCCGGTGTGAACCCGACACTGATCCGGCATCTGATGAAGGTCATGCGGAAGGTCCATGCATCGGGGATCGCCCTGCTCATCATCGAGCACAACATGAACGTCGTCATGGAACTCTGCGAACGGGTGATCGTGCTCGATCGAGGCCGTGTCATCGCATCGGGAACGCCGGCGGAGATCCAGCAGGATCAGACGGTCCTCGACGCGTATCTGGGTGGGGCCGAGGCATGACTGCGGGCGGAACCCTGATCGCCGAAGGGCTCGTCGCCGGCTATGGCGAAATGCAGATCCTGCACGGTGTCGGCGTGACCGTTCGGCCGGGCGAGATCGTCACCGTGATCGGCCCGAATGGTTGCGGCAAGTCGACCCTGCTTAAGACGCTCGTCGGCCTCCTGCGCCCGTCGGCAGGTACCATCGCGCTCGGGGGGCGGGACATCACCCGATCCACGACACGCGAACGGCTGCGAGCCGGAGTTGGCTATGTGCCGCAGGTCCGCAACGTATTCGCGACGATGTCCGTCGAGGAAAACCTGCGGATGGGCCTCTTTGCCGTGCCGGGCTCCGTAACCGAACGGCAGCAGGAAATCCGAAGAATTCTACCGGCCCTGGAGGATTACTGCTCGGTCAGAGCCGGCCGTCTCAGCGGTGGCCAACAACAGGTCGTCGCACTCGGTCGTGCTCTCATGCCGTCCCCGCACGTCTTGTTGCTGGACGAACCGAGTGCCGGACTTTCCCCGAAGGCAACCGATGAAATCTTCCGGCATGTCCGGACAATCAGTTCGGAGGGCGGCGTCGGCGTTCTGCTCGTCGAGCAGAATGCCACCAAGGCTCTTGCGATCTCCGATCGATGCTATGTGCTCGCCGAAGGACGGAATCGGCTCGAGGGTGAAGCGTCGTCCATCGCCCGGAATGCAGACGTCGGCCGCATCTATCTGGGTTCGAGCGAAGTCGACGAACAGTGACATCGGGATCTCGATTGTTCTGCCCGGCCCAAAGCGGCTGCCCCACATTACGCAACGTGCAAACGTCGGCGCTTCCGGAGAAATAACCGTTGGACGAGGCGGCGCGACTTCGGCCCGGCGCTGACGGCGAGTTCGAATCTGCGTCGACGACTGCAAGCGTATCGTTCTCGCGCTTCTTGGCCCGATACCGCGCTCGGCCGATGTCTCCGTGACCGGGGTTATCCGGATGGTCGGGACGGAGAGTTGGAGTCTGGCCCCGGCTCAGCCGCATCTCGGCTTCACGGAGCATTCCGGTGACCTGCCCGGGCGAACAGCGTTTCCGGCTCATTCCGTTCTCCTTCCGCTTCAGAAGGAGGCCAGTTTCTCCCGCTCAACGCGGGTCACTGTTCTGACTGTAGAACTCCCCGGCGCAAGCGATCGCCCGGCGCATGCCTCGTAAGGGCCTGGACTCGTGGAGATTTTTGGCGCACCCGACAGGATTCGAACCTGTGACCTCTGCCTTCGGAGCAATTTAACCTGCCCTTCGACGCTTTTCGATGGGTTTCGCTCCGATGCGCTATGTTGCTGTAATCACTAAACAAATTGAAATTTTGGCTCGCCTGACGTACCCTCGGACACGCTCCGACTTGCGTCCGGCTGCTTACGTGGTGCTTACGCGAGAATGGGAGTTTGGACGGGAGAATTCCCATGGCTAAGCTCACAAAGCGGCTCGTCGACGCCGCCGAATCCCGCGAGAAGGACTACGTCATCTGGGATGACGAGCTACCAGGTTTTGGACTGCGTGTCTTCGTCTCCGGCAAGCGCAGCTATGTCCTTCAATATCGCGCACTGGGCCGCTCGCGCCGCTACACCATCGGCCTGCATGGCGTCTGGACAGCCGAAAGCGCGAGGCAGGAGGCGAAGGTCCAGTTGGGTCGCGTAGCTCAAGGGGACAATCCCGCTGAGGAGCGCCAGCTCGACCACAAGGCCATCACCGTCAAAGAACTCTGCACGCTCTACGTCAACGACCTCAACGCGGGGCTCATCCTGGGCAAGGGCGGGCGGCCCAAGAAGCCGACGACGGTCGGGACGGACATTGGGCGCATTGAGCGGCACATCATCCCGCTCCTGGGGACGCGCCGTGTGAAGGACTTGACCAAGGCCGACATCAACAAGGTCCTGAAGGACATCATGGCCGGCAAGACCCGTATCGCTGTGAAGACCAAGAAGCTGCGCGGCAAGGCCATCGTCCGCGGGGGCGCCGGGACGGCGACGCGCACGGTCGGGCTTCTCGGCGGCATTCTCACCTACGCTGTCGAAGCCGGGATCATCGCGATCAATCCTGCCCATGGCCTCCGGAAGCCAAAGGACAACGTCCGTACCCGCCGGCTCACCGAGGCGGAGTATCGGACGCTGGGCGAGATGCTGATCGCGGCGGAGAAGGACGAAAAGTACGCGACGACGGTGGAGATCATTCGTCAGATCGCGCTAACTGGATGCCGCCGGAGCGAGATGATCGGTCTCATGTGGACCGAAGCAGATACCGATGGAAGCTGCCTGCGGCTGATAGACAGCAAGGAGGGCACCTCCGTCCGTCCGATCGGCCTACCCGTTGTCGAGTTTCTCGAGGCGCGTCGAAAGACAGCCGTCGGCACATATGTCTTCCCCGGCTCCGGCGACGACAACGCATTCGGCAGTTTCCCGAACCATTGGGAGCAGATCTTCAAAGGCTCGCCCCTTTCTGACGTGACACCCCACGTCCTGCGGCACAGCTTCGCGAGCGTCGGCAACGATCTCGGTTTCACCGAGGTGACAATCGCGGCCCTCGTCGGCCATGCCAAGGGCTCAGTCACAAGCAAATACATCCACACCCTCGACACGGCCCTTATCATGGCGGCGGACACGATCGCCGGCTATATCGAGGGTCTTCTGGATGGGAAGGAGTTCAAGCAGACCACCTACGCGCTCGATCGCGCATCCCGAAAGGCTGCGCTCGCGCGCTTCCTTCAGAAGGCGGCCGGCGACGATGAAGCGCAGAGCCGGAAAGAAGAGCGGTTAGCCGCTTAGCTTCCAACCGCCGCCATCATTAGATGTAAAATTTGAAGGGCTGCCGCTCTGCCCCCGCGGCGCTTCCCATAGTCAATACCTCGCCGACCTTGTCCGCGAAACGAATGGTGACGGGCAAGCCGTCGCTGAAATTGCAGGCGTTGTGACGTTGCCCCCTGAAGTGCCTCGGTTTGAACTGGACTCCGTCAGAAGGAGACGGAGATGAAGAAGAACCGATACAGTGAGGGTCAGATCATTGCGGTGCTGAAGGAGCACCAGGCAGGGATTC
>JAEWYT010000010.1 GCA_023458595.1 Pseudomonadota bacterium
GTCCCACGCCAGGCCGGCGCGGTCGATGGGGGATTCGTTCAGATCGATGCCCGCGCAGGATTTGAGCGGGTAGATGTGCAGGCTGAGGATGCGGGCGGACATGGCGTACCGGATTCCTGGGTGGCGGAATGCGCCAGAATAGCAAAAAGCGGCGCGCCAAAAACAATAGCCCGGGGCGGGCCCGGGCTATTGCGTGGCGGCGGCTCAGCCGCCGACCAGTTTCAGGGTGTCCAGCGGGGTGACCGCCTTGAACGCCTTGCGCGTCGCGATGTGCTCGGGACGCGGCGTGAGCCCGTACTTGGGCGGATTCAAGGTGTTCTCCATGCTGTTGTAGACGGTGAACACGTTGGCGCGCGGCCACGGCGAGATGTTGCTGTTCGAGCCGTGCATCGTGTTGCAGTCGAAGAACACCACCGAGCCGGCCTTGGCCGTCATGGTGCGGATGCCGCCCTGCTCCACCAGCAGCTGCAGGCTGACCGGGTCCGGCACGCCGTATTCCTGTTTCTTCAGCGACTGCTTGTAGTGCTCGTTGGGCGTCTCGCCCACGCACGAGATGAACTGGCGGTGCGAGCCCGGCACCAGCATCAGCGGGCCGTTGCACTCGTTGTTGTCGGTCAGCAACACCGAGCAGCTCAGCGCGCGCATGGCCGGCATGCCGTCTTCGACGTGCCAGGTTTCAAAGTCGGAGTGCCAATAGAACTCCTTGCCCTTGAAGCCCGGCTTCATGTTGGCGCGGGACTGGTGGATGTAGACCTCGGAGCCGAGGATCTGGCGCGCCACGTTGACCAGCCGCGGATCGCGCATCAGGCGCGCCAGCACGGGGTTGAGCACGTGCACCATGAAGATGGAGCGCACCGCGTTGCTGCCCGGCTCGGTGATGGACTCTTCGCGGCGGATGATCGAGGGATCGCGCGTCATGCGCTCGACCTCGGACGACAGCGCCCGGACCTCGTCTTCGGAGAACAGGTTTTCCAGCAGCAGGAAGCCGTCGCGCTCGTACGCGCCGATCTGCTCGGCGTCGAGGGCGTTGGCGTACTGGCCGTTCTCGTAGACCACCGGGTCCTGGCGGGCGATGATGGCGGAACTTCGATCCGTACGCGAGGCGTACGGATCCTGTGCAGGTGAGATCATGCAAACCTCCTTGTATCAGGCCGCGGCCTGGGCCTCGGCCTCGGGCAATGCGTAGACGCCTTCCTTGTCATGCACTTCCTGGCCGGTCAGCGGCGGATTGAAGACGCAGATGACGCGCAGCGGCTCCTTGCCGCCGCACAGCCAGTGCTCGTCGTGTTCGTTCAGGGCGTACACCACGCCGGGGCCCAGGTCGTACTTCTTGCCGTCGGCAATGGTCTCGATCGAACCGTCGCCCTCGATGCACCACACGGCCTCGAGGTGGTTCTTGTAGTGGATGTGCGTGCGGCCGCCCGGAAAAATGGTGGTCTCATGGAACGAGAATCCCATGCCATCCTTCTTCAGCAGCACGCGGCGGCTGACCCAGGTGTCGGTACGGACTTCGTCGGCGGTGCCGATCACATCTTTGACATTACGTACGATCATTGACGTTTTCCTCCAAATTTCAGGATGCGGGCGGACTGCCCCTCATCGGCCAGCGCTTCTGCCACGCTGGCCTCGATCAGATCCAGGCCCTTGGCCAGCAGCTCTTCCTCGATCGTCAGCGCGGGCAGCAGCTTGAGCACTTCATCGTGCGCGCCCGACGTTTCGATCACGACGCCCTTCTTGAAGGCGCATTGGGCGATGCGGTTGGACAGCGCCGGATTGCCGTTGGAAACCAGACCCTGGATCAGGCCGCGGCCGCGAGCCGACAGGCCGGCGTTGGGATAGCTGTGCACCAGGTTTTCCAGCCAGTCGCCCACCAGGCGTTCCTTGCGCTGGATGTCGGCGGTGAACGCAGCGTTGGTCCAGTAGGTTTCCAGCGCCTGGGTGGCGGTGACGAACGCGAGGTTGTTGCCGCGGAAGGTGCCGCTGTGGGCGCCGGGCTTCCAGATGTCCAGCTCGGGCTTCATCAACACCAGCGACATCGGCAGGCCGAAACCGGATAGCGACTTGGACAGCGTGATGATGTCCGGACGGATGCCGGCTGTCTCGAAGCTGAAGAACGTGCCGGTACGGCCGCAGCCGACCTGGATGTCGTCCACGATCAGCAGCATGTCGTGGCGCTTGCACAGCTTTTCCAGTTCCTTGAGCCAGCGCAGCGTGGCCACGTTGACGCCGCCCTCGCCCTGCACCGTTTCCACGATGACGGCGGCCGGCTTGTCCATGCCGCTGCTCGGGTCTTCCAGCATGCGTTCCATGTAGGCCATGGTGTCCACGTCCGGACCGAAGTATCCGTCGTAGGGCATGAACGTCGTGTTGCCCAGCGCGTAGCCGGCGGCGTCACGGAACTTCATGTTGGCGGTCGCGGCAAGCGAACCGCCGCTCACGCCGTGAAAACCGTGCGTGAACGAGATCACGTTGGGACGGCCCTTGACCTGGCGCGCGATCTTCAGCGCGGCTTCGACGGCGTTGGTGCCGGTCGGGCCGGTGAATTGCAGCGTGTATTGCCAGTTGCGCGGCTTGAGCAGCACGCGATCCACCGTCTCCAGGAAACGCTTCTTCGCGCTGGTGGCCATGTCCAGGCCGTGGACGACGCCGTCCGATTGCACATACTCCAG
>JAEWYT010000011.1 GCA_023458595.1 Pseudomonadota bacterium
TCCACTTCCAGCACCTTGACCTTGACGATCTGGCCGGTCTTGACCACCTCGCGTGCGTCCTCGACGAACTTGTGGCTCATCTGGCTGACGTGAACCAGGCCGTCCTGGTGCACCCCCAGATCCACAAACGCGCCGAACTGGGCCACATTGCTGACCGTGCCTTCCAGAATCATGCCCTCCTTGAGGTCCTTGATGTCTTCCACGCCGTCGTTGAAACGCGCCACGACAAAGTCGGGGCGTGGGTCGCGGCCTGGCTTGTCCAGCTCACCCAGGATGTCCTTGACGGTGATGGCCCCGAACTTCTCGGTCACAAACTGCTCGGCCTTCAGGCCCTTGAGCACGTCGCTGCGGCCCATCAGCTGGTCCACGGGCTTGCCAGTGGCGGCAATGATCTGCTCCACCACCGGATAGGTTTCGGGGTGCACGCCCGTCATGTCCAGCGGATTGTCGCCACCGCGGATGCGCAAGAAGCCGGCGGCCTGCTCAAAAGTCTTGGCGCCCAGGCCGGCCACATCCATCAGCTGCTTGCGGTTTTTGAACGAGCCGTTGGCATCGCGCCAGCGCACCACGGACTTGGCGACCGAGGCGCTCAGGCCCGACACGCGGGTCAGCAGCGGGGCCGAGGCCGTGTTCAGGTCCACGCCCACCGAGTTCACGCAGTCTTCGACCACGGCGTCCAGCTGGCGCGCCATCTCGCTCTGGTTCACGTCGTGCTGGTACTGGCCCACGCCGATGCTCTTGGGATCGATCTTCACCAGCTCGGCCAGCGGGTCCTGCAGGCGGCGTGCAATGCTCACCGCGCCGCGCAGGCTGACGTCCACGTCGGGCAGCTCCTGCGAGGCGAATTCGCTGGCCGAGTACACGGACGCGCCCGCCTCGCTGACCACCACCTTCTCGATCTTGAAGTCCGCCTTGGCGGCCAGCTTGATCAGGTCGGCAGCCAGCTTGTCAGTTTCGCGGCTGGCCGTGCCGTTGCCAATAGCAATCAGGTTCACGCCATGCTTTTCCACCAGCTTGGCCAGGGTGTGCAGCGAGCCTTCCCAGTCTTTGCGTGGCTCGTGCGGATACACCGTGGCTGTGTCCACCAGCTTGCCGTTGCTGTCCACCACGGCCACCTTCACGCCGGTGCGGATGCCGGGGTCCAGGCCCATCACGGTCTTGGCACCGGCCGGGGCGGCCAACAACAGGTCACGCAGGTTGTCGCCACACACCTTGATGGCCACCTTCTCGGCGTCTTCGCGCAGACGGCTGAAGAGGTCGCGCTCGGTCGACAGGCTGAGCTTGACGCGCCAGGTCCAGGCCACGCACTTGCGGATCAGGTCATCGCTGGCGCGCTTGGCATGGCTCCAGCCCAGGTGCAGGGCAATCTTGCCTTCGGCCAGGCTGGGCTGGCCGGGTTCGGGCTCCACCGGCTGGACCAGCTTGGCTTCCAGGATTTCCAGGGCACGGCCGCGGAACACGGCCAGCGCGCGGTGCGAAGGCACACGGCCAATCGGCTCGTCATAGTCGAAGTAGTCGCGAAACTTGGCCACCTCGGGGTCGTTCTCGTTCTTGGCCTCGACCTTCTTGGACTTGAGCAGGCCCTCGTCCCACAGCCATTCGCGCAGCTTTTGCACCAGGGCTGGGTCTTCGGCCCAGCGCTCGGACAGGATGTCGCGCACGCCATCCAGCACGGCAAAGGTGGTGCTGAAATCGGGGCCCGGCTTGCCATCGTCCAGCGTGGTGGCTGGCTGGCAGAAGGCCTTGGCTTCCTCATGTGGGTCCAGCGTGGGGTCGGCAAACAGCTTGTCGGCCAGCGGCTCAATGCCGAACTCCTTGGCGATCTGGCCCTTGGTGCGGCGCTTTTGCTTGAACGGCAGGTAGATGTCTTCCAGCTCCTGCTTGGTCGGCGCATTGGCAATCGCCAGACGCAGCGCATCGGTCAGCTTACCCTGCTCGTCGATGGCCTTGAGCACGGCCACGCGGCGGTCTTCCAGCTCGCGCAGGTAGGACAGGCGGGCCTCCAGCTCACGCAACTGCACATCGTCCAGCCCCCCGGTCACTTCCTTGCGGTAGCGAGCGATGAACGGCACGGTCGCGCCACCATCCAGCAATTCCACGGCAGCACTGACTTGCTGCGCACTGACTTTGATCTCTGCGGCAATTTGCCCAATGATTTTTTGCATGCGTTACGCGCCCCTCGGCGCTGTGTCCCTGAAAGCGGGCAAGTGTGCCATACGTGATTGCCGCCCATCCGCAGATCGGGTGCCGCCTTGCATATCCACACAATTGATAGCTGATCGCGCCGGATACATCTGCCCTGGAGGGCAAAATCATTCAAACTCCAGATGCCATGCAAGACGATTTGTTCGCGGCCGACGATCCGCCCGCTCCCCAGCCCGCCCCCAAGGCTGCGGCCACGCCGCGTGGCAGCGGCGTGCGCGCAGTGCAGCACCCCGCCGACTTGCACGAGCTGGCCCAGTCGCTGCCCCCCACGCTGCGCATGGGCGTGTCCACCTGGTCCTACCCGGGGTGGGATGGCCTGGTCTGGGACGGCGTCTACAGCGATAGCACCCTGTCCCGCAAGGGCCTGGGCGCACTGAGCCAACAC
>JAEWYT010000012.1 GCA_023458595.1 Pseudomonadota bacterium
ACAAAGTCCGGGTTCAGCGGACGCTTGCTGTTGTCCATGCCCGGCTCGCCGTGGTCCCGGTAGCGCAGTTCGTCGAACAGGTTCGGGCCGAAGCCGGAGCGCTTGATGGACTTGAGGAACTGCTTGGGGATGATGAGGTCCGTGTCGACGTTTTCGCGGTCGAGCGGAGCCACCAGGCCTTCGTGATTGGTAAATGCTTGCATGATGTCGGTCTCGGTGCGTGGCGCTTAACGGAAGGTGCGGACGTCGACGAAGTGGCCGGCCACCGCGGCGGCGGCGGCCATGGCCGGGCTCACCAGGTGGGTGCGCCCGCCCTGCCCCTGCCGGCCTTCGAAGTTGCGGTTCGAGGTGGAGGCGCAGCGTTCGCCCGGTTCGAGGCGGTCGGCGTTCATGGCCAGGCACATGGAGCAGCCCGGCTCGCGCCATTCGAAACCGGCTTCGATGAAGATCTTGTCCAGCCCTTCGCGTTCGGCCTGCTGCTTAACCAGGCCCGAGCCCGGCACGACCATGGCCTGGCGCACATTGGAAGCCACGTGCTTGCCGCGGGCCACGGCGGCGGCGGCGCGCAGGTCTTCGATGCGGGAGTTGGTGCACGAGCCGATGAAGACGCGGTCGATGCGGATGTCGGTGAGCGGCGTGTTGGGCTTGAGGCCCATGTACTGCAGCGCGCGCTCCATGCCGCTGCGGCGTCCTTCGTCCTTCTCGCGGTCCGGGTCCGGCACGCGGGAATCCACCGGCAGCACCATTTCGGGCGACGTGCCCCAGGTGACCTGCGGCGTGATGTCGCGCGCGTCGACCTCGACGACGGAGTCGAACTTGGCGCCTTCGTCCGTATGCAGCGTGCGCCAGTAGGCGACCGCCTGGTCCCACAGCACGCCGGTGGGCGCGAAGGGACGGCCGCGGAAATACTCGATGGTCTTGTCGTCGACCGCGACCATGCCCGACCGGGCGCCGGCCTCGATGGCCATGTTGCAGATGGTCATGCGGCCTTCCACGGACAGGCCGCGGATGGTGCTGCCGGCGAACTCGATGGCATAGCCCGTGCCGCCGGCCGTGCCGATCCGGCCGATGATGTGCAGCACCACGTCCTTGGCGGTGCAGCCGAAGGGCAGTTCGCCTTCGACCTTGATGAGCATGCTCTTGGCTTTCTTCATGAGCAGCGTCTGGGTGGCCAGCACGTGCTCGACCTCGGACGTGCCGATGCCGAAGGCCAGCGCACCCAGCGCGCCGTGCGTGCTGGTGTGCGAGTCGCCACAGACCACCGTCATGCCGGGCAGCGTCGCGCCCTGCTCCGGGCCGATCACGTGCACGATACCTTGACGCAGGTCATTCATGCGGAATTCGGTAATGCCGTATTTTTCGCAGTTGGCGTCCAGCGTATCCACCTGCAGGCGCGAAATCGGGTCGTCGATGCCCTGGGCGCGGTTCAGGGTGGGCACGTTGTGGTCCGCCACCGCCAGGTTGGCGCCGGTGCGCCACGGCTTGCGGCCGGCCAGGGCCAGCCCCTCGAACGCCTGCGGGCTGGTGACTTCATGCACCAGGTGGCGATCGATATACAGCAGACAGGTGCCGTCTGATTCCTGATGGACGACGTGGGCGTCCCAGAGTTTGTCGTAAAGGGTTTGGGCCATGGATGCGCTCTGCTGGTAGACAGTCCGACTCGGGCCTCGCACGGTGTGAGCAACTCGCTCCCGCACCGGCCGCTGCGGCATGGAGGAATTATGCCCACGCCCGGAACCTAGTACAACCACACCTGATATACCAGTACCAGCACTACCATGCTGGGCGCACAACGCCTTCTGCTGTGTGTTTCATATCAGCGGCCATTGTTGTTGCAAATAACCTCACATGTAAAACCGGACCGATAAACAGATACAAAATTATCAAACCGATATAATTATTCGTGGCCGCGGTTGCTTCTTTTACGAAATAAAGAGAAATAAACCGACTTAAATTTGAATTAAACCCGCATATCAAGACCTTACCGAGCAAAGATCGTGCAAGTTAGCCTGAATTAATGGATGATACGCGGAGAAGCTCAATGGAGCGCCTGGAATAGTTCGTCAACTATTAACAAATATTGACTCGTCAAAACTGACATTTCCACACAATATGGCGGCCATCTAATCCTCAACTCGACTCGCGAATAATCACTATGGCTTCGTTTTTGCTCAAAAGCACGGCTTCGGCCCTTGCCCTGGCATTCGGTCCTGCGGCATTTGCACAGTCATCCGCTCCGGCTGCGTCGCAGTCCGCGGTCACGATGAACCAGATCGTCGAGCAGACCCTGCTCAGCAACCCGGAAATCCAGGCCAAGTACCATGATTTCCAGGCCTCGCTGGAAGGCCAGAACGTCGCGCGCGCGGCGTTTTTCCCGCAGGTCAACGCGCAAGGCTATGTGGGTCGCGAGTACCGCAACAACGTGCCGGGCGTGGGTTCGCAGAACTGGAGCCGGCCGGGCTACAGCGTCGAGCTGCGGCAATTGATTTTCGACGGCTTCCGCACCAGCAATGACGTCAAGCAGGCGGGCTTCGACAAACTGGCGAAGTTTTACGACCTGCTGGCCACCAGCGACACGACGGCGTTTTCCGCCGTGCAGGCCTATGTCGACCTGCAGCGTTACCGCGACATGGAACTGCTGGCCCGCCAGAACTATTCCCTGCACGAGGAAACGCTCAAGCAGATCAACGAGCGCACCGAATCGGGCGTGGGCCGCCGCGTCGACCTGGAACAGGCCGGCGG
>JAEWYT010000013.1 GCA_023458595.1 Pseudomonadota bacterium
TAACGCCTGCCGGCCTCATACGAGCCTCGGTGGCCTTACCCCGAACGAGTTTGCAACCCGGTCCCGGAGGGACCACAACGAGAACAGAGTCCAGTCATGAGTGAGGGCAAACTGGGGGCAACGTCACGCCCGATATCTGCTTCAACCCGGGAGCCCGTGGTGTCCCTCTGCCGTGTTCTTTTGCGGGCAGGCGATCACGCGCCGGTCGGGTCGTTGTCGCAACGATGATCGACGTGTCCGAAATCTCTATGTCTGCCTCGGCTCAATCACCTGCACTCATGTTTTGATTCATCAAAGCCGACTATCTTACTGAAATCTCGGCCAGTCTTGTGTTTTCCGCGAGTGTGCCCCTGGCGAACCGGTCCCACCGGTCCATGCCTTCGCGGTTCTCCGGCATGCAGGTCAAGCGGTCGTAGCTTTTCGAGCTGTCGTCAAGAACGGCGCGGTTCTGGATGCGGTCGCGGATCTCCGTGGTGAGCCCGGCGGCGAGCCCGGCCTTGCCGGCGAGCGTTTGCCAGGTGCGGCGCAGGTCGCGGTCGGTGGCGTGGGGAATGACGCCGCGTTCGCGCTGGCGCCGGATGAAGGTGTAGAGCCTGTTGGCGCTACTCGGTTTCGGCGGGCGGTCGATGTTCGTGGCGATCCGGCTCAGATCAGCTTCAGCCCGCGCAGCGACACATGGCCGTCGCGGCCGACGATGACGTGGTCGTGGACGCTGACGCCGAGGGGGCTGGCGATGTCGACGATGGCCTTGGTCATGTCGATGTCGGCGCGCGAGGGCGTCGGATCGCCGCTCGGGTGGTTGTGGACGAGGACGACCGCCGTCGCCGACAGTTCCAGCGCCCGCTTGACGACCTCGCGCGGGTAGACGGGCGTGTGGTCGACGGTGCCGGTCTGCTGAACCTCGTCGGATATGAGCTGGTTGCGCTTGTCGAGGAACAGGATCCTGAACTGCTCCTTGTCGGCGAAGGCCATCGCGGTGCGGCAGTAGTCGAGAACCGCGGACCAGGAGGACAGCACCGGGCGCTTGCCGACCGTGCCGCGGGCGAACCGTTCGGCGGCCGCCTGGACGATCTTGAGGCCGGTGACGACGTTCTCGCCGGCGCCCTCGACCTCGCGCAGCCGCTCCGGCGGAGCGGCGATCACCTCGGCGAAGGAGCCGAACTTGGCGAGCAGGCGCTTGGCGAGCGGCTTCGTGTCGACCCGGGGCAGGGCGCCGAACAGCACGAGTTCGAGAAGCTCGTAGTCGGGCAGCGCCCGGGCGCCGCCGTTCAGGAAGCGCTCGCGCAGCCGCTGGCGATGGCCGGCGCGATCGGGGTCGGGCTTCTGCGACCGTTCTTCGAAGCCCGACATTCGTCAGGCCGGCAGGTAGGGCGGCTTGTGGTATCCGGCGGGCGACAGGGTGAAGATCTCCACGCCATCCTGCGTCACCCCGACCGTGTGCTCGAACTGCGCCGACAGCGAGCGGTCGCGCGTCACCGCCGTCCAGCCGTCGCCCAGCACCTTCACGTGCGGCTTGCCGATGTTGATCATCGGCTCGACGGTGAAGAGCATGCCGGGGCGCAGCTCGACGCCTTCGCCGGGGCGGCCGTAATGCAGGATGTTCGGGGTGTCGTGGAAGACGCGGCCGAGGCCGTGGCCGCAGAAGTCGCGCACCACGCTCGTGCGCTCGGCTTCCGCGTAGGCCTGGATGGCCGCGCCGATGTCGCCCGTCGTGTTGCCGGGCTTCACCGCGGCGACGCCGCGCATGAGGCATTCGTAGGTGACGTCGATCAGCCGCTCGGCGCGCCGCGAGATCTCGCCGATCGGGTACATGCGGCTCGAGTCCCCGTACCAGCCGTCGACGATCAGGGTCACGTCGATGTTGACGATGTCGCCCTCGCGCATCGGCTTGTCGTTGGGGATGCCGTGGCACACGACGTGGTTGATCGACGTGCACACCGAGCGCGTGTAGCCGCGATAGAACAGGGTGGCGGGAAGCGCGCCGTTGTCGCGGGCGAACTCGTAGACGACGTCGTCGAGCCTGGCGGTCGTAACGCCGGGCTGGGCGTATTCGACCAGAAGGTCGAGCGCGCGGGCGGTCATCTGCCCGGCCTTGCGCATTCCCTCGAACGCCTCGGGGCCGTAGATCTTGATGTCGCCGGTGTTACGCGCCGGAGCGATTTCCGCATCTATGTAGTTCATGATCTCCGCCCGGCGCCGCGAGGGCCGGGATCCTGCAGCCGAAGTCCCCTCGGGGAAATCTAATCCAAAGCCTGCGCGGCGCAAGCCGTTGTGCCGCGTGCCGGCGCCCCACGCCTTGCGCCGGCGCCGCCGATATGGTCTTTCCCGCCCTTGGCCGCAACACCGCAGACGGGAATCGGGATGCCACAGAGCGTGCAGGAGATCCCGCCGTGCGGCGCTTTCCCGCCGACGCCGCTGCAGGCGCGCCTGATCGCGTTCTCGAGGCGCCAGTCCGATTCGTGGCTCGGAAAGAGGCTGGCGTTCCTGGCGCGGCGCATGGTCATGCTGGGGCTCCGGCATCCGCTCGACGTCGAGGTGTTCGGCGTCCGCATGCGGCTCAATCCGTTCAACAACGTGTCCGAGAAGCGGATCCTGTTCACGCCGCAGTATTTCGACCCCGAGGAGCGGGAGATCCTGCGCGAGCACGTTCGCGAGGGCTACGTCTTCGTCGATGTCGGCGCGAATGTCGGCGGCTACGCGCTGTTCGTCGCCGCGCTCGCCGGTTCCCGCGCGCGCATCCTGGCGATCGAGCCGCAGCCGGTTATCTTCGACCGGCTGGTCTACAATATCGGCCTCAATCCGACGGGAACCGTGAAGGCGATCGCGTGCGCGCTCGCCGACAAGGAAGGCGAGATGACGCTGTTCCTGCCGACCCGCAACAAGGGCGAGGCGAGCGTCAAGTACGTCAGCACACCGGGCGGCGAGGACCAGTCCGTCCAGGTCCCGGCGCGCACCCTGACGAGCCTGCTCGCCGAGGAGCGGATCGACCGTATCGACGCCCTGAAGATCGACGTCGAGGGGGCCGAGGACCTGATACTCGTGCCGTTCCTGGCCGACGCGCCGGGCGAGCTGCTGCCGCGCCTGATGATCATCGAGAACGCCCGCGACCGCTGGCAGACCGACTGCATAGCGCTGCTCGAAAAGGCGGGCTATCGGCGGGCCGCGGAGACGCGGCTCAATCTCGTGATGACGCGAGACGGCTAGCCGGCGAAGGGCAGGGGGCCCTTGATTTCGACGCCCGAAGGCGTCACCTCGCAGCCGTAGGCGACGACCTCGACGCCGGCCTTTCGCGCCCGGTCGAGCGCTTCGCCGTAGCCCGGATCGATGTCGCGGGCGATCGCCACGCGTTCGGTATCGCCGCGCTGGACGAGATAGAACATCGCCGCCCGCGCCCCCTGTCTCACCATCTCGCTCAGCTCGTCCAGGTGCTTGGCGCCGCGCGCGGTCACCGAATCGGGAAACTCGGCCAGGCCGGGCTCGCGCACCAGGTGGACGTTCTTCACCTCGACATAGCAGTCGGGCCTGCCATCGTCGGTCAGCAGGATGTCGATGCGGCTGTTGCGCCCGTATTTCACCTCGCGCCGCAGGCCCGCGTAGCCCGACAGCTCGGCGACGGCGCCGGCGGCGATGGCCTCCTCGACGATGCGGTTGGGGTGGCCGGTGTTGATTCCGACGAGGGCCGGTCCGCGGCCGGCATCCACCTCGACGATCTCCAGCGACCAGGCGAGTTTCCTGTTCGGATTGTCCGACTTCGACAGCCAGGCGGCGATCCCGGGGGCCTGCAGCCCCAGCATGGAGCCCGGATTGGCGCAATGGGCGGTGACGATCTCGCCGCCGTCGAGCTCGACATCGGCGAGGAAACGCTTGTAGCGGCGCAGCAGGCGGCCGCGGACGAGGCTCTGGGGAAATCGCATGGCGCATAGCCCTATGCCGCCGCTGCCGCAAAGGCAAGCGCGCAGGGACCTTGAGCGGAAGGAGCCGCTGGGATAGATCAGCCGCCACCCGGAACGAGGGCAGGTGAGACGATGACGGACGGGCAGGAACGGCAAGACGGCGGGGCGGTGACGGCGGCCGTGCTGGTGATCGGCGACGAGATCCTGTCCGGGCGCACCAAGGACAGGAACATCGGCTATATCGCCGAATACCTGACCAATATCGGCATCGACCTGCGCGAGGCGCGCGTCGTTCCCGACGTCGTCCGGGAGATCGCCGAGGCGGTGAACGCGCTCCGGCACCGCTACACCTACGTGTTCACCACCGGCGGCATCGGCCCGACCCACGACGACATCACCGCCGACGGCATCGGCCACGCCTTCGGGCTGCCCGTCGTTCATCATCCGCGCGCGGTCGAAATCCTGACCGACTATCTCGGCGACCGGATCAACGAGGCGCGGCTCAGGATGGCGCGGATGCCGGAAGGGGCCGAGCTGATCGAGAACGCCGTGTCGAAGGCCCCGGGCTGGCGGATCGGCAATGTCCACGTGATGGCCGGCATCCCCTCCGTGATGCAGGCGATGCTGGACGCGATCGCGCCGACCCTGAAGACGGGCGCGAAGATGCTGTCGGTGACGGTCGAGGGCGAGGGCCTGAAGGAAGGCGACATCGGCGGGCCGCTCACCGAGGTCCAGAACGCCCATTCCGGCGTGATGATCGGCAGCTATCCGCATTTCGACGGCAAGCGCTTCACGACGGCGCTGGTGGTGCGCTCGCGCGATCGCGAGGCGCTCGAGGCGGCGCGGGCCGACGTGCAGGCGCTGGTCGACCGGCTGCAGGCCGAAATCGAGAACCAGGACTGAGGGGGGATTTCATGTCGGCGGGAGCGGAAAAGGCATTCCCGGTCTCCTGGGACCAGTTCCATCGCGACGCGCGGGCGCTCGCCTGGCGGCTGGCGGGCATCGGCGAGTGGAAGGCGATCGTCTGCATCACCCGCGGCGGCCTCGTCCCTTCGGCGATCGTGGCGCGCGAGCTGAACATCCGGATCATCGAGACGATCGGGGTCGCCTCCTATCACGATTACAAGACCCAGGGCGACCTCGCGGTCATCAAGGAGGTGAGCCCCGCCGTGGTCGCGCTCGACGGCGGCGACGGGTCGGCGGTGCTGATCGTCGACGACCTGGTCGATACCGGCAAGACGGCGAGGATCGTCCGTCAGATCCTGCCGAAAGCGCATTTCGCGACCGTCTACGCGAAACCAATGGGCCGCCCGATGGTTGATACCTTCATCACGGAAGTGAGCCAGGACACCTGGATCTACTTCCCATGGGACACCGGCCTCGCCTTCCAGCCGCCGATCGCCGAGCCGCGCGGGGGCTGATCGCGGGCGTCGATCGGGCGGCCGAGGGGCGGCGGACGGGCGGCGGACGGGCGCACCGGCGGAGAAAGATGCTGGACGACCTTTCGGCGATCTACAGCACCGACATCGGCACGTGGGCCGTCCCGGCGCGGCTCGCCGCGGCGGCCGGTCTCGGGCTCGTCATCGGGCTCGACCGCGAGCTGCGCAACGTCGCGGCGGGGCTGCGCACGCACATGCTGGTTTCCCTGGCGGCCGCGACCTTCGCGCTGCTCGCCTTCGAGATCGTCGAACGGGCGAAGCTCGAGGGCGTCACCAATCCCGATCCGGTCCGCATCATCGAGGCGGTCACCGCCGGCGTCGCGTTCCTGGCCGCCGGCACCATCATCCGCGGCGACCGGGGCGTGCGCGGCCTGACGACGGGGGCTGCGATGTGGCTCGCCGGCGCGATCGGTCTCGCCTGCGGGGTCGGGGCCTATTTCGTCGCGATCGTCGCCACGGTCTTCGGCATGACGATCCTGACCTTGATCCGCTGGGCGGAGCACGCCGCCGACCTCAAGTCCGGCGAACCCGGCCGACGCGACTGATCCGCTCGCGTGCCCAATCGTGCCGAGCGCCCGGGATTTGCAGATTTCCCCCGGACGCGCTATCGCGGAGGCCGCCGGAGCGGACGTGGCGGAACCGGTAGACGCAAGGGACTTAAAATCCCTCGGAGGAAACTCCATGCGGGTTCGACTCCCGCCGTCCGCACCAGTATTCTGTCGCCGGCGGGCGCGGCAAGGGGGCGCTGCCTAAGCATGAGAGTACCCGCGTGATCTTCCTGTCGCCGGTATTGCATGTCACCGGCCTGCTGACGGCCGGGCTCGGCATCGCGATGCTGCTGCCGGCTGTCGTCGACGTGGCCGCCGCCAACCCCGACTGGCAGATATTCGCCGCCACGGCGCTTCTGACCTGGACGCTCGGAACGCTGCTGGCGATGGCGACGCGGCGTCCCGGCGCCATGCGCATCACCGTGCGCCAGGCGTTCCTGATGACCGCGACGGCCTGGATCACGCTGTCCGCCTTCTCCGCGCTGCCCTTCCTGGCGCTCGGGCTCGACTACGACGACGCGTTCTTCGAATCCGTGTCCGGGTTCACGACCACCGGATCGACCGTCATCGTCGGGCTCGACTTCCTGCCGCCGGGCATCCTGCTGTGGAGGGCGCTCCTGCAATGGATCGGCGGCGTGGGGATCGTCGTCATGGCGATCATCATCCTGCCGTTCCTCAGGGTCGGCGGCATGCAGCTTTTCCATACCGAAAGCTCCGACCGGTCGGAGAAGATCGTGCCGCGCCCCCTCGAGCTCGTCGGATACATCGCCGCGATCTACTTCGCGCTGACGGTTGCCTGCGCAGTCTGCTACATGGCGGCGGGCATGAAGCCCTTCGACGCGGCCTGCCATGCGATGACGACGCTGTCGACGGGGGGATTCGCCAACTACGACGCCTCGTTCGGCCACTATCGGTCGGTGCCGATCGACTGGTTCGGCGTGATCTTCATGATCGCCGGCGCGTTGCCGTTCGTCACCTACATCAAGATGGTCAAGGGCGAGCCCCTGAGCCTGTGGAAGGACAGCCAGGTCCGGACGATCGTCGCCTTCCTCGCCGCCGTGAGCGTGATCACCGGCGTCTGGCTCGCGCGCTCGCAGGGCATCCCGGTCGCGGACGGCGTCCGGCTGGCCGCCTTCAACGTCGTCTCGGTCGTCACCACCACCGGCTTCGTCAGCGCCGACTATACGACCTGGGGCGCGCCGGCCGTCGGCCTCTTCTTCATCATCACCTTCGTCGGGGGATGCGCCGGCTCCACCTCGGGGGGGATCAAGATATACCGGTTCCAGGTGCTTTGGCTGATCGTGCTCGCGCGTATCCGGCAGCTCGCCCTGCCGAGCCGGATCGTGTCGCTGAGCTACTCGGGCAGAAGGCTGCCGGAGGACGTGCCGACCTCCGTTCTCGCCTTCCTCGCGGTGTATATCGGCACGATCGGCCTGTTCACGCTGCTTCTGTCGATGCTGGGGCTCGATCTCGTCACCGCGCTTTCGTCTGCGGCCCAGGCGATCGGCAATGTCGGGCCCGGTCTCGGGCCGATCGTCGGGCCGTCCGGCAATTTCTCGACGGTGCCCGACCCGGCGAAATGGGTGCTGACGGCGGCGATGCTGCTCGGGCGCCTCGAGCTCTTCACGCTGATCGTGCTGCTCGATCCAGAATTCTGGCGGGGATAGTCCGAAAACCCGCGCATTCGCGATCCTCCGTCAAACGGGGTCGGCCATGCGCGTTGTTTCGCGCGGTCGGGCAAGGCGGATCATTTCGGCGAAACGAGCGGTTTTGCCGAAATAATGTCGTCGGCTTATCAAACTACTTCCCTGATTCCGTCGGATTTCGCGGCGGCCGACCCGGGAGGATCGCGGGAATCGCCCGGGCGGAAGGGCAGGGACGGGCGGGCCGCGCTGTTGACTTCTTTTCCGTAGAGGTGTTCGTCAAAGGCGAGGCGCCGCCGGATGGGAGGTTCGGCGGCCGCACCGACAATGGGAGGACTGACATGCTGAGATATCTCGCCGCTGCCGCGGCCATCGGCCTTCTCGCCGCTCCGGCGAAGGCGCAGAACGTCACCGTCGCCGTGACGGCGATCGTCGAACATCCCGCGCTCGATGCCGCCCGGGACGGCATCCGCGACGGCCTCGCCGACGCCGGCTTCAAGGACGGCGACAACCTCACCTTCGTCTACGAGTCCGCGCAGGGCAACCCGGCGACGGCCGCCCAGATCGCGCGCAAGTTCGTGGGCGACGCGCCGACCGTGATCGTGCCGATCTCGACGCCCTCGGCCCAGGCCGTCGTCGCCGCCACGAAGGACATTCCCGTCGTATTCACCGCCGTCACCGACCCGGTCGGCGCCGAGCTCGTCAAGGACGCGGCCATGCCGGGCGGCAACGTCACCGGCGTTTCCGACCTGTCGCCGCTCGGCGATCATCTCGACCTGATCAAGGAGATCACGCCCGGCGCCAAGCGCATCGGCGTCATCTTCAATCCGGGCGAGGCGAACTCCGTCACGCTGATCGAGAAGCTGAAGGAATTCGCCGGTCCGGCGGGCTACGAGATCGTCGAGGCGAGCGCGACCAAGACGGCCGACGTGCAGCAGGCCGCCCGCTCGCTGGTAGGCAAGGTCGACGTGATCTACATTCCGACCGACAACACGGTCGTTTCGGCGCTCGAGGCCGCGGTGCAGGTCGCCGAGCAGAACGGTATCCCGCTTTACGCCGGCGACACCGACTCCGTTCCGCGCGGGGCGATCGCCGCGATCGGCTTCAACTACTACGACATCGGCCTGCAGACGTCCCAGATCGTCGCCAAGGTGCTGAAGGGCGAGAAGCCGGGCGCGATCCCGGTCATGCAGGCGCAGGGCACCAATCTGGTGGTCAATCCGGCCGCCGCGAAGAAGATGGGCGTGACGATCCCCGACGCGGTCGTCAAGCGCGCCAACACGGTCGTCCAGTAACGGCCGTCTCCCGTGGTTATGGCCCGGCCGCCTCGCGGCCGGGCCTTCTTTCCGGCTAGTATCCGAAAATGAGCGAGATCGCGTTCCTCGGCGCCGTCGAGATCGGCCTCGTCTATGCGTTCGTCGGCATAGGCGTGCTGCTGGCGTTCCGGGTGCTCGATTTTCCCGACCTGACGGTCGACGGGTCGTTTCCGCTCGGCGCCGCGGTCGCCGCCGTCATGATCACCGGCGGCATCGACCCGTGGACGAGCTGCCTCGCCGCGATCCTCGCCGGCGCGCTGGCCGGGCTCGTCACCGCGTTCCTCAACCAGCGCTTCGGCATCCTGCACCTGCTCGCCTCCATCCTGACGATGATCGCGCTGTTCTCGATCAATCTCAGGATCATGGGCCGGCCCAACGTCGCGCTGATCAACCAGCCGACCGTGCTGTCGCCGTTCTACGGCCTCGGGCTACCGGACCATTACGTGCGGCCGATCGTGATCTTCGTGCTGGTGGTGATCGTGGCGTTCCTGGTGGCGCGGTTCCTCGCCTCCGATTTCGGCCTCGCCATGCGGGCGACCGGCGTCAATCCGAAGATGGCGCGGGCGCAGGGCGTGCGCACCGGCGTGCACATCTATGCCGGCATGGCGCTCGCCAACGGGCTCGTCGGCCTCGCCGGCGCGCTGTTCGCCCAGACCAACGGTTTCGCCGACGTGACGACCGGCATCGGCACGATCGTGGTCGGGCTCGCCGCGGTCATCGTCGGGGAGACGCTGTTCCGGCCGCGCACCATCATGTGGGCGCTGGTCGGCTGCATCGTCGGCTCCGTGCTCTACCGCATCGCAATCCAGTTCGCCCTCGGCGCCGACGCCATCGGCCTGAAGGCCTCCGACCTCAATCTGGTCACCGCCGTGCTCGTCGCGGTCGCGCTGATCCTGCCGCGCCTGCGCGGCCGAAAGGCCGAGGCATGATCGGCGTCAGCGGCCTCGAAATCGTCTTCGGCAGGGGCACGCCGCTCGAGAAACGCGCCCTCAGGGGCGTCGATTTCACCGTTCCCGAGCACCAGTTCGTCTCCGTGATCGGCTCGAACGGGGCGGGCAAGTCGACGCTGCTCGCCGCGATCGCAGGGGACGTGCTGCCGCAGGCCGGTCGTATCGAGATCGGCGGCCAGGACGTCACACGCCTGCCGACGGCGGCCCGGGCGGCGAAGGTGGCGCGCGTGTTCCAGGATCCGCTCGCGGGAAGCTGCGGGCGGCTGTCGATCGAGGAGAACCTGGCGCTCGCCGCCGCGCGGGGCACGAGGCGGGGCCTCGGCCTCGCGATCACCCGCAACCGGCGGGAAACGTTCCGCCAGCGCCTCGCCGAGCTGGGGCTCGGCCTCGAGGGCCGGCTGGAGGACGAGATGGCGCTCCTTTCGGGCGGCCAGCGGCAGGCGCTCGCGCTAGTCATGGCGACGCTGTCGAACGCCGACGTGCTGCTGCTCGACGAGCATACCGCCGCGCTCGATCCGGCGATGGCGGAATTCGTGCTCGACCTCACCAACCGGGTCGTCAGCGAGCGCAAGGTAACGACGCTGATGGTCACCCACTCGATGCGCCAGGCGCTCGACCACGGCGACCGCACGGTGATGCTGCACGAGGGGCGGATCATCCTCGACGTGTCGGGCGAGCAGCGTGCCGATCTCGACGTCGAGGACCTGATCCACATGTTCCGCAAGGTGCGCGGCCAGGAGATCGACGACGACAGCCTGCTGATCGAGTAGGGCGGTCGGGCCGCTCCTCCGTCGTGCAGGGGCACATCGGTCGGCTCGGGACCGGCAGGGCGGCCGAACGGGTTCCGGATCAGGGCCCGTGAAGGGTTGCGTCGAACGTCGGCGATGGTTGCGGCGAAGCGGCGTGCGCTATCGTTCACCGGTCATCCCCCAGCCGTAGAGCCAGTCGAAGCGGGAGAGAAGCCGCTCCGGGCCCATCAGCCCCAGCGTCGCGTCGCGGGCGGCGGCGGCGAGGCCGCCGAGATGATAGATTTGTCCGTTCGAACGCGCCTCGCGCTGGACGCGGGCGGTCCGGCGCATGCGGCGGTTCTCGTAGAGGCGGAAGGCATCCCCGATATCGTCGGCGCCCTCCAGGACCTGGCCGAGAACCCAGCCGTCCTCGATGCCCATCGCCGCGCCCTGGGCCATGAACGGCAACATCGGATGGGCGGCGTCGCCGGAAAGCGTCACCGGCCCGGTTCCCCAGCGCGACAGCGGCTCGCGGTCGGCGAGCGCCCACTTGATCCAGCTTGCCGGCGCCTCGACGATCGAGCGGGCGAGGCGGTGCCAGTCCGCGTAGCGGGCGAGCACGTCGTCGCGGTTTCCCGGCGCGCTCCAGCCCGGCTCCGTCCAGTCGTCGGCGAAGATCGCGACGACGTTGACCTCCTCGCCGTTGCGCACGCCGTAGTGGACGAGGTGGGCGTCGCGGCCGAGCCAGAGGCCGGTTTCGTCGGGATCGATGCCTACGGGCACGTTTTCCGCGGGAATGGTGGCGCGCCAGGCGACCTTGCCGGAGTAGACCGGATCGGCCTCGCCGGAGACCTGGCGGCGCACGGCCGACCAGAGCCCGTCGGCGCCGACTAGGCCGTCGGCTTTCGCGTCGGTTCCGCCGGCGAGACGCAGGGTGACGTGGTCAGCGCCGATCGCGAAGCCTTCGACCGCCGCCGAGAGGCGGATCTCGACGGAGGGATCGGAAGCGATCGCATCGAGCAGGGCCGATTGAAGGTCGGCGCGATGGACGACGCGGTAGGGAGCGCCCCAGCGGGCTGTCGCGGTGTCGCCGAGGGGGACGCGGGCGATCAGCCGGGCGTCGCGGCCGCGGCGCATGCGGATCGCCCTGGGCGCGACCGAATGCTGTTCGATGGTTTCGGCCACCGAAAGGTGCTCGAGGACGCGCCAGGCGTTGGGCGAGATCTGCAGGCCGGCGCCGACCTCCTCCAGGCGGCCGGCCTGTTCGAACACGGTGACGCCGGCACCGGTCGCGGCGATCGACAGGGCGGCCGTCAGGCCGGCGACGCCGCCGCCCGCGATGGCGATGTGTCGTTCGGCGGCCATGGCGGGCTGTTGTCGTCGGGAACGGTCAGGCCGCGTCGGCGCGCCACACGGCTTCGGCAGGCTCCGCCTCGCCGGGCTTCAGCGAGGGATCGTGCCTGTAGTGCGTCGAGCAGTAGGGGCAGACGATCTCGTCCTCGTTGCCCATGTCGAGATAGACGTGAGGGTGGTCGAAGGGCGGCAGCGCCCCGATGCACTGGAACTCGCGGGCGCCGATCCGGATGGACGAGGCGCCGCTGGTGTTGTGAAAGTGCGGAATCAGATTGTCGGCCATCCCTGCCATCCTCGACTTGCATTCTCGGCGAAGCGGAACATAACGGCATCGGCGTGCGGTTCCTAGGGGGACTTCCGGCGATGAACGACGAAAATCAGGTTTCCCTTCGCGTCAACGGAAGGTAAAACAGGTCAGCTCAGCGGAGCGCGTTCTCATGACGATCCACCATTTCGATTCCGACGGCGTCGATATCGCCTATATCGACGAAGGCGAGGGGTCGCCCGTGCTGCTGATCCACGGCTTCGCCTCCAACATGCGGGCGAACTGGATCGATACCGGCTGGGTGGACCTCCTGAAGAAGGCGGGCCACCGGGTGATCGCCATCGACAACCGGGGCCACGGCGAGAGCGAGAAGCTCTACGACGTCGCCGACTATGGCGCGCCGGTCATGGCGGAGGACGCGCGGCGCCTGCTCGATCATCTCGGCATCGGCAAGGCCGCCGTCATGGGGTATTCGATGGGCGCGCGGATCACCGCCTTCCTGTCGCTCAACCATCCGGAACGGGTGAGCCGGGCGGTGTTCGGGGGGCTGGGCGCCGGCATGGTGCGCGGCGTCGGCGCGCCCGAACCGATCGCGGAGGCGCTGGAAGCGCCGTCCCTCGCCGACGTTACCGATCCGGGCGGGCGCATGTTCCGCAGGTTCGCCGAGCAGACCGGCAGCGATCTGAGGGCGCTTGCCGCCTGCATGCGCTCGTCGCGGGTGAAGATCACGCCCGAGCAGCTGGCCGGCCTGCCGATGCCGGTGCTCGTCGCCGTCGGCACCGACGACGGGATCGCCGGCAATCCGGACGAACTCGCCGCCATGATCCCGAACGGGCGGGCTTTTCATATCGAGGGCAGGGACCACATGAAGGCGGTTGGCGACAGGACGCACAAGGCGGCCGTGGTCGCGTTTCTCGCCGAAGGAGAATGAAACGCGAATGTCGAGCAGCGAGCAGATTTCCTTTACCGGCATCGAGGGCAACCGGATCGCCGCCGACCTGTGGGGCGGGGGCGATGGCCCGGTCGCGGTGCTCCTGCACGGCGGCGGGCAGACCCGGCATTCCTGGGGCGGCACGGCTTCCCGCCTCGCCGACGCGGGATGGCGGGCAATCACCGTCGACCAGCGCGGCCATGGCGAGAGCGCGCGCAGCGAGCCGGGCCACTACAGCATCCGCGAGTTCTCCGGCGACGCCCGCGAGGTGTTCCGGCAGACGCAGGAGCGCTTCGGCCGCGCGCCGGTGGCGATCGGCGCCTCGCTCGGCGGATTGAGCTCGATGCTGGTGGCGGGAAGCGGAGGGGAGCCGCCGATGGCCGCCCTTGTGCTCGTCGACGTGACGCCGCGGCTCGACCCGAACGGGGTCGCCGGCATCATGAACTTCATGGGCGCGAGGATGGAGGAGGGCTTCGCCAGCCTCGAGGAGGCCGCCGACGCGGTCGCCGAGTATCTGCCGCACCGGCCGCGTCCACGCTCGCTCGAGGGCCTGCGCAAGAATCTGCGGCTCGATCCCGACGGCCGCTACCGATGGCACTGGGATCCCCGCTTCATCTCCGGCCCGCGGCCGATCTCGGCCCAGGAACAGGAGCATCCGGACGTGATCGCCGACGTCGTCTCCAGGATCACGATCCCGACGCTGCTCGTGCGCGGGCAGATGAGCGAGCTCGTCGGCGAGGAGCATGCCCGGGAGTTCCTCGAGCTCGTCCCGCACGCGGCCTATGCGGACGTGAGCGGGGCCGGGCACATGGTGGCGGGCGACCGCAACGACGTTTTCGCGCAGGCCGTCCTCGATTTCCTGACGGAGCTGGAAGAGGTCTGACGAAAGGCGGATTCGCGAGTCCTTTGAACTGCTTGGGCGGATCGGCTCGAATCTCGATTCAGCGCCCAACCCGCTGATTTCAAACGCTGATACGAGGATTCAGGAAACCCGACCAGCCGCTTGCGCCGGCGGGTCGAAGGCGGATCGCGCGACCGGGGCGGGGCAGCCATTCGCTTTCGCGCGGCTCTTCCCTTTTCGGTAACGGGCGACACATATGCTAGTCTCGAGACGTCAACAGCAGGAGCCCCCAGGGCTCGGGGAGGTCGCCATGCCAAGCGAACCACACAGGCTCGAGCGCAGGACGCCGATCGCCACGTGCGATCCGGTCTGGGAGCGGATCCGCGAGGAAGCCACCGAGATCCTGCAGCACGAGCCGGCTCTCGCCGCCTTCGTGCTGGAGAGTGTGCTCAACCACGACACGCTGGAGGACGCGGTGTCGTTCCGCGTCGCCGCCCGGCTCGACCACTCGGCCCTCGGCAGCCAGTTCATCGCCCATGCCTTCCACGAGGCGCTGAAGGCCAATCCGGAGATCGGGGAGGCGTTCCGCGCCGATCTCGTCGCCGTCTACGAGCGCGATCCCGCCTGCCACCGCTACATAGAGCCGCTGCTCTACTTCAAGGGCTTCCATGCGCTGCAGGCATACCGGCTCGGTCATTGGCTGTGGAACAACGGCCGCACGGACTTTGCCGCCTATCTGCAGAGCCGCGTGTCGTCGGCCTTCAGCATCGACATCCATCCCGCCGCCAGGATCGGCCGCGGCATCTTCATCGACCACGCCCATTCGATCGTCATCGGCGAGACGGCGGTCGTGGAGGACGAGGTGTCGATGCTGCACGACGTGACGCTGGGCGGCACGGGCAAGGAAACCGGCGACCGCCATCCGAAAGTGCGTTTCGGCGTGCTGATCGGCGCGGGCGCCAAGATCCTCGGCAATATCGAGGTCGGCGCCTGCTCGCGGGTCGCCGCCGGTTCGGTCGTCTTGAAGGACGTGCCGCCGAAGTCGACGGTCGCCGGCGTCCCGGCGAAGGTGGTCGGCCAGGCCGGCTGCTCCGAACCCGCGCTGTCGATGGATCAGATGATCGACGGACGCGAGGACAACGGCTAGAACCTATGTCCGCCCGCCGGCGGAGCCGCCGCCGGCGCCACAATTCGATTCAAGACCAAAGGGGTGACTCTTGGAAGCAAGGGAACTCGCCAAACTCGAGGCGTATCTGCAGAAGACCTTCAAGTCGCCGGGCATCAAGGTGAAGGCGCGGCCGCAGAAGGACGATTCGGCCGAGGTCTATGTCGGCGACGAGTTCATCGGCGTGATCTTCCGCGACGACGAGGACGACGACCTCTCGTACAACTTCTCGATGGCGATCCTGGAGTTCGATCTCGCCTGACCGGCTCCGGCCGCCGGACCCGCGTCAGCCGCCGGACGAATCCCGCATGAAGGACGCGACCGTGTCGCGCACGGCCGCGTCGATCGACTTCCACCGCGACAGGAGATGGCGGCGGAAGCGGTAGATCACGTCGATGCCGTTTCCGGCGCGGAACTCGACGATGCAGCTCGGCGGAACCCCGCCGTCCTCCGGCGCGCAGCGAGCGACGAAGGGGTGGGACGGGTCGCCGGCCGTGTAGAGGATTTCCCCGTCGTACCCGTGGCCGCTGGCGAAAGGCGTGCCGATCAGGCCGCCCGGGCCGCTGCTCGGCGGGTAGTCGAGCAGCCGCGAATAGACGAGCCGCATGCGGTCTTCCGGCGACAGCGTGCCGCCGAAGGGGCGCAGCGTCGCATAGATGATCGTCGAGCGGTCGTCGTTGTTGCGGAACGATTCGGCCCTCAGATCCGAGAAGCCCTCCATCGTCGGCCAGTGCATCCTGAGCTCGAGTTCCGACACGCTGCCGCGGGCGAAGGGCTGGTTGCGGATCATGTTGCGCGGAACGTCCACCGTCACCGGTCCCAGCGACAGCGTCACCGGCGTCGGGTCCGTGTCCGCGTCGATTCCGCCGACGAGGGTGTCGTAGGTCGTCAGCGCGAAGCGGCCGAGGAACAGGGCGGAGGCGAAGCACAGCGCGTAGAGAATGGCGACGAGCGGCGCGCGAGGATCGCGGCGCAGCACGATGTGCCGCATCGATCGGACCGGGTGCACGGTGGGAGCCACGTCGGACATGTGCGAAAGAAGGCCACCAACATGGTTAACGATCCGTTGCCGGGACGTTCCGTTTCGAAACGGATCAGTTCTGCCGCCGGACTGTGAATAGCGGGGGCGGCACGGGTTTTGCGCTTTCCATCGCGGGTTCCGCGCCGCATCCCGGCGCGGGACATGCTTATCGGGGATGGAAAGTATGCACGACAGCGTCCTTGTCTACGTTTATCTGGTGGCGGTCGGGCTGGTGGCCGGCGGCGTGACGGTCAGCGGCTACCGGCTGCTGACCGACAAGCAGCCGAGCTTCCAGGCACGGCCGGTGACGGCCATAGGGGCTCTCGGCCAGGTGTTTGTGCTGGTGTTCGGCGGACCGCTCGTCCTGATGCGCAACGCGATCCGCGGGCGCCTGATCGAGAACCGCCCCGTGGCGTTCCTGCTCGCGACCACCGTGATCGCCAGCCTCTGGTGCTTCTTCTCCGGCGTGTTCCTCGCCCACCTGCTCGGCCAGTTCGCCTGACGCCTTGTCGCCGCCCCGCCGGACCGCCTAAACAGGGCGGCCACAAGGAGGGACGACATGACGGTCTATTCGCTCGACGGGGTCCGGCCCGAGCTGCCGGACGAGGGACGCTACTGGATCGCCGGGTCCGCCAGCGTGGCGGGCAGGGTGCGGCTGAAGGCGGACGCCAGCGTCTGGTTCGGCGCCGTCCTGCGCGGCGACAACGAATGGATCGAGCTAGGCGAGCGCTCGAACGTCCAGGACAACTGCGTCCTGCACACCGACATGGGATTTCCGCTCACGATCGCCGAGGACTGCACGATCGGCCATGCCGCGATCCTGCACGGCTGCACGATCGGGCCCAACACGCTCGTCGGCATGGGCGCGACGGTGCTCAACGGCGTGCGCGTCGGCGAGAACTGCCTGATCGGCGCCAACGCCCTGGTGCCGGAGGGCCGCGAGATCCCCGACGGCTCGCTCGTCATCGGCAGCCCGGCCAAGGTCGTGCGCCCGCTGACGCCGGCGGAGATCGCCGGGCTGACGGTCGCGGCGGCCCACTACGTCGAGAACGCCCGCCGCTTCGCCGCCGGACTCGAGCGGCTCTGATCCGAAGGACCCCTTCCGCGAAAGGAAGGAGCCGGCCCTGGGGGGAAGGGCCGGCTCCAGAAGACCCGGTCTCGACGGACGGAGGGTGGGGACACGACCGGGTCAAAACTCTCCTTGTTGATGCCGCCGCGCTCAGCGGGCGGTGGGGGTGCCACCGACGGTGAACTGCGGACGGAACTTGTCCTGCTGCAGCGAGATCCAGCGATTGGGATCGCCCGTCGACTGCCGCTTCAGGTATTCGTAAGGGGTATCGCGCCAGAACCGGATGTCGGCGGCCTGGTTGTCGAGCACGAGGTCGCCGGCCGAGGTGGTCACGGTCAGGACCGCGTGGCCGTCGCCCTTCCCGTCGCGAACCACGGTGATCAGCAGCGTCGAGGCCGGCCAGCCGCGCTCCATGAGCAGGCGGCGCTTCAACAGCACGTAGTCCTCGCAATCGCCGCGGTCGTACGGATAGGTCCACATCTCCGCGACCCCGTAGAGCGACTGGTCGGTGACCGGCGCGATCGCGTTGTTGACCAGGTCGTTGACCTCGGCCAGTTCCCGAAGGCGGGCGGGGGAGAGGGTGGGGCGCTGCTCGTAGCCCGCCCTGCTCACGCAGTCGGCGGGGTTCTGCCTGCAGAACTGGACGTAGCCGACGGGCGGGCGGGTGACGGAGAACTCGGCCATCCGCGTCTCGCCGGTGTTGTGCCCGACGACGGGCGACGCCACCGCAGAGGTGCCGAATACTCCGAGCAACACCGTCGTTGCCACAAACCAAACTCGCATCTGACAGCCCCCTGTCTTGATCGTTGCAGAGGAATATGCCAGACAGGATTTGAGAGACGAGAAATTGGCGTATGTGTATTTTAGTTTAACTAGAGTTTTATTTAAATCGAATGTTATCGACCGACTTCAGCTTGAATTAACCATGTCGGGCCGGCAATTGTTCGCGCCGGAAACGTCGATCCAACAGGAAAATGGATGGGGCGGTCGGCCGCGACCCTGCGCGCGCGGCGCGGACCCGCAGGGCGGGCGCGGCGGGACGCCGGAGTGTCCGGAGGAAGGGATTTGCCGCCGGGCGGCGGCCGGCGGTCAGTTGATCTGGCCGAACCGGGCGGTGAGCGTCTGCATCGACTGGATCGACGAGAACTCGATGGCGAAGCCGCTCTCGACCTGACGGACGACGACGCCGGGCGTGCCGCCGATCGTGACGGCGGTGCCGGGGGCCGGGCAGAACTCGCAGGCGACGGCCGCGCCCGACAGCGACATGTCGAGCACCTTGCAGCGGTACTTGCGGCCGTCGGGCAGCGTGATCTCCGAATAGGGATTGCGCGGCACCAGGCGGGCGTGGCGGCGATCCTCGGGCAGGCCGAGCTCGCCGCGATTGGCGAGCCAGGTTAGCTGGCTGGCGAGCTTGTCGCGCTTGCGCGAGGTGGCGTTGATCGAGATGGCGAAGCCGCCGTCGAACACGCGGGTGATCTGGCCCTCGATGCGGCCGATATGGTCGAGATAGGCGATGACGCGGTCGCGGACCTCGCCGATCTCGGGGGCCACGAGGCGCGCGCCGCCGGGCGACATGTCGACGACCTGGCAGGGATACTCCCGCCGGTTGGGCAGCATGTACCGGCCGAGTATGTTCACCCGGACGCGCTGAAAGCGTCGCTTCTCTTCGCTGAGCGGTAGAATTGCCGCAGCTCTCGCGCCCTTCACGGGGTCCGGACTCCCGACGTTGCCGGCCGCAGCTTACGACCGGCCGATGATGCAGAGCGGAACGCTAGATTATCCTGGTTAACAGGCCGTAATTGCCCGCAGGGGTATTTTAGGCGACGCAACCGACCGGAAACCGTCGCGCCGCAGGGCCTTTCAGCTCGAACGCCGGATATGCCGTCGTCGCCATGCTCGCCGCGTGCGGCGCGCGGACCGAGGCCGTGCGCTCAGGCCCCGCAGCCGGGTCGCGCTGGGCGGCCCGGCGGGGTTCGTCAGTCGGTGCGACCGCCCTCGTAGAGCGCGAGGTGTCCCTTGCGCACGAGCGGGAAGGCGCCGTTCGGGCCCGGCTTGCGCGGTGGCGGCCGGAAATGCGTCGAATTGTTCGGCCAGAGCACGTTGAGCTCGTCCAGCTCCAGGTCGCCGATCGGGTACGCGCCGAGCCAGTAGGGCTGGTCGAGCGGCATCGTCGCGCCGAGGATGCGCGTGAAGCCGTTGCCGCGATTGACGAGCGGCAGCAGCAGCGCCTCGAAGGGGCAGGCATGGCCGCGCTCGGTACGGCCGGTGAAGCGCACGAGGGCGCCGGTGCCCTCCGTCACGATCGCGCGCAGAAGCGTGGCCAGCGCCTCCCGGCCCTGGTCGGACCAGCCGTCGAGCCAGTTCTCGCCCTTCAGCTCGCGGCCGAAATAGCCGCACACGCGCGTGCCCGCGAGCCGATAGGCGTAGCTGCGGTCGTCCGTCGCTTCGAGGATGAACGTGTCCGACAGCATCGCGCCGATCTCGGCGGGCTCGATCTCATGGCGCATCGGCGCCGGCCGGTCGCCCCTGAGCCGGTCCCAGTAGCGGTACAGGCTGCGGTTCGCGGCGTGCTTGATACTCGTCCCATGACGGTTGCCAAGGGACCCCGGTGACTCCCACATTTGTCTTCCTCCGGTCCGATCTGTCCCCGGTTGACACCGCCTTGCCAATCAGGTGGTTAGCGAAAGAGTGAATCGCAGGTTGCGTGCCAGTCGGCCCGGCCGCGGAGGCGTTCTCTGGTAAGGGTTTGAAGCGCGGTGCAAAATCGACGCGAGCCGATCTTCAACCTGCCGTCGGCCATCGTCTCGATCGTCGTCCTTCTCACCGCAATCCACAGCGTGCGGCTGTTCCTCGACCCGAGCACCGACCTCTGGGTTGTGTTCACGTTCGGCTTCGTGCCGGCCCGCTACGATCCGGCGTTTCCGTATTTCGGGGCCATGCCGGGCGGCGCGGGCGCCGACGTCTGGACGTTCGTCTCCTATGCGCTACTGCACGGCAGCTGGATGCATCTGGGCATGAACGCGGTTTGGATGGTGGCGTTCGGGACGCCCGTCCTCAGGCGTTTCGGCCTCGCCCGCTTCCTCGCCCTCTCGGCGGCTTCCGCGGTCGCCGGCGCGCTCCTGCACATGGCGACTCACTGGGGCGAGGTGGTGCCGATGATCGGGGCTTCGGGGGCGATTTCCGGACAGATGGGGGCGGCGGTGCGCTTCGCCTTCCAGCGCCACGTGCTGTTCGGCGTCTCCGGCGACGACGACCGGCGCTGGAAGCAGCCGGCGCTTCCGCTCACGGAGGCCTTCCGCGACGTCCGCGTTCTCGCCTTCGTGGCGGTCTGGTTCGCCGTGAACTTCGTCTTCGGGACGACGCAGATCGTCCCGGGCGAGGAGGCGCCCGTCGCCTGGCAGGCGCATATCGGCGGCTTCCTGGTGGGGCTCTTGCTGTTCAGGATCTTCGATCCCGCGCCGCCGCGCCCGGCGTCAGGCGCGCCGGCCGGACAGGAGGATCAGAACAGCGGCTCCTCGTAGCGCTCGACCCCGTCGACGAGCAGCTTCTTGATCGCGGCGCGGCCGTCGCCGTCCACGGCGGCGACGACGTTGATGCGGCTGTCGTTGCGCAGATTTTCGATATTGCGCCCTTCGCCTTCCGGCACGAAGTACTGCTCGATGCCGTAGTCGACGCTCAGCGTCCGGCAGGGGCTCGGGCAGCGGTCGGGATCTTCGGTCGGCGGCGCGCCGTCGTAGGCCGACTTCACCCGGCCGCGGATCGCCGTGCGCTCGGGAAGGGCCGGCGGCTGGTGCTTGAACACGCCGGTCGGCCGGGCAGGGCCGGCGAGGCTCGTGTCGAGCACCACCCAGATCGGATCGTTCTCGGCGAAGTCGGAGTCGCCGCCGATCACCGCCGGGCGCAGCGTCGAGATGTCGTACTGCAGCCGTACGAAATCGCCGCGGAACAGGTCGCGCGGGTCGACGGGCACCACGGTCAGGGTGATCTCGGTGCCGGTGCGCAGCAGCTCGGCGCGGCCCATCACCATCCAGCCGAGCGCCGCCGTCTGCAGCGCCAGCACGATCGCCAGACGCAGCGCTATGCCCTTCCAGGCGCGCATCTCGCTCATGCCGGCTGCTCCTGTCCACCGGGCCGCAAGCGCCGCTGCAGGCGCACGAGGACCGCCGCGAGGCCGATCATCAGGACGCCGCCGACGAGGAAGAACAGCGCCGTGTCGAGCAGCGTGCCGAAGGTCACGAAATAGAGATAGAGCACCTCGGCGGCGAAGGCGATCAGGCCGAACGTCGCCGCCGAGCGGCTATGGGTCCGGTTGCCGTAGGCGACCGCCCAGACGCTGGCGACGATCGCCAGGATGCCGAGCAGCACCTGAAGGGCGAGCGAATTGGCGAACCCGTCGCTGCCGGACGCGGCGACGGTCAGAGCCGCCGCGCCGAGGCAGACCAGGATCGGCGTCGCGGCGTCGAGCATCACGTCGCGCAGGCTCGCGCAGGAGGCGATCAGCAGGCCGGCGCCGACGAGCGAGAGGACGGCCGCGGCCACGAGGGCGGCGCGGTCCTCGGCGAAGTCCGGGGTCGGCCCCTCGCGCAGGGCGATCTGCAGCAGGATGAACACGGCGAGGAAGCCGAACAGGCCGTAGACGGAGAAAACGGAGCCGAAACGGCCGGTTCTCGTCCAGCCGGGCCGGGACGCCATGAAGCGGCCGGCCGAAAACAGCGCCAGCGCGGCGGAGGCCAGCAGGCAGAGCGCGGCGGCGACGTTGACGTCCCAGGCGTCGACGAGGCGGATCGAGACGACGACGATCCAGCCGACCAGCGCCAGGGTGGACAGATGCATGCCCGGCCGCCAGCTCCACGCGCCGGCCACCGCGGCGACCGGGGCGAGCGCGATCAGGAAATGCCAGTGGACGACCCAGCCGTAGTCGAACGTCTCCGCCCAGCTCCATATGCCGAACACGACGAGCGCCAGCGCGAGGGCCGCGCGCGAGGGGCCGAGCACCGCGGCGAAGAAGGCGCCCGCGCCCCACATCAGCAGGGCGTCGGGGTAGTCGCCGGAGATGTGGTAGCTCTGCGCGACCAGCATGATGGAAGCGCCGAACAGGGCGGCGCCGGCGAAAATCGCGGCGTCGGCGAACCAGGGATGGCGGGCGCGGCTGAACAGGACGGCCGCGCCGTAGCTGACGGCCATGCCGCCGACGAGGATCGCGAGCCTCGAGGGGCGGGGCATCGCCGCCCAGTTGGCCGCGACGAAGGCGATCGCGGCGAAGGCGATCAGCACCGCGCCGAGGAAGCCGACGACGATCGCCGTGCGCGGGCCGCCTTCGACCTTGACCGAGGAGAGGATCGAAGCCGCGGCCTCCGGCGAGACCCAGCCGCGCTCGCGCCAGATTTGGAGATCAGTCTCCAGGCGTCGTCTGTAGAGGGCGTCGAACATCAGCAGGAAACCGTCAGGCCGAGCAAACGTTTTCGGTCGGGAGATTGAACCGTACCCGACTCGGGCGCATCATAGCCGACCGAGCCACCCAAGGAGAGGTGAATCCAGGGAGGTACTTCGCATGAGCGTAGCCGTTATCCTCACTCACAAGGGCCGCGACGTCGTCACGACGGGGCCGGACAGCCGCATGTCGGACGTCTGCGATTTGCTGGAAACGAAAGGCATCGGCGCCGTCGTCGTAAGCCGCGACGGCTCCAGGGTCGACGGAATCTTCTCGGAGCGCGATTTCGTCCGCGCCATCGCCCGCCAGGGGGCAGCCGCCCTCGACCGGCCGGTGCGCGACTTCATGACGACGACGGTCGTCACCTGCGAGCCCGACGATTCGGTGCCGGACGTGATGCGCAAGATGACCGACGGCAAGTTCCGGCACCTGCCGGTGCTGGAGGCGGACCGGCTCGCCGGCATCGTCTCGATCGGCGACGTCGTGAAGTACCGCATCGCCGAGGCCGAGGCCGAGGCGATGGCCATGCGCGAGTACATCACGGCGTAGGCGCAAGCGGTCAGGCCTTTTCCGCCCGTCCGAGCGTGTCGACCGCCTCGGCGATCTCTTCCAGCGCGCGTTCCGCCGCCTCGATGCCGCCGGCGATCGCCTCGCGGGCGCGGTGGAACTCGAACAGGCCGATCCTGCGCATGCGCGGCGACACCGTCACGTCCGGCGGGTCGCCGCCGAGGCGGGCGCGGGCGATGCGGTCCTGGGTGATGTTGAAGGCGTCGGTCATCACCGAGGAGATGCCCGGCGCGCCGTCGCGGTTGCCGAACATCTGGCGGCGCACCAGGCGCCGCGCGGATCCGGGCGGCGGGGCCGGCTCGGCGGCGTCCCCGTCCTCCGCCTCCATCCAGTAGGGCTGGATGGTGCCGCGTCCGAAGACGTCGGAATGGAGGTTCACGGCGATCACCAGGCGGGCGCCCATCGCCCGGCATACCGACACGGGGATCGGGTTCACCAGCGCGCCGTCGATCAGCCAGCGGCTGGCGAGCTTCACCGGCTTGAACACGCCGGGCAGGGCGTAGGAGGCGCGCATGGCGTCGACGAGGCGCCCCTGCGACAGCCACATCTCGTGGCCGGTGCCGAGCTCGGTGGCGATGGCGCAGAACTTCTTGGGCAGCGAATCCGTTCGGGTGTCGCCGAACTGGCGCTCGAGAAGGTCGGAAAGGCGCGTGCCGGTGATGAGGCCGGAGCCGCCGAGGTTGAAATCCATCAGGCCGAACATGCGGCGGCGGTTGAGGCTCAGCGCGAATTCCTCGATGCCGTCGAGCTTGCCGGCCGCGTAGCAGCCGCCGACGACGGCGCCGATCGATGTTCCCGCGACGATGTCGGGCGAGTAGCCGGCCGCCTCGAGGGTGCGCAGGACGCCGATATGGGCCCAGCCGCGCGCCGCCCCGCCGCCCAGCGCGATGCCGATGGTCGGTCGCCGGGGTCCGTTGCGGCGCACTGTCTCCTGCGGCGGTTTCTCGGCCGACGACACCATTCGCACCCGACGTGTTACAACCTGGAACACGATGTCCCTCAGCGGAACCCGGAATCAGCCGGCGTTCAGTTCCAGGCCTTCAGACGCAACATCGGCGCCACGGGCGGCATGAGCACAGCAAATTGCGCCGATTCGGGGGCGAACCGGCGAATTCGGGGGCGATACGCGGGCGGGTCAGGGGCGACCGGTCTCGTCGAAGCGCAGAACGGTGTCGCCGGACGCGTCCGGGCCGACCGGGACGGACCGGTAGAAGCAGGAGCGGCGGCCGGTGTGGCAGCTGTTTCCGTCGCCGCCGACGGTCACCTTGATCCAGACCGCGTCCTGGTCGCAGTCGACGCGCATCTCGACGATCGTCTGCACCTGGCCGCTGGTATCGCCCTTGCGCCAGAGTTCCTTGCGCGAGCGGCTCCAGTAGTGGGCGATGCCGGTCTCTATCGACTTCCGAAGCGCCTCGGCGTTCATGTGGGCGAGCATCAGCACCTCGTGCGTGCGCGCGTCGGTGGTCACGCAGGTGACGAGGCCGTCCGGGCCGAATTTCGGCGTCAGGCGGTCGCCTTCCTCGAGGTCGGCCTTGTCGCCGGGGGCAGGGAAGAGGGTGCTCATGGGCCGAGACAAAGCCGTGTGACGGCGGAATGTCAATCGGTCCGCCTCGCTCGCGGCCGCCATTGTATGGGCCCTGGATCAAGTCCAGGGCCCGAGGCTGCGGCTTGCCGCTCCGGGGTGCCACGCAAACTAGCGCGTGTCCCGGACCTGATCCGTCCGCCCCGCTCGCGGCCGCCATTGTATGGGCCCTGGATCAAGTCCAGGGCACGAGGCTGCGGTTTGCCGCTCCGGGGTGCCACGCAAACTAGCGCGTGTCCTGGACCTGATCCGTCCGCCTCGCTCGCGGCCGTCACTGTATGGGCCCTGGATCAAGTCCAGGGCACGAGGCTGCGGTTTACCGCTCCGGGGTGCCACGCAAACTAGCGCGCGTCCTGGACCTGATCCGGGACCCATACAGCCATTGCTCCAAGTGAAGCGTGTGCGGCGGATTCCGCTCAGCGGTTGCGGATGAGGCGCAGGAAGCGGTCCTGCTCGTCGGGATCGTCGCGGAAGGCGCCGGTGAACTGGGTCGTGATCGTCGAGACGCCGTGCTTGTGGACGCCGCGCAGGCTCATGCACATGTGCTCGGCCTCGATCAGGATCGCGACGCCGCGCGGCTGCAGCACCTCGTCGATGGTCGTTGCGATCTGCGCGGTCAGGTTCTCCTGCGTCTGCAGGCGGCGGGCGTAGATGTCGACGACGCGGGCGAGCTTCGAAAGCCCGACGACCCGGCCCGCAGGATAGTAGGCGATATGCGCCTTGCCGATGAAGGGGAGCATGTGGTGCTCGCAATGCGACTGCACCGGCACGTCGCGCAGGAGCACGATGTCGTCGTATCCGCCGACTTCCTCGAAGGTCCTCGACAGCGCCTCGATCGGGCACTCGAAATAGCCGCTGTAGAGCTCTTCCATCGCCTTGGCGACGCGCCGCGGCGTGTCGACCAGGCCCTCGCGCTTCGGGTTGTCTCCGGTCCAGGCGAGAAGCGTGCGCACGGCGGCCTCGACCTGCTCGCGGTTCGGACGGCCCGAGGCGTCGCGCTCGCGGGTCTCGACGGTCGGCGTCGACAGGTTGCGCAGGATGGCGTCCATCGAGTTCTTGCCGGAGCTTTCGGACATGGCGGTCGCTACCCTTTCGGTTTCGCTCCGGCGCCCGCCGGAACGGATCGGATTATAGGGCCAGATTCTGCCGATTCCATAAACGGCTTGCCGCACCGCCCTTCCGTTTCGATATATAGGGGCGAAATTGCCCCTGCAAGGAGCGGCCCTGCATGCCCGCCTTGCGCCGCGGTTCGAAAGGCCGGACGATCTCCCGATGCTCGACGACATCTACAACAAGCGCATCCTCGAACTGGCGGGAAACATCCCCCGGCTCGGCCGTCTCGCCGATCCGGAGGGGACGGCGACCGCCCATTCGCGCCTGTGCGGCTCGACGGTGACCGTCGACGTGACGATGGACGGCGACCACGTCTCGGACTTCGCCCACGAGGTGAAGGCCTGCGCGCTCGGCCAGTCCTCGTCCGCGATCATGGCGCGGCACGTGATCGGCGCGACCCTGCCGGAACTCATGGAGGCGCGCGATGCGATGCTGGCGATGCTGAAGGAGAACGGGCCGCCGCCGACCGGGCGCTTCGCCGAGGCGGCCGTGCTCGAGCCGGTGCGCGACTTCAAGGCGCGCCACGCCTCGACCATGCTGACCTTCAACGCCACCGTCGAGGCGGTGGAGAAAGCGCTGGCGAAGCAGAAGGAAACGGCCGCCTGACCACGCAGTCTGCCGCCCGGCCCGGGATCGTGTCGCGGTTCTTCGGCGGCATCCTGATCGGGCTGATCGTCGTCTACCGCTACACGCTGTCGATGCTGATGGGCCGGCGCTGCCGCTATCTGCCGACGTGCTCGGAATACACCGAAGACGCGATCCGCACCTACGGCGCCTGGCCGGGACTGTGGATGGGCATCGCCCGGTTCTCGCGCTGCAACCCCTGGGGAGCGTCCGGATTCGATCCGGTTCCCGAGGAGTTGCCGGAAAATGCGCGCTGGTATAAGCCGTGGCGCTACGGTCGCTGGAGCGGCCGGCACATCACGCTTCGCCCCGACGATGGCTAGACGCCGATCAGGCGCGAGAAGCGTTCCAAAACAACCGCTTACCTGCGTGGTTTGCAGGAGTTGAGCAGGAGAAGACCATGATCAAGCTTACGTTTCCCGACGATTCCATCCGCGAGTTCCCCGACGGCGTGACCGGCGCCGCGGTCGCCGAGGGCATCTCCAAGTCGCTGGTCAAGAAGGCGATGGTGGTGAAGCTCGACGGCGAGATGAAGGACCTTTCCGAGCCGATCACCAGGGACGCCCGCATCGAGATCGTCACCCGCGACGATCCCGCCGCGCTGGAGATCATCCGCCACGATGCCGCCCACGTGCTGGCCGAGGCCGTGCAGGAGCTCTTTCCCGGCACGCAGGTGACGATCGGGCCGGTGATCGAGAACGGGTTCTACTACGATTTCGCCCGCGAGGAGCCGTTCACGCCGGACGACTTCCCGAAGATCGAGGCGAAGATGCGCGAGATCGTCGCCCGCGACGCGCCCTTCACCAGGAAGGTGTGGGACCGCGCCGAGGCGCGCCGCTATTTCGGCGAGAGGGGCGAGGCCTACAAGGTCGAGCTGATCGACGCGATCCCGCAGGATCAGGAGATCAAATTCTACAGCCAGGGCGAGTGGACGGATCTCTGCCGCGGGCCGCACGGGCCGTCGACGGGCAGGATCGGCAACGCCTTCAAGCTGACCAAGCTGGCGGGCGCCTACTGGCGCGGCGATTCCAACAATCCGATGCTCCAGCGCATCTACGGCACGGCCTGGGCCAACGACAACGACCTCAAGGCCTACCTGACGATGCTGGAGGAGGCCGAGAAGCGCGACCATCGCCGTCTCGGCCGGGAGATGGACCTGTTCCATTTCCAGGAGGAGGCGCCGGGTGCGGTGTTCTGGCACGCCAACGGCTGGACGCTGTTCCAGGCGCTGATCGCGTATTTGCGCCGGCGCCAGCACGAGGCCGGCTTCATCGAGGTGAACACGCCCGACATGATGGAGCGGAGCCTCTGGGAGACGTCCGGGCACTGGGAAAAGTTCGGCGAGAACATGTTCACCACGATCACGCCGGACGAGCGGGTGCATTGCTGCAAGCCGATGAACTGCCCGGGCCACGTGCAGATCTTCAAGAACGGCCTGAAGAGCTACCGCGACCTGCCGCTGCGCATTGCGGAATTCGGCAAGGTGCACCGGTTCGAGCCGTCCGGGGCGCTGCACGGGCTCCTGCGCGTGCGCCACTTCACGCAGGATGATGCGCACATCTTCTGCACCGAGGAGCAGATCACCGAGGAATGCATCTCGGTGAACGCGCTGATCCTGTCGATCTACCGCGACTTCGGCTTCGAGGACGTGCGCATCAAGTTCTCGGACCGGCCGGCGAAGCGGGTCGGCTCCGACGCCGTGTGGGACAAGGCCGAGGACGCGCTGAAGCAGGCCTGCGTGGCGGCCGGCATCGCCTGGGAGCTCAACCCGGGCGAGGGCGCGTTCTACGGTCCCAAGCTCGAATACGTGCTGCGCGACGCCATCGGCCGCGACTGGCAGTGCGGCACCCTGCAGGTCGACTTCAACCTGCCCGACCGGCTGGGCGCCTTCTATATCGGCGCCGACGGCGAGAAGCACGTTCCCGTCATGCTGCACCGGGCGATGTTCGGCTCGCTCGAGCGCTTCACCGGCATCCTGATCGAGAACTACGCCGGTCACATGCCGCTGTGGCTCGCGCCGGTGCAGGTGGTGGTCGCGACGATCACCTCCGACGCCGACGACTACGCCAGGGAGGTCCACGCCAGGCTGGAAGCGGCGGGCCTCAGGGCCGAGGTCGATCTTCGCAACGAGAAGATCAACTACAAGGTGCGCGAGCACTCGCTGGCGAAGGTGCCGGTCATCGTCGTGTGCGGCAAGCGCGAGGCCGAGGAAGGCACGGTCAACGTGCGCCGGCTCGGCTCCAAGGACCAGGCGCTCCTGCCGCTCGACCAGGCGGTGGCGGGGTTTGTCGAGGAGGCCACGCCTCCGGATATGAAGCGGGCGCGCCTTTCGAAGGCGGCCTGACGGGATGATCGATCGGGCGCCTCGCGCGCCCGATCATGGCGTTCAGCCTTCAGCCGGCGCATAGTGCAAACCGTTCCGGTACCCGCGGAGCGAAGGATGCAGTGCGCGGCCTGCGGAGCTGAAAACAAGGATGGGCGGCGCTTCTGTTCGGCCTGCGGCGCGTCCCTTGCGGCGGGCTGTCCGGCCTGCGGAGCGCCCGTCGAACCCGGCGACCGGTTCTGCGGCGCCTGCGGCGCGTCCCTTCCCGAAAGCGCGGCATCGGCTGCCCCGGCCGGCGAGATGCGGCCGGTGAGCGTGCTTTTCTGCGATCTTTCCGGCTTCACCGACCTGTCGAACCGGCTCGACCCGGAGGCGACCGGAGCGATCCTCGAGGCGTTCTTCGAAATCGCCGACGGCACGATCGCCCGGCACGGCGGCACCGTCGACAAGCACATCGGCGATTGCGTCATGGCGCTTTTCGGCGCGCCGGTCGCCCATGCCGACGATGCCCTTCGGGCGGTGGCGGCGGCCGTCGAGGTCCGTCAGGGGGTCGAACGGCTCGCGGAGGAAAGACGGCTCCCCGGCGTCGGCGTCCATTCGGGGGTCGCCAACGGGATGGTGATGGCCGCGCCGTCGGGAAGCGGAATCAGGCGTGATTACACGGTGATCGGACCTTCGGTGAACCTCGCTGCGAGGCTGTGCGATGTCGCCGAGGCGGGCGAGATCCTGGTGTCCGGCGATCTCGTGGGCGTGCTGGCGGGGCGGTTCGAAGTCGCCCGCGGCGCCCCGGTCGCGGTTGCCGGGTTCGACGAGCCGGTGGCCGTCGGCCGCGTCGGCGGAATGGCGGATGCCGGTACGCAGGCGTCGCTGCCGCTTGTCGGCCGGCGCCGCGAGCTGCGCCAGGCGACCGCCCTGCTGGAGGACTGTGCCGACAGTCGGGCCGGACAGGTCGTCTACCTGCGCGGCGACGCGGGCATCGGCAAGTCGCGCCTGACCGAGGCGATCGAACAGCGCGCGGGCGAGCTCGGCTACGCGGCGATCAGGGCCGGCGCGCTCGATTTCGGTGCCGGGCGCCGTCAGGACACGGGGAGGCTGCTGGTTCAGGGACTGCTCGGCGTGGCGCCGTCGGCATCGGCGGAGGACATCGACGCGGCGGTCGCCGATGCGGTCGCCGCGGGCGCGATCGCCGAGGAGGACCGGGTGTTCTGCGCCGAACTCCTCGACCGCCCCGTATCACGGGAACTCGAGGGATTTCGCGCCCAGCTCGCGCCGGACATCAGGCGGCGGCGGCGTGCCGAGCTCTACGGCAAGCTCACTGCCGCAGCCGGCAGGGCGGGGCCGCGCCTGATCGTCGTCGAGGACGTCCACTGGGCGGACGCGGACGTGCTGGCCGGGCTCGGCGCGGCGGCGGCGGCGGTCACGTCGCTGCCGGTGGCGATCCTGATGACGGGCAGGCCGGACGCCGACCCGGTCGACCACGCCTTCCGCCTGTCGGTCGGCGAGACGCCGCTGGCGACGATCGACCTCGGTCCTCTGGGGGCGGAGGATGCGACGGAACTCGTGCGGACGGCCGGCGCGGCCGGCGCGGGCGTCATAGAGGAGGTGGTCGGGCGCGCGGAGGGCAATCCGCTGTTCCTGGTCCAGCTCTCGCATCATCTCGGCGATCTCGCGCGCGGAGCTCTTCCCTCGACGATCCAGAGCCTCGTCTTCGCCCGGCTCGACAGGCTCGCAGCCGGAGACAAGGCTGCCCTGCAGGTCGCCTCGATCCTCGGCAACCGCTTCGCGCTCGACGACCTGAGAGGGCTTTCCGAGAGCCGCCATCTCGATCCGGCTCCGCTGGTCGCCGCCTATATGCTGAGGCCGGCGGGCGAGGCCTACCAGTTCGCGCACGCGCTGATCCGCGAGGCGGTCTACGAGAGCCTGCCGCGCAGCCGGCGGACGGCCCTGCACCAAAAGGCGGCTGCCCTTTTCGCCGACCGCGACCGCCTGCTGCAGGCGGAGCACCTGGAACGCGCGGAAGACCCGGCGGCGGCGACGATCTTCGAGGAAGTCGCCGCGGGCGAGATCCGGCTCGGTAATTTCTCCCGCGCATTGTCTCTCAACGCCCGCGGTCTCGCCGTCGCGCGGGGCGAAGCCGACCGGTTCGCCCTGACCGAGCAGCGGGGGGAAATCGCGCTGACGACGGGCGACGTGAAATCGGCGCGCGAGGCCTTCGAGGAAGCGGGGCGGCTCGCCGCCGACGAGGCCGCCCGCTGTCGTGCCGAGATCGGCGTCGCGCAGTGCATGCGCGTCACCGACGCGCTTTGGGAGGCCGAGGCGGTTCTCGAGCGCGCCGAGGCGCGGGCCCGCGCCGGGAACCTCGCCCTCGAGCGCTCGCGCATCCATCACCTGCGCGGCAACCTTCTTTTCCCGCAGGGCCGGATCGGCGAGTGCCTGGCCGAGCACGAAGCGGCGCGGACGCTCGCGCGGGAGGCGGGCTCGGCGGATGCGGAGATCGCCGCGCTCGGCGGGCTCGGCGACGCCAACTACGCGATCGGCAGGTTCCTGACGGCGCGCGACTTCTTCTCGAACTGCGTCGACCTCGCCCGGGCCTCCGGGCACGGTCGCGTGGCGCTCGCGAACGCGCCGATGCTCGCGATCACGGAGATGCTCGCCGGCAGTCCCGCCACGGCGCTCAGGATCGCGGAGGAAGCGCTGCGGGAGGCGGAGCGCGCCGGCGCTGTGCGCCCGGAGATGATCTGTCGCCACGCCCGGTTCGTCGGCCTGATCGAGGCCGGCGATACGGCGGCGTCACGTGCGGAGATCGAACGCGCCGAGGAGATCGCATCCTCTCTCGGCGCGACGCGGTTCCAGGCGGAGAACCGGGCGTTCCTCGCCTGGATCCTGCGCTGCGAGGGACGGCGGGAGGAGGCCGCGCGGCTGGCGCGAGAAGGCAGGGCCATGATCGACGAAGGTGCGCGGAACTACATGCTGCCCGTGGTGCTCGGCCAGCTCGCGGCATCGACCGACGACGAAGGCGAAAGGGAGGCGGCGGTCGAGGAAGCGCGCGAAATTCTCGCCGGCGTGGCGCTGGCGCACTGCTATTCCTTCTTCTACCGGGCGATGATCGAGGCCGATATCGAGGCCGGACGCGCCGCCCGCGCCATAGAGTGGGCCGACGCCTTCGATGCCGTCACGGCGCCGGAGCCCTATCCGTGGGCGACCTTCGTCGCCGATTGGGCGCGCGCGATGGCGGCCCTCCAGTGCGGCGAGCGGCCACGCGACGCCGCGGTCCTGCGCGGGCTCGCCGAAGAGGGCCGGCGCCTCGGGTTCCGCCGGCTCGTTGCCCGATTGCCCGTCTAGGCCGACACTCGCTTCCCCGCCGCCCTGGCCCGGGCCAGCAGCCGCTCGGCGCGGCGCAGGTGCGGGCGGTCGATCATCTTGCCGTCGAGGCTCGCGACGCCCGCATCACCGGCCGCGGCCATGGCCTTCACCACCGCTTCGGCCTCTCCGATCGCTTCGTCGGAGGGTGTGAAGGTGTCGTTGATGACCGCGACCTGCGCCGGGTGGATCGCCATCTTGGCGACGTAGCCGTCGCGCACGCCTTCCTCGCAGTCGGCGCGCAGGCCCTCGGCGTCGCGGAAGTCGGTGTAGACGGAATCGATCGCCATGACGCCGGCCCCCGCCGATGCGGCGAGGCACAGCGCGCGGGCGAGGCGGTAGACGTCGGTATAGCCGCCGTCAGGATTTCGGTTGGTCAGCGCGCCGATATCGGCGGAAAGGTCCTCCGCGCCCCAGGTCAGCCCCTCGAGCCGGGCGCTGGAGCCCTTGTAGGTGCCCATCTGGAACAGCGAGCCGCCGGTCTCCGTGGCGATCGCGACGATGCGCGTCGCCCCGTCGTCCATGCCGGCGAGCGCCTCGGCCGTGGTGATCTTGGCGTCGACCAGCATGACGTCGGCGCCGCAGGTCGCCTTGGGCAGCATGATGCCGTCGGGCCCGAAGGGAACGACGGCGTCGAGGTCGTCGTCCGTCAGGCCCGTGTCGAGGGCGTTGACGCGGACATAGACCCGCGGACGGGCGGGCCGGTCGCGCAGATCCGACAGGAAGCCGGCCGCGACGGAGCGGGCCTCGGCCTTGGCCGCAGGGGCGACGGAATCCTCCAGGTCGACGATCAGCGCATCGGCGCCGCAGTCGAGCGATCTGGCGAGCTTCTTCGGGCTGTCGCCCGGAACGAACAGGAGCGATCGCACGGCCTACTCCGCGGGCTTCTTGCGCATGAAGGCCTGACGCCGGCAGATGCCGACCTGCTCGCCGCGCTGGTTGTAGGCCCGGTGCTCGAGCTCGACGATGCCGGCATCCGGCCGCGACTTCGATTCGCGCCGCGAGATCACCTCCGTCTCGACGCGGATCGTGTCGCCGTGGAAGACCGGCTTGGGGAAGCGCACGTCGGTCATGCCGAGATTGGCGATCGTCGTGCCGACCGTCGTGTCGTTGACGGAGATCCCGATCATCAGGCCGAGCGTGAACAGGCTATTGACCAGCGGCTTGCCGAATTCGCTGTGCTTTTCCGCGAAATCGAAATCGATATGCAGCGGCTGGGGATTGTGGGTGAGGCAGGAGAACAGGATGTTGTCGCTCTCGGTGACCGTGCGCCTGAGGGCATGCTCGAAGACCCGTCCGGGCTCGAACTCCTCGTACCACAAGCCGTGCATATAAGTGCCTCCGTTCGTTGTTGTTTCGTTAAGCCGGCGGGGAGCCGTTAAGGTCCCGTTTACCATGTTTCGCCAAGCTGTCGCGCGATACCTTAGTTGACCGGGAAAAGCGGGCGAAGGCGGCTGCGATGTCCTTTTTCACGTCCCTCGGGTTGACGAGCGGCAAGTCGGGCGACGTCAATTCCGCACTGCAATACGCGAGCCGGCGCACCGGCGTCGACCTCGACTACCTGAAAACGACGGCGAAGCGCGAGTCCAACCTCGACCCGGACGCCAAGGCGGGCACGTCGTCGGCGACCGGACTTTTCCAGTTCATCGAACGCACGTGGCTCGGCGTGCTGAAGACGGCCGGCGGGCGGCACGGCTACGGGGAACTCGCCGAGAAGATCCAGCCTGCCTCGGGCGGCGGCTACACGGTGACCGACGCCAAGGCGCGCAAGGAGATCCTGGAACTCAGGCAGGATCCGAAGGCCGCCGCGCTGATGGCCGGCGAGTTCACCGCGCAAAACGCCGAGACGCTGAAGACGGCACTCGGCCGCAGCGCCACCGAAGGCGAGTTGTACGCCGCCCATTTCCTCGGCCCCCAGGGCGCGGTGGACCTGATCCGGCTCGCCGAATCGTCTCCCAATACGCCGGCCGCCGAGCGGTTCCCGGCGGCAGCGAAAGCGAATCGGCCGATCTTCTACGCCTCGGGCCGGCAGCGCAGCGCCGCGGAGGTCTACCGGACGATCACCTCGGGCTACGACGCGACGCCGGCGGTGCCGGAGAACGCCACCTATCTCGCCTTCGCCCCGGGCAAGTCGAGCGAGGACCATGTCTTCCACGGCCTGTTCCGCTCGGGAGACCAGGGGCTAGGTCCGATCGGGCGGTCGGTATCGAGCTTCTGGTCGGGCTTCCCGAAGAGCGCGACGGCCTATGGGATGACCGAGAATCCCGGAGAGGTCGCCGTCGAGACGACACGGGACGCCGACCACGTGACGCTGCGCGTCGCCCCCGATTCGGAGAGCGCGCAGCCGCGCTCGCGCCGCAGCGATTCTGGCGCCGCGCGCATCTACGGCCGCTTCAGCGACGATCCGTCGCTGCTGGTTCGCTGAAAGCCCCGGATATCCGGCGTTTTCATGGTGAACGGTTCCTTAATCGTTTCGACGGAGCATGACAGGAAAGTCGATTAGCCCGCCGCCCGTCAGGCGGGCGACAGCCAGGGTACCGGTCGATGCTTGTCAGGCGTTTTCTCGATAGGCTTTCGCAGGGCAGTCCGGCCGAGCGTGCCGAAATCGTCCGCGCGCTCGTCCGCGTCTATCTGGAAGTTCCGCTGGACATACAGAACAAGGCCGACGCCGTAACCGCGCTGACGGCGATCCTCGACGACCCGTCCGCACGCGTCCGCCGCGCGATGGCCGAAGGGCTCGCGGACGCGCCGGAGGCGCCGCGGGTGATCGTCCGGGCGTTCGTGGAAGACCAGGCGGACATCGCCGACATCGTCCTGTCCCGCTCGCCGGTGCTCACCGAATCCGAACTCGTCGACATCGTCGGCGGCGGCTACGAACGCGCCCGCGTCGCGATCGCCGCGCGTCCGCAGGTGAGCGTGGGCCTGGCCGCGGCGATCGCCGAGGTCGCCGGACCCGAGGCCTGCGTGATGCTGCTCGACAATCCGGGCGCGACGATCACCTTGTCGGCGCTGCGCCGAATGGTCGAGCGTCACCGCCACGACGCCGTCGTCCGCAATGCGCTGCTGGAGCGTCCCGAGCTGCCGCTGACGTTGCGCCAGAAGCTGATCGACGGTCTGTCGGAGGCGCTCGGCGAGCTCGTCGCCTTCCACGACTGGCTGCCGCCGGAGCGGGCGCGCAAGGTGATGTCGGACGTCCGCGACCGCGCCGTCATCGATCTCGCCATGACCTGCGAGCCCGGTCGCCTGCGCCCGCTCGTGGAGATGCTGGTCGCGGAGAAGCGCATCACGCCGGCGCTCATGATCCGTGCCCTTTGCCTCGGCAACGTCCGGCTCTTCGAAGAATCCTTGTCGGTCATGTCGGGCGCGCCGGTGAAACGCGTCCTCGCGCTCCTCGACGACCGCAGCGGGCGCGGCCTCGCGGCGCTGTTCCGGAAGGCGGGGCTGCCGCAGGCCTCGCTGCCGGCGCTCAGGGCGGTGATCCTGGCCATGCGCGAGGAGGCGCCCGACGGGTCGTGGCGGCACCAGGCGCGGATCGGGCAGCGGATGCTGGAGCGGGCCCTGACGCTGCACCAGTCCTTCGCGGACGGCGAAGTCGACGAGTTCTTCGCGCTGCTCGGCAGGCTCTCGGCGGATGCGGCGCGCGAGGAGGCGCGCAGCGAGACGGGCGGGTACTTCCGCGCCGCGTGAGCTCTTTCCCCTAACGCTTCAGAAGGTTGCGCAACTCGGCGATGTGCAGGTCGATCTCGGTCGGATCGGCGGCCGGGGCGTCGGACGCCGGATCGAACTGGCGGCACAGGCGCCCCGCCGTCCGCACGACGTCGGGATAGCCCAGCAGCTCGGCCTGGCGGGCGAGTTGTTCGGCGAGATGATAGAGATAGGTGCGCACATGCGGAGAATCCACCGACCCGGCGGCGACGGAGACGCTTTCGGCCAGTTCCTCGACCTCGTCGGCCATCCACCGGTCGAATTCGACCGCCATCGCGGTCATGAGCCCCTGCGCCGCCTTGTCGGCTGCGGGATGGACGGCGACGTGCGCGGACGCGCCACCCTTGCCCTCAGATCCACCAGCCTCGTCTTTACGCATCACAGAACGCCCCACCAGGACGCGACCCTTCAAGACGTTTAGGCGGGCAAGCTTAAGGAAACTTGAACGGAAATGGTTAGTAGCCGAACTGTTCGGCGAGGATGCGCTCGTCGAGATTGTGGCCGGGATCGAACAGCATGAGCGCCGAGGCGCCCTTGGCTTCCTCGACGTGGACGTGCACGACGGAGCGGATCTCCGTGTGATCGGCGACCGCGTTGACCGGCCGCTTGGCGGCCTCGAGGATCTCGATGTCGATGCGCGCCTCGTTGGGCACCAGCGCCCCGCGCCAGCGGCGGGGACGGAACGCGCTTATCGGTGTCAGCGCCAGAAGCGGCGAGTTGATCGGGATGATCGGGCCGTGCGCCGACAGGTTGTAGGCCGTGGACCCCGCCGGCGTCGCGACCAGGATGCCGTCGCAGATCAGCTCGTCGAGGCGCACCTTCTCGTCGATCAGGATGCGCAGCTTGGCGGCCTGGTATGTCTGGCGGAGCAGGGACACCTCGTTGATGGCGAGGGCCGTGTGCTCGCGGCCGTCGCTGTCGGTGGCGCGCATGGACAGCGGGCGGATGACGGCCGTCTCCGCCTCGCGCAGGTGCTCGGGGAGGTCGTCCTCGGAGAATTCGTTCATCAGGAAGCCGACCGAGCCGCGGTTCATGCCGTAGATCGGCTTGCCCGTGTTCATGAACCGGTGCAGCGTCTGCAGCATGAAGCCGTCGCCGCCGAGCGCGACGACGACGTCGGCGTCCTCCGGCTCGGTGCCGCCGTAGCGGGCGATCAGCCGGTCGCGCGCCTCCTCGGCCTCCTCGATCGGACTCGCCAGGAAAGCGATCGACCGGAAGTCGTTGCGTGTGGGCGATGCTGGCGCGGCCATGCGGCTTCATCCCGGCGACTGGTGGCGGCACTATAGCGATAGATCGGGCGATGCCAACGGCGAGCTTCCGGGGCCCTTCGCGATGCGGCGGACAGCGCAAGTCGACGCGGCGCCGCAGGTTCGCGCGGGCGGATATCTCGCGTCAGTTCAGCCGGTGGCGGGTGAATTCCGGGACGACGGCGGTCAGCCGCGACAGCATGGCCTCCTCGTCGCCGTCCTTTATCGAGGCCTGCAGGCGCTTGATCTCCTCGATAAGCGCATCCGGCGCGACGGCGCGCGGCTCGGCAGCGAGGATGCCCTCGAGTTCGGTGGCGTGCAGGGGCTCGCTCCGGTCGAACAGTTCCTCGTGCAGCTTCTCGCCCTCGCGCACGCCCGTGAACTCGATGGCGATGTCCTGGTGCGGCTCGTAGCCGGCGAGGCGGATCATCTGCTCGGCGAGATCGACGATCTTCACCGGCTCGCCCATGTCGAGGACGAAGATCGAGATGCGCTCGCGACCGCTCAGGCCCAGGGCGGAGGCCATCAGCACCAGGCTCACTGCCTCCTTGATCGTCATGAAGTAGCGCTTCATGTCCGGATGGGTGACGGTGATCGGGCCACCCTGCTCGAGCTGCTCCTTGAACAGCGGCACGACGGACCCGCTCGAGCCGAGCACGTTGCCGAATCGAACCGACATGAAACGGGTCTCGCGGCCGCCGTCGCCGTTGGCCCGGTTCGAGGCGGCATAGCCGAGCGCATCGAGAGCCTCGCAGTAGCTCTCGGCGGCGCGCTTGGTCGCGCCCATGACCGAGGTCGGCTGCACCGCCTTGTCGGTGGAGATCATCACCATGGCCTTGGCGCCGATCCTGCGGGCGGCGTCGGCGACGTTCACCGTGCCGACCGTGTTGGTCAGGATGCCTTCGGCGACGTGGCGCTCGACGATCGGCACGTGCTTCAGCGCGGCGGCGTGGAAGACGATGTCGGGCTTGAACTGCTCGACCAGCGCCGTGATGCTCGCGCGGTCGCGCACGTCGCACAGCCGCCCTTCCACCGGAACGCCGGGGAAGTCGCGGGCGAGGTCCTTGGTGATGTCGTAGAGGGCGAACTCGGCGTTCTCGACGATCATCAGCCGCTTGCAGCTCATCGACGCGATCTGGCGGCACAGCTCGCTGCCGATCGTGCCGCCGCCGCCGGTGACCAGGATGCGCTGGCCGTCGACGAGCTTTCGGATCGAGGTGTAGTCGAGCTCGCGCGTCGAGCGGCCGAGCAGGTCCTCGATGTTGATCGGCGTGAGGCGGATGCGGCCGTCGCCGTCGGGGCCCTCCATCGCCGGCCGCAGCAGGCGCTCGACGCTCAGGCCGAGCTTTCGCGCCCCGGAGATCAGCGACTCGATGTCCTTTTCCTTCGTCAGCGCCTCGTTGGTGAGGATCAGCCGGCGCGGCGCCTGGCCGCGCTGGGTGAGGCGCTGGACGACGCGCTCGAGGTCCTCTGAATGGCCGAGGACGGGCACGTTGCGGATACGGTGGCCGATATGGGCCTGCTTGGAGGAGATCATGCCGACCGGGACCATCAGCTCCGAGCCGTTGGTCTCCAGCGAGCGGATGATGATCTCCGCCTCGTTGCCGGACCCGGCGATCAGCACCGGAATCGCCGCGTGGCCGCTGCGGCTGCCGCGCTTGAGGAGGCGCTGGTCGCGGTAGACGCGATAGAGCATCCGTGGTCCGCCGAGCAGGGCGGAGAGGATGAAGAAATTGGAGAACACGATGGAGCGCGGCACCAGGATGAAGCCGCGCGAGGCGAAGTCGAGCACGACCATGAACACGGTGACGGCCGTCACCGCCTTGATGATGTTTATGAGATCGGGGATCGAGGCGAAGCGCCAGATGCCCGCGTAGAGCCCGAATGCCCAGTATACGATCGCCGCGAAGGGCAGGACGGTCGCGAACAGGACGCCCATATCGTCGAGACGGAAGACGAAGGCGCCCGAACCGAAGCGCAGATAGTAGCCGATGACGATCGCGGCCGCCGTCATCACCAGGTCATGGGTGAAGGCGGCGAGTCTCTTGGGCGTCAGCGGACTCGGGGCAAAACGCATTCGGTTCAGCGTATCTCGGCGTGTCGGGACGATAAACGGTCCGAAGTCCTTACACCCTGCACGCTTTTTCGTCCAATCCGTATGTTGCGGGCGGGGCTGCCGGAGGTGGCGGGAAACAACGCTATCCCGGGCTTCCGGGCGGCGGCGGGGTGTCGTCCGGATACTGCTCCTTGAAGGTGAACAGGGCGACGACGAGCATCAGCACGCAGATCCACCAGATCTGCCAGGCGCCGTGGCTGACGCTGGAAATGGCGAGCGTCGCCGCGGTCGCACCGTAGGCGAAGGAGCGTCGGCGGGCCGGCAGGCGTGGAATCGAGAGGACGATGCCGAGCATGATGAGGCCGGCGAACGCCACGCCGATGCCGCCCAGTTCGACCCAGATCTGCAGGATCGGGTTGTGCGGATGGTGGACCGGACCGATCGTCCAGTCGACGCCGGGGATATTCCAGACGCCGAAGTAGCGGGACGATTCGAGGCCCCACCCGAGAATCGGCCGCTGCATCGCGACGTGCGAGAACGCCTGCCATATCTCCAGCCGCCGCTCGGTGGAGAGGTTCACGACCGTGTCCGCGCCGGTCTCGGCGGCGAGGTCGGCCATGACCTGGACGGTAAGCGGCATGGCGACGAAGGCGGCGGCGGCGACGAGGATGACGCCCACCGCGGCGAGCCGGTTCGAAACGAGCGCCATGCTGGTGACCATGAGGCCGGCGCCGATCGCCAGGAGCGCGGAGTCCGACTGCGAGACGAAGACCGCCGTGGCGACGAGGGCGACGATGCCGGCCCTGATCCAGTGGCGGTAGCGGCCGGTCGTCATGGCGAGGGTCGGCCACATCAGAAGGCTGAGAGACACCACGGATCGGTTCATGAAGGCGGGATTGGGCCCGTATATCGCCGTTCGGAAGCCGTGCTCGGTGGCGAGCTCGAAAATCAGCACCAGCGCCGCGAACGCGATGCCTACGGCCGCGCCGACCCGATGCGCCTTCCTCTCGAGCGGCGGGGCGAGGCGCTGCAGGAGAAGGACGGCGAAGAACGTGGCGATCATCTTGATCGCCTGTTCCAGCGCCATGTCGGGGCTCAGCGCCCAGACGCTCGAAGCGGCCGCGTAGAGGAGCAGGAGCAGCGTGCACCACACCCACCAGGGAATCGTGCCGTGGCCAGCGCCGGCGAAAACCTTCCTGCTGATAGACGGTTCGCCACGGGTGATGTGGGCGGCGAGCGAATAGGCGACGGCGAAGGCGAGGGCGACGCCGACGACGGTGGGCAGCGAACGGCTCGAATAGAGAATGACGACGGGAGCGACGACGAACAGGGTCGTCAGGCAGGAGTCGCGCAGAAGACCCGCGCCGATGGCTACGGCGCCGGAGTCGATCTTTTCGCGCCAGCGGCGGGCGTCTTCCGCGATATGTCGCGAAATCAGGCGGACTGTCGATGCCATTCGTCGGATCGGCCCCGGGGATTGCCTTGTTTTGCGGTGAGACTATCGGCTCAGGCAGTGCATGTCGCGGTCGGAAAAGTGTTGATCGGGCGTCCCTTGAGCGTTTAGCTGCCGGCGCGGGGCCGGCCGGGTGGGCATCGGCCCGCGTTTTGCGTGCCGCCGGTAGCATCGATGAGCGAGAGCATCAAGGTTCCCTTCTTCCGGCCCTCGATCGGCGAGGAGGAGATCGAGGAGGTCGTGGCGACGCTGCGCGGCGGCTGGCTGACCACCGGCGATCGCGCGCGCCGATTCGAGGAGGGATTCCGCGACTATCTCGGCGGCGGAATCGAGGCGGTCGCGATCAACTCGGCGACCGCCGGGCTGCATCTGGCGCTCGAGGCGCTCGGCATCGGGCCGGGTGACGAGGTGGTGGTGCCGGACCTGACCTTCACGGCCAGCGCCGAAGTGGTGCGCTATCTCGGCGCCGAGGTCCGGCTCGTCGACGTCGACGCCCGGACACTGTGTCTCGATCCGGCGGCATTCGAGGCGGCGGTGAGCGACCGCACCAAAGCGGTCATGCCGGTGCATTACGGCGGGCTTTCCTGCGATCTCGGCCGGATATCGTCGATCTGCGCCGCGCGCGGCATCGAGATCGTCGAGGACGCGGCCCACGCGCTGCCGACGCGCTGGCAGGGCGGGCTGATCGGCACGCACGGCACGGCCGCCACCGTATTCAGCTTCTACGCGAACAAGACGATCACGACGGGCGAGGGCGGCATGCTGGTGACCGCGCGGCCCGAGATCGCCGAACGGGCCCGGATCATGCGCCTGCACGGCATCGACCGGGACTCCTTCGACCGCTACCGCAAGCCCGGCGCCGGCTGGCGCTACGACATCGTCGCGCCGGGCTTCAAGTACAACCTGTCCGACCTCGCCGCCGCCGTGGGCGTGCGCCAGCTCGAGAAGGCCGACGCTCTGTGCGCGAGGCGGGCGGTCATCGCCGAACGCTATCTCGACGCCTTCGCCGACCTGCCGGCCCGCCTGCCGGTGAGGGGCGAGCAGGGCGGCCATTCCTGGCACCTGTTCCCGATCCGCCTCGACGACGACGCGCCGCTCGACCGGGACGCCTTCATCGCGCGGATGACGGAGCGGGGGATCGGCACCAGCGTCCACTACGCGCCGCTGCACCGGATGACCTACTGGAAGGAGCGCTACGACCTGAAACCGGAGGCGTTCCCGGTTTCGGAGGACGCATTCAGCACGCTCGTCACGCTGCCGCTGTTCCCGGACATGACCGAGGCCGAGATCGAAACGGTGATCGGCGCGGTGCGCGAGGTGCTTTCGGCCGGGCGGCGCGCCGCGGCCGGACGCTGAGGGGCCCGTGGCCGGCCCCGACAAGCGCCGTTTCGTCGTGGTGCTCGGCGCCGCGCGGTCGGGCACCTCGATGCTGCGCGATCTGATCGCCTCCCATCCCGCCGTCGCCGCCGTGCCCTTCGACGTCAACCACATCTGGCGGATCGGCAACGACGGCCACCCCGACGACGCGCTGACGCGCGCCATGGCGGGCCCCGCGATCGCGGCGAAGATCCGCGCGCGCCTCGCCACGCTCGCACGGCGCGAGGCCGGGAAGGACTGGCCGCAGATCCGGTTCGTCGTGGAGAAGTCAGTCGGCAACGCGCTCAGGCCCGGATTCGTCGATGCGGTGCTGCCGGACGCGCTCTACGTGCGCATCGTCCGCGATCCGCGCCGCGTCATCGCCTCGACCATCGAGGAATGGGAGGCGCCGCCCGACAGCGGGCACCTGATGCGCAAGCTGAAGACCTTCGGCCCCTCGGATGTCGGCTACATGGCCTGGTACGCGTCGAATGCGCTGAAGGGCCGTTTCGGCCACAAGCGGGGCTTGCGGGTCTGGGGCGCGCGCTATCCCGGTATTTCCGACGATCTGGAGAGGGAAAGCCTGGAGACCGTCTGTGCCCGTCAGTGGCTCGCCTCCGTGCAGGCGATCGACGGGTTCTTCGGTCAATTGCCCGCGAGCCGCGGCATATCCGTCAGCTACGAGAGACTGCTCGAAGGGCCGGACGAACTGGAGAGAATCTGGGCTTTCCTCGGGATCGGCGACGCGCCGCTCGCCGCCCGTGCCTTCGCCGAGCGGGTCAGGGCGCCGGGCGACCGGCGGGTCCGGCTGTCGGAGAAGATCGAGGCCAGGACCCGCAGCGCGGTCGAGTCGCTGACGGCGATCTACGGATACGCGTGAAGCGACGATGGCCGGGGACCTCGCAAAGCGCGCCTTCGACATCGTCGCGAGCCTCGTCGGGCTGATCGTGCTGTCGCCGGCGATGTTCGCGATCGCGGTCTCGATCCTGGTCGATTCAGGGCCGCCTGTGCTGTTCAGCCAGGACCGGGTCGGGCTGAAGGGGCGCACCTTCCGCATCCACAAGTTCCGCACCATGCGGCCGGCGGCAGGGCCGAAGATCACCGCGGACGGCGATCCGCGCGTCACCCGCGTCGGCGCGTTCCTGCGGCGCACCAAGCTCGACGAGCTGCCGCAGCTCTGGGACGTGCTGCGCGGGGCGATGTCCTTTGTCGGTCCGCGGCCGGAAGTGCCTGGAATGTTCGAGCATTATCCGGCCGAGGCGCGCCGGCGCATCGTCTCGGTCAGGCCGGGCATCACCGACCTCGCGACGCTCGAATTCAGCGACGAGGAGGCGATCCTCGCCGGCGCGACCGATCCGGAGAAGGTCTATCTCGAAAAGGTCGTGCCGAGGAAGATCGCGCTCTACCTCGACTATCTCGACCGCCGCAGCTTCGGTCTCGATCTGGTCATCCTCGGGCGGACGCTGAAGAAGCTGGTTGGGTGGGGGTGAGATTGCGGCAGGCGCCGCCACCCCCTCACCCGGCTCCGGCTAGGCTCGCCTGCAGCTCGCCAAGCCTGCGGCATCCCTCTCCCCTCGAGGGGAGAGGGTTCGGTGCGTGCGTTTTCTTCGAGAGATCACAGCAACAGCCTCAACTTCTCGCCGATGCCGGCCATACTCTTCTGAGTTTCGTCAGGCTCTGAATCCCTCTCCCCCTCGAGGGGGAGAGGGTGGGGTGAGGGGGTGGAGCGGCATATGCCGTGGTGCGGGCGAGCTATCGATGCTTGATGAAGGTGCCGTCGTTCAGCTCGTTCACCGCCTGCTGCAGCTCGGCGCGGGTGTTCATGACGATCGGCCCGTACCAGGCGACCGGCTCCTTCAGCGGCTTGCCGGAGACGAGCAGGAAGCGGATGCCCTCGTCGCCGGCCTGAACCGTCACCTCGTCGCCGGAATCGAACAGGACGAGCGAGCGGTTGCCGGTCGTCTCGCGCACCAGGATCTCGTTGTCCGGCGTGCCCTTCTCGGTCAGCACCCCGAACGGAGTGGAGGCGTCGCGGAACGTGCCGGAGCCCTCGAACACGTAGGCGAAGGCGTGGCGCTCGGTCTCGACGGCAAGCGTCTTGCGCACGCCGGCGGGCACGAACACGTCGAGATAGCGCGGATCGGCGGCGATGCCGTCGACGGGGCCGCGCTTGCCCCAGAAGTCGCCGCAGACGACACGCACGATCGTGCCGTCGTCGTCGATCACCTCGGGGATCGCGGCAGCCTCGATGTCCTGGTAGCGCGGGGCCGTCATCTTCAGCGAGGAGGGCAGGTTCGCCCAGAGCTGGAAGCCGTGCATCCGCCCGTTCGGATCGCCCTTCGGCATCTCCTGGTGCATGATGCCGCTTCCCGCCGTCATCCACTGCACGTCGCCGGCGCCGAGGGTGCCCCGGTTGCCCAGGCTGTCGCCGTGGTCGACGGTGCCGGCGAGCACGTAGGTGATCGTCTCGATGCCGCGGTGCGGATGCCAGGGGAAGCCCCTGAGATAGTCGTCCGGCCGCTCGTTGCGGAAGTCGTCGAAGAGCAGGAACGGGTCGAACTCGTCGGTCTTGCCGAAGCCGAAGGCTCGGTGCAGCTTGACGCCCGCGCCTTCCAGGGCGGGCGTGGCGTCGTGGATGCTCTTGACGGGGCGGATGGACATTGCGCGCTCTCCGGATGTTACTGATCGGTACCGCCATAGATGGGTACTGAAAGCCGGCTGTCCAGTCCTGACAACTCCCACTCCATCGGTCGTCATCCCGGACGACCGCAGGCCGAGCCGGGATCGGGAAGCCACAAGACGCGCGGTGGCTCTCCGATCCCGGCTCTCCGCTTCGCTACGGCCGGGATGACGAAGGAGGAGAGGCGGGATTTCCGGGATGATGAAGGAGGAGAGGCCGGATTTGCGGGACGACGAGTGAGGGCTAAACCGTCCCCAGCTCCGCCCTGATCTCCGGCAGGGTCAACAGAAGGTCGACGACGCCTTCGAGGTCGAGCTGCTCGGTGTTGTGGGACGTGTAGTCCTCGATCTCGGCGACGTCGGGGTTTCCTTCGGAGAAATAGGAGGCGTAGTCGAGGTCGCGGCCGTCCATGCGGATGCGCCAGTAGTCGCCCTGATCTTCCGCCGAGGCGAGCTCGTCGGCGGTCGCCAGCGTCTCGAACAGCTTCTCGCCGTGCCTGACGCCGATCGTGCGGATGTCGACGTCGGCCTCGAACAGCGCCTTCACGGCCTCGGCGAGCGTGCCGATCGTGCAGGCCGGCGCCTTCTTGATGAAGACGTCGCCGGGCTCGGCGTGGGTCAGCGCATGCTCGACGAGGGCGACGGAATCGGCGAGCGGCAGGAGGAACCGCGTCATCTGCGGGTTGGTGACGGTCAGCGGCCCGCCCTCGCGCAGCTGCCGGACGAAGAGCGGGATCACCGAGCCGCGCGAATACATGACGTTGCCGTAGCGCACGCAGGCGACGACCGTTCCCTCGCCATTCCGCCGCCGGGAGGCCGCCTGGACGAGCTTTTCCATCATCGCCTTGGACATGCCCATGGCGTTGATCGGCAGCACCGCCTTGTCGGTCGACAGGCACACGACGCGCCCGACGTCGTTGCGGGTCGCGGAGTCGATGACGTTGGAGGAGCCGATGACGTTGGTGCGCACGGCTTCCATCGGGAAGAACTCGCAGGAGGGCACCTGCTTCAGCGCGGCGGCGTGGAAGACCATGTCGGCGCCGGCCATCGCCATGTCGACGCTGCCGGAGTCGCGCACGTCGCCGACATAGAAGCGCAGGCGCGGCTCGCGCAGGCGGTTGCGCATCAGGTCCTGCTTCTCCTCGTCGCGCGAGAGAATGCGGATCTCGCCCGCGCCCTGCGCCAGCGCGTGCCGCACCATGACCCCGCCGAAGGAGCCGGTGCCGCCGGTGATGAGGATGGTTTTGCCTTGCATTTCCGCGCCTTGTTCCAAGGCTCATGTGCCACAGCCGCGCTCGGGGCGCAATTGACCGCGAACGTCCGGGGTCGCCGGGCGCTCTGTACAAGCGCCCTGTACAAGCGAGTGCGGGCCGCCTACTTAAGCGCGACCAGATCGATCAGCCGCATCGCGCGATCGCGGCGATGAACGCCTTTCTCGCGGATTTCCGCCAGAGAGGCGCGAAGCCGGTTCCGAAAGAAAAGACATGACCGAGTTCGAACGCGTCGTTCCGGCGCTCCATGCGGCGCTGGAAAAGCGCGGCTACGCGGCCCTGACCCCGGTGCAGAAGGCGGTGCTCGCCGCCGAGCCGGCGGGCGCGGATGCGCTCGTCTCGGCCCAGACCGGCTCGGGCAAGACCGTGGCCTTCGGCCTAGCGCTCGCCCCGAGCCTGCTCGACGGGGCCGACCGGTTCGAGGAGGCGGCAGCCCCGCTCGCCCTCGTCGTCGCGCCGACGCGGGAGCTTGCGATGCAGGTGCGCCGCGAGCTGGAATGGCTCTACGGGGAGACCGGCGCGCGGATCGCCTCGTGCGTCGGCGGAATGGACTACCGCAGCGAAAAGCGGGCGCTCGAACGCGGCGCCCATATCGTCGTCGGCACGCCGGGGCGCCTGCGCGACCACATCACGCGCAATTCGCTCGATACCTCGGGCTTGCGCGCGGTGGTCCTCGACGAGGCCGACGAGATGCTCGACCTCGGCTTCCGCGAGGACCTGGAGTTCATTCTGGAATCCGCGCCGGCGGAGCGGCGCACGCTGATGTTCTCGGCGACCGTTCCCCCGACGATCGCGACGCTTGCCAAGCGCTACCAGCGCGACGCGGTGCGCATCACCACGGCGGACGAGCAGGCGCAGCACCTCGACATCGAGTACCGGGTGCATCCGGTCGCCTCCTACGACCGCGAGAACGCCATCATCAACGTGCTGCGCTTCCACGAGGCGGGCAACGCGCTCGTCTTCTGCGCGACGCGGGCGACCGTCACCCACCTGACCGCGCGCTTCAACAACCGCGGCTTCGCGGTGGTGGCGCTGTCGGGCGAGCTCAGCCAGAACGAGCGGACCCACGCGCTGCAGGCGATGCGCGACGGGCGCGCCCGCGTCTGCATCGCCACCGACGTCGCCGCGCGCGGCATCGACCTGCCGAACCTCGATCTCGTCATCCACGCCGACCTGCCGATCAACGCCGAGACGCTCGTCCACCGCAGCGGCCGCACGGGCCGGGCGGGCCGCAAGGGCGTCAGCGTCCTGATCGTGCCGAACAACCGCCGCCGGCAGGCGGAGCGGCTGCTTGCCAACGCCGGTATCGACGCGGAGTGGTGCAAGCCGCCGAGCGCCGACGAGGTGCGCCAGCGCGACGACGAGCGGCTTCTCGGCGATCCGTTCCTGAGCGATCCGGTGGCGGAAGAGGAGGAGGCGCTGGTGCGCGCGCTTCTCGACCGGCACGGAGCCGAGCAGGTCGCCGCAGCCTTCCTGCGCCGCAGCAGAGCCGGCCAGTCGGCGCCGGAGGAACTCGCCGAGGTCTCCGCGCAGGACCTCAGGAAGCCGGAAAAGCGCGCGCCCGACGCGCCGCGGCGCCCGCGCGAGGATTTCGACGACAGCGTCTGGTTCGCGGTGTCGGTCGGCCGACGCCAGCGCGCGGAGCCGCGATGGGTGCTGCCGATGCTCTGCCGCGCCGGAGACATCACCAAGCGCGACGTCGGCGCGATCAAGCTGCAGGCCGACGTCACCTACGTCCAGATAACGGCGGAAAGCGCGGACGGTTTCGAGGCGGCCGTCGCCGCCAAGGGCCCGCTCGAGAACGGTGTCACGGTGACCCGCCTCGACGGTCCGCCGGACCTGACGCAGGAGCCGCGCGCGCCCTTCGAGGGCCGGAAACCCCACGCGGACAAGAAGCCCTATCGGGACAAGAAGCCCCATCGGGAAAAGAAGCCCTACGGCGAACAGAAGCGCTACGAGGGCAGGGCGTCCGATGAGGACAAGGCGTCCTTCGAGGGCGGGAAGCCCTACCGGGACAAGAAGCCCTACGAGGGCAAGAAGCCTCATGCGGGCAAGAAGGCCCGCGAGCGCGGGGCGTCCGACGACGAGGGCAGGGGGGCATACGGGGACAAGAAGCCCTACAGGGACAGGAAACCCTACGAGGGCAGGAAGCCCCATGAAGGCAAGAAGCCTTACGAGAAGAAGCCCTACGATCCCGGGAGGCGCGACGAGCGCGGCGAAGCCGCGCCGAAACGCGCGTTCGAGCGCAAGTCCCGCGATCTGCCGGTGGACGAGCCCCGGTCGAAGAAGCCGAATCCGGCCCTCGATCCCAACTGGAAGCCCGGCCGCAAGCCGGCCGGAAAAGCGGCCGGGAGGCCTGGCGGGAAGCCCGGGGGCAAGAAGCCTTTCAAGCCGAAGTTCGCCAAGTCGGGCGGGGCGGGCGGCAAGCCCGGGTCGGGTCCGCTGAAACGCAAGCCGGCTCCGAAAAAAGCGCGCTGACCGCGTTTCGGGCGATTGGTGTGCCGGCCATTGCTTCGGCGGCGTCGACCTGACACAAGCCGGTTGTGTTGAGGGCGGGGCGAGGGGCGATGGATTTCGTCGACATGGCCGTACTGGTGGTCGCGGGCATCGCCGGCGGGGCGGCCAATGCGATCGCCGGCGGGGGAACGTTCTTCACGTTTCCCGCGCTGGTGGCGTCGGGGCTCGATCCGCTGGTCGCCAACGCTTCCAACGCCGTGGCGATCTACCCCGGCCATGCCGCCGCGGTGCCGGCCTACCGAGACGAGCTCAGGGCGGCCGGACGCGGCCTCGTCGCGCGCGGCGCGATCGCCTGCATCGGCGGGCTCGTCGGGGCGGGATTGCTGCTGTGGGCGGGAAACGGCGTGTTCTCCGGCCTCGTTCCCTGGCTGCTGCTTGCCGCGACGCTGCTGTTCGCGGCCGGGCCGACGATCCGCGCCTTCGCCGAGCGGACACGGCTCGAATCGCCCGCCGTGAACGGGGCGATCGAGTTCCTGTTCGCGGTCTACGGCGGCTATTTCGGCGCTGGCCTCGGCGTCCTGCTGATGGCGGCCCTCAATATCGTCGGCGTCAAGGACGTGCAGATGGCGAATGCGCAGAAGAACCTGCTCGCCACGCTCATCACGACGATCTCGGTCGCGATCTTCATCCTCGCCGGCGTCGTCGCCTGGCCGCAGACGCTCGCCGTCCTCGCCGGATCGATCGCCGGGGGCTATTTCGGCGCCCGCCTTGCCCGCCACGTGCCGGCCAACATGCTGCGTTTCGTCGTGATCGCGGTCGGGTTCGCGCTGACCGTCTACTACTTCCGCCAATACGGGGCCTGACGGCGGGGAATTCGCGCGTGGCCGCTTGACTTCGCGCCCCCCACGCCGTCCTTTTCGCCCCCATGACGAAGATCGCCATCACCGGCGCCAAGGGCCTGATCGGCTGGCAGACGCGCGCCTGGCTGTCCGTGCAGCCGGGAACGCAAGTCGTGCGCGTGCCGAAGGCGGCCTGGGCGAATCCGGGGGAGGTTGCCGGGCTGGTTTCGGGATGCGACGCGGTGGTGCATCTGGCCGCCGTGAACCGGGGCACCGACCGGGAGGTCCATGAGACCAACGTGCGGCTCGCCCGCACGCTCACCGAGGCGCTCGAGTGCACCGGCGAGACGCCGCACGTACTGCATTCGTCCTCGACTCTGACCGAGAGCGACGGCGGGACCCACGGGGCCTACGGCCGCTCGAAGCGCGAGGCGGCTGAAATCCTGTCGAACTGGGCGAAACAGGCGGGCGCGACCTTCACCGACATGGTCCTGCCGAATGTCTTCGGCGAGGGTGGCCGGCCGTTCCACAATTCGGTGGTCTCGACCTTCTGCCATCAGCTGGCGAACGGCGCCGAGCCGCGGATCGATGCCGACAAGGAAATCGAGTTCCTGCACGCCCATCAGGTGGCGAAAGGCATCGGTGCTCTGATCGGTTCGGGGACGGGCGATGTCTGGCGGCCGGCGGGCCACAAGATCACGGTTTCGGCGCTCCTGTCGAAGCTCAGGACGATGGACGCGGGCTATCGCGGCCATTTCATCCCGGACCTGCGCGATCCCTTCGATCTCGACCTGTTCAACACCTATCGCAGCTACCTCTATCCCGGCCACTATCCGGTCGCCTTCCAGAAGCATACCGACCCGCGCGGCACGCTGGTCGAGGCGATCCGCGAGGGCAACGGCGGGCAGATCCACTATTCCAACACCCATCCGGGCTTCACGCGCGGCGAGCACTTCCACTTCCGCAAGGTGGAGCGCTTCGTGGTGATGCACGGCGAGGCGGAGATCGCGATCCGGCGCATCTGCGGGCCGGACGTCGTTCGGTTCCGCGTCTCGGGCGAGCAGCCCGTCTATGTGGATATGCCGACACTGCATACCCACAGCCTTAGGAACATCGGGTCCGGCGACATGATCGCGATGTTCTGGACGAACGAGCTCTACGATCCGGCGGCGCCAGACACCTACCGGGTGCCGGTCGAGCCGGAAGCCCCGGTCCCGGCGGAAAGGGCGATCGCGCGATGAAAGTGATGACCATCCTCGGCACGCGGCCGGAGATCATCCGCCTGTCACGCGTTATCGCCAGACTGGACGGGGCCTGCGACCACGTCCTGGTCCATACCGGCCAGAGCCACGATCGCGCGCTGTCGGACGTGTTCTTCGAGGACCTCGGGCTTCGCGCGCCGGATCACCATCTCGACGTCAAGGCGGACAGCCTCGGCGTTCAGCTCGGCAACATCCTTTCAGGCGCCGAGCGCGTGCTGAAGGCGGAGAGGCCCGATGCGCTCGTGGTGCTCGGCGATACCAATTCGGCGCTGTCGGCGATCATGGCCAAGCGCATGCGCGTTCCCGTCTATCACATGGAAGCCGGCAACCGCTGCTTCGACTGGAACGTGCCCGAGGAGATCAACCGGCGGATGATCGACCACATTGCCGACTTCAATCTGGTCTACACCGAGCATGCCCGCCGCAACCTGCTCGCCGAGGGCCTTCCCGCCCGCCGCATCGCGCTCACCGGCTCGCCGATGCGCGAGGTGCTCGACCACTATGCCGACCGGATCGAGGCCTCGGACGTGCTGGCGCGGCTCGAGGTCGAGCCGCGCGGCTATCTTGTGGCGAGCGTCCACCGCGAGGAGACGGTCGACAATCCGGGCCATCTCGCGAGCGCCGTAGAGACGCTGACGCGGCTGTCGCGGGAATTCGAGCGGCCGGTGCTGGTCTCCACCCATCCCCGCCTCCGGAACCGGCTCAACGAGGCGCACGGCGTCGAGCTCGGCCACAACGTGCGCTTCCACGAGCCGTTCGGCCTGCTCGACTACGTGAAGCTGCAGAAGAACGCCTTCTGCACGGTCTCCGATTCCGGCACGCTGTCGGAGGAGGCGGCGATGCTCGGTTTTCCGGCGATCTCGCTCAGGAACGCGACCGAGCGGCCGGAGGGCGTGGAGGCTGGAGCGATGCTCCTGACCGGCGTCGAGCCGCAGGTCGTGATCGACGCGGTCCGGTGGCAGACGGCCCGGTTCGCTGCCGGCGAGCGGCCGGTCTGCCCGGCCGACTACACGATCGCCGACACGTCGGCCCGGGTCGTCTCGCTGGTGCTCGGCACCGCCGGGCTGATGCGCCGCTGGGTCGGCATCGATCCGCGCCCCGCCTGATCGCGGGCGGGGGGCCGGGATGCGGATACTGATCATCTATCGGCACTACTGGCCGGACACGCCGCCGCTCGGCTCGATGCTGCGCACGCTCGCCGAGCATCTCGCCGCGCGCGGTCACAGGGTCAACGTGCTGACCGCCCAGCCCTCCTACCAGGCGCGGCAGGGCGAGAAGCTGCCGAAGCGCGAGTTCAAGGGCGGGGTTCGCATCATCCGCCTGCCGCTCTTCCGCGAAACCGGCGGCTTCCTGCGGCGGCTCCTCAACGTGATCGTGTTCGAGACCTCGGTGCTCTCCTACGCGGCGCGCCACCGGTTCAATCTCGTCTGGACCAACACGCTGCCGCCCGTCGTCGGCGGCATCTACGGCGTTCTGTCGGCGCGCGGGACGGGCGGCCGGTTCCTCTACCACGTCCAGGACATCTATCCCGAGGTCTGGCGCTACTCCTCGGGCGCCGCGCCGCGCGGGCTGAAGCGCTTTGCGATCGGCGCGCTCGCTTCGATCGATTCCTGGACCTGCCGGCGCTCGGCGGCCGTCGTGGTGCTTTCCGACGACATGATGCGCACCATCGCGGACAGGGGCGGCAACGGCGCCGTGCCGTTCCATGTCATCAACAATTTCGTCCAGGCAGAGCTCATCGGCGACGGGGCACCGCCCGAGCGGATCGGCAACGGCAGCTTCCGCCTCGTCTTTTCCGGCAATCTCGGCCGCTTCCAGAACCTCGACCTGCTCGTCGAGGCGATGGCGCTGATAAAGCCCGAGGAGGGTATCGTCCTCGAGTTCATCGGCTCGGGCGTCGCCGAGGAGGGCCTGCGCAAGCTGGTGAAGCGGCGGGGCCTCGCCCATGTCACCTTCACCGCCCGGTTGCCGTCGGACGAAGCCTTCCGGCTGACCCGCACCGCCGATCTCGGCGTCATTTCGCTCGTCCCCGGCATCTACCGGGTGTCCTATCCCAGCAAGCTGATGACCTACATGGCCGCCGGTCTGCCCGTGCTGGCGCTGATGGAGACCGACAGCGCGCTCGCCCACTATCTCGACGACAACGACGCGGGCTTCGCCGTGCAAGGCGATGCGGCGGCTGTCGCCGACGCGATCCGCCGGGCGCGCGACCGGTTTGCGGGCGAAGAGGGGATCAAGGCGCGCATCGAGGCGCTCGCCGAGCGCGATTTCGGCCGCCGGAACGCCTGCGAACGCTGGGTGCAGCTGATCGACACCTTCGTGGCGGATTGAGCCGGAAAAAGCGGTGCCTTCGGCGGGTTTTCGCGCTGGGCGCCGGATCAAGTCCGGGGCCCAGCGTTGGGCTCCGCGCAAGGCGGCTCCATCTCAGAACAGGCCGACGACCTGGCCCTTGTCGTCGAGCCGGATCGAATTTGCCGCCGGGACGCGCGGCAGGCCGGGCATCGTCATGATCTCGCCGGTGATGACGACGATGAACTCCGCACCCGCAGACAGCCTGACCTCGCGAACCGCGACCATGTGGCCGCTCGGCGCGCCTTTCAGGTTCGGGTCGGTCGAGAACGAGTACTGGGTCTTGGCCATGCAGACCGGGAACTTGCCGAAGCCCCGATCCTGGAGCTGCTTGAACTGGTCGCGCACGGCCTTGTCGGCGACGATGTCCTCGGCGCCGTAGATCGAGCGGGCGACGGTGCCCACCTTCTCCCAGAGCGTCATGTCGTCGTCGTAGAGCGGGCGGAACTGCGACTTGCCGGAATCGACAAGCGCCACGACCTTCCTCGCCAGTGCCTCGGTGCCCTTGCCGCCCTCGGCCCAGTGGGTGCAGGGGATCGCCTCGACGCCGAGTTCCTTGCAGTAGTCCTCCACGGCCTCGAACTCGGCCTCGGTGTCGGAGGTGAAGGCGTTGATGGCGACGACCGCCGGCACGCCGAACTGGCCGACGTTGCGGATGTGGCGGCCGAGATTGGCGAGGCCCTTCCTCGCCGCCTCGACATTCTCCTTGCCGAGGTCCTCCTTCTTCACCCCGCCATGCATCTTGAGCGCGCGGATGGTGGCGACGATGACGGCCGCGGCGGGCTTCAGCCCGGCCTTGCGGCACTTGATGTCGAAGAACTTCTCCGCGCCGAGATCGGCGCCGAAGCCGGCCTCGGTGACCACGTAGTCGGCGAGCTTCAGGGCCGTGCGGGTCGCGAGCACCGTATTGCAGCCGTGGGCGATGTTGGCGAAGGGGCCGCCGTGGACGAAGGCCGGGTTGTTCTCGAGCGTCTGCACGAGGTTCGGCATCAGCGCGTCCTTGAGCAGCACGGTCATGGCGCCGGCGGCCTCGATCTGGGCGGCCGTCACCGGAGTTCTGTCGCGGGTATAGCCGACGACGATGTTGCCGAGCCGGCGTTCTAGGTCTTCGAGATCCATCGCAAGGCACAGGATCGCCATCACCTCCGAGGCGACGGTGATGTCGAAGCCCGCCTCGCGCGGGAAGCCGTTGGCGACGCCGCCGAGCGAGCAGACGATCTGCCTGAGCGCCCGGTCGTTCATGTCCATCACCCGGCGCCAGGCCACCCGGCGCACGTCGATGCCGAGTTCGTTGCCCCAGTAGATGTGGTTGTCGATCATCGCCGAGAGCAGGTTGTGCGCCGCCGTGATCGCGTGGAAGTCGCCGGTGAAGTGGAGGTTGATGTCCTCCATCGGCACGACTTGGGCGAAACCGCCGCCGGCGGCGCCGCCCTTCATGCCGAAGCAGGGGCCGAGCGAGGGCTCGCGCAGGCAGATCATGGCGTTCTTGCCGATGCGGTTGAGGCCGTCGCCGAGGCCGACCGTCGTCGTGGTCTTGCCTTCGCCGGCGGGCGTCGGCGTCATCGCCGTGACGAGGATCAGGTTGCCGTCCGGCTTGCCGGAGAGACCCGAGATATAGTCCAGAGAAATCTTCGCCTTCCAGGGACCGTACTGCAGCACCGCGTCGGCCGGGACGCCGACCCTTCCGGCAATGTCCATGATCGGCTTCATGGTGGCCGCGCGGGCGATCTCGATATCGGACTTCATTCCTGTTCCCCCTGTGCTGACGCACGTTTCGTCACGCACGTCGGGCCGATGTGCCGTCGCGGCGCCCGGCTGCCGAATTACGACCTATCGCAAGGTGCTTCGCGGGCGCGGCAGCGACGTCCGCAACCCCAAATGCGCCAGACGATTGCGCCGGGCGTCCAAGTCTGGTAGCCCGCCTTCGTGTTCTTCCCATCCGGACACGCGTGATCCGCAAAACTCCCGAGCGGCCAATGTCACATCGTATCGCCGTAGTCGGTACCGGCTACGTGGGCCTCGTCTGCGGTGCCTGTCTTGCAAAGCTCGGCCACACGGTCGCCTGCATCGATCGCGATGCGGAGAAGGTCGCGGCGCTGCGGAACGGCGTCGTGACGATTTTCGAGCCGGGCCTGGAAAAGCTGGTTCTGGAACAGGCGTCGGCCGACCGGCTGTCGTTTACCACCGACACCGCCGACGCGGTGCGGGACGCGGACCTTGTCTTCATCGCGGTGGGCACGCCGCCCGAGCCGAAGACCGGCAATCCGGACCTGACCGCCGTGCTGGCGGTGACCGACGCGGTCGTCGACGCGGTGGACGGCTTCACCGTCCTCGTCACCAAATCGACGGTCCCCGTGGGCACGGCGCGGCGCATCGAGAGCCGCATCGCCGGCCGGCGCGCGGACGCCGACGTCGCGGTCGCCTCCAACCCCGAATTCCTGCGCGAGGGCGCGGCGGTCCGGGATTTCCTCGAGGCGGATCGGATCGTGGTCGGCACGCGCGACAAACGGGCGCTGGAGATGCTGAAGGCCGTCTACGCGCCGCTGATCGACAACGGCTCGGTCTTCGTCTCTACGACGCCGGAGACCTCCGAGCTTGTCAAGCACGCCTCGAACGCCTTCCTGTCGACGAAGATCGCCTTCATCAACGAGTTGGCCCGGCTCTGCGAGAAGGTCGGCGCGGACGTGGAGATGGTGGCGCACGGCATGGGCCTCGACGCCCGCATCGGGCCCGAGTTCCTCAAGCCAGGCCCGGGATACGGCGGCTCGTGCTTCCCCAAGGACGCCCTCGCCCTGGCCAATGCCGCGCGCGACGCCGGCTCGCCCCTGTCGATCGTCGAGACGGTGCTCGCCTCGAACCAGTGGCACAAGCACGCGATGGTCACCAAGATCGGCGACGTCGTCGGCGGGCTCGACGGCAAGCGGATCGGCGTGCTCGGCATAGCCTTCAAGAGCGGCACCGACGACGTGCGCGAGGCACCGGCGCTCACCATCATCGCCGAGCTCGTGAAGGGCGGGGCGATCGTCACCGCCTTCGACCCGAAGGCGATGGACAACGCCCGGCCGCTGCTGAACGGGATCTCGTATGCCTCCGATCCGCTCGGGGTCGCCGATCAGGCCGACGCGGTGGTGATCCTGACCGAATGGCCGGAGTTCGGCGCGCTCGACTACGCAGCCATCCGCGCCCGCATGCGCCGCCCGGCGCTGATCGACCTGCGCAACGTGGTGAAGCCCGAGCGCGCCCATGCGGCGGGCCTGGTGCTCTATCCGCTCGGCAAGCCGCCGAGGGGCTGAAGCCGAGCCGTCGGGCTCACGCGCCGCGGTCGGCGGCGAGCAGGTCGGCGCGGAACTGGTGGAAATCGACCTCGATCGCGTGGCGCGGCGTGCGCTCGAAATTCCAGTGCGGGTGTTTCTGCTCGTCCTCCACGCGCCGCTTCAGGTCCTGCGGCGGGGGCGCCTTGCCGGAAATGATCCGCGCGGCGATGCGGGCCTGATGGTCGGCAAGGGGCCAGATCGAGCCGAGCGGCTGGAACAGGCCGATGAAATAGAGCCCCGGGCGGTCGACGGGCATCATCTTCAGGTAGAGCGGGACCTCGGTCCGGCCGCGCAGGTCGATGAAGGACGGGTCGAAGAACGGCATCGACATGCGGTAGCCGGTCGCCCAGATGAGCGTGTCGTAGGCCTCGCGGCGGCCGTCCGTGAAGACGACCTCGCCGCCGTCGAGGCGCTCGATGCCGGGGCGGACGTGCACCGTGCCGTGCCGCAGCGCGTTCAGGACGTCGGTGTTGAGGGTCGGGTGCATCTCCATCGCCCGGCAGGCCGGCTCCCGGAGCCCGTATTTCGACCACCGGCCCATGGCGATGCGGATCCCGGCCTGGACGACGCGCTGGCGCAGCCATTTCGGCACGTGCCGGAGCTTCGCGTACAGAACGTCGGTCGGGGCACCGAAGACGATCTTCGGGATGATGTAGTAGCCGCGTCTGAGGCTCAGCGCCGTGAAGGCGGAGACCCGCGCGGTCTCCACCGCGATGTCGCAGGCGGAATTGCCTCCGCCGACGACGAGGACGCGCTTCCCGGTGAAGGGCGCTGAGGTCTTGTAGTCGTGGCTGTGGAGCTGTCGCCCGGCGAAGCTGCCGGGATAGGCCGGGATCTCCGGGTCCCAATGGTGGCCGGAGCAGACGAGGACGGCGTCGAAGGCTTCCTCCCGGCTCTCGCCGCCGCGGGTTACGCGGACCGTGTAGCGGCCGCTTCCGTCCGGCTCGACGCGGTCGACCCGGGTCTCGAACCCGATGTAGCGGGTGAGGCCGAAGCGCTGCTCGTAGGCGCGGAAGTAGGCGAGCATCTGCGCGTGCGAGGGGAAATCCGGATAGTCCGCCGGCATCGGGAAATCGTCGAACTGGGAGTACTTCTTCGACGAGATGATGTGGGTCGTGTCGTAGACGCTGCTGTGGCCCGGCGCGTCCCGGTACACCCAGTTGCCGCCGGTGGCGTCCGACAGCTCGTAACAGACGATGTCGGTCAGCCCCTGTTCCTGCAGATTCTTCAACGCGGTCAGGCCGCACGGCCCGGCGCCGATCACGCAGACTCTTCTTCGCCCCACAGTCACTCCCGTTCGCCCCTCGAGGGTCGATCCGCCGGTCGGTTCCCGCAATCGACCATAACGTCCCGCGCGGCGTCCCGCACACGCCTTTGCACAATTATGTTAGGCGTCTTTCGTCGCAGAGCCGATTCAGCGATAGTGCGCTGTTGTGATGTCATTTGCCGCGCGTAGGCGAAATCCCGGATCGATGGGCTATCGTGTGTTCGGGCCTTCGGGCCGATGCGGAATTTCACCTTATTCCTCAATCCCTTCGGATTAGAAGAACCACCCTATGATTCGTCGCCGATTCCTCTCTGTCCTCATCCTGTTCGCTTTTGCCGCCGTCGCCGGCGGTGTCGGTCCGGTCTTGGCCGAAGACGGCCCGCGCGTCACGCGCACCGGCCATGTCTACCTGTTCCGCGGCTTCGCCAACGTGTTCTCGACGGGCATGAACGTCCTCACCGAGGAACTGCGCCGCAACGGGATCAAGGCGGACGTCTACAACCACACCGGCTACGCGGCGATCGCGGCGCAGGCGGCGAAGGAATACGCCGCGAGCAAGGGGCGCGAGCCGATCTTCATCGTCGGGCATTCGCTCGGCGGCGACGCGGCGATCTCGATGGCCGCCCTGCTGGAGCAGCAGAAGGTTCCCGTGACGCTGCTCGTCATCTACGACGCCTACGCACCGCCGGTGGTGCCGACCAACGTCCGCCGCGTCATCAACTACAACCAGTACGCCGTTCAGGATTCCCCCGGGGCGAAGCTCAGAACGGCGCCCGGCTTCAAGGGCAAGTCCGAGGATATCAACGTCGCGGAGAAGACGGCGGGCATCGACCATTTCAACATCGACAAGCAGAAAAGCCTGCACGACGCGACCGTCAAGGCGATCCTGGCGCAGACGCGCCGGAAGTGATCGCAGCGATCGCTGTTTCCGGAGGCACACCCGGAAGGTTGATATTCCCGCGGATACGTTAGACGCTTAACAGGCGACCGGTGAGGCGCCGGTCGCCCTCGGCACCGACGGGCGGAGGGCTTTCGGGATGAAGCCGGAATTCGTTTCAAGCGGTCTTGCGATTCTGGCGCTCGTCGGCGCTTGCGCCACGGCCGCCGTCGCCCAGGACACGCCGCCGCGCACGCTCTTCATCAACGTCAACGTCTTCGACGGCGAGAACGAGACGCTGGTCGAGGGCGCCAACGTCCTTGTCGAAGGCAATGTCATCAGGACGGTCTCGACGGGTGCCATAGAGGCCGGCCGTGCCACGACGATCGACGGCGGCGGGCGGACGATGATGCCCGGCATGATCGACAATCACTGGCACTCGCTGTTCGCCACCATTCCGCAGGCGAAGCTCCTTGCGTCCGACGTAGCCTACATCAATCTGCGCGCCGCAAAGGCGAACGAGGACGCGCTGATGCGCGGCTTCACGACCGTGCGCGACGTGGGCGGCAACGTCTTCGGGCTCAAGAAGGCAATCGACGAAGGCATACTGGCCGGTCCGCGCATCTACCCGTCGGGCGCGTACATTTCGCAGACTTCGGGTCACGGCGACTTCCGGGGGCCGAACGACGTGCCCGAGAATCCGGGAGCGCCGCTCGACTACTATCAGCGCACCGGACAGACGCTGATCGCCGACGGCGTGCCCGAAGTCATGAAGCGCACGCGCGAAGTGCTGCGGATGGGCTCCAGCCAGATCAAGGTCATGGCCGGCGGCGGTGTCTCGTCGCTCTACGATCCGCTCGACGTGACGCAGTACACGCTCGAGGAAATGAAGGCGATCGTCGACGTCGCGAAGACGTGGAACACCTACGTGACCGTCCACGCCCACACCATCGCCGCGGTGCGCCAGTCGATCGAGGCCGGGGTCCTGTGTGTCGAACATGCCTTTCTGGTCGACGAGGACACCGTCGAGCTGGCGGTGGAAAAGGGCGTGTGGCTCAGCCTGGAGCCGATCCTCGATGACGAGGACGCCATCCCGTTCCCCGACCCGGTCAGCCGGGCGAAATTCGTCGCCGTCACCGAGGGGACCGACAACGTCTACACGCTCGCCAAGAAACACGGCGCAAAGATCGCCTGGGGCACCGACACGCTGTTCGATCCGGAACTCGCCAGGAAGCAGGGCAAGTTGGTGGCCAAGCTGACGCGCTGGTTCACGCCCTTCGAAGCGCTGAAAATGGTCACCCACGACAACGCGCAGTTGCTGAAACTGTCCGGTCCCCGCGACCCCTATCCGGGCGAACTCGGGGTGGTGAAGGAGGGCGCGCTTGCCGACCTGATTCTGGTCGACGGCAATCCGCTGGAAGACATCGACCTGATTGCCGATCCGGAAAGCAACTTCGCCGTGATCATGAAGGACGGCAGGATCTACAAGAACGCGCTGTAGCGGCCCGGCCTAATCCGTCTCGCCCGCGATCATCGCCAGCGTCTCGCGTGTCATCCGGCTTTCCGGATCGGCGAGGTCGAGGATGACGTCGAAGTGGTTGCGTTCGGCGAGGGCGAAGGTGAGGCAGGGAAAGCCGCGCTCCTTCCACGAACTCGCATAGTCGCGGCTCTGGCGCTTGAACTCGTTCGTCTCGGTCTCCGCCCACGAAACGATCAGCGGGCAGCCTTTCCCGGGCAGGTGCAGGATCGGGCTGTTGCGGGCGGCGGCTTCCTCGTCGAGCTTCAGCCACTCGTTGGGCAGGCACAGGCGCACCGGCGCGAGGTCGTAGAGGCCGCTTACCGCCAGGGCCCCCTTGATCACGTCGGGACGGACTCCGAAGGCTCCGTGCCAGCCCTCCGAAACCAGCATGCCGGCGAGGTGGCCGCCGGCGGAATTGCCGCCCACGAAGATGCGGTCCTCGTCGATGCCGAACTCGCGGCCGTTGGCGGCGAGCCAGGCGATCGCCGAGCGGCACTGGCGGACGATCTCGTCGAGGCTGACGGCCGGCGCCAACGCGTAGTCGAGCGCCGCGACGGAAACCCCGGCCCCGGTGAACACGCCGGCCATGAAGGCGGAGTCGTCCTTCGACAGGAGCCGCCAGTAGCCGCCGTGGATGAAGACGAAGACGGGGGCGTGCGGGCCGGCAGGGAAGATGTCCATCGTCTCGGCGTCGCCCGGTCCGTAGGAGACGTCGAGATGGCAGGGCAGGCTCGCGCGCATCTCGGCGGAGATGGCCGCATAGCTCTCGAGATAGGGCGTTATCGAAGGTACCGTGCCGCGCGCGTCGTATTCGCGCTCCAGCGTCACGCGATCCATTCCCCGGTAGATCGCCGGGGCCGGCTCGGTCGACATGTGGGGTCAGACTCCGAGGTAGCGATGGGCGATGTCGGGATCGGCGTCGAGGGCGGCACCGTCTCCCACCCAAACGACGACGCCCTTCTCCATGATGAAGTGCCGATCGGCGATTCGCTTCAAGGCCGAAAGGTTCTTGTCGATGACGAGGATCGACTGGCCGGCGGCCTTCAGGCGTTCGATGACGCTCCAGATCTCCTCGCGGATGAGCGGCGCCAGGCCCTCGGTCGCCTCGTCGAGGATCAGGAGCTTCGGATTGGTCATCATGGCGCGGCCGATCGCGAGCATCTGCTGCTCGCCGCCGGACAGCGACCGTCCGAACTGGCCCTGGCGCTCGCCGAGGCGGGGGAAGAGCTCGTAGATGCGCGCAAGCGACCACGGATGGCCGCTGCCGGAGCGGTTCGCCGCGGTTGCGACCAGGTTCTCGCGCACCGTCAGGGTCGGGAATATCTGGCGGCCCTCGGGGACGAGACCGATGCCGAGCCGGCCGATGCGGTGCGGGGCCAGGCCCGCGACCTCGCGGCCGCCGAACGTGATCCTGCCGCGCTTCGGCGGAGTGAGGCCGAGGATCGAGCGGACCGTCGTCGTCTTGCCCATGCCGTTGCGGCCCATGAGCGTCACGACCTCGCCGGCCTCGATGGAGAGATCGACGCCGAACAGCACCTGGCTGCGGCCGTAGAAGGTCTCGACGCCGGAGAGGGTCAGCATGGGAACATCCCTCCCGGCCCCTCCGTTGCCGTCCCGGCCACAAACCCTTCTATCGTCATCCCGGACGGCCAAGGGCCGGGCCGGGATCGGGAAGCCACAGGACGCGCGGCGATTCTCCGATCCCGGCTCTCCGCGCGTACGGCGCTCCGGCCGAGATGAGGAAGGAGAGCGAAGAGAATCCCTCCCATTACACCGCCTCCTCGCCGAGATAGGCCTCGCGCACGGCCGGGTTCTCGCGGATTTCGGCCGGCGTGCCGGTGGCGATCGCACGGCCGTAGACCAGGACGGTGATGCGGTCGGCGAGCGCGAAGACGGCGTCCATGTCGTGTTCGATCAGGAGCATCGTCACCGATCCGCGCAGCCGGGACAGGACTTCCACCACGAAGGCGCTCTCGTCGGGCCCCATGCCGGCCATGGGCTCGTCGAGGAGGAGCAGGCGGGGCTGAAGCACCAGCGCCATCGCGAGCTCCAGACGCCGCTGCTGGCCGTGGGACAGCGCATGCGCCGGACGGCCGGCGGCGTCGGCGAGGCCGACGTCGCCCAGCGCCTTCATGGCGATGGCGTTCAGCGTCGCGTCCCCCGCGACGGGGGCGAAGAAGTGGAACGAATGGCCGGTGCGCGACTGCGCCGACAGGGCGACGTTCTCGAGCGCGGTGAATTCCGGGAAGATCGAGGTGATCTGGAACGAGCGCACGAGGCCGATATGCGGGCGCTCGTAGGCGGGTATCCGGGTTATGTCGTCGCCGGCGAAGACGATGCGGCCGTGGTTCGGCGACAGCTCGCCGGAAAGCTGGGCGACCAGCGTCGTCTTGCCCGCGCCGTTCGGGCCGATCAGGGCGTGGATCTCGCCGTCGGCGACCTCGAGGTTCAGATCGTCGGTGGCGCGGAGCGCGCCGAAGGATTTCGCCAGGCCCTCGACCCTCAGCAGCGGCTCAGCCATCGCCGGCCTCCTTCCTGAACAGGAGCCCGTAGAGGCCGCGCTTGGCGAACAGGACGATCAGGATCAGCATCGGCCCGAAGACAATGCGCCAGTGGTCCTTGAGGAGACCCATCCCAAGGTCGCCGAAGATGACGGGCAGGTATTCCTCGAGCATGAGGAAGGCGGCGGAGCCGAGGATCGGGCCGGTGAGCGTTCCGATGCCGCCGAGGATCACCATGATCATGATGTCGCCGGACTTGGTCCAGGCGAGGATGTCGGGGCTGACGAACTTCGTGTGATTGGCGAGCAGGGCGCCCGCGAGCCCGGCGCCGGCGCCGGCGATGACGAACGCCGCCAGCTTATAGCGGTAGACGGGATAGCCGAGCATCGCCATGCGCCGCTCGTTCTGCCTGATGCCGCGCAGGACGCGGCCGAAGCGCGAGGCGACGATCGCCCGGCAGAGGAGGAAGAAGGCGACCAGGAAGGCGAGGCAGACGTAGTAGAAGGCCGTGTCGTTCTCGAGGTTCAGGAACGGCACCTCGCTGCGGCCGGCGAACATGAAGAGCCCATCGTCGCCGCCGTAGCGCTGCAGCGAGATGAAGAAGAAGAACAGCATCTGGGCGAAGGCCAGCGTGATCATGATGAAGTAGACGCCGCTGGTCCTGAGGCACAGTGCGCCGAGGACGACCGCGACGAGCCCGGACAGGACGACCGCCAGCGGCCAGACGACCGGCGCGTAGACGGAGCCGGGAAGACCGAACAGGGTCGACTGGTCGTAGGAATGGAAGGAGAGGATCGCGACCACGTAGGCGCCGATGCCGAGATAGGCGGCGTGGCCGAAGCTGACGAGCCCGCCGAAGCCGAGGATCAGGTCGAGCGAGATCGCGGCGATGGCGAAGATCAGGATGCGCGATACGGTCGACGTGAAGTAGGCGTTGCCGAGCGCGTCGGCGATGTAGGGGAACGCGACAAGGAACAACAACCCTATGACCAGGAACGGCTTTTCGTAGCGTTCCGGCATCGTCAGCGCGCCCCGGCCGCGGACGGGAACAGGCCGCGCGGCCTGACGACCAGCACGAGCGCCATCAGCAGGTAGACCATCATCGAGGAGAGGCCCGCCCCGACGCCGTCGGCTTCCGCCGGCGCCATGAAGAGCTTCAGCACGTCCGGCACGAAGGCGCGGCCGAGCGTGTCGACGATGCCGACCAGCAGAGAGCCGACGAGGGCGCCGCGGATCGAGCCGATGCCGCCGATGACGATGACGACGAAGGCGAGGATCAGGATCTGCTCGCCCATGCCGACCTGCACCGAGACGAGCGGCCCGGCCATCGCGCCGGCGAAGCCCGCGAACACGGCGCCGGCGGCGAAGAGGGCGGTGTAGAGCAGGGCGATGTCGACGCCGAGCGCCGCCACCATCTCGCGGTTGGTGGAGCCCGCGCGGATCAGCATGCCGGCGCGGGTGCGGGCGATGACGAGCCACAGGATCAGCGCGACGAGGATGCCGGCGGCGATGATGGCGATGCGATAGACCGGGTAGGGCACGCCGGGGATGATCTCGACGGAGCCTTTCAGGGCGTCCGGCACGTTCAGGAACAGGGGCGTGCGGCCCCAGATCATCGTCACCGCCTCGTTGATGAACAGGATCAGGCCGAAGGTCGCGAGCACCTGGTCGAGGTGGTCGCGGTCGTAGAGCCTGCGCATGACGACGAATTCGATGACGACGCCGGCGAGGGCCGCGGCGGGGAGGGCGGCGATCAGGCCGACCGCGAAGGAGCCTGTCAGGTTGGTGACGGTCGCCGCCACGTAGGCGCCGATCATGAACAGCGAGCCGTGGGCCAGATTGATCAGGCCCATGATGCCGAAGATCAGGGTCAGGCCCGCGGCGACGAGGAACAGGAAGATGCCGAGCTGCAGCCCGTTCAGCGTCTGTTCGACGAAAAGGAGCATGGACGCGCTTCCCCCCGGACTGCGCCGAACTTCAGGAAAAACGGGCGGCCGGTGGGCGGCCGCCCGCAATCGGGCCGTTCACTGCATCGGGCACTTGTCGTGGTAGGCGTCGACGTGATCCTCGGCGATGACGCCGGTGGTCACGAGGTGGAGCTTGCCGTCCGAGCCCTTCTCAGCCTTGATGGCGTACCAGTCGTGGATCGGGTGGTTGTTGTTGGCGAACTTGAACTTGCCGCGCGTCGACTCGAAGTCGGCGGCCTTCAGCGCCGACCGGAAGCCGTCCTTGTCGGCCGAGACCTTGCCGCCGGTGCTCTTCAGAGCGCTGGCGATCAGCTTCGCCGTGTCGTAGCCCTGGCTCGCGTACGGGGTGGGCTCGCGGTTGTACTTGGCGCGGAACTCCTCGACGAACTTCTTGTTGGCCGCGTTGTCGAGGTCGATGTTCCAGTGGCTCGACGTGGAGACGCCGAGGGAAGCCTCGCCGACGGCCTCCATGATGCGCTGCTCGAGGCTCGGCGCGGAGACGACCAGCGGGATGTCGGCCTTGAGGCCGGCCTGGTCGTACTGCTTCATGAAGTTGATACCCATGCCGCCGGGCAGGAAGTAGAACACCATCTCCGGCTTGTCGGCGCGGATCTTGGCGATCTCGGCGGCGTAGTCGCTCTGGCCGAGCTGGGTGTAGATCTCGTCGACGATCTCGCCCTTGAAGAAGCGCTTGAAGCCGGCGATGGCGTCCTTGCCGGCCTGGTAGTTCGGCGCGAGCGCGACGGCGGACTTGTAGCCGGCCTTCTGCGCGGCGATGCCGGCGGCCTCGTGCAGGGAGTCGTTCTGCCAGGAGACGACGAAGTAGTTCGGGTCGCATTTCTCGCCGGCGAACGTCGACGGGGCGGAGTTCGGCGAGATGTAGAACAGGCCGGCGCCGAGCGCCATCGGCGCGACGATCGGCGAGATGTTCGAGAAGATGACGCCGGTGATGATCTCCGCGCCGTCGCGCTTGATCATGCGGTCGGCGATCTGCTGGGCGTTCTCAGGCTTCAGGCCGTCGTCCTCGACCATCAGCGTCACGTCGGCGCCGCCGAGCTTGCCGTTCTCTTCGTCCATCGCCAGCATGAAGCCGTCACGGACGTCCTCGCCGAGATAGCCGGCGGGGCCGGACAGCGTGGTGATCATGCCGATCTTCACCGGATCGGCGGCCAAGGCCGTGGAAGCGGCCAGCGCCGCGCCGATGCCGAGCGCGGCGAATGTCAGTCTGGATGCCATTTTTCGTCTCTCCCGCTGGATTGTCAGGTGTACCCTGGTGGAAGGCGCCTGATGAGGGCGCCGAATTATTTTATGCTTAAACTTTCTTCGCTCCGTGCCGTCGTGTCAATCGCACCTCTTGCCGGCAAACCAAAAAAGCGGATTGCGTTTTCCCCCAGAATGACCCGTTTCTCGTCGTTCGACAGCCGTTCCGAGCCCCGCACGAGCGCGCCCATCGTCTGTTCGCCGAGCGGGAACGGATAGTCGGTCCCGAACATTACCCGCTCTTTCCCCATCACGTCGACCAGCAGTCTGAGCGCGCCGTCGTCGAAGACGGCGGAATCGACGCAGAAGCGGTCGACGTAGCTCGACGGCGGGTTCGGGCAGTCCTCGCGGACGATGTCGCGGTGCTTCCAGGCGTTGTCGACTCGGCCGAGCAGATAGGCGAACGATCCGCCGCCGTGGGCGAAGCAGATGTTGAGCGACCGCGGCAGGCGTTCGAAGGCGCCCGACAGGATCAGCTTGAGGATCGAGAGCTGCGTCTCCGCCGGCATCGCGACCAGCCATTGCAGCATCCATTTCGACATGCGGCCGGCGCCCAGCATGTCCCAGGGATGGACCAGCACCGGCGCGCCGATCGTCGCGCAATGCTGGAGGAAGGCGATCAGCCCCTCGTCGTCGAGATCGCGCTCGCCCACGTGGTTGCCGATCTGGATGCCGTGGTGGCCGTCCGCCATGGCCCTCTCGGCCTCGCGGCAGGCCAGGTCGGTGTCCTGCAGCGGCACCTGGGCGAGCGCAAAGAGCCGGTCCGGCGCCCGGGCCGTCATCTCCAGCGCCGCGTCGTTGAAGATGCGGGCGCAGTCGGCGGCTTCCTCCGGCTTTCTCATGTAGGCGAACAGCACCGGCGTCGCGCAGAGGATCTGCCGGTCGATGCCGTCCCGGTCCATCTCCTCGAGCCGCTTCTCGACGCTCCAGCAGGCCGAATAGATCGGCCGGAACTCGCGGTCGCCGACCATCACCATCGCCTTGCCCTCGCCGAGGTGCTTCATCCACGGCCAGTCGGGCGTGCCGAAGCGCTCGGCGAGGTCGGGCCACGTCTCCGGGAAGAAGTGGCTGTGCATGTCGACGGTGGTCATGGGGCGGCCCCGGTCGAACGCCTCGCCATTGTCGTCCCGGCCAAGCGAGCGGAGGTGAGCGCGAGCCGGGACCGGTCTCGACGGAAGCGCTGCGGCAAGCCCGATCCCGGCTCTCCACTGCGTTCCGGCCGGGACGACGAAGGACAGCCTGCGGGCCGGTATGACGGAACCGCGACGCCCGGTAGCCCGCATGGAGCGGCGAGCGGAATGCGGGAACGGCCGTGCCACGCGGCGTCCCGGATTTCGCCGCGCTCCATCCGGGCTACGGTCAGCGCCAGATGAGGTGAGGGCACCCCTCAGATCTCCGCCCAGCCGGGCGGCGGGACCTTGCCGGGATGAACGGCGCCGCAGTGCTTGCACTTGCGCGCCTCCTCGTCGGCGTAGAAGGCCTCGTAGAGCGGCGGCAGGTCCTTGACGATGTCGGTGACCTCGACCTCGATGCGGTGGACGAGACCGCCACACTCGAAGCAGTACCACTCGAAGCCGTCCTTCATGCCGGGCACGCGCGGGCTCTCGACGACGAGGCCGATCGAGCCCTCCTGCGGGCGCTGCGGCCCGTGGCGGACGTGGGCGGGCAGCATGAAGACCTCGCCCTCGCGGATCGGCACGTCGTAGATCTTCCCGTTCTCGGCGATCTTGAGGATCATGTCGCCCTTGATCTGGTAGAAGAATTCCTCGACCGGATCGTCGTGGAAGTCGACCCGCCGGTTGGGCCCGCCGACGATCATGACGATCATGTTCGTTTTGCTGTCGAACAGGTGCTTGTTGCCGACCGGGGGCTTGAGCAGGTGCTTGTTCTCGTCGATCCACTTCTGGAAGTTGAAGGGCTTCAGCGACGGATGGACGTTCATGGGTTCTCTCCCCTCTGGTTCTGGCCGCGCGGCCTGAACGCCACCGCCTTCATCTCCACGAGCAGATGCGGGTGGGCGAGCGCGTGGACGGCGACGGTCGCCCGCGACGGACCGGAATAGTCGAAGTACTCGGCGTAGGCCGCGTTGTAGCCGCCGAAATCGTTCATGCTGACGAGGTAGGTGGTGATCTCGACGAGGTCTTCGAGGCCGGCGCCCTCGGAGGCGAGGATGTCGCGGATGCTCTCGATCACTGCGCGGGTCTGGACGCGGATGTCGAGGACGCGGGTGCCCATCTCGTCGCTCTCCTCGGCGCCGGCGATCGTGTTGTCGGCGCGGCGCGCGGTCGTCCCGGAGACGAACAGGAAGTCGCCGGCGCGCTTGACGTGCGGATAGACGCCGCGCGGCTTCGGCTTTCCCTCGACGAGGCGGGCGGAGGAGGCGGTGTCGTCGGTCATCGGGGTGTCCGGGCTCTCGATCGCGTGGCCGCCGGCGGTGCGCGGCATCGCCGTGACCAGGCGAGTGTGCCACGTGTCGATATTCAGAAGAAATGAATTATCGCCGTTTTGATATAGACGATCAGAATATCTGGTCTGCGGCGGTCTCGGCGGCGATCTCGCAAGCGACGATCCGCAGTTCGGCGATCAGGGCGGCGGCGACGGGAGAAGGCGTGGCGCTGGCGCGCGTGGTCAGTCCGACGGAACCCGAGGCGCGCGGCAGGGCGATCGGCAACCGCATGAGGCGGCCCTCCAGGATGTCCTGACGCACGACCTGGTAGGGCCAGGCGGATATGGCGTCGGTCTCGGCGGCGAGGCGGCGGTTGGTGAGCACGGAGACGGATTCGACCCCGACGGGGGGAACCTGGAGGCCGGCCTCATGGAAGGCGTGCTCGAGCTGGCGGCGCAGCGTGGTCTCGTGCGGCGGCAGGATGAAGTCCCAGGCGAGGGTGCCCGCCAGCGTGATCTCGGGCGACGACAGCAGAGGATGGCCCGGGCGCACGACGAGGCAGGTGATCTCGTCGTACAGCACCTCCTGGTGCATGCCCTCGCGGCCGCGGAATTCCGGCAGGCGACCGACGACGAGATCGAGGTCGCCGATCCTGAGGGCCGGTATCAGGATGTCGTTCGTGCCCTCGACGACGGAGACCATCACCTTCGGCCGCTCGCGGCGCAGGCGGGCTATCGCGTTGGGCAGCAGCCGCGCGGCCGCCGCGAGCAGCGTGCCGACGACAACGCGGCCGCCGAGACCCTCCTGCAGATCGCGGATCTCCTCGCCGGCGTGGCGCAGCTCGGCGAGGATCAGCCGCGCGCGCCGGCTGAGCGTCGTGCCGAAGGAGGTCGGCAGCACGCCCCGGTTGGTGCGCGTGAACAGCGTCACGCCGAGGATCCGCTCGGCCTCCTTCAGGGCCTTGGTGGCGGTCGGCTGGGTGATGTTGAGGCTTTCCGCGGCGACACGGATCGAGCCGTGGTCTTCGATGGCGGCAACAATCCGCAGTTGTTTGACAGACAGCCGCTGGGTGGCCTCGGCCAAACCATCGGACATTAATTTCTCCCCCGAGTACCGGGGAGATTGGACCTCAATTTTGCCGCGTTGGAAAGCGACTCGACACTTATACTATGGGATATTCCCGGCGGTGATGGCTACATCGTGCTCTGGAAGCAGTGCGAGAACGCGTCCCGGTTGAACGCGATCAGAGCCGGGTAGAGATCCGGTCCGGGCTCCAGCGCGGCGCCGAGCGGATCGAGCGTTCCGGTGTGGGCGCTCGTGCCCTCGACGATCACGTCGACGAGCTTCGGCGGGAACTGCGGCTCGGCAAAGATGCAGGCGCGGCCGTGCTCCTCGATCTCGGCGCGAATCTCCTTAAGACGCTGGGCGCCGGGCTGGCGCTCCGGGCTGATCGAGATCGCGCCCTGGCCGTGGAGGCCGAAGCGAGCGTCGAAATAGCGGAACGACTCGTGGAACGTGAAGTAGGGGACGTCGTGATAGGGCTTCAGGGCCTCGGCCGTTGCCGCCTCGATCTGCTCGAGTTTCGCGGCGACCGCCGCGCCGTTCCTGCGGTAGGTTTCCGCGTCGGTCGGATCCTTTTCGCTCAGGACGGCGACGATCTCGGCGACCATGGCGCGCGCGTTGGCGGGGTCCAGCCAGACGTGCGGATCGACGCCGGTGTGGTGGTGGTGCTCCTCGTCCTCATCCTCGTCGTGATGCTCTTCGGCCGCGTGTTCGGCTTCGTGCCCGGCCTCGTGCTCATCGCCATCGGCGTGTTCGTGCTCATGATCGTGGTCCCCGGCGCCCTCCGGGTAGTTCAGCAACGTCATGCCCGGCGCATGGAGGAGGGCGACGGCCTGGGCGCCGGTGCCGAGGTTCTCGATCGGGCGCTCGAGAAAGGTCTCGAGCTCCTCGCCGACCCAGAACACGACGTCGGCGTTGGACAGCGCCTCGGCGTCGGAGGGGCGCATGGAATAGGTGTGCGGGGAATCGGCGCCGGAGACGAGCAGGTGCGGGTTGCCGAGGTCGCCCATCACGGCGGCGACCAGCGAATGCACGGGCTTGATCGAGGCGACGACATTCAAGGAATCCGCCCGCGCCGTCGGGGCCGCCATCAGGGCGGTGAACGAGACGGCGGCGAGGGCATGAAGGCGGGGCAGGCGCATGTCGGCAAATCCTCTACGCTGGGAGCGAATGCGTGTTACACTATAACAAATGTTATACTATAACAACAAGGGACGGGCGCAGTCCTCCCCTGCGAGGCCGGAATGAACGAAGCCGTTGTCAACATTGAAGAAAGCCGCAAGGCGGTGTCCACCTTGCGGGACGTCCTCGTCAGTGGCGAGGGCCTCGGCGTGCGCCGCGACGGGCGGTGGCTGATCCGGGACGTCGACATCGAGGTGAGGCGCGGCGAGATCGTCTCGATCGTCGGCCCGAACGGCGGCGGCAAGACGACGCTGGTCAAGACGCTGCTCGGCATCGAGCGGCCCACGGCGGGCCGCGTCGTCCGGTCGGGCGGGCTCAAGGTCGGCTACGTGCCGCAGCGGCTCGCCGTCGACCGCACCATGCCGCTGTCCGTCGAGAGGCTGATGACGCTCGTGCGCCGCGCGCCGCGCGCCGACGTCGTCGCGGCCCTGGAGGAGACAGCGGTCGCCCATCTCCTGCACCGCGCCGTCCAGGAATTGTCGGGCGGCGAGTTCCAGCGCGTGCTGATCGCCCGCGCGCTGCTCGGCAGGCCCGACATCCTGGTGCTCGACGAGCCGGTGCAGAGCGTCGACTTCTCCGGCCAGGTCGACCTCTACCGGCTGATCGCCTCGCTGCGCGATCTGCACGGCTGCGGCGTCCTGATGGTGAGCCACGACCTGCACGTCGTCATGCGGGCGACCGACCGGGTGCTGTGCCTCGCCGGTCACGTCTGCTGCACCGGCGAGCCGGGCGACGTCTCGCGCAGCCCGGAATACATGCGCCTGTTCGGCCCGCAGGCCGCCGAGACGCTGGCGATCTACGCCCACAAGCACGACCACGTGCACGGGCCGTCCGGCGAGGTCCTGTCCGCACACGACCACTCACACGGCTGCGGGCACGACCACCGGCACGGGCACGGGAAAGGCTGACCCCATGCTCGACGACTTCTTCGTCCGCGCGATGATCGCGGGCATCGGGGTGGCGCTCGTCGCCTGTCCGCTCGGCTGCTTCATCGTCTGGCGGAGGATGGCCTATTTCGGCGACACCACGGCGCACGCGGCGCTGCTCGGCGTCGCGCTCGGACTGCTCGCGGGCGTCGGACCGACGCTCGGCGTCTTCGTGATGACGGTGATCGTGGCGCTGCTGCTCGTCGCCTTCCTGCGGCTCGCCCGCGTCGCCGGCGACACGGTGCTCGGCATCCTCTCGCACGCGGCGCTCTCGATCGGCCTCGTCACGCTCGCCTTCATGACCTGGGTCAGGGTCGACCTCGTCGGCTACCTGTTCGGCGACGTGCTGGCGGTCGGGAGGGCGGACGTCTACACGGTGATCGGCGGCGCGGTGGTCGTCCTCGCGGTGCTGCTTTCGATCTGGCGGCCGCTGGTCGCGGCGACGGTCGACCGCGACCTCGCCCGGGCGGAAGGGGTGAACGTCATCGGCGTCGAGATCGTCTACGTCCTGTTGATCGCCGTCGTCGTCGCGATTTCCATGAAGATCGTCGGCATCCTGCTCGTCACCTCGCTCCTGATCATCCCGGCCGCGGCCGCTCGGGGGTTCGCCCGGACGCCCGAACGCATGGCTCTCGTATCCGCCGGCCTCGGGGTCGTCGCCGTCGTCGCCGGGCTGTTCGCGTCCGGCAACTGGGACACGCCCGCCGGACCGTCGATCGTCGTGGCCGCGTTCGTGGTGTTTCTGGTCTCCGCGTCGGCCGCCGCTCTCCGCGAGGCGGCGAGGCGGGGCGCGGAGAACGGTTGACCCGTGCGGGCCGGACGGGCATCCATCGGTGCAGGTCCGACTGGAGCCGGCATGCGTCCGATCTTCCGCGCAGTTCTCGTTCTCGCCCTGCTCTGCGCCTCGTCGGGCGCCGCGCTCGCCGAAAGGCTGCGCATCCAGTCCCTCGACGGTCCGGGCAGCATCGCCACGACGGGGCTTCAGAAGCTCGCCGACGACCTGCGCGCGTCCTCGGGCGGGGAGATCGACATCGAGGTCCTCCCGGTTCGCAGCGCGGTCGGGCCGACGGCGACGCTCGACGCGATGAAATCGGGCGTGATCGACGGGCACTATTCCTCGCCGGCCTATTTCGCCGGCAAGGACCCGGCCTTCGCGCTGATCGGTGACACGCTGGCCGCCTTCCCCGATCCCGAGACGCGGGACCGCTGGTTCGCCGAGAGCCGCGGTATCGAATACGCCCGCAAGCTCTACGACCGCAACGGCGTCCACCTTGTCGGGATCGTCTACTGGCCCGAGGAATGGCTGGTGGCGGCGAAACCGGCGACGATCATGGTCGACCTCTCGGGCATGCGCATCCGCGCGCCGAACGGGCCGGTCGGCGACTTCCTGGCGCGGGTCGGCGCCAGGGTGGTCGTGCTCAGCGGCCACGACACGCTGCGCGCGTTCGATCGCGGCGACATCGACGCCGCCGACTGGTCCAACCTCGCCGCCGAAATCGAGGCGGACGTGTTCGCGACGGCGCGCTACGCGATCCGCGCGCGCCATTCGATGCCGGTGACGGAGATATCGGTGTCGAACGCGGCGTGGTCGCGGCTGTCGCCGCGGGCGCAGGCCCTGTTCGAATCCAAGGTCAAGGCCTTCTCGCGGTCGCAGAAGGCGGCGTTCGACTTCGCGCTTGCGGCGGCCCGGGCAAAGGCGCGCGACAGGGGCATCACGCTGCTCGAGCTGTCGGAGAAGTCCCGGAAGGAGATGCGCCGCAAGGCGCTCGCCGTGATCGCCGATTGGGGCGAGAAGTCGGAGGACGCCAGGGCCGTCGCCGAGAGCCAGAGGGCGTTTCTCGAGCGTCTCGGCATCGTCGAGCCCGACCAGACGGGTGGATCGGGCACGGGCGGATCGGGCACGGGCGGATCGGGCACGGGTGGATCGGGCTCGGGCGGATCGGGCTTGGGCGGATCGGGCTCGGGCGGATAGCGGCGGGCAGGGCGGACGATGGCGATCGGCGGCGCGTTCACGGAAAGGCTGCTCAGGGATGCGGGTCTCGCCGCGGGGATGCGGGTCCTCGACATCGGCTGCGGCAGCGGGGACGTATCCTTCATTGCCGCCGACATCGTCGGTCCGTCGGGCTCGGTGGTCGGCATCGACCGGCAGGAAGCAGCGCTCGATGTCGCGCGGGAGCGCGCCATGGACCTCGGCCGCGACACCGTCGAGTTCGTCTGCTGCGACGTGGGCCAGCCGCCGGAGGGCCTCGGGCTCTTCGACGCGATCGTCGGACGGCGGGTGCTGATGTACATCCCCGATCCGGTCGCGACCGTGCGCGGGCTCGTTCGCCACCTCAGGCCCGGCGGACTGCTCGCGCTTCACGAGCATGACGCCACGATGGTGCCGGCGAGCGTCCGCGACATGCCGCTGCACCGCACCGTTCAGGGCTGGCTGCGGGAAATGATCCGGCGCGAGGGCGCCGATACGGCGATGGGCTTCAACCTCTACGGAACGCTGACCGAGGCGGGCCTGACGGTCGAGCAGGTCAGGGCCGAGGCGGTCGTGCAGACACCGGCGCAGGAATACCCGCTCGGGGAGATCGTGCGCATGGTGCTGGCGCGGATCGTCGACCAGGGGATCGCCAGCGAGGCCGAAGTCGACATCGACACGCTGGACGCGCGCCTCGACGAGGAGCGCATCGGGACCGGCGCCACCTATGTCGGCGACATGATGTTCGGCGCCTCGGCGCGGAAGCCGGGCTAGTCCGCGCCGCTCGTCCCGGTGCAAGCGAAACGAGCGGAGAGGGAGAACCCGTTCCCGCCGGACCGTGCCGGATCCCGGTCCGTCAGGATTTCTCTTTTCCTTCCAGGGCCTTGGTGAGGCGCAGGTCCTCCAGATAGGGGTCCTTGGAGAAGCGCACGTTGCCGTTGGCGTCGATCCAGGCGGACTGGAACACCACCATCACCGGGATGTGTTCGACGTCGGGCACGATCAGGGTCTCGCGGCGGGCGATCGTGCGTTCGAGATAGTCTTCCGGCCCGAGCCGCCGCCTGGCGAGGACCTCGACGAGATCGAGGCCGTCGACGACGGCGATGGCGCCCTTGGGCAGGCGCGGATCGCAGACCTCGGCCAGCGCTTCGGGCGGGGCGTCGAAAAGGAAGGCCTGATCGGTGTCGTTCAGCTGATAGACGAAGCGGCCGTACGGGTTCTGGAAACCGGGCTTCAGGCGGAAGCGGATCTTCTCCTTCTCCTTCGACAGGGTCGCCCTCGGGATCTGGCGCCAGGGCAGGGCGTCGAGCGGCATCGCGGTGTCCTGGTAGAGCAGCTCGAACCCCTGCTCCTCGACGATCGCCGGATTGTGCTGGAGCTCGGGGTAGAGGACGGACTGGAAATAGTCGTAGGGAACGTCCCAGTGCGGGTTGATGGTCATCGACCGCATGTTGGCGGCGACGATTGCAAGGTTGTCGCGCGGGCAGTTCGGCAGGATGCGCCATTCCCGCTCGGTGCCGCCGGCGTTCAGAAGCCGCAGGACGCCGTCGCCCTTGTTGGCGATCAGGACGCGGTCCGTGATGTCCTCGGGCATCCAGCGCAGCCGCTCCATCGACAGCATGATCTGCTCGATGCGCCGCTCCACCGGCACGTTGAGGGCGATGATGGTCGCCTTGTCGAAGGCCCCGGTGATCGGCACGTCGTGGTGAAGCTGGAAGGCGCGCAGGCGCGTCTCGAGTTCCGGATCGAGCACGTCGGGTTCTCCGAACGGCGCCTCGGTGCCGTATTCGCTGTCGAGCCGGGCCCTGAGCGCGACGATGCGCGGATCGCTCTGTCCTACCGCCACGTCGGGGCCGGGATCGATGGTCACCCATCCGCCCTGGTCGCGAATATCGATGTAGTTGGCCAACGAACCGCGCAGACGGTCGTATTCGATGTTCAGCGGCTGCCAGGCGTCGAAGAACGTGGCCATGTCGGGGAACTGGCGCATGGCGCGCAGGACGTTGTCGCCGTCGATCGCCTTCCGGGGCATGTAGAGGTCGGGGTAGACCATGCGCGGCAATACGCGGCCGACCTTGAGATCGGCGGCGAACATCAGGAAATGGGCGCCGAACCAGACTTCGATCTCGGCCAGGCGTTCCGGGGAGGCGCCCGGGATCTCCGCCTCCAGATCCTCCAGGAACTCGATGGGATAGCGCGCGGGGTCGAGGCCGTCGTATTCGGAGTCGAGCATACGGTCGATGAGCCCGCGGGCGCGGCCGGTGCCGATGAAGAGCGGCATGGCGCCCTCCGCGGCATAGTAGCGGATCAGGTCGAGCCGGTAGTTCTCGATCGGAAGCGCCTTGCGGCTCTCGTCGCCGAGGACCGTGCGGACGTTCTCGACGAGCGGATCGGCCGCGCGCGCGGGCTGGGCGGCGGCAAGCAGTGCGAACGCCAACAGAAATACGCCGTATAAGGGCATGAGCTAACTCCGCGACCGTAATTCGGCTACGGAACCAATTTAGCCGTCCCGCCGGGTATGTCACGACCCGATAGCGAGGAGCCGCTGGTGCCGGACGCGGGATCGTCGTAGAGGCAGGGTGGGCCGTGCGGTCCCGAAAACCGTCGGAGGGGGGAAATCGAGATGCGCTTCGTCGCTGGTTACACGTCCGGACTGGTGCTTCTCGGCGTTTCGGCCGCCTTGTCGGCCCTGCCCCTGCAGGCGCGGGCGGAGCCCGTGGGCGTCGCCGTCGCCAACGAGACGGTGCCGACGCTCTGCGCGGAGGAGGACAACGTCTACGTGACCCTCGGCGGCGAGGATATCCGCCGCTTCCGCGTCGGCGCTAGGCATCCCGCCTATGTGGGCACCATCGTCGCCGACGTCTCGGCCGCCGACTATTCGAACTGCGACCGCAAGAGCGAGCAGTTCTTCGAGTTCGACACCAGGCGCGTCACCCTCTACGAGGACCGCGCGGTCTGGCTGATCGGCTACGTCTACGAGCGCTACTGGCGCGACAAGGACGTGCCGGTGCGCGTCGGCGACCGGGTCGAGCACAATCTGCACATGATCCAGCTCTGGATGCAGGGGCCGCGCGGGGCGGAGGAGTTCCTCGTGCTCTATCCCCCCGACGGCTACTGGCGCCTCAGGCCGCTGATGCCCGCGCACCTCAGGGGCACCGCCTACGGCAGCTCGGTGCTGTTCGGCCCGATCGAGACGAACGTGCGGCCGATCGTCGAGATCGACGAGGTGACGTTCGACCCGAAGACGCGCAGCTTCGAGATCGTCTTCTCGCGCGGCGGCCGGGCGACTGTCACGGTGACCCAGGCGGCGGAGGCGGGCACCGCGCTCGACGTCGATTTCGGCGACACCCCGGTGAGCGGGGTGTTCGCCGGGGTCCGGTCGATGTACGTGGTTCCCGGCAACGCCGACGCCTCCGAGGTCGGCTGGCACGTCGGCGGGGCGCATGCCTGGGAGCTCGAGCCGCTTTCGGACTTCACCTCGGCGCAGGACGTGCGCGAGCTCTGGGTCGGTCGCCATATCGTCTCGCGCCACAACACGAGCGCGCCCGACATCGTGTTCGGCGGTTTCGACGCGGCGGACTAAGGACGCGGCGGACTAAGGACGCGGCGGACTAAGACGGCGGGCCGAGGCGGCCAAACGCTCGACACGGCGGGCCATTGCGGGCAGTGTCTGCCGCGCGGGCGGACGAGCGAAGCGGGTCATGGGCAGATTTAGATACCAGGCGCTCAACACCTCGGGCGAAGTGCTTTCGGGCGAGATCGAGGCGGATTCGAGCAAGGCGGTGTTCGCCGAGCTCGAGCGGCTCGGCCACATGCCGATCGAGGCGACCGCTCTCAAGGAAGGCGAGGGGGGAGAGAAGAAGGGCCTTCTCGCGGGGCTTCTGTCCTCCAAGCCGGGCCGCGAGGAGATCACCGAGATCACCCGCGATCTCGCCATGCTGCTCAAGGGCGGCGTCAGCCTGCACGAGGCGCTGCAGCTGCTCTCGCAGATGGGCGGCAAGGCGCCGCTGCGCGCGCTGATGTCGGCGCTGCAGCGCGACATCGCCCAGGGCAAGAGCTTCGCCGAGGCGCTCGGCGCGCATTCCGACGTGTTCGCGCCGACCTACGTGAAAATGGTGGAGGCCGCGGAATCGGCCGGCACGCTCGAGGCGACGCTCGACAAGATCGCCCACGAGCGGGCGCGCAGCGAGGCGCTGCGCCGGCGCGTCACGTCGTCGCTGACCTATCCCGCCTTCCTGGTGGTCGCCGCCTGCGGCGTCTTCCTGTTCGTCATGCTCAAGGTCATTCCCGAGTTCGAGCGGGCGCTGTCGGGCTTCATGGAAAAGATGAACCCGCAGGCCAGGTTCATCTTTTCGATGTCCAATTTCGTCCAGCAGAACATCGACATCATCCTCGGGTCGGTCGCCGTCGTCCTGCTCGGCGGGCTGCTTCTGTCGCGCAGCAAGGCGTTCATCGGCTTCCTGATCCGCACGATGGGACGGCTGCCGGGGACCGGCCGGATCGTCCAGTACCAGCAGACGGTGTTCTTCTGCTCGACGCTCGGCACGCTTCTGGGCAGCGGCGTCGACATCACCTCCTCGCTGCGGCTCGTGCGCGACCTTTTCCGCGATCCGCGGGCGGCTGCGAAGGTCGACCAGCTGATCGCCGAGGTGCGCCAGGGTCACCGGGTCAGCGACGCCTTATCGAACCTTAACCTTTTGCCGGCCTATGTGATCCCCATATTGAGGGTCGGCGAGGAGGCCGGCGAGCTGGACACGATGGCGGTCCGGATCGGCGGTTTCTACGAGGATCGGCTTGACAGGGCCCTAGGTCGCCTGACATCCATCCTGGGACCGTCTATATTGATTGCGGTGAGCATGATGATCGCATGGCTCATCGTGACCGTCATAACCGCCCTAATCAGTGTGAACGAGCTGTTGGTCTGAACGTGTTGGGACTATCGAGAATCGAACGGCGGAAGACGGGGGCGAAGAACAAACGAGACAAACGAGGCGGGTTCACGCTCGTCGAGTTGCTCGTGGTGCTCGTAATCCTGAGCCTGATCATGGGCCTGGTCGGCCCGCGCGTGCTGTCGTACCTGTCCGACGCGCGGTCCAAGTCCGCGAAGTTGCAGATCGAGTCGCTGTCCTCGGCGCTCGACCTGTTCTACCTCGACACCGGACGCTATCCGACCACGGCCGAAGGGCTCGGCGCGCTCGTCGCGCGCATACCCAATGTCGACCGATGGAACGGACCGTATCTGAACCAGAATGCCGTCCCGGTCGATCCCTGGGGCAACGCTTACGAGTACCGTTCGCCGGGCGAAACGGGTCCCTACGAGATTATCTCTCTCGGCGCTGACGGCCGAAAGGGAGGCTCCGGGGATGATCAGGACATCAAGAGCAAATAACCCTCGGTCCGCCCAGGGCGGCTATGCGCTGCTGGAGATCGTCGTCGCGCTCGCGATCGTCGCGCTCGTGGTGACGCTCGTGCTGCCGCGCATCTCCCGCGAGCCGGGCCCGGCCGCGCTGGAGGCCAAGGCCTACGAGATCGCGGCGCTGTTCCGGGATGACCGCAACGCGGCGATGCTCGCCCGACGGGAGGTCGTCAGCCGCATCGACATGAACCAGAAGCTCGCCGTCTCCGGTTCGCAGGACCGGGCGGTCAAGGTGCCCGACAGCGTCGGCATCAATCTGGCCCAGTCCGACCGCGAGGCCTTCCCGGGCGGCGGCGGCATCCGCTTCTATCCGGACGGACGGACGTCAGGGGGCGTGGTGACGCTGCATCGCGGCAAATACGGCTACCAGATCAGCGTCAACTGGCTGACGGCCAACGTCGAAGTGGCGCCCGTGACCGCGGTGACACGGCAATGAGCCGCATCCCGACAGCGCGTCGCTTCTTCCGGCGGCTCGCGCGGGCGGCGCGGCCCACGGCCGGGTTCCTGCTGCTGGAGGCGCTGGTGGCGGTCGGCATCATGGCCTTCATCCTGTCGGTGCTTCCCTCCGGGGTCGTCATCTCGCGCAAGAGCGTGCAGACGTCGGCCGGCGTCGTCGGAGCGCGGCTCGTGGCGGAGGCGGTCATGACCAACGAGTTCTCCGGACCGAGGCTGACGGCGGGGGCGAACAAGGGGACGCTCGACGGCTACGAATGGGCGACGCTCGTGCGACCGAACGAAGCCCTGCAGGGGGCCTTCCCGTCGCGGCAATGGACGGCGTACGACGTCATCGTCCAGGTTCCCGTCCCGAACGGGCCGCTGGTGACGCTCGAGACCGTCCGGCTGGGGCGCGGACGATGAGACGCCGTCTGCGCGGCCGTGCCGGGTACGTTATGATCGAGGCGCTCGCGGCGCTGGCGATCTCCGGGCTCGTGCTCGCCGCGGTGCCGCTCGCCTCGGGCATGCTGATCCGCAGCTGGCAGCGGGCGACCACCGGCTCCGACCAGATCGACAGGCTGTCGACGGGGCTTTCGGTCGTGCGCCGCGAGCTTTCGGTCATGCGGCGCGAGCGCTTCGCCGAGCGTGACGCCGCCGGTCCCTATGCCTTCCTGGCGACGCCGAATACCGTGGCGATGGTCGTTCCCGACGCCGGCGAGAAAGGAAAGGGCGGCGAGTACGTCGTGGCGATCTCGGTACGGCCGGAGGCGAAGGGCAACGCGCTCGTGCGCGGAACGGTGCCGTTCCGGCCCGACATGCGGACCTTCGAGGACCTGCGCCTCGAGAACCCGGTGGTGCTGCTCGACGGCCCGTGGAAGTACCGCTTCCAGTACGCCGCGCGCAAACGCGACGGCATCGAGTGGCTCGACCAGTGGCTCGACGAGCAGGACCTGCCGGTCGCCATCCGTCTCGATATCGTCGACTACATCACGGAGCAGCGCGTCGTGCCGCCCCTGGTGGTGCCGCTGCGCATCCTCGCCGAGCCCGGCTGCATCGACGAGCGGGGCGGGGAGTGCGGCGTATGACCAGGATCCGCGACCGCCGTCCCGGCGCCCGGCCTCGGAGGCGGGGCGATGCGGGCTACGTCACCGTCGTGGTGCTGACCTTCGCCGGACTCCTCGCCGCGCTCGTCGCCGCCACGCTCAACGTCGCGCGGCCGAGCATCGGCCAGGCGCTGATCAACATCGACGACATGCAGGCCGACGGGCTGCTGGACGCCGGGGTCGCCTCGGCGGGCCTCGCCCTGTTCGGCGGCAACCGTCCGTCGCAGACGGTCGACGGCTACGAGATGGCGCTGGAGACCGGCGCGCTGCGGCTGACCGTGACGCCGGAGGGCGGCCGGATCGATCTCAACGGCGCGCCCAGGCAGGTCCTTTCCGGCCTCTACGAGGCGGTCGGCACCGGCGCCCTGAAGCCGGACGAGTTCGCGGCGCGGGTCATGGACTGGCGCGACAGGAACAAGAAGGCGCGCCCCGGCGGCGCCGACACCGACGACTACGAGCAGCTCGGACTGGACTACGGGCCGCGCAACGGGCCCTTCCTCTCCGTCGAGGAGCTGATGCTCCTTCCGGGCATGACGGAGGCGGACTACGGGCGGCTGGCCCCCTACCTGACCGTCTTCAATCCGACCGGCGAGATCGACCCGGCGGGCGCGTCGGTCGAGGCGCTTCTGGCGGTCCCGAACATGACCGAGACGGAGGCGGCCAACATCAAGGCCGCGTTCGCCAATCCGCAGGTTCCGCGGCGCGACCGCAACAGGCTCATCCGGCCCTATCGCAGCTTTCTGTCGCCGCAAGGCAACGACGTGTTCAGGGTCGTGGTCGAAGCGCGGCTCAAGAACGGCTACACCAAGTCGGTGGAAACGGTGCTGATGAGCGGTTTTCGCCGGGTTCCCTATTACGTGCTCTATTGGCGGGTGCTCTATCCGACGGAGGCCGCGTCATGAGCCGCGCCCTCCGCCGAGCCGCCGAAATGTCGGTCTATTCGCGTTTCCGTAATCGATTGGCAGCAGTCTGATTGACCATGAACGCCATCCTCACCTTCCTCAAATGGTGGATCGACGAGCTGGCGCGCGTCATCGAGCCCTATGTCAGGCAGCGTAGCGCGCCGGCCGATTTCGTGCTGCGCCAGGACGGCGACCGGTTCGTCTGCCTGCGCAGCGCGCGCAAGGGCGTGACGGACGTCGGCGTCATCCGGGCGGGCGGGTCGCTCGAAGGCGATCTCCTCAAGAGGCTCAGGCGGCAGGACGTCGAGGTCCGCCTCGATCCGACGCTGGTGCTCGACAAGACGCTGACCCTGCCGGCGGCCGGCCAGCAGTATCTCGACGCGATCCTGCGCCATCAGATCGAGCGGCTGACGCCCTGGGCCGCCGACCACGTGGCCTTCGACTACGTGATAGAGACGGGACAGAAGGCGCCCGAGGGGCAGGTGGCGATCCGCCTCGTCGCGACCGCGCGGGAGACGGTGACGCAGGCGATGGCGCTGCTCGCGGAAATGGGCATCAAGCCGCGCAAGGTCGGCACCGCGTCCGACCCGCTCGATCGTCAAAGCCCGGTGGACCTGCAGGGCGAGGGCAAGATCGAACGACGCTCGTCCCTGCGCCGCGCCGTCGCCGTCGGGCTCGCCGCGACGGCCGCGGTCGTCGTGATCCTCGGCGGGTTCCAGACCTTCGAGATGGTGCGCCTGTCGTCGGAAAGCGCCGAAGTGCAGGCGGCCGTCGAAGCGCGCCGGGCGGTGATCGCCGCGGCGGTGGCGCGGACCACGTCTTCGGACGAATACCGCGAGCTCGCGTCGCGCAAGGCGGCGGCGCTGCCGATGGTCGTGCTGCTCGAAGAGCTGTCCAGGACCATTCCGAGGAACACCTTCCTCACGGAGCTCAACGTGGAGGGCAGCACGCTGCGCATCAACGGCACGTCGACCGATGCGACGGCGCTCATCGAGCTGCTCGAGAACGCCGACAACCTGTCGGGCGCGGAGTTCGGCGCGCCGACGACGCGCAACGAGCGCGGCAGCGGAGACAGCTTCCAGATCGTGGTGCAGCTCGGCGCGCCGTCAACGGGAGCGGCGAGCCAATGAGCGCGGCGGCGGCGAACTTCGACAGGAAGCGGTTCGGCGCGGTCGCGCTGTTCGCCGTGCTGCTGCTCGGCGGCGTCATCTGGATCGCCTGGGCCTCGCTCGCCGTCTCGACGGTCGGCGAGCGGCTGGCCCAGCAGCGCGAGCAGCTCGACGCGCTGGCGACGCGCACGCGCAGCCTCGGCGCGGGCGCGGCAAACGCGGGAGGCGAGGCCTTCCAGGTGTACTTTCCCGGCGAAACCCAGGCGATCGCGGCGGCGGTCGTCCAGCGCACGGTCGACGATATCGTCGGAAAGGCGGGCGGCCGGGTGGTGGAGAGCCAGATCCTGCCCGTCCAGCCCGGCGAGGAGACGGCGAACCGGATCGATCTGCGGGCGTCCTTCGAGGCCGATATCGACGCCCTGCAGAAGGCGCTCTACGAAATCGAGACGCACCTGCCGATGATGATCGTGCGGTCGATGTCGGCACGCTCGTTCGTGACGGCCGGCCGGGCCGACGCCGAAGAGAAGAACCCGGTGCTGCAGGTCGCCCTGGTGGTCTCCGGATTCTGGGAGGCGGAGCAGAAATGAGGCTTTTCGGCCGCCACGGCTGTGATCTGAGGGCCCGCGCGTCGGTCGTGGCGATCGCCGCGGCCCTCGTGCTCGCCGCGGCCCTCGTGCTCGCCGCGGCGCCGGGCCGGGCGCAGGACGGGGATGCCGAGCAGAAGGCGCGCGACGACGCCGCGCGGACGCAGGCCGTGCCCGCGATTCCGAAAATCGGCTCTCCGGACGATGGCTCTCCGGACGATGCTGGGGCGGCCGCGCAGCAGCGCGGCGACACGATGCCGGGAATGTCGGAGAGGATGCCGAAGTCCGAGACGACGGAGCTCCCCAGGAAGAGGATCGACCCGAACACGAACCTGAAGATACCGCCGTCGAAGTACATCCAGACCAAGAAGAAAAAGAGGGATGGCGACGGCACCGCACCCGGCGGGGCGGCGGCAGTAGCGAAGACGCCGGAAGAAGCGGCGGCGGAGAAGGCGCGCGCCGACCTCATCGGCGGTGCGACGCTGAGCAGTCTCGCCGAAACCCGTGATCGCCCGCTCTTCACGCCGTCGCGGCAGAAGCCCAAACCGCCGCCTCCGCCGAAGAAGAAGGTGGAGAAGCCCCCGGCACCGCCGCCGGCCCCGCCGCCTCCGCCACAGCCACCCTCGCTGAGGCTGGTCGGCGTGGTGATGAGCGACGATTCCACGATCGCGTTGATGCTCGCCAACGACAAGTCGGTGGTGCGTCTCGCGTTGGGCGACAAGGTGGGCGGCTGGGCGGTGGTGAAGCTCGAGCCGGATACGGTCGAGCTCGAGTACGAGGACCAGCGCAGCGTCTACCGGATGTTCAAGGAGCAGACCGCCGGCGGCAGCGACGCACCGGCCGGCGGGGCAGACCGGGACCTCGGCCGGAACCCCAACAGGAACAACAAGAACAACAAGAAAAAGAAGAAGAACTAGAATCCGTCACGGCCGAGGACGCCGTTGGCGGTCGTCGGGCCTGGGCCGGCCCGTGGGCCCTGGATCAGGTCCAGGGCGCGTTCGCCCGCGGGGCGCGCCTGAGCGACGAACGGAAGCCCCGTGCCGCGGACTTGATCGGGGACCGGCAGGGCGGCTACGGCACGGCCCAAGCGTGCCGTGCCGGTTCCGCCCGAATGCACCGTGCTGCCGCTTCCCCGGCGCCTTCGCGGCGGTCGTTCGCGGTCCCGGCAGAGGGCGCCCGCGGTTCCCTGTTCAGGTGGTGACGCGCTGGACCTCGGCGACCGAGGTCAATCCCGCGCGGCACTTGGCGAGACCGTCCTCGAGCATCGACGTCATGCCGCTGTCGCGGGCGATCCGCTGCAGCTCGGCCGTGTCGACCTCGTCGTGGATGTGCTTGCGCAGGTTGGCGTCGAACTTCATCACCTCGAAGATCGCGATGCGGCCGCGATAGCCCGTGCCGCCGCACCAGTCGCAGCCGGCCCCGGTATAGAGCGTCTCGCCGGGCTTGAGCGACAGGAGGCCCCGCTCGATGAGGGATTCGGTGACCGCGTCTCCGGGCTTCGCCGGCTCCCGGCAGCGCTCGCACAGGCGGCGTACCAGGCGCTGGCCGACGACGCAGCGCAGCGCCGAGGCGAGCAGGAAGCTCTCCACCTTCAGGTCGAGCAGGCGGGCGACGGCGTCGGCGGCGTTGTTGGTGTGCAGCGTGGTGAGCACCAGATGGCCCGTGAGCGCGGCCTGGACGCCGATCGAGGCGGTTTCGGCGTCGCGCATCTCGCCGACCATGATGACGTCGGGGTCGTGGCGCAGGAACGAGCGCAGCGCCGTGGCGAAGGTGAGGTCGATCGTCGGTTTGATCTGGGTCTGGTGGACGCCGGGGATCTGGTACTCGATCGGATCCTCGACGGTCATGATCTTGCGCTGCGGGTCGTTCAGATAGGTCAGCGCGGCGGCGAGCGTCGTCGTCTTGCCGCTGCCGGTCGGGCCCGTGACGATGATCATGCCGTAGGGTTCGGCGAGCTGGCTTTCGAGCGCCTTCAGGTCGTGCGCCGACATGCCGAGCCGGGCAAGGTCGAGCGCACGCGATTCCTTGACGAGGATACGGATCACCGCGGCCTCGCCGTGCAGCGTCGGCATCGTCGCGATACGCAGGTCGGCTTCGGTGTTGACGATCTTGACCCGGGCGCGGCCGTCCTGGGGCAGGCGCCGCTCGGCGATGTTGAGGCCCGCCAGGATCTTGATGCGCGAGACGATGGCGCGCGCCATCCGGCTCGGCAGGTTCTGGTAGGGGCGCAGGAACCCGTCGACGCGCAGGCGCACGCGCACCGCGTCGCGGGTCGGCTCGATGTGGATGTCGGTCGCGTTCAGGTCGATCGCCGCTTCCAGCATGGCATCGACCGCCTGGACGACCGGGGCGCCGCGGGCGAGGTCGCGAAGGCGTTCGAGGTTCTCGTCGCTGACCGCCTCGCCGTCCGCCTCGGCGGGCGCGGCGGCGGACGCGGCCTGGTCGGCGCCGTTCGGCTGCTCGACCTCCCGCTCGAAGAGCATGGCGATGTCTTCGAAGGCGACGACGAAGAGCGCCGGCTTTTCGCCCAGTGCCAGGCTGACGGCGCGAATGGCCTCGATATTGGTCGGATCGGCGACGGCCAGGGCCGCCCGGCCGTCCTTCTCGAAGGGATAGACCCAGGCATCGCGCAGGAAGCGGCGCGACAGGCCCTTCATGATTCGCGGCTGGCCGGAAATCGATTCGGTGCGGGTGCGGGGCAGGCCGTGGAAGGCCGAGATGGCGTCGGCGAGGTCCGTTCCGGTTAGTATCCCGGTTTCCCACAGCTTTCCGTAAGTGGCGGTTTCCTGTAGTTCCAGCTTGGAAAGTGCGGCCCAATCGACACGATCGGAAAACTCCTTCGCGTTCCTGAGGAAGGCGGCGAAGGTTCCGTCGACATCGAGAGCTTCGTTCGCTATCATTAATTTCGGACAGGGACCGTTAGGTGCGGCGCACCGGCTACGCTTTACAAATAGATGGCGTAAGGTGCCGTGGCAACCGAGCGGCGGCGTTGAAAAACAAGGCAGAAGCACTCGAGCGGACGGGGGCCGATAAGAATTCGCGACGAACTGGAATTCCGTCGACGAACTGACTGATCCAACGGGGTTTTCGTTAGTATCTTGTCTGCGATGCGGGCGCTCTCTCCGGAAGGGCGTCCGTGTTCGAGAAATGCACGTGTCTGCGTTCGGTTTGGCGATTCGGTTCGTTCGGTCGGCGCAGGCGTCATCATTCGTATGGCCGGCCTGTCCGGCCGGCGACTATCCTCAGGTGAGGAGGTAACCGAGGCGTCGATGCACCTGAGGCTGGTATCTCGTCTCATATCGCTGCTGCTCCTCGGGTTGTCTGTCGTGTCCTGTCAGACGACCGAGGACCTCCTGTCCGTGCGCGGCTCGGGAAACCGCCTCTTCGGTGCCGTGCTCAATGCCGACATGACGGCGCGCCAGCCCGACGACGGCGGCTCGAACGTCCAGGGCATCCAGCAGGTCCAGTCCGACGGCTCGACCGCGATGATCTACACGCCGGACGGCGTGGTGTCCGGCGGGACCGGCGGGCCGTTCGTTCCCGCCAATGCGGGTGAGGGCGGCGGCGGAGGCGGAAGCTTCCGGCTCAATTTCGAGAACGCGCAGATCGGCGAGGTGGTGAAGGCGATCCTCGGCGACTCGCTGGGGCTCAACTACATCATCGATCCCAACGTCAACGGCCGCGTTACGCTCGTTTCCGCCCGGCCGGTCCAGCGCGACGACCTCATTCCGGTCCTCGAGGCGATCCTGCGGATCAACCAGGCGGCGCTGAAGTCGGACGGGGTCATCTACCGCGTCGTCGTCGACGCCGATGTCGGCAATCTCGGCATCCGCTCCATCAGCCCGACCGAGCAGGCCGGATTCGGGCTGACGGTGCTGCCGCTGCGGCACGTCTCGGCCAACACGATGATGGGGCTGGTCGACGGCTTCGCGACGAAGCCCGAATCGATGCGGGTGGACGCCTCGCGCAACCTTCTCCTGATCGCCGGCACCTCCTCGGAGCGAAAGACGGCGGTCGAGACCGTCCTGACGTTCGATACCGACTGGATGGCCGACCAGTCGGTCGGCATCTTCCCCACCCGCCATGTCCGCCCGGAGACGATGATTCCCGAGCTGGACCGCATTTTCGAGACCCAGGAAGGGCAGCCGGGGGCCAATCTCATCCAGTTCGTGCCGATGAACCGGATGAAGTCGGTGCTGGTGGTGTCCAAGCGCCAGGACCTGATCCGCCGGGCCGGAACCTGGATCGGGCGGCTCGACAACATCAATCCGGCGGCCGACACCACGGTCCACGTCTACCGGGTCAAGTATCGCGACGCGAAGCTGCTGGTGGAGATCCTCAGCGGCATCTTCGCCGGCTCGACCGTCGGCGGCGGGCAGGACGGCACGTCGTCGTCGGATCAGATCGAGCCCGGCTCGAGCATGCTGACGTCGAGCACGTCGGGCAACGGCGCCGCCACCGATGCCGATGTCGACACCGGCGACGACAGCACGATCGGCTCCAACACGCAGGGCGCCGCCTCCGGGTCCGGCACGACGGTGGACTTCGTGCGGTCGGCGCCGCCCTCGTCGATCGCCGGCAGCGGAGGGTCCGATCTCTTTGCCGGCCAGACGTCGGGCGAAACCGGCGGTCCGCGGTTCAGCGCCGATACGGCCAACAATTCGGTCGTGATCTATTCGGACGGCGAAACCTACACGAAGATCCTCGCCGCGCTGCGCCAGATCGACGTGCCGCCGCTGCAGGTGGCGGTCAACGTGGTGATCGCCGAAATCCGGCTCAACGACGAACTGCGCTACGGCATCCAGTATTTCGTCAAGAGCGGCAGCGTCGGCCTGAAGGACGATATCGGGTCCATCGGCCTGTTCAACACGGTGGCGAACACGATCGGCCGCGAGCTTCCCGGCTTCAATTTCGTGATCGGCAGCGAGGAGAGCCCGGACGTCATCATCTCGGCCTTCGACAAGATCACCGACGTCGCGGTCCTGTCGTCGCCGTCGCTGGTGGTGATGGAGAACCAGACGGCCGCCCTGCAGGTGGGCGAGGAGGTCGCGGTGACGACCCGCCAGTCCCAGTCGGTCACCGACCCGAACGCGCCGATCGTGAACCAGGTCGAGTACCGCGATACCGGCATCATCCTCAAGGTGACGCCGCGGGTGGCGGAAAACGGCGTCATAACGATGACCATCCAGCAGGAGGTCTCCGATATCGCCTCCGGCGCGTCGACTTTGACGCCGACCTTCAACAAGCGGCAGATCTCGAGCTCGGTGTCGGTGGCGAGCGGACAGACGGTGCTGCTCGGCGGCCTGATCGCCGAGAGCCACGACAACAACGACACCGGCATCCCGGGCCTGCACCGCCTCAAGGGCGTCGGAAAGCTGTTCGGGACGACGGAGAACGTCGCCGACCGGCGCGAGATGATCGTCCTGATCCGGCCGACCGTCATCCGGCAGGGCCAGGACGCCCAGCATGTCGCCGAGGAACTCAGGGCGCGGATGTGGAACATGCAGAACAACGCCACGGGTCGCCAGTGACCCTGTCGCCGTCAGCGCGGCGGCATCTCGGCGCGGCCGCCGCGGGCGCCGTGGCCGGCGCGCTCGCGGCCGCCGCGTTCGTCGATCCGCTCGCCCGCGCCGGCGACGTCCTGGCCTCCGCCGTGCTCTGCGCGGCGATGGCGGCGATCGCGCTCGAGGACTCGCTCCGGTTCCGGGTGCCCGATCCATGGGCTTACGGCGCGCTGGCCGCGGGCGTCGTATGGGCTGTTGGCGAGAGACTGCGGGCGGGCGATGGGCTGGTCTCCGCCGCCGCCGGCGCGGCGTTCGCCGTACTGGCCTGCGGCGGGGCGTTCCTGGCGCTGCGCGAGACGTTCTTCCGGCTGCGCGGCTCCGACGGCCTCGGCCTCGGCGACGTGAAACTCGCGGCAGCGGGCGGCGCGTGGCTCGGATGGGAGGGCTTCGCCTTCGCCGTCCTCGTCGCGGCAGCCGGTGCTCTTGCTTTCGTCATCGCGCGCGTGGTGCGCGGAAAGGGCTGGGTATCCGGCCAGCGGGTGGCCTTCGGGGCGTTCCTGGCACCGGCCATCTGGGCGACCTGGCTGGTGCTGCAGGGGGCATGAGGATTGGGACGGCGAAGCGGGAGCCGGACATGATCGGCAACTGGCGAAGGGCACTTGCGATCGCGTTCATGACGGCGGCAGCCGCCGGCCTGCCGGCGGCCCCGGTCTTGGCCGCCTCCATGGAAAGCGGCGTCGCGGCGTTTCAGCGCGGCGACTACTTCCGCGCCGTGCAGCAGTGGCGGCCGCTGGCCGAGCGGGGCGATCCCAAGGCGCAGACCGCGCTCGGACTCGCCTACTATCACGGTCAGGGCGTGCCCCAGGACTTCGGCGAGGCGGCTGTCTGGTACCGCCGCGCGGCCGAGCAGGGCTATCCGTACGCCCAGGGGCTGCTCGGCTACCTCTATTTCCTTGGAGAAGGCGTCTATCAGGACTTCATCGAGGCCTATTTCTGGCTGAACCTCGCCGCCGCGGGCCTGCCGCCGGGCGACGAGCGCGAGCTCGTCATCACCCGGCGCGGCTACGTGCAGACCCAGCTCAGTCCCAACGAACTGCACGACACGCAGCAGCGCGCCTCGCAATGGCGGCCCGTGCCGGTCGTTCCGGAAGACGTTCAGTAGAGTATCCGGGTTCTCTCTCTTTCCGGGGGGTGTCAGATATATTTCTACTGTAACTCTATGATTTATACCGGATTTTAACTCGAACATAAGCTTCAAAGACGCCGCATTTGCCTTGGTTTACCTTTAGGGGAATCGACGGCAGCGTTGTTTTTCTGATTCGGAAGCTGTACGGGTCCGGTTTATTGTCGGGTAGGGGCGCAGTCTGTATGGTTGCGCTTTCGCAGCCGGTGCCTTTCGGCCATTCCGCCGATCCGATGGAGCTTTTGTCCGATGTTCTTGCTGACCGGGTCGAGGGCGAGCAGACGAAATCCCCGGCGATCGATGCGCGCGTGTGCCGGTCTCGCGATCGCGGCCGGCGCATCGGCCCTGCTTTCGATTTCGCCCGCGGCCGGCGCCGATACCCCGGCCCGGGTCTTTGTGGGCGACGGTCGCGGCGGGATCGTCGAGGCGGACGCCGAACGTCTGATGGCGAAGGCCTACGACCGGCGCGAAATGCGCGTGATCGTCGAATTGCGCAGCACGTTTCAGCCCGAAGGCGAATTATCCCTGTTCGGCGCGGCGAACCAGCGCGCCGCGATCGCGGATCTGCAGGACCGGGTTCTGAGGAAGGCCGCCGGCGCGCGCGACATCAGGCAATACCGGTCCGTGCCGATGGTGGCGATGACGGTCAGCGCGGGCCGGCTGCCGGTCCTGCTGCGGGACTGGGACGTCAGGGCCGTCTACGAGGACGTGGCGGTGCCGCCGACGCTCGACGTCAGCGTTCCGCTCGTCCGGGCGGACGTGACGGGCGACCTGAGGAGGGTCAACGACGGCAAGGGCTGGGCGGTCGTCGTTCTCGACACCGGCGTGCAGCGGGGCCACCCTTCGCTTCGGCGCAAGATCGTCTCGGAAGCCTGCTATTCGACGACCAGCGCCGATTCCCGGTCGCTGTGTCCCGGCGGCGCCCAGAGCTCGACCGCGCGGCGCTCCGGCAGGAACTGCAAGCTGTCGATCTCCGGCTGCGGGCACGGCACCCACGTCGCAGGCATCGCGGTCGGCAACCCGCGCGGAACCGGCGTGGCCTACAAGGGCGTCGCCCGCAAGGCCTCGCTGATCCCGATCCAGGTGTTCAGCCGTTTCACGGGCGCCTACTGCACCTCCTCCAGCCCGTGCGCGCTCAGCTACACGAGCGACCAGCTGGAGGCACTCGAGCGCGTCAACGAACTCGCCAGCACCACCAGGATCGGCGCCGTGAACATGAGCCTGGGGGGCGGACTGACCGCGAGGGCGTGCAAGAACAATCCGTTGCGGCCGATCATCAGGACGTTGCGCTCGAAGGCAATTCCGGTCGTGGTCGCCGCCGGCAACGACGGCGCCGACGGGCGCCTCAGTGCGCCGGGCTGCGTGCCCGAGGCCGTCACCGTCGCCAGCACCACGAAGAGCGACGACGTCTCGTCGTTCTCGAATTTCTCCAATCGCGTCGACCTGGCCGCGCCGGGCAGCGATATCACGTCGTCGGTCCCGCGCAATACGTTCGTGACGCTGAGCGGAACGTCGATGGCGACGCCGCACGTCGCCGGTGCGTGGACGCTGCTGCGCCGGGCCTCGCCCAAGGCGTCGCACAGGAAAATCCTGAGGGCGCTGCGCTGTTCGGGCACCTGGGTGACGCGCGGCGGCGTCAACAAGCCGCGCATCGACGTCTACAACGCCTATCTCGCCCTGAGGAGCGGCACTTGCCCGGCATAGGGTGGGGGTGGAGCTGCGCCGTCGCCGGGCTCGGGGGCGCGCTGTCGCTGGCGCTCGGGTTTGGCGGCCAGATCGCGTCGGCCGGGCCGGCCGTGGTCTTCGACACCGGCACCGGCGAGGTCCTGCACGCCTACATGGCGACGGAGCCCTGGTATCCCGCCTCCCTGACCAAGATGATGACCGCCTATGTCGTCTTCCGGGCAATCGAGGAGGGCCGCATCGGCCTCGATACGACGGTCACCATTCCCCCCAACCCGGCCGCGCCGCAGCCCGGCGCCAGGCTCGAGCCCGGCGCGACCTTCACGGTCGAGGAAGCCATGCCGCTCATGCTCGCCGCCTCGCTCAACGTCATGGCCGAGGTGCTGGCGATCACCGTTTCCGGCAGCGAGGCGGATTTCGTCGCCGAAATGAACGAAACGGCCGCCCGGCTCGGCATGACGGACACGACCTATGCCAATCCGCACGGCTGGCACGATCGCCGCCACGTCTCCTCGGCGCGCGATCTCGCGGCCCTGACCACCGCCATCATCCGCGATTTCCCGCAGTACCAGCGCTTCTTCGCCGTCGCATCGGTCAGGTTCGGCGACAAGGACCTGAAGAATCACAACGGCCTTCTCGGCCGTTTCCCGGGCGCCGACGGCATGAAGACGGGCTACCATTGCGAGGCCGGCTACAACCTGGTCGGTTCCGCCTCCCGCGACGGCAGGCGGCTCGTCGCGATCGTGCTCGGCGCGTTCTCGGAGGCCGAGCGTGAGGCGGTGGCGGAGAGGTTCTTGGGGGCCGGCTTCGCCCAAAGGGCAGGGGCCCCGACCCTGTCGCTCGATACCCTGCCGGAACCGGCCCGAAGCGCCCCTGTCGACATGCGCCCCTATGTCTGCGGCAAGGAGAAGCCGCCGCCGGAGTTCGCGAGCTTCGGCACGATGGCCCCGCTGCCGCGGGCGAAGCCGTGAGGCGTGCGGACGGGCGCAGCCTGCGGTTCTCTACCGGTTGACGCTGCCCGCGGCGCTTTTTCGCCGCTCGCCGCCGGGTGCCCGGAGCCGTCGTCGGTCGACGGGTTTGACCTGCGGGCCGGCTCGGGGCTATTGCCGATGCTGCTATGGCGGCGGATCGGACCTCGCCATGGAGCGTCAGGTTCCGGTCGACTCGTGCCGGGCCGAGAGGACCGGGGAGGACCGCGCTGTGGATATTCCGTTCAGAACGAAACGCATGCTGAACTTCGGCGATTGCGACATCTCGGGGACGGCCTACTTCCCCTCCTACCTCAACATCCTGAACGGCGTGAACGAGGAGTTCTGGCTGCGCCTCGGCTATCCCTGGCACAAGATCATCTGGGAAGAGCGCTGGGGCACGCCGACTGTTCACATCACGAGCGATTTCTCCAGTCCCTCCTTCTTCGGCGAGGAACTGGAGTTCGATGTCCGGGTCCTGCGCGTCGGCAAGTCTTCCGTGACGCTGCACCACGACATCAGCTGCAGCGGCAAGAAGCGCTGGGCGAGCACCCAGGTGCTGGCGGCCAGCGACCTCGACAAGCACTGCTCGATCCCCTGGCCCGAAGACGTCCGCAACGCACTCCTCGCCCTGGTCACCGAACCGGCGAAGCCCTGACCTGGGGGTGCCGGGGCGCGGCCGGAAGGAAGGGGGCTCTCGGCGGCCTTGCCGGTGTCTTGGAATAGTCTGTTGATCTGGGAAATGGTGCCGGCTGAGGGACTCGAACCCCCGACCCACGGTTTACAAATCTAGTTTTTGGCTGACTCTTAACCCTTTGACGAAACGTGATTTTCTTCATCGTCGGTCATAACCCTTTGATTCTAAAAGGAGGCTGTTTGCACTAAGTCGGAAGTTGTGCGAAACCGTATGCTGTCGCTATGTCGTGGTTTGGACGGACATAGTGCGGACACGGGAGCCCACGGTTTATGAGACAGCGGCTGGTCGACAAGGCCCGAAAGGGCGACGCGGATACGGTCACGCCATCCGAGTTATTGCCTCCGGACACGGGCAACAGGATCTACTACGACGCCGACCTGAAGGGGTTCGGCTGCCGCGTTACCGCCAAGGGCGCGCGTGCCTTCGTACTGAACTACCGGACCCGATCGGGACGGGAGCGCCGGTACACGATCGGGTCGTGGCCCGAATGGTCCGTATCCGCCGCGCGGGCGGAAGCCGGCGAACTGAAGAAGCGGATCGATATCGGCGGCGATCCGATGGCCGTGGTCGAGGCGGATCGCAAGGCCCCGACCGTGGCCGATCTGTGCGATCGGTTCGAAGAAGAGCACCTGCCGAAGGTCCGGGAAAGCACCGCCAAGGATTACCGGGCCATGATCGCGCGGGAGATCATGCCTGCGCTGAGACATATGAAGGTCGCCGAGGTCGGTTTTTCGGATGTAGATGCGCTGCACCGGAAGATCACGAAGAGGGGCGCTGCGGGCCGTGCAAACCGCGTTGTTGCGCTGGTGTCGAAGCTGTTCACCCTGGCCGCCAAGTGGGAATGGTGCGCGAAGAACCCTGCCAAAGGCATCGAGCGGAATCCAGAACAGCCCCGTCACCGCTATCTATCCGGTGGGGAGCTGGGCGCACTTACCGCTGCGCTCGCCGAGCACGAGGACCAGCAGGCGGCGAACATCATTCGGGTGTTGCTGTTGACCGGCGCGCGACGCGGCGAAGTGCAGGCGATGCGATGGGCGGATATCGATCTTGCGACTGGAGTTTGGACGAAGCCCGGAAGCAAGACGAAGCAAAAGACGCTGCACCGTGTGCCTCTGTCGGCACCGGCGCGGCAGCTGCTTGCCGACATTCGGGCCGAAGCCGAAGCGAAGGCGAGGAACCGACGCGAGCCCGTCGAGGTATCGGAGTACGTCTTCCCGGGCCGGAACGGGAAAGGGCACCGGGTTGAGATCAAGGGCGATTGGGCGCGTTTGTGCAAGGCGGCCGGGATTGCGGATACGCGAATGCACGACCTGCGGCACACCTATGCATCGATACTCGCCAGCGCCGGGTTGTCCCTGCCGGTGATCGGTGCCTTGCTGGGCCATACGAATCCGAAAACAACCGCCCGGTACGCGCACCTGTATGATGATCCGCTAAGGGCAGCGACGGAGCGGGTGGGTTCGATCGTTATGCCGGCGGACGATGAAGCGGAAGTCGTGCCGCTGAAAGGCGGTGCGTGATGGCGCGAAGCGGCAAACGAGGCCGCCCGCGCGGCTCGACGGAGCTGGACGAAGAGACCCGACTCTGGGTTGGCGGTACATATGTCTCTATCGAGCGGAACGCGGCTGCGCTCCGACTACAGCGGGCACGGGAAGAACTGCCGCGCAACTTCGACAAAGACATGGCTGACTTACAGAACGACGGATTGGCGTTCGGAATTGATGGGATCGTCGACAACATCGAGAACGTTGAGGGCTGGACGATTCCTGTCGAGGCTGTAGTGCCCCGTGCATACGATCTGCACCCGAAGATTGTTCGTTATCTTGTGCAACAGGTGAGGCGTCGGTACGCCAAAACCATATCGGCGGAAACGGTCAAGCGATGCCGCCGGGAATTCCTTGAACTTGAGGCAGAACTAAGAGCTGAGACTGCGAGCTACAAGCCAGGCCGGAACGTCAGCAAGGGGAATTATTGACCCCATTTCCGCGCGGGATTCAGGCGGGCCTACCTTCGTCAAACCGGCTTTCGGTTTCGAAGAAAGGTGCTGACATGGCAATTGACCTTCGCGACGACGAACTAATCCCCGACCTGGACCTTGCCGAACAGTGGGGCGTGACCCGGCGCACTCTCGGCAGCTACGACAACCTGCCTGACGGGCTTCCGTACTGGATCATCGGCGGCAAGAAATATCGGAGCGTCCGCGCATCCGCCGAATGGCTCGCCCGCCGCCGCCAGCAGCGCAATCCCCGGCGGGCCGCGTGACGCCATGCCCGCGACAAAACGAAACCCCGCCGTTGGGGATGGCGGGGCTCCGGAGACTGTTCATGCTGGCAAGCTGAACACCTCGGAAGATAACGCACCGCTCGCCGCTGTTCAACCGTCCTGGGTGCCGATCGGCTCCATCGTCGCCGTCGACAAGTGCGGTTTCGTGATCGGCTGCTATCCCGATGCGCGGGCCGTCCGGCTCGCCTTGGCAGGGAGGGCGGCGGCATGACCCCGGATGTTGTCCCCTTCCTTCTGCCGGCGGAAACCGCGCCCAAGCTCGAGGTCTGCATCATGGGCGTTGACCCCGGCTTGTCGGGAGCGGTTGCCTTCTACTTCCCCCGGCATCCGCACTTGATCGCAGCCGAGGACATGCCGGCGGTGGCCGGCGAGGTTGACGTGGCGACGTTGGCGCAGCGCGTCCGGCAGATGGCGCCGACGGTGGCGATCGTCGAGCGGGTCGGGGCGATGCCTAAGCAGGGTGTCGCGTCGACGTTCCGGTTTGGGGTGTCCTATGGGGCCGTTCGCGGCGTGATCGCGGCGGCTGGCGTGCCGATGCACCTTGTGACGCCGGGGCGCTGGAAAAAGCACTTCCGGTTGCCGGCCGACAAAGAGGCGGCGCGGGCGCTGGCGTTGCGGCTCTGGCCGACCTCGGAGCACTTCGCCCGAAAGAAGGATCACGGCCGCGCGGAAGCCGCGTTGATCGCACGATGGGCCGCCGAGATTCTGCCGGGGGCCCGCGATGGATGATCTTCGCGACCTCGCCCGAAAAGCCGCCCCTGATCTGCACGACTTCATTCGGCGGCACTGGCCGGAACCGGACCGGGCCCGTCACGCCGCCGAACGGCTCGCCGACGCGATCAAGCGGCGCCATGCCCCACCGCCGGGCGACCGCAACGCCCGAACCGCTGTCGGCGGGGTCGCCGCCGTGTTGCTTCACCACGACGTTTCCGGCTGGCTAAGCCGGGAGCTTAGCCATTGCTATAACGAGGCCCGCGTCCTGGTCCCGCTGGACGGTGCCGAAGTAGACCGGCTGGTCAACGCCGCCGCCTCTGCCGAAAGGAGGCGTCGCCGTGCCGCCTGAACTCCCGCCAGACATGGGCGATCTTCGCGCCCTCGATGCCGAGCGCAGGCTTGGTTACGACGGCATGATGGCCCAAAAGGTTGAGCCAAAGGGGAGGGGTCCGAAACCTCCTCTGCGGTTCACGCTCTACAAGAACATCGACCCGACGCCGAACAAGACGTGGCTGGTCGAGAACTTCATCGGCGACGGCGAAATTGCCTGCCTGTTCGGCTCGCCCGGCACCGCGAAGTCCGCCCTTGCCGATGACATGTCCGCACATGTCGCAGCGGGGATGTCGTGGTTCGGTCGGCGCGTAGAGCAGGGAGGTGTGCTGTACGTCGCGGCCGAACGGCACGCCGTCCAGAGCCGGCGGCTGGCCGCATGGCGGAAGCATCACGGCATAGACGATATCCCTCTGGCTCTCATCGGCGGTGCCGTCGACCTGCGGACCGGACGCGCCCACGCGGACCTGATAGCTGGCTACGCCCGTGACATCCGCGATGTTGCCGGCTTGCCGTGTCGGCTTATCGTCATCGACACCGTTTCCCGCGTTTTGGCTGGCGGTGACGAGAACTCTCCGAAGGACGTGGGGGCGCTCGTGGCCAATCTGACCTACCTTCAGGAAGCGACCGGCGCGGCGATCCTCGCCCTTCACCATATCCCGGCGGACGGCACGCAACGCCTCCGGGGTCACGGGGCGTTGCTTGGGGCCGTCGACGTGACGATCCGCCTCGAACACTTGGGCAATGTCCGCACCGCGGCCGTCGACAAGACCAACGATGGCGAGGAAGGCGAGCGCGTGACGTTCGAACTGGAAAGCGTCGCGCTGAACTTCAACGAAGAAACCGGGATGACCACGACAGCGCCCGTCGTCATTCCATCGGACGCAATCCCGGAGAAGGCATCGTCTCGCCAGAAGATGACCGACAAGCAGCGCCTGGGGCACGCCGCCCTCATGGACCTGATAGCCGACCACGGAACCGCTGCGCCGGCAACGTTCGGGCTACCTCAAGGCGTCTCGACCGTGAGCGTTGACGAATGGCGGGAAGAACTGTTCAGGCGGGGTATCCTGGATCGCGACGCCGCCAACCCCAGGCAGGATTTCATCCGGCTGAAAGAGCAACTGAAGGTCCGCTCAATGGTAGCCGAAAAGGACAAGCTCGTGTGGCAGGCCCGAGCCGCGTAGCAGGTGTAGCAGTGTAGCACCCTTATAAGGGGGTGCTACGCTACGCTACAGCCGTCCTGCCGTAACAGTGCTACGAGATTGCTACGCTACGCTACGGTGCTACGGGGGAAGAAAGAGGGGCTCGAAAGCCTCACGAACGCATCGCCGCCCGGAGAGAAAATTTCCCGGAGAAAAGCGCACAGTGTGCGCAAATGTGTACGAAGCGGATAAGTAATCCGTTTCCGGTGCCGTTATATCGCTTGAAATACTTGCATTATTTTAGATTTACGCATATCGTGTCCGCACAGTGTCCGCCCGTCGTGAGACGCGCGAAGCCCGAAGATGGATGCCGCCATGCCCCTGCATGGGCCCAAGTCGAATGCCGCTCGCGGCGCAGGAACGGTCCGAATGGGCCGCACTTCCGACGTTGTGACCAAACTCTCCCCCCGCAATGGCCGGCTGCGGCTTATCACCCCGGAAGACCTGGACAGGCGAACGCGCGGCTACAAGCTCTACAAAGACCGTGCCGAGCGGCTGCTGACCGAGGCGACCCCCGAAGGGCAGAACCCCGCAGCCGTTCACCGCGAGCTGGCCGAATCCGCAGCACTTCTCGGTGCGCTCGTGAGGGACGCGGCTGCCCACCACCTTCGCGGCGACCGGATCGACACCACGTCCGCGCTCGTCATCGTCAACACGCAGCGGCGCCTATTGGCCGATCTCGGCAAGCCCGCCCGCGCGGCCCTTGCCCCTGATGAAATCGACGACTGGTCGGAACTGCTGACCAGCGAGGCGGCGTCCGATGACTAAGCATCTCACGGGCGAGAACCGCGACAAGCTGCTGCAAAAGCTCACCCGGCAGCTCCAGGCTGACCACGCCGCCGCGCTGAAGTCGGGCAATGTGTCGGCGGCCGTGACCGCTTCCAAAGCGCTCGCCGACCTGCTGGCCCTGCACCTTGAGCCCGCCCCTCCCGGCAGCGGAGACGCCAGCACCCCGATAACGCGGATCGAGCACGTCATCGTGCGTCCGGGCGAGCCCGACCGGGTGATCGGCGATCCCGCGTTCCGGTCGCACGAAGATGACCGTAAGCCCGCCCCGGTTGATCCGATCGACGACGATCTCGCCGAGCGGCTGCTGGCCATCCTGGGCGACGACGTTGAGGGGGCGACCGATGACGCCGCTTGATCGTATCCGCCGGGCCCTTTCCGCCATGTCGCCGGACCAGCGCGCGGCGTTGCGCCGCAAGGTCGGGCTGGGCTCGCCTTCCAAACCGGCTCCGTCCGCCGGGCGTCCGGGGCGTCGCGTCGAAGATCGTGCCGATGATCCTTCACGTCAGCATGTCAACGACGCGGCGCTCCGGGCTGCACGGGCCATGCAGGCGCACTTCAACTACCTGAATACGCCGGCCGGCGAAGACTGGTTCCTGAACGACTGCGCCGAGCGCGCGCGCCGTGGCGAGCCGCCGCTTTTCACTCCCCCGCATCTCCGCTCCCGTGCTGAGGCGATCCGTCGGCGCGGCGGGCAATTCGTTGCGGGTTTGGTCTAGGAGAGGCATGACGATGAACTATCCCCTTGCGGCGTCGCCCCTGACCCCTCTCAGCGAAGAAGAACAGATCGATCTGCTCGTCCCGTTCTTTGATGGTGAGGACGACGACGCGCCCGAACGTGCTGTGCGGCAGCGGACCCGTGACGAGGAAAAGCGTCTCGCCGCGTTGCCCCCGGAAGATCGCGACGCGGAACTGGACGAGTGGTTCGAAAACTACTTTGCCGCCGAGGCCGAGGACGAGGCGCGGCAGGTCGCCGAGCGCGATGATGATGATGACGATCTGCTTGCCCTGCTGACTGAGGAGACGGAAGCGCCGCCGGCTGAACAGGCACCCCGTGACGGGCCCCTGGCAAGCCGGGCCGCCTTTGCCGTCCTTCGCAGAGATTTGGACGGGGCGGATGTTCAGGACGCGCTGGACGCCGAGCGCGACGCGCAAGGCGACATGCTGCAGGTCTACGACCGGATGCAGGCCCTGCTCGGCGAGGTCCGGGCGGCGTTCCCCTCGATCGGCAGCCATGCCGACCTTGCCCGGCTCGATCCGCAGGCAGCGGAAATGTGGGGCCGGTGCAACGAAGCGTTCGAGGGCCTGAAACACGAACTTGTCGTCACCGGACAGAACTACCGGGCCGCGCAACTCGCATCCTACGAAGCGCTTGCGGCGGTGAACGATGCGGCCTTCGCGGCTGCCAATCCCCGGCTTCCGAAGGGGTTTCACGCGGAGGTGATGGGTGTTCTCGCCGATGCGGGGATTTCGGCCGACATGGCGGCGGCGATGTGGGCCGGCGGCGGCATGATCAGCGCCCGCGCCCCGGAGTCTCAGGCGATCATCCTGGAGGCCGCCAGCTATCGCCTGGGCAGGCCTTTGAAGGACGACGATGCGGGTGCTGACGGCATGATCGAATACCTCAAAGGCATTCTCGGCGGGGACGAGGACGAGTTCAACGCAATCGTATCGGGCAAGCCGTACCCGTTCCGTGCGTATGTCACGCAACAGATCGTCGCCGACGCTGCCCGTAGCCGCCTGAAGGCAAAGAAGAAGGGGAAGCGGAAATGACCGACGCCCCCATGAAAACCGTTCTTCTGATGGGCCACTACCTCCACGCGGGCGAGCGTTACCAGTCCGGCGACGTGCTCGATTTGCCGATCGACGAAGCGGCGCAACTGGTGAGCCGGAACAGGGCTATCGAGACGGTTCCGCCGGTCGAAGCGAACGGTCGCCGCGCCGAATGGCTCCGGCGGCTTCAGGAGACCGTCGACGGCAAGGCCCGCCGCATCCCGGACACCGAGGCGGCATACCGGGCCGATTTCGAGCGGTGGCGCGAATGGTGCGCCGAGCGAGACGTTCCGGCCGTTCCGGTCGATCCGGTCTGGCTTGTCAGATACCTGGCGCACCGCGCCGCAGACGGGGCTGCCAGATCGTCTCTGAACCGCTACCTGACCAGCATCGCCTGGTTCCATGAACGCAGCTCGCACCCGCCCGTCCGCCACGTCCTGACCGCGATCGTCACAGCGGCGATGCGGCGCGTCCGCGCACAGGCGCTTGAGGCCGTTCCACCCCAGACCGGTACGGAAATCCCGCACGAACAGATGCTCTGGCAGCGGGTCGTCGAACTGGACGGCGCCGGTCCTGACTGGCTTTCCGGCATCATCGAATCCGTGAGGTAAACATGTCCGACGTTCTCAGAGCTCGCGACTTCCTGCTGCCGAATGGCGAACGTCTCTGCAACGCGACGCAGGCCGATATCGAGGCCGCGCGCAAGGTGCTGTGGTCCGATGTCGTCGCAGCCTGCGTCCCGGAAAAGCAGGTTGGCCCGGCCCGCGCGGAAGCCATCCGACGCTACGGAGAATTTCACTCCGCATTGGCGATGCTCCGGATTTGGGGCGACCAATACGGCGTGCCGGGTTTCGAGGGCTGCGATGGCTGACCTCGACCGTGCCCGCCTCGCCAAGATTCTCGCCCTGCTCGGATCGTCCGAGGCGGGCGAGCGTGCGTCGGCCGCGCTGAAGGCGCACGAGATGGTGCGTTCGCTGGACATGACCTGGGACGACGTTCTCGGCGGCCGGATCACGCCCGCCCCAACTGCCCGGAAGGCGTCGCAACCGGCATGGATGACGGGCGGGGCGCGGCCCGGCGAAGCGCCGGAAGGATGGTCGGCCATCGTCGAGTATCTGCACGCGAACCTGAACAGGCTGGGGCCGTGTGAGGTCCGCGTTGTGCGAAACATCGCACGGTACCGGGGCATTCCCCGGCAGCCGGCCATCGATCACCTGACAAGTATCTATCACCGCCTGTCCGCCGAAGACGCGGGCGGCCCGTCAGCCGGGCAGGAGATGGCCGCATGACCACGATATTGAACCTGCTGGCCGTGCCGCTCCTCTGGGGCCTTGCGACGCACATTGTCGCCCCGCCCGGCATGACCTTCGCAGCTGCACTGCGCATCTGGTTCCTGGTCTGGTCGATGCCGATGGAGACCAGGCGCTTCTACCAGGATCATCGGATTTTCGAGGGAGGGACCAATGGCCCTGCTGCCTGATGACGTGCTGAAAAAGTACCTCGGCACCGGATACGCCCCGGAAGGCATGACTTACGCATCGGCGGCGCTGAGTCACGGCGACCCGCTCGCGCCGGGGCTCATGCCGCAGGACATGATGGGTGCGATCAACCAGGTCGCGCCTGCCCGGTCCGCACCCGACACTTTCCGCCCGTCCCCCTACGATCCCGGCGGGCCGCTCGATATGGGCAGGGGGAGCCTGTTTGAGCGCTTTATGGGGCTCAATCAGCCGCCCAAGATGACGCAAACCGTGCAATGGCTTGTCGAGGACCAGGGCGTCGACCCCGGCACGGCGATGTTGATGGTCCGCGACCCGGACATGCTGAAAAGCTTCATCTCGGAACGCCGGAAGGCGTCGCAGCCGATCGAGGTCAACGGGCAGCTCGTCAACCCGCAGACCGGTGCCGTGATCGGCGACTACCGGACCCCGCCCAAGCCGGAAGGGCCTATTTCGGTCGGCAAGGACTCGCAGCTCTGGGACCCGGGCACGCGGCAATGGATCACGCCCCCGGATGGCGGACAGCCCGACAAGCCCGACTTCGGGGACGTGGCCGGTATGCGCAAGGAAATCACGGCGCTGCCAAGCTACAAGAACTACTCGCAGGCCGCTCCGATCTGGTCGTCGCTCGTCGACGCGGAGGGCCGCGACACCAAGGCGTCTGATCTCAACTTCGTGTACGGCATCGGCAAGTTGTTCGATCCCGGTTCGGTCGTCCGGGAGGGCGAAATGGTCATGGTGCAGGGCGCGTCCAGCCTGCCGCAACGCATCCTGTCCGCGATCAACATCGTCAACGAACGTGGCCGGCTGACCCCGGACATGCGAAAGGAACTGCTGGCCGAAGCGCAGTCCCGCATGAACGCCTATGACGCGGCCGTCAGAACGGACATGCGCGGCTATCGCGGCATCGCCCGCCGCTACGGCATCAACCCGCGAGACATTCTCCCGAGACTCGCCCCGCTGCCCAAGTGGGGCGGTGCGACGCCCCCGGCGACCGAAGGGCACACGGGAACCGGGGGCGGCAGCGCCGTCGACAGCCTCACGTTACAGCCCGGAGCCGTGATCGCAGGCGACGACGGGCTTTCGTACGAGTTCACCGGCGGCAACCCGCGCGACCGCAAGAACTGGCGTCGGATCGACGATCCGGGCATTTCCGGCACGCCGTAGGAGGAGACATGCCTAACCCTTGGGAAATGACCGACGAACAGCTTGTCCAGGCGACCCGCCCGCGCGGCCTCCTGGGGGCCCTGGACGCGGCGGAGGCGTTCGGGCGCGGGTTTGTCGAGGGGATACCCGTGACCGGGCCCTGGATGCGCCGTGGCGCGGACTGGATAGGCGAGCAGGAGCGGGGCTTGCTCGGCATCGATGCGGACCCGGACCGTCACGAACGGCTGAGCGGACAGCACCCGATCGCCGACACGCTCGGCAACGTCGCGGGCGGCATCGCCGGCACGTCCGCGATGATCCCTGCGGCTCCCGCCGCGTTTGGGGCCGGGGTGGGGCAGGGCCTCCTTTCCCGCCTTGCCTTCGGCGGCGCGTCCGGTGCCGTCGAGAACGCCCTCGATACGGCTTCGCGGCAGTACGCCGATACCGGGGAGCTGGACCCGGAAGGAATTGCGACCAGCGCGGCGATTGGAACGGCTGGGGGAGCCCTTGGCGGCGCGCTGTCGCGTCCCGCCGCTCGCGGCGGTGCCCGATACCGGGGACTGACGACCGAGGCGACGCCGGGCGCATTGGATCTCAAGAACCAGGCGCAGGCGCTCTACAAGCAGGCCGACGACGCCGGGCTGGTCCTGTCCCGCGACGCGGTGCGCCAGATGCACAACACCGTAACGGAAGCGGCGAGCAAGGCGAAGTACGACCCTGACTTCATGCCGGGGCTCAAGATCGCGATGAAGCGGCTGAAACAGGCCGGCGAAGGGGGCAGGGCGCTCACGCTGTCGGAAGTCGACGGGTTGCGGCAGAAGATCGGCAACGCGCTGGCGTCGGACGTGACCAACGCGAACCAGCGCCGCGTCGCCGGGACGATGCTTGACGCCTTCGACGACTGGTTTGGCGGGCTCGCCGACGATGCCGTGGTGTCCGGCGACCGCGATCTTGTGTCCAAGGTGCTCCCGAAGGCGCGCAGCCTGTGGCGGCGCACGAAGAAGACGGAGATCATCGAGGAAGCACTGGCAAAAGCCGAAGACGTTGCCGGCGGGCCCACCCACCTCATGACCTCTGTGAAGGCGCGTCTCCGGAACGTGAAGAACCGGAAGGACTACACGAAGATTTTCAATTCCGCCGAGCGGAAAGCCATCGAATCCGTGATCCGGGCAGACGGGGCGGAACAGGCCGCGTCCGCGATTACCACCCTGACGGGGATATTCACCGGCGGCAGTCTCGGGGCCGCTCTCGGGGGCTCACTGATCGGCGGCCCGATAGGCATGGCTGCCGGTGGGGCTGCCGGTCTGGCCGCGTCCGGCGCGACCCGTCACGCGCTTGGCAGGCGCTCGCTCGCCAAGGCCCTTGAAGCCCAACACCTGATAGCGACCGGAAGGCCGCTCGTTCGCCCTACCGACGCCGGCGCGGCCCTGGCCGCTCGCGGCGTCCTTGGCGGGCTGCTCATGCCCGACCCAGAAGAGAGGAACTACTGAAATGTCCAGAAACTCGATTTACTCACTCTCCAAGACCGACGCGAACAACATCCTCTCCGCGACCGGTGTTCTTTCGGCAAACACTCAGAACCCGGCGACGATGGACGACACCGACCGGGCCAACATGGCGTGGATCGCGGAACTCGTCGCCGAGCTGACCGGCACGACCGTTCCCGGCACGATGAACGTGGCCGGCGGGACCGCCGATGCGCTGACCGTCACGCCGAACGCCTCCTATGGAAGCCCCGCCAATGGGCGCCTGTTCAAGTTCCGGGCCAGTGCGACGAACACCGGCGCGGCCACGCTTGACGACGGAACCGGGGGCAAGAAAATCCGCATCTACGCGCCGGGCAGTTCCACCGATATCGACATCACGGCGGGAATGATTACCGAGGATGCGGTGTACGAGGTTCTGTACCTGGAAAGCCTTGACGCCGCATCTGGCGGATGGCTGCTGCTGAACCCGACGCGCTCGAGCAGCGCAATGGTTTTTGCGGTCGTGTACAGCGGGGCTCTGGACAGCTACCTGCCGCTTAGCGGGTTCATTTTCGGCGGCATCGGAACGGCCCTTTCATCGGATGCGACTGTTTACGTTCCGTCGCCCGGCAATGGCACGCTGAAAAACTTGTACCTCAAGGGCGTGGCCCCTGGCGGTAGCGAAACCGCTACGGTGACCGTGCGCAAAAACTCCTCTGACACGAGCCTGACCGCAACCCTGACAGGGTCTGGCACCACGGGGAGCGACACGTCCAACATCGTGACCGTCGCTGCCGGCGATCTCCTCTGCTACAAAATCACCAAAAGCGGCGGGTGTGCGACAGATCGACTCGGCGTCACGGTCGTCTTTACCCAGACCTGATTAAGCCGCTGAACGTAACTTCCGGTTCGCCCTACATTCACTCGGCGTCCTATTTCAAGGCGATCATCGTGTGAGACCAAACCTCGGATGACCGACCGCCGCCGCTTCCCGCCGCCCTGGACGCCTTCGGAACTGGACAATGCTTCAGCGTTCGTCGTGACAGACGGGACGGGGCAGCGGCTGGCCTATGTCTATTTCGAGGAGGAGCCGGGACGCCAACGGGCGGCCGAACTGCTCACCAGGGACGAAGCCCGACGCATCGCCGCGAACATCGCCAAGATTCCCGACATGCTGACGAAGCGCACGGACGGACTGCGGGAGGCCATCGCGGCCCTTGAACGCGAGGCCGACAACTCCGGACTCGATCAAGTCGCGCTCCTGCTCGAGATGGCGAAAGAGGCGATCAGGGACAGCTAGGGCAGCGGCCGCATTGAGTCTATGGAAACTCTGACTCCAATTTTGCAAAGACGGCCTGGCCGGACTGTGCGATAAACACAGTTGGACATTGGGGTGCCGTCATGGATAGGCAGAAACTAAATCTGGTACATCTGACTTCCGAGCGGGAGCGAGAACTCCTTGACCTCGTGCGCGACACCGAATTTGACCGCATCTTGCGCGGAGAAGTGAACCTCACTGGACCGACGCGCGAGAAGCATTTCCTCGGGAATAGCGCACCGATCGCGCAGGATGCCATCTGTTCGATCTTCCTCCGCCAAGGCGGAATCCATAAGGACCTTTAGGCGCTCCCAGGACATGCCCTCCGCGCTGCCGGGCACGGAGGTCGGATGGACCATGAATAGCACGTGCCGGGAACAGTATCGCGTTTCCGCGCCTGCGAAGATTGCCACCGCGACGGAGGCAATGTTGCCCGTAGCATGTATTGTCACCGGAATTGGAAGCGCACGTAAGTAATTGTATAGAAATATTCCATCGGCGGTGTATCCGCCCAATGAACTAAACGCCAGATACGCCTCCGCGCAGTTATTGTTTACTGCTGTATTTAGCGCAGCGCAAATTCTCGCAACAGATCCGGACTCGATTGCCCCTGTAAATCCGAAATAGATTGTCTCTCCCGCCATATCCGTTTCCAGTTAGTCATTCCACTATTTAATACTTGCGCCGCCGATCATAAGCGCTGCGAAGTGAGTTACTATTGCGCAGGCGAATATCTGCCACCAGGGCAGGCCCGCGCGGTATCCAATGAAGCCGACGACTCCCATTAGGAGGTTGGCGCCTAAGCGCTTCCGATCGAAATTGGCCGACGCTGCTTTGTCGAGTTCCGCCCGCTGAGCTACCCGCTTTTCCCAGCGGTCCAAATAGGCGAGCTCGCGTTTGAGCCGTTGGTTCTCGTCCCAACCGTAGTATTTCGCTGCGATCGAAAAATAGGCGCGCCGCCCGGTTTCCCAGATCCAAGCGAAAGCGAAGACTGCTGCCAATAAGGCAACCAGGACCGATAACAATTGAACGATTTGGGTTTCAACCACGTCTGAGGCCTAGCTTGCAATCTTAGGTCGCGAGGCGCATCATAAGCGCACCGGCCGAGAGCGCCAACTCCCGGCCGGCACTTGCCAACCAACGCCGTGAGGGGCGTTCGATGACCGACAACACTTCTACCAAAAACACGACTCGGCGCGAGTCCTTCCCGGCATCAACCGCGAAGGAAGCACAGATATGTCGAAGACAATCACGCGCCGCGCCGCCGTCACGGCCCTTGCCGCCGCCCCGGCCGCTCTAGCCGCTGCCCATGTGCCCGCGCTCGCCGCTGGCAATCCTGACGCCGAACTGTTTGCCGCCGTCGAAAAGTTCAGAGCCGCGCATCAACATTGGCGGGACTACTGCCCGATCTTCGATGCGGCCGAAGCCCGGAGGATCGAAATGAGGCCTCCGGTCCCTGCGGCGCTGGAAATGCCGCCGGACGTTGAGGCGGCGTTTCGCAACATACGGGCCGGGGATATCGGCACCCCCCCGTCGGAAGTGAAGGCGTTTTTCGAGGCGACGGCAGCCGAACGGGAGGCTCACCGAAACGCGTGCGCCAGAGCCGACCGCAAAAGCGGTTCCGAAGCAGCCGAGCGCGAATTCAGCCGCCGCTGCGATGCGGCTAGCAAGGCCGCTTACGCGGTTCTCGATATCCCGACCGCCACCGTCGCCGGGCTCGTGGCCAAGCTCGCCGTCATCGAGGCGTGGGGCATTGACGAGAACGCGGACGCCGACCTCTACGGAATCTTTCGCGCCGATATCGAGGCCGCAGCCGCACGGGGGGAGCCCATCGCGCTCGGCGACCTGTCCGCCGTCCCCTCGCTCACGAAAGGCGGTGCGGCATGATAACGGACGACAATCTGAGCCGCCTCGACGAAGCCCGCGCGTTCGTGTGGCTCGCAATCGTAGCGATGACGCATGAGGGGAAGGGCGGTGAGCCGATTTCCAACCCTACCGCCGAAATGGTCTACACGGCCTTGCATGCGGCGTTCGGGCAAATCGAGCTCGTCTGGGATGAAATGCGGGAAGCACTCGACACCGAAGGAGACGCAGCATGACAACCGCTCAGGAACTGGACGGCGTTATCGCCAACATGTGTGTGGTGCTCAACGTCACTATCACCCGGATGCTCGAAACCGACATGCGGTCGCCGAAAGAAATGACGGATAGCCTCAATGATGCGACCGCCATGCTGATCATCGCCCGCGACGATCTGGAATCCAAACTCGCGGCCTATGATGCGAGTGTCCGATGCGCCTGATCCGCCTCACGCTCGCCGTGTGGATCATGCGGGCCGGCAATGCGCTCGCCCTGGCGGCCCTTCACATGGCCCGGAGATACGAACGGGGCACCGCCCGTTTCGAGGCAGCGTTTGCCCTGTACGGGCTCGCCAGAGGCTGCCAAGCGGTCGTGCCCCGGCTCGCCCCGGCCATCGTCGAGACGCCAGAACAACGACTGGGCCGCATGGGGCTGTTGCCCCGGCGCTGAACCGGCGACACCCGAGCCCGTCGCGGGAAACTGCGGCGGGCTTTTCGCGGACATTATGCGGACACAATTCTACAGAAGGCGGGAGGGCGCCGTAACCTCTTTATAAACCTTTGATTTTATTGTGATATTGGTGCCGGCTGAGGGACTCGAACCCCCGACCCACGGTTTACAAAACCGTTGCTCTACCAGCTGAGCTAAGCCGGCCGTCGACTGGTGCCTGCGTCATAGCCGAAGCGGACGCCGAAGGAAATGGCGTTGCCCTTTGGTTAAGGGTCGCCGCGCTACCCTGCAATATATGGGCACGACAGGAGCGCGTGGCATGAGGCGCATGATAGCGGTGGCGGTTGCCGCCCTGGCCGTCGGCGGGATGGCCGTCTCCGGCGGGCCGGCGCGGGCCGACAACGACGGCGTCGTGGCGGCGGGATTCGCCGGGTTCGCGCTCGGTGTGCTGTTTCCCTTCGTGAACGGCTACGAGTATCACCAGTCGGGCTACTGGTACGTGCGCGACCCGCGCTACCTGCGCTATCCCGTCTCCTACTACAAGTGGTATGCGCCGGCCGGCGGCTACGTCTATGTCGGGCCGAACTGGGAACAGTGGTACCACTACCGCGAGGCGGTCTATGCCCCGCCGCCCTACTTCACCGTTCCGCCCAGGCGCTACGTCTATCTGCCGCCGGTGCCGGACTATTACGGCGGGGCGGGGCCGTTCGCGGGCAGCCGGTAGGCTCTTCTCAGGCCTTCGCGGCGCTGCGGTCGGCGATGTAGAGCGCGAGCGCCGCGGCATTCGAGACGTTGAGGCTCGGCATGCGGCCGGGCATGTCGATGCGGGCGAGCGTCGTGCAGGTTTCCTTCGTCTTCTGCCGCAAGCCCTTGCCCTCGGCGCCCATCACCAGCGCGTAGGGGCCGGGCAGGGGGATCTCCTCCAACGCCCGGTCGGCGGTGGCGTCGAGGCCGATCGTCACGAAACCGCGCCCGTTCAGGTCCTCGAGCGTGCGGGCGAGGTTCTGGACGCGCACCAGCGGCACTATATCGAGGGCGCCGGCGGCGGATTTGGCGAGAACGGCGGTTTCGCGCGGGCTGTGGCGCGTCGTGACGACGACGGCCGCCATGTCGAAGGCGGCGGCGGAGCGCAGCACCGCGCCGACATTGTGCGGATCGGTCACCTGGTCGAGCAGGAGAAGGCGTTCGGGCTCGTGCAGGTCGTCGAGGCTCAGGTCCGGCAGGGGGTCGCAATAGAGAACGACGCCCTGATGGACGGCGTCCTCGCCGGCGATGCGGCTGATGTGGTTCGAGGAGGCTTCCTCTACCGGCACGTCGATCGTGACGCCGAGCTCGGCGAGACGCCGCTGCGCGTTGGCGGTTGCCAGAAGCCGGTGGCGGGTGCGAATCGGGTTCTGAAAGGCGTTGACGACGGGATGGAGCCCGTAAACCAGATGCTCGGCGTCCGTTTCGGCGGATTTCCTGGCAAAAGGACGACCGCCGGGGCGCCGTTTGCCTTTGAGGAATTGTTTTCGCGGGGGCGTCATCGGGCGATTACGCGCATGTCGGAGCAGATTCCGGAAGGGGGCTGTTGACATCGGTGAGGATCATTCCCATAAAGCGCCTCACGCTGCGCCGAGGCGGCTGCGGCGCCGGGATGCTGTGTCTTCGACTCAAATTGCAAGATTGGAGGGGTGCCCGAGTGGTTAAAGGGGACGGGCTGTAAACCCGTTGGCTTAGCCTACGTTGGTTCGAATCCAACCCCCTCCACCATTGCAGCGAGAACATGCGGGTGTAGCTCAATGGTAGAGCAACAGCCTTCCAAGCTGATGACGAGGGTTCGATTCCCTTCACCCGCTCCAATTCGCGGCGCGGCCGGGAGAAACGGAATGCTTCGCCGGAAGCCGGCATGGACGACAGGTGGTCGACTGGACAGTCGGTCGAAAGACCGGCCCGACGGCAAGACAAAGCGGATAGACTGAGGAATACAAGGTAATGGCCAAAGCGAAGTTTGAGCGGACGAAGCCGCATTGCAACATCGGGACGATCGGTCACGTCGACCACGGCAAGACGACGCTGACGGCGGCGATCACGAAGTATTTCGGTGAGTTCAAGGCGTACGACCAGATCGACGCTGCGCCCGAGGAGAAGGCGCGCGGGATCACGATCTCGACGGCGCATGTCGAATACGAGACGCCGAACCGGCACTACGCGCACGTGGACTGCCCGGGGCATGCCGACTACGTGAAGAACATGATCACGGGGGCGGCGCAGATGGACGGGGCGATCCTTGTGGTGTCGGCCGCCGACGGCCCGATGCCGCAGACGCGCGAGCACATCCTGCTGGCGCGGCAGGTGGGCGTCCCGGCGATCGTGGTGTACATGAACAAGGTCGACCAGGTGGACGACGAGGAACTGCTGGAACTCGTGGAGATGGAGATCCGCGAGCTTCTGTCGGCCTACGAGTTCCCCGGCGACGAGATCCCGATCGTGAAGGGCTCGGCGCTGGCGGCGCTGGAGGGCCGCGACGGCGACACGATCGGCGAGGCGTCGATCAAGGCGCTGATGGATGCGGTGGACAGCTACATCCCGCAGCCCGAGCGCCCGAAGGACGGCGCGTTCCTGATGCCGATCGAGGACGTGTTCTCGATCTCGGGGCGCGGCACGGTGGTGACGGGTCGTATCGAGCGCGGCATCGTGAAGGTGGGCGAGGAAGTCGAGATCGTCGGCATCCGTCCGACGACGAAGACGACGGTCACGGGCGTCGAGATGTTCCGCAAGCTGCTCGACCAGGGCGAGGCGGGCGACAACATCGGCGCGCTGTTGCGCGGTGTCGGCCGCGAGGACGTGGAGCGCGGCCAGGTTCTGTGCAAGCCGGGCTCGGTTACGCCGCACACGAAGTTCCAGGCGGAGGCCTACATCCTGACGAAGGAGGAGGGTGGCCGTCACACGCCGTTCTTCACCAACTACCGTCCGCAGTTCTACTTCCGCACGACGGACGTGACGGGTGTTGTGCACCTGCCGGAAGGCACGGAAATGGTGATGCCGGGCGACAACATCGCGATCACGGTTGAGCTGATCGTGCCGATCGCGATGGAGGACGGGCTGCGCTTCGCCATCCGCGAGGGCGGCCGAACCGTCGGTGCCGGCGTCGTCTCCAAGATCATCGAGTAACGGCGGGCCCGACAGGATTAGGAGTGTAGCTCAACTGGCTAGAGCACCGGTCTCCAAAACCGGGGGTTGGGGGTTCGAGTCCCTCCACTCCTGCCAGTCCAAAACGGGCCAGACGATCGGCTAAAGCCGGACGAAATACGAAAGATCATGGCGAAAACGAACCCCTTCGAGTTCATCCAGCAGGTCCGCGCCGAAACGCGCAAGGTGACCTGGCCGAGCCGTCGCGAGACGATGATCACCACGGTGATGGTGTTCATCATGGTGACGTTCGCCTCGCTGTTCTTCCTTGCGGCCGACCAGATCCTGTCGTTCGGCGTCGGTTTCCTGCTCGGGACCCGCTGAGGAGGAACGACCCATGGCCATGCGCTGGTACATCGTCCACACCTACTCGAACTTCGAGAAGAAGGTCGCCGAAGCGATCCGCGAGAAGGCGGCGGCGACGGGGCTGGCCGAGAAGTTCGAGGAGATTCTCGTTCCGACCGAAAAGGTGGTCGAGGTGCGGCGCGGCCGCAAAATCGACACCGAACGCAAGTTTTTTCCCGGTTATGTCCTCGTGCGTATGGACATGACCGACGACGCGTACCATCTAATCAAGAATACCCCCAAGGTCACGGGCTTCCTGGGAGCCGACAACAAGCCGACGCCGATTTCCGACGCGGAGGCCCAACGCATCCTGCAGCAGGTGCAGGAAGGCATCGAGCGGCCGAAGCCGTCCGTGCATTTCGATATCGGCGAGCAGGTTCGCGTCGCCGACGGTCCGTTCGCCTCCTTCAACGGTGTCGTTGAGGAAGTCGACGAGGAGCGGGCGCGGCTGAAGGTGGCCGTGTCCATTTTCGGCCGGGCGACGCCGGTCGAGCTCGAGTACGGGCAGGTCGAGAAGCTTTGACCCGCCCGCGGTTTGTGGGAGATCCGGCCGGCTGCCAACCGGCCATGAGGATCGCACCACGCAACGCCAACGCCGCCGCATGGCGCGGCGCGGAAAGGTGAGAGAATGGCAAAGAAAATCATCGGCTACCTGAAGCTTCAGGTCCCGGCCGGCTCGGCGACGCCGTCGCCGCCGATCGGTCCCGCGCTCGGCCAGCGCGGTCTGAACATCATGGAGTTCTGCAAGGCGTTCAACGCGCAGACCCAGGAAATGGAGAAGGGCGCGCCCTGTCCGACGGTCGTCACGATCTACCAGGACAAGTCGTTCTCGTTCGCGATCAAGACCCCGCCGGCGTCGCACTTCCTGAAGCAGGCAGCGAAGCTGAACAAGGGCTCCAAGGCGCCGGGCCGCGACAAGGCCGGATCGGTGACCAAGGACCAGGTGCGCCAGATCGCGGAAGCGAAGATGAAGGACCTCAACGCCAACGACGTCGAGGCGGCGATGAAGATCATCGAAGGCTCGGCCCGGTCGATGGGCCTCGAGGTTGTGGGGTAAGCGTCATGGCCAAAGCAGGAAAGCGTATCCGCAAGGCCCGCGAGGGCGTCGATGTCCGCACGCTGGTGGCGCTGCCGGACGCGGTGAAGATGGTCAAGGAGCGCGCCACGGCGAAGTTCGACGAGACCATCGAAGTGGCGATCAACCTCGGCGTGGACCCGCGTCACGCCGACCAGATGGTGCGCGGCGTCTGCCAGTTGCCGAACGGCACGGGCCGGTCGGTGCGCGTGGCCGTGTTCGCCAAGGGCGACAAGGCCGATCAGGCGAAGGCCGCGGGCGCCGACGTCGTCGGTGCCGAGGAACTGGTCGAGCAGGTGCAGAAGGGCGAAATCAACTTCGACCGCTGCATCGCCACGCCGGACATGATGCCGCTCGTCGGCCGCCTGGGTAAGGTGCTCGGGCCGCGCGGCCTGATGCCGAACCCGAAGGTCGGCACCGTCACCGCCGACGTCGCGACGGCGGTGAAGGAGCAGAAGGGCGGCGCCGTCGAGTTCCGCGTGGAGAAGGCCGGCATCATCCAGGCCGGCGTCGGCAAGGCGAGCTTCGGCGAAGAGCAGCTCGTGGAGAACATCCGCGCCCTCGTGGACGCCGTGATCAAGGCGAAGCCGGCGGGTGCGAAGGGTACCTATTTCCAGCGTCTCGCCGTGTCCTCGACCATGGGACCGGGCGTGCGCGTCGAGCCGTCGAGCGTGACGAGCGCCTGAGGGCGCGACGGTGAATTGAGTTTCCGTCCGGGCGACCGGGCGGAGAGTACGGGCCTGGCGGTTCGCCGGCAGGCCCGATTACCTGTCCAAGACTGCCGGTGCTCCCGCGGGTGACTCCTCGGGGGCCTAAGTCCATACGGAGCCAGCATAGACGGGAATGGACCGGATTTCCGGTTCGGACCTCGTTGTCCTAGTGAGCCCCTTCCGGGGCCGCCGGGACGGGACAGGAACGCGAGCGTCGTTCTGGACCCGTTTTCGTGCGGCAATCCGGGGCGGCAAGGACAACCCGGCGGCGGATATCCGCCGCCAGATTGGAGAGAGCAGGTGGACAGAGCTGAAAAATCAGAGCTCGTCGCGACGCTCCACGACGTGTTCCAGAACACGAGCGTGGTGGTCGTGGCCCACTACGCCGGACTCACCGTTTCGGAGATGACGGACCTTCGGGGACGCATGCGCCAGGCCGGTGCCCGGATGAAAGTGGCCAAGAACCGCCTTGCCAAGCTCGCGCTCGAGGGAACCGAGATCGCCCATGTTGGCGGCCTCCTGCAGGGTCCCACCGTGATCGCCTATTCCGACGATCCGGTGGTTGCCCCGAAGGTGGCGGTCGATTTCGCCAAGGTGAACCAGAAGCTGGTGATCCTCGGCGGCGCCATGGGCGCGACGTCCCTCGACCCGGAAGGTGTGAAATCACTGGCGACGCTGCCCTCGCTCGACGAGCTCAGGGCAAGGCTCATCGGCATGATCAACACGCCGGCTACCCGGGTCGCGCAGGTTCTCGCCGCTCCCGGCGGGCAGATCGCGCGCGTGCTTGCGGCACATGCCGAAAAGGCGGCCTAAGGCCGATCCACAAAACAGGTTCGAACCGAAAGGAACTGAAAAATGGCTGATCTTTCGAAGATCGTTGACGAGCTTTCCAACCTCACCGTCATCGAGGCGGCCGAGCTGTCGAAGATGCTCGAGGAGAAGTGGGGCGTCTCCGCGGCGGCCCCGGTCGCCGTTGCCGCGGTCGCGGCCGGTGGCGGTGGCGAGGCTGCCGCTGCCGAGGAGAAGACCGACTTCAACGTGATCCTGGCTTCTGCCGGTGCGCAGAAGATCAACGTGATCAAGGAAGTCCGCGCCATCACCGGCCTTGGCCTGAAGGAAGCCAAGGACTTGGTCGAGGGTGCTCCGAAGCCGGTCAAGGAAGGCGTCCAGAAGGCCGAGGCCGAGGAAATCAAGGCCAAGCTCGAGGCCGCTGGCGCGACCGTCGAGCTGAAATAACTTTTTGGGCGACCTGGGGTTTTCGGACCTTGGTCGTCCGACGGCCGCCGGCGTTATTTCGGCGGATTGAACAGTGGGGGAGGCCGCCGCGGCCCGCCGCGGCCGCACCCCGCTCCGGGCGGCAGGGCGCCGTTCGCGAGTGAAACGAGGCTTTAGAACGTCTCTCCAGAAGGCCCGATGCGGGCTGATGGGGCCCTCTGGCGAGCCGTTCGAGAACGATTAAGAGGATCGACGATGGCGCAGAGCTTCACAGGCCGCAAGCGTGTTCGCAAGACTTTCGGGAAGATCCGGGAAGTCGCCGCTCTCCCCAATCTCATCGAGGTGCAGAAGGCGTCCTACGACTACTTCCTGCAGGTCGACGAGCCACAGGGCGGGCGCGAGGACGTGGGCCTGCAGGCCGTGTTCGACTCGGTGTTCCCGATCTCCGACTTCGCCGAGACGGCGATGCTGGAGTTCGTGCGCTACGAGTTCGAGCCGCCGAAATACGACGTCGACGAGTGCCGCCAGCGCGGCATGACCTTCGCCGCGCCGCTCAAGGTGACGCTCAGGCTGATCGTGTTCGACGTGGACGAGGACACCGGCGCGAAGTCCGTCAAGGACATCAAGGAGCAGGACGTCTACATGGGCGACATGCCGCTCATGACGGACAACGGCACCTTCATCATCAACGGCACCGAGCGCGTCATCGTCTCGCAGATGCATCGCTCGCCGGGCGTGTTCTTCGACCACGACAAGGGCAAGACCCACTCCTCGGGCAAGCTCCTGTTCGCCGCCCGCATCATCCCGTACCGCGGCTCCTGGCTCGACATCGAGTTCGACGCCAAGGACATCGTTCACGCGCGCATCGACCGCCGTCGCAAGCTGCCGGTGACGACGCTGCTGCTGGCGCTCGGCCTCGACGGCGAGGAGATACTGTCGACCTTCTACAATCACATCGAGATGACGCGGATGAAGAAGGGCGGATGGCGCCGGCCGTTCGATCCGATGAGCATGCGCGGCATCAAGGTGACGTCCGACCTGGTGGACGCGGACTCCGGCAAGGTGGTCTGGGAGGCCGGCAAGAAGCTCACCGTGCGCAAGGCGCGCGAGCTCTCCGAGAAGGGCCTGAAGGCGCTGACGATCTCCGACGAGGAGATGGTCGGCCTCTATCTGGCCAACGACATGGTCAATGCCGAGACCGGCGAGATCTACGCCGAGGCCGGTGACGAGATTACCGCCGGCGTCCTCGAGGCGTTGACGGAAGCAGGGGTCGACACGATCGACGTGCTCGATATCGACCACGTCAATACCGGTCCGTTCATCCGCAACACGCTGGCCGTCGACAAGAACGAGACCCGCGAGGACGCGCTGTTCGATATCTACCGGGTAATGCGCCCGGGCGAGCCGCCGACGATCGAGACCGCCGAGGCGATGTTCAACTCGCTGTTCTTCGACTCCGAGCGCTACGACCTGTCCGCGGTCGGTCGCGTGAAGATGAACATCCGTCTGGAGCTCGACTGCCCCGACACCGTGCGCGTGCTGCGCAAGGAGGACATCCTGGCGGTGATCAGGATGCTGGTCGACCTGCGCGACGGCAAGGGCGAGATCGACGACATCGACAATCTCGGCAACCGCCGCGTCCGCTCGGTCGGCGAGCTCATGGAGAACCAGTACCGCATCGGCCTCCTGCGCATGGAGCGGGCGATCAAGGAGCGCATGAGCTCGGTCGAGATCGACACGGCCATGCCGCAGGACCTGATCAACGCGAAGCCGGCGGCGGCCGCGGTGCGCGAGTTCTTCGGTTCCTCGCAGCTGTCGCAGTTCATGGACCAGACGAATCCGCTCAGCGAGATCACTCACAAGCGGCGCCTGTCGGCACTCGGCCCGGGCGGCCTGACGCGCGAGCGCGCCGGCTTCGAGGTGCGCGACGTGCACACGACGCACTATGGCCGCATCTGCCCGATCGAGACGCCGGAAGGCCCGAACATCGGCCTGATCAACTCGCTGGCGACCTTCGCCCGTGTCAACAAGTACGGCTTCATCGAGGCTCCGTACCGCAAGGTGAAGGACGGCCGGGTCACCGACGAGGTGGTCTACCTGTCGGCGATGGAGGAGGCCCGCCACCATATCGGCCAGGCCAACGCCCCGCTCGACGGCAAGGGCCGGTTCACCGAGGAACTCGTGGTCTGCCGTCATGCCGGCGACGTCATCATGGTGACGCCGGACAAGGTCGACTACATGGACGTGTCGCCGAAGCAGCTCGTTTCGGTCGCCGCAGCGCTCATCCCGTTCCTGGAGAACGACGACGCCAACCGCGCCCTCATGGGCTCCAACATGCAGCGTCAGGCCGTGCCGCTCATCAAGGCCGAGGCGCCGCTGGTCGGCACCGGCATGGAGGCCGTCGTCGCGCACGACTCCGGCGCCGCCATCTCGGCGCGCCGCGCCGGCGTGGTCGACCAGGTCGACGCGACCCGTATCGTCATTCGCGCCACGGAAGATCTCGACCCGGCGAAGTCGGGCGTCGACATCTACCGGCTGATGAAGTTCCAGCGGTCGAACCAGAACACCTGCATCAACCAGCGACCGCTGGTGCGCGTCGGCGACGTCGTCGCCAAGGGCGACATTATCGCCGACGGTCCCTCGACCGATCTCGGCGAGCTCGCGCTCGGCCGCAACGTGCTCGTCGCGTTCATGCCGTGGATGGGCTACAACTTCGAGGACTCCATCCTCCTGTCCGAGCGCGTCGTGCGCGACGACATCTTCACCTCGATCCACATCGAGGAATTCGAGGTGATGGCCCGCGACACCAAGCTCGGGCCGGAGGAAATCACCCGCGACATCCCGAACGTGTCGGAAGAGGCCCTGAAGAACCTCGACGAGGCGGGCATCGTCTACATCGGCGCCGAGGTGAAGGCCGGCGACATTCTGGTCGGCAAGATCACGCCGAAGGGCGAGAGCCCGATGACGCCGGAAGAGAAGCTTCTGCGCGCCATCTTCGGCGAGAAGGCCTCCGACGTCCGCGACACCTCGCTGCGCGTTCCGCCGGGCGTGACCGGCACGATCGTCGAGGTGCGCGTGTTCAACCGGCACGGCGTCGACAAGGACGAGCGCGCGATCGCCATCGAGCGCGAGGAGATCGAGCGGCTCGCCAAGGACCGCGACGACGAGCAGGCGATCCTCGACCGCAACGTGTTCGGCCGTCTGCACGACATGCTGCTCGGCAAGGTCGCCGCGACCGGTCCGAAGGGCGTCAAGAAGGACACCAAGATCACCAAGGACCTTCTGAGCGAGCTGCCGCGTGGCCAGTGGTGGCAGTTCGGCCTCGCCAAGGAAGCGGCGATGGCCGAGGTCGAGGCGCTCAGGAAGCAGTACGACGAGTCGAAGAAGCGGCTGGAGCAGCGTTTCCTCGACAAGGTCGAGAAGCTTCAGCGCGGCGACGAGCTGCCGCCCGGCGTGATGAAGATGGTCAAGGTCTTCGTCGCCGTTAAGCGCAAGCTGCAGCCGGGCGACAAGATGGCCGGCCGCCACGGCAACAAGGGCGTCGTCAGCCGCATCATGCCGATCGAGGACATGCCGTTCCTCGAGGACGGCACGCATGTCGACATCGTGCTGAACCCGCTCGGCGTGCCGAGCCGCATGAATGTCGGCCAGATCCTCGAGACGCATCTGGGCTGGGCCTGCGCGGGCCTCGGCAAGCAGATCGGCGACGCGGTGGAGGCCTATCGCAAGAGCGCCGACGCCAAGAAGCTGAAGGCCTCGTTCACGAAGATCTACGGCAAGGACGAGACGGTCGCCTCGCTCGAGGACGACGGCCTCGTCGAGCTCGGCGACAACCTGAAGAACGGCGTGCCGATCGCGACGCCGGTCTTCGACGGCGCGCACGAGGGCGACATCGTCGACATGCTGACGATGGCCGGTCTCGACGGGTCGGGACAGGTCACGCTCTACGACGGGCGCTCGGGCGAGCCGTTCGACCGCAAGGTGACGGTGGGCTACATCTACATGCTCAAGCTGCACCACCTGGTCGACGACAAGATCCACGCCCGGTCCATCGGCCCCTACAGCCTCGTCACGCAGCAGCCGCTGGGCGGCAAGGCCCAGTTCGGCGGCCAGCGCTTCGGCGAAATGGAGGTGTGGGCCCTGGAAGCCTACGGTGCGGCCTATACATTGCAGGAAATGCTGACCGTGAAGTCCGACGACGTCGCCGGCCGCACGAAGGTTTACGAGGCCATCGTTCGAGGCGACGATACGTTCGAGGCGGGCATCCCCGAATCGTTCAACGTGCTCGTCAAGGAAATGCGGTCTCTCGGCCTCAACGTCGAACTGATCACCAGCCGTCCGCGCGGCGCCGCGGCTCCTGCCGGGCCCATGCTGCCGCCGCCGGCTGACGCCGCCGAGTAGCGCTCGACGGCTATCGGTTCCGCACTATTTCGAAATCTCCGCCGGCCGGGGGCAAAGCGCCCCTCGGTCGGCCCAAAGGGAGCAGGACATGAACCAGGAAGTCCTCAACCTCTTCAACCCGACTGCGCCTCAGCAGACTTTCGATCAGATCAAGATCTCGATCGCGAGTCCCGAGAAGATCAAGTCGTGGTCGTTCGGCGAGATCAAGAAGCCGGAGACGATCAACTACCGGACCTTCAAGCCGGAGCGCGACGGCTTGTTCTGCGCGCGCATCTTCGGCCCGATCAAGGACTACGAGTGCTTGTGCGGCAAGTACAAGCGCATGAAGTACAAGGGCATCATCTGCGAGAAGTGCGGCGTCGAGGTGACGCTGTCGCGCGTGCGCCGTGAGCGCATGGGCCACATCGAGCTCGCCGCGCCCGTCGCGCACATCTGGTTCCTGAAGTCGCTGCCGAGCCGCATCGGCATGATCCTCGACATGACGCTCAAGGATCTGGAGCGCATCCTGTATTTCGAGAACTACGTCGTCACCGAGCCGGGCCTGACCGCGCTCAAGTACGGCCAGCTCCTGACCGAGGAGGAGTATCTCGACTATCAGGACCAGTTCGGCGAAGACTCCTTCACCGCCCAGATCGGCGCCGAGGCGATCCGCGACATGCTGATCGCGCTCGATCTGCACAAGCTGAGCGAGGACCTTCGTGTCGAGATCGCGGAGTCGACCTCCGAGCTGAAGCCGAAGAAGCTCGCCAAGCGGCTCAAGCTGATCGAGTCGTTCATCGAGTCCGGCAACCGCCCCGAGTGGATGATCCTGACGATCGTGCCTGTGATCCCGCCGGATCTCAGGCCGCTGGTGCCGCTCGACGGCGGCCGGTTCGCGACGTCGGACCTGAACGACCTGTACCGGCGCGTGATCAACCGCAACAACCGTCTGAAGCGTCTGATCGAGCTCAGGGCGCCCGACATCATCATCCGCAACGAGAAGCGGATGCTGCAGGAGGCGGTAGACGCCCTGTTCGACAACGGCCGCCGCGGCCGCGTCATCACCGGCGCCAACAAGCGCCCGCTGAAGTCGCTCGCCGACATGCTGAAGGGCAAGCAGGGCCGCTTCCGCCAGAATCTGCTCGGCAAGCGCGTCGACTATTCCGGCCGCTCGGTGATCGTCGTCGGTCCGGAGCTGAAGCTGCACCAGTGCGGCCTGCCGAAGAAGATGGCGCTCGAGCTGTTCAAGCCGTTCATCTATTCGCGCCTCGAGGCCAAGGGCCTGTCGTCGACGGTGAAGCAGGCCAAGAAGCTCGTCGAGAAGGAGAAGCCGGAGGTCTGGGATATCCTGGACGAGGTCATCCGCGAGCATCCGGTCATGCTGAACCGGGCGCCGACGCTGCACCGTCTCGGCATCCAGGCGTTCGAGCCGACCCTCATCGAGGGCAAGGCGATTCAGCTTCATCCGCTGGTCTGCGCCGCCTTCAACGCCGACTTCGACGGCGACCAGATGGCGGTGCACGTGCCGCTGTCGCTGGAAGCCCAGCTCGAAGCGCGCGTGCTGATGATGTCGACGAACAACATCCTGCACCCGGCCAACGGCTCGCCGATCATCGTGCCGTCCCAGGACATCGTCCTCGGCCTCTACTACGTGTCGCAGGAGCGGGAGAACGAACCGGGCGAGGGCATGATGTTCGCCTCGATCGGGGAGCTCGAGCACGCGCTCAACTCGAAGGCGGTGACGCTGCACGCCAAGATCAAGGGCCGCTACATCGGCGTCGACGAGGACGGCAAGCCCGAGTCGAAGATCTACGACACCACGCCGGGCCGTATGCTGCTCGGCCAGCTTCTGCCGAAGAGCGCCGCGGTACCGTTCGAAGTCGTCAACAAGCTCCTGACCAAGAAGGAGATCTCGAAGGCGATCGACACGGTCTACCGGCATTGCGGGCAGAAGGAGACGGTCATCTTCTGCGACCGGATGATGGCGCTCGGCTTCAAGCACGCCTGCCTGGCCGGCATCTCGTTCGGCAAGGACGACATGGTCATCCCGGAGACCAAGGAGAAGCTCGTCGAGGAAACCCGGCAGCTCGCCAAGGAATACGAGCAGCAGTACAACGACGGCCTGATCACCCAGGGCGAGAAGTACAACAAGGTCGTCGACGCTTGGGCGAAATGCACCGATCGCGTCGCCGACGAGATGATGGCGCGCATTTCGGCCGTGCAGGTCGACGACGAGACCGGCCGCGAGAAGCCGATCAACTCGATCTACATGATGGCCCATTCCGGCGCCCGCGGCTCCCCGGCGCAGATGAAGCAGCTCGCCGGCATGCGCGGCCTGATGGCCAAGCCGTCGGGCGAGATCATCGAGAGCCCGATCATCTCGAACTTCAAGGAGGGCCTGTCGGTGCTCGAGTACTTCAACTCGACCCACGGAGCCCGCAAGGGTCTGGCCGACACCGCGTTGAAGACCGCCAACTCGGGCTACCTGACCCGTCGCCTCGTCGACGTGGCGCAGGACTCGATCATCAACGAGGTCGACTGCGGCACCGACAAGGGCATTTCGATGACCGCCGTCGTCGACGCCGGCGAGGTGATCGTGTCGCTCGGCCAGCGCGTGCTCGGCCGCACGGCCGCCGAGGACATCGTCGATCCGGCCACCAACGAGCCGATCGTCAAGGCCGGCGAGATGATCGAGGAGCGCCACGTCGAGGCGATCGAGGCCGCCCAGCTTCAGGAAGTGAAGATCCGTTCGGTACTCACCTGCGAGACCCGCAACGGCGTCTGCGCGACCTGCTACGGGCGCGACCTTGCCCGCGGCACGCCCGTCAACATGGGCGAGGCCGTCGGCGTCATCGCGGCGCAGTCGATCGGCGAGCCGGGCACCCAGCTCACCATGCGCACCTTCCACATCGGCGGCACGGCGCAGATCGCCGAGCAGTCCTTCATCGAGTCGAACTTCGACGGCACGGTTCAGATGAAGAACCGCAACGTCGTGCGCGATTCCGAGGGCACGCTGATCGTGATGGGCCGCTCGGTGTCGCTCGTCATCGTCGACGCCGAAGGCCACGAGCGCGCCGTGCATCGCCTCAATTACGGCACGCGGCTCCGGGTCGACGAGGGCGACAAGGTCAAGCGTGGTCAGCGTCTGGCCGAGTGGGATCCCTATACCCGTCCGATCATCACCGAGGTGGACGGCGAAGTCGGCTTCGAGGATCTGGTCGAAGGCGCCTCGCTCACCGAGACGGCGGACGAGTCGACGGGTATCACCAAGCGTGTCGTCACCGACTGGCGGGCCAACCCGCGCGGCTCCGACCTGAAGCCGGCCCTGGTCATCAAGGGCAAGGACGGCAAGGTGAAGAAGCTGTCGCGCGGCGGCGACGCCCGCTACCTGCTCGCGGTCGATACCGTTATCGCGGTGGAACCGGGAGAGATGGTCAAGTCCGGCGACGTTCTGGCCCGCATCACGCTCGAAAGCGCCAAGACCCGCGACATCACGGGCGGTCTGCCGCGCGTGGCCGAGCTTTTCGAGGCGCGGCGTCCGAAGGATCACGCCATCATCGCCGAGATTTCGGGCACCGTCCGGTTCGAGCGCGACTACAAGAACAAGCGCCGGATCCGCATCGACCCGACCGAGGAAGGCGAGGAGTCGCGCGAGTACCTGATCCCGAAGGGCCGTCACCTGTACGTGCAGGAAGGCGACCACATCGAGAAGGGCGAGTACATCCTCGACGGCAATCCGGCGCCGCACGACATCCTGGCGATCAAGGGCGTCGAGGAGCTGGCGGCCTATCTGGTCAACGAGATCCAGGAGGTCTACCGGCTGCAGGGCGTGTCGATCAACGACAAGCACATCGAGGTGATCGTCCGGCAGATGCTGCAAAAGGTCGAAATCTCGGATCCGGGCGATTCCGACTTCCTTGCCGGAGAGCAGGTCGACCAGATCGAGATGCAGGAAGTCGCCGAACGGCTGGTCGACGAGGGCAAGAAGCCCCCGGTCGGCACGCCGGTCCTGCTCGGTATCACCAAGGCGAGCCTTCAGACGCGCAGCTTCATCTCCGCGGCCTCGTTCCAGGAGACGACCCGCGTCCTCACCGAGGCTTCGGTGCAGGGCAAGGTCGACAACCTGGAAGGGCTCAAGGAGAACGTCATCGTCGGCCGCCTGATCCCCGCGGGCACCGGTTCGGTGATGAACAAGATGCGTCAGGTCGCGACCCACCGCGACGACCTGATCGTGGAAAGCCGCGAGCAGCAGGCCGGCATCGAGATGTCTGCCGAGGAGACCGGGGTGCCGGCCGAGTAGGGGCCGCCATCACCTCGGACGATGAACCGACGGGCCGTTTCGAGAGGAACGGCCCGTTTGCCTTTTCAAACGGATACGTCCGGACCTGCTTTCGTCAATATTCGTTCAGATATCCACCCTTAGGATCACGTTCGGCCATATTTCCGGGCCGTTTTCGAGAGACCTTGCCGCGATGAAGCCTTCAGGAACCCCAAATCTCGGACCTTCGACGCGCCGCTCTGCCATCGTCGGGGCTCTGCTCCTCCTGTCGGCGACCGTCCCGGCCGCCGCCGAGGAGGTCGAATATCGAGGCGCCGGTTATCTTCAGAATTTCACGCCCGCGTGCGCGCCGAAGGGCTATGTGGACCCGGTCTTCGTCAATGCGATCTACCGGCCCCGCCTTCTCGGGACGAACGGAGCGAGCACGCGGCTCTCCTTCTTCATCCCGCCGTTCTACGCGACCAGCTACGAGTTGCCCAAAGGCAAGCTCGGAGACCGCTTCAGGAGGGTTGTCGGCGGCGCGACGGGCACGGCGACGGAATTCTTCGCGACGAAGCCGCGCATGCGCATTACCGAGCGGACGCCGGATCGGGTCAAGCCGAAGACGACCTCGGTGACCCTTGCCGGCCAGATCGACAATTTCGACGGCATCAAGGGCTGCAAGGCGGACTTCGAGCTGAATCTCCACTACCATCCCTGAGATCGCTCGCCGTGCGTCGCAGCCGAAGGCGCGATCTGGAAAGGAGCGCCCATGAGCCGCGAGCCGGAAATCGAGGAGACGACCGTCTATATCGTCGTCGGACGTGCCTTCAGGAGCGGGGAAGGTGCCGATCCGGACGGCGATGACGAATCGAACGGCGTGGCCGTCAATGTGCTCCTGACGGCCGCCGACGACGAGGAATGCATCCGGCGGGCGTTGCAGGCGCTGGCCGGACAGGGGTTCGCCCGCGTCGAACTCGATCAGATCGGCGTCGTCGAGGGGGAACCGGAGGATCCGACCTTCGCGTCGGCCTACGGCAATGCAATCGACGGTCAGGTCGCGGTCATCGCGTTCCACGACTGATCCGAATCGTCCCGTGACCGACCGATTCCGGGTGTTGGGGGGTCGAATCCGGGCACGCGGGAACGAGCAGGACGGCTTTTGTTCTTTCATGTCGCCGAAAAGGCGGAGTTAGCTATAAAATTGCGCGAGTACGGGGTTGACGCCCGACAGGCCGGCGCATATGTTCCGCCTCGTTTCGCGGCAGGTGGTAGGCCTGATCCGTCCGGTTCGACGCGAGCTGGACCATAACAGCCTAGACACTGACGCTCGTCTTGCGACGAACACCCACGAAGCAAGATCGGGTCCGAAATGGGCGCGATCCTCTGCATGTTGCGGCCGACGGCCTTTTTTGGCGTCGGTCCGACCTGTTTTGTAACCGGATGTCCGGCCTCGGGGGCCGGCGAAGGGCTGAAGAAGGCGATCGATGCCGACGATCAACCAGTTGATCCGCAAACCGCGGAAGGCGCCGGTGAAGCGCAACAAGGCTCCGGCGATGGAAGCCTGCCCGCAGAAGCGCGGCGTGTGCACGCGCGTCTACACGACGACGCCGAAGAAGCCGAACTCGGCGCTGCGCAAAGTGGCGAAGATCCGGCTGACCAACGGCTTCGAGGTGATCGGGTACATTCCGGGCGAAGGTCATAACCTCCAGGAGCACTCGGTCGTGATGATCCGCGGTGGCCGCGTGAAGGACCTTCCCGGCGTGCGCTACCACATCATCCGCGGCGTGCTCGACACCCAGGGTGTATCGGCTCGCCGCCAGCGCCGTTCGAAATATGGAGCGAAGAGGCCCAAGTGATCGGGCCTCTTTGCGTTTTGCCGATCTGAGAGCCGGCGAAGCGCGATCTGACACTAGCCGTCCACGGAACAGGTCCGGGACGTGAGAGATTGGAAAGAGTGAGGACGAGCCGATGTCTCGCCGCCACAGAGCTGAAAAACGCGAGGTTATCCCGGATCCCAAGTACGGCGATCTGGTGGTCTCGAAGTTCATGAACTCCGTCATGCAGCACGGCAAGAAGTCCGTCGCCGAAGGCATCGTCTATGGCGCCCTCGACGCGATCGAATCGCGTGCCAAGCAGGATCCGGTGGGCGTGTTCCATCAGGCGCTCGAGAACGTCATGCCGGCGATCGAGGTCCGCTCCCGCCGCGTCGGCGGCGCCACCTACCAGGTTCCCGTCGAGGTCCGCCCCGACCGCCGCCAGGCGCTCGCCATCCGCTGGCTGATCACCGCCGCGCGGGCCCGCAACGAGCGCACCATGGTGGAGCGCCTGTCCGGCGAACTGCTGGACGCCTCGAACAACCGCGGCACGGCCGTCAAGAAGCGCGAAGACACGCACCGGATGGCGGAAGCCAACCGCGCCTTCTCGCACTACCGCTGGTGACGAGCACCAGGAGCCCCCAACATGCCCCGTACGCATAAAATCGAGGACTACCGCAACTTCGGCATCATGGCCCACATCGATGCCGGCAAGACCACCACGACCGAGCGCGTCCTCTTCTATACCGGCAAGAGCCACAAGCTCGGCGAGGTCCATGAGGGCGCTGCCACCATGGACTGGATGGAGCAGGAGCAAGAGCGCGGCATCACGATCACGTCGGCCGCGACGACCGCTTACTGGAAGGACAAGCGCCTCAACATCATCGACACGCCCGGCCACGTCGACTTCACCATCGAGGTGGAGCGGAGCCTGCGGGTGCTCGACGGCGCGGTCGCGCTGCTCGACGCCAACGCCGGCGTCGAGCCGCAGACCGAGACGGTCTGGCGCCAAGCCGACAAGTATCACGTGCCGCGGATGATCTTCGTCAACAAGATGGACAAGATCGGCGCCGATTTCGACCGCTGTGTTGAGATGGTGAAGACCCGTCTCGGCGCGGCCGCGATGGTGATCCAGTTGCCGATCGGCGCGGAGAGCGAGTTCAAGGGCGTCATCGACCTCGTCAAGATGAAGGGCATCATCTGGAAGGACGAGACGCTCGGCGCCCAGTTCGACTACGTCGACATTCCGGCCGATCTGCAGGCCCGGGCCGAGGAGTATCGCGAGAAGCTGGTCGAGCAGGCCGTCGAGATCGACGAGGCGGCGATGGAGGCCTATCTGGAGGGCAACATGCCCGACGAGGCGATCCTGCAGCGCCTCATCCGCAAGGGCACGATCGAGAACATCTTCGTTCCGGTTCTGTGCGGCTCGGCCTTCAAGAACAAGGGCGTGCAGCCGCTGCTCGACGCTGTCGTCGACTACCTGCCGTCGCCCGTCGAAGTGCCCGCCATCAAGGGCATCGATCCGAAGACCGAGGCGGAGACGACGCGCAAGTCGAGCGACGAGGAGCCGATGTCGCTGCTCGCCTTCAAGGTCATGAACGACCCGTTCGTCGGCTCGCTGACGTTCTGCCGCATCTACTCGGGCAAGCTCGAGTCGGGCACGCAGGTGCTCAACACCGTCAAGGACAAGCGCGAGCGCATCGGCCGCATGCTGCACATGCATGCGAACCACCGCGAGGACATCAAGGAAGCTTACGCGGGCGACATCGTCGCGATCGCCGGTCTCAAGGACGTCACCACCGGCGATACGCTGTGCGACCCCCTGAAGCCCGTCATCCTGGAGCGCATGGAGTTCCCGGAGCCGGTCATCGAGATCGCCATCGAGCCGAAGACCAAGGCCGACCAGGAAAAGATGGGCATGGCGCTGAACCGTCTGGCGCAGGAGGATCCGTCCTTCCGCGTCGGCACGGACGAGGAGTCGGGCCAGACCATCATCAAGGGCATGGGCGAGCTCCATCTCGACATCCTCGTCGACCGCATGCGTCGCGAGTTCAAGGTCGAGGCCAATATCGGCGCCCCGCAGGTGGCCTATCGCGAGACGATCACGAAGAAGGCCGAGATCGACTACACGCACAAGAAGCAGACCGGCGGCTCGGGCCAGTTCGCCCGCGTCAAGCTCGTCATCGAGCCGGGCGAGCCGGGCTCGAACTTCGAGTTCGTCAACGAGATCGTCGGCGGCGTGGTGCCGAAGGAATACGTGCCCGGCGTCGAGAAGGGCATCAAGTCGGTGCTGACCTCGGGCGTGCTGGCGGGCTTCCCGATGCTCGACGTGAAGGTCGCCCTCATCGACGGTGCCTACCACGACGTCGACTCGAGCGTTCTCGCCTTCGAGATCGCCTCGCGGGCCGCCTTCCGTGAAGGCGTCCAGAAGGCCGGTCCGAAGCTGCTCGAGCCGGTGATGAAGGTCGAGGTGGTGACGCCGGAAGAGTACATGGGCGACATCATCGGCGACCTGAACAGCCGCCGTGGCCAGATCCAGGGGACGGAGTCGCGCGGAATCGCAACCGTCGTCAATGCGATGGTGCCGCTGGCCAACATGTTCGGCTACGTGAACACGCTGCGTTCGATGAGCCAGGGTCGGGCCCAGTACACGATGCAGTTCGACCACTACGAGCAGGTGCCGCAGGCGGTCGCCGAGGAAGTTCAGGCCAAGTTCGCCTGATCGCCGACGAAATCGAAAAGACGACTGAGAGTGGAGAGCCAAGATGGCCAAAGCGAAGTTTGAGCGGACGAAGCCGCATTGCAACATCGGGACGATCGGTCACGTCGACCACGGCAAGACGACGCTGACGGCGGCGATCACGAAGTATTTCGGTGAGTTCAAGGC
>JAEWYT010000014.1 GCA_023458595.1 Pseudomonadota bacterium
CGGGGCGCTCCCCGCCGGCCCGCAGCCGGGATCGGAAAGATCAGGCCGCGCGGGCCCGCTTCGAGGTCGCCGCATCGAGCGCCTGGTCGAGATCGGCCAGGATGTCGTCGACATGCTCGATGCCGACCGACAGCCGGACGTAGCCGGGGGTTACGCCGGCGGCGAGCTGCTCTTCGGGCGAAAGCTGCTGGTGCGTCGTGGAGGCCGGGTGGATCGCCAGCGTCCGGGTGTCGCCGATGTTGGCGACGTGATGGACCATCTGCAGCGCGTCGATGAAGCGCTGGCCGGCCTCGCGGCCACCGGCGAGCTCGAAGCCGACGAGGCCGCCGTAGCCCCCGGAGAACGCCGCATCGGCGCGCCGGCGGTTCTCGCCGGTCATCCGGCCCGGGAAGATCACCTTCGAAACCGCCGGGTGGTTGTCGAGGTACTCGGCGACGACCGCCGCGTTGCGGCAATGCTCGCGCATCCTGACTGGCATGGTCTCGAGCCCCTGCAGGAACAGGAAGGCGTTGAACGGGCTCATCGCGGCGCCGAGGTCTCGCATCAGCGTAACGCGGGCCTTCAGGATGTAGGCGATCGGTCCGAGCGGCTTGACCGCCTCGGTCCACACCGCGCCGTGATAGCTCGGATCCGGCTCGTTCAGCATCGGGAAGCGACGGCTGTGCCTCTCCCAGTCGAACCGGCCGGAATCGACGATGACGCCGCCGATCGACGTGCCGTGTCCGCCGATGTACTTGGTGGCCGAGTGGACGACGATATGGGCGCCCTGCTCGATCGGCCGGCAGATGACGGGAGCCGCCGTGTTGTCGACGATCAGCGGCACGCCGACCTCTTCGGCGATCGCGGCGACTTCCCGGATCGGGAAGGCGACGAGCTTCGGATTGGGCAGGGTCTCGGCGTAGAAGGCGCGGGTTCCGGCGTCGGTCGCCTTGCGGAAGGCCTGCGGGTCGGCCGGGTCGACGAACCGCACCTCGATGCCCATCGTCTGAAGCGTATTGGCGAACAGGTTCCAGGTACCGCCGTAGAGGTCGGTCGAGGAGACGACGTTGTCGCCGGCGCGCGCGATGTTCTGGATCGCCATCGCCGAGGCCGACTGGCCGGAGGCCGTGGCAAGCGCGGCGACGCCGCCCTCGAGCGCCGCCATGCGCTCCTCGAAGACCGCGGTCGTCGGGTTCATCACGCGGGTGTAGATGTTGCCGAGCTCCTCCAGATTGAACAGGCGGGAGGCATGGGTGGTGGAATCGAACTCGTAGGAGCTCGTCTGGTAGATGGGCACCGCCACCGAATTCGTGGTCGGGTCCTTCCGGAAGCCGGCGTGGATCGCCAGCGTCTCGGGCTTCATGGTCGTCATCGCTGTTTCCTTCGTGTCTGGCGAATAGCGGGCGCCGAAAACGAAGACGCCCCGGCATTGACTGCCGGGGCGTTTTTCCAGGACCGAAGTTTCGGCCGGATGTCCGAAACGAGCGACTTTGTTTCGACGGGGTAACAGTTGCGGAGGCTCAGCCTTCCATCACGAACATGTAGCCGGCGCCGCGCACGGTCTTGATGACCTGCGGCTTGGTCGAATCCGGCTCGATCTTGCGGCGCAGCCGGGCGATGCGGATGTCGATCGACCGGTCGAAAGGCTCCCAGCCGCGGTTGTGCGCCATGTCCAGAAGCTGGTCGCGGCTCAGCACCCGGTTCGGATGGTCGGCGAAGGCCTTGAGCAGGTCGAACTCCATCGCGGTGATCGCGATGTCGGCGCCGTCCGGCCCGATCAGACGATGTGCGCCGGTATCGAGCGTGCAGTTGCCGAACCGCACCAGCTTCGGCGCTGCCGGAGCTTCGGAGGCATCCTCCTCGCGCCGGCGGATGCCGCGGCGCAGCACCGTCTTCACGCGGGCGAGCAGCTCGCGCAGATCGACGGGCTTGGCCAGATAGTCGTCGGCGCCGAGCTCCAGGCCGACGATGCGGTCGACCACCTCGCCGGCCGCCGTGACCATGACGAAATTCACGTCGGTGCTGGCGCTGAGGAAGCGGGCGACCGACAGGCCGTCCTCCTCCGGCATGGCGACGTCGAGCAGCACGAGGTCGACGGTGTCGCGATCCAGAACGGCGCGCAGGGCGGCGCCGCCGTCGCAGGTCGTCACCCTGTAGCCCTTCATCTCGAGATACTCGCCGATGGTCGCGCGGATATCTGGCTCGTCGTCGACGACGGCAATGTGCTGCGCCGCAGCGAGCGAAAACATCGCCGAACTCACGGCCGGGGCCGTGTCGGGTTCGGTCAGCATTGTGCGGTCTCCTCGTTCCTCTTGCCGGATTCCGACAGCATCTGCTGGACGAGATCGCGAACGTCCTGCGGTGCGATCGGCTTCTCGATGTAGGGTCGACCCGAATCCTGCAGGAAGCCGCGGATGCGGGCGCTCATCGTATCGCCGGTTATGAAGGCGACCCGGGACACCATGTCCGGGCGCGCCTCGCGAATGGCGTCGAACATGGCCGGACCGTCTATGTCCGGCATCCTGAGATCGGACAGCACGAGATCGAAATCCCGCAGCTCGATCCTGTCGAGCGCCTGGCTGCCCGAATGGGCGATCTCGACCTCGTGCCCCTCCTCCTGGAGGATGTCGAAGAGCATCTCGGCGACGGCGACCTCGTCGTCGACGACGAGGACGGAGGCTTCCTTCCGGCCGGCCTGCCGGGCGGTCTCGCCCTCGACGGCCGCGGCGGTCATCCGCGTCACCGGAAGGCGGATCACGAAGCTCGCGCCGCCGTCTATACCGGTCTCCACCGCGATCGTGCCGCCGTGGGTGGTGATGATCCGGTGACAGAAGGCGAGCCCGATGCCGGTACCGGAACCGACCTGGCGGGTGGTGAAGAACGGCTCGAAGATGCGCGAACGGATCTCCTCGGGAACGCCAGGGCCGTTGTCCTTGATCTTCAGCACCACCTCGCGGGTCTGCTCACGGTAGCTGGTGATGATCTTGACGCGGCGCGTCGCCTTCGATTCCTCGAGCGCCTTCTGGGCGTTGAGGATCAGGTTCGTCAGCACCTGGTTGAGCTGGTCGGCATCGCCCCATACCGTCGGCATGTCGCGGCTCAGCGACAGGCGGACGTCGATATCGGCGGCGCGCAGCGAGTAGCCCGTCACTTCCATGGCGAGCTCGACGACCCGGTTAAGATCGACCGGACGGCGCTCCATCGGCTGCTGGCGGGCCATCGCCAGGAAGGTGCGCACGATGCGGGAGCAGCGGTCGGCGGCGGCGCCGATCTTGGCGGCGCGGTCGGCGATCGCCCGGTCGGTCGCGGTCTCCTTCAGAAGCAGCGCCTGGCCGACGACGACGGACAGCGGGTTGTTCAGCTCGTGGGCGACGGAAGCGAGCAACTCGCCGAGCGCCGCGAGCTTCTCGCTCTGGTGCAGCGCCTCGCGCTGGCGGGCCATCTCCTCCCTGACGATCCGCTTCTCGGTCAGGTCGTAGACCGAAGTGACGATGCACTCCTCGCCCATGTAGTCGATCAGGCTTGCGGATATGGAGCCCCAGAACTCCTCGCCGTCGACGCGGCGCAACAGCACCTCGAAGCCGTCGATCTCGCCGGCGGCGCGCAGCTTCTTCAGGAAGGTCTCCCGGTCGAGGCGCTGGACGAAAATGCCGGCGGTGTAGCTGGCCCCGGCGGCCTGCGGGCGGCGGAACAGATCCTGGGAGGCCGGGCTCTCGTAGATGATCATGCCGTCGCCGGCGCGCACCAGGCCGAGCGGCACCGGGCAGGCCTCGACCGCCATGCGGATCACCGACTCCGATTCGTGCATGGCCTGCTCGGCCTGCTTCAGCGCGGTGATGTCGGTGCGGATCGTGACCATGCCGCCGTCGCCCGTGGCGAAGGAGGAGACGAGCCGCCATTCGCCGTTGGTCAGCTGCAGCTCGCAGGGCGCGCTCCTCGGATTGCCGAGGCGGTCGACCACCTGGTCGACGTGGCGGCCGGACCCTTCGACGCAAATGCCGTTGAAGCTGCGCAGCTTGCGGTGCAGCCGCTTCACCAGTTCGCGGCGGGTGCGGCCGACGAGTTCGTCCGGCTCAACCTCGTAGGGCTCGGCGAAGGCCTTGTTGCACAGGACGATTCGCTCCTCGGCGTCGGAAACGGCGAAGCCGGCGGGCAGGTTGTCGACCGAGTCGCGCAGGAGCTGCGTCAGCCGGCGCTGCGTCGCCTCGGCCTCGGCGCGCTCCGACAGGTCGCGGATCTCGGTGACGACGAACATCTCCGGGCCGGCCCAGACGCGCCGCATGCGGATCTCCGCCGGGAAGACGGAGCCGTCCCGCCGCATGACCTCGGCCTCGATACGGTCGGCCATGTTCGAGGTCGGGATTCCCTTGCGGTATTCCTCGAAGCTCCTGCGGCGCATGTCGCGCACGTCTTCGGGCATGATCAGATTGCAGAGGAGCACGCCCTTCGCGTCCTCGGCGCGGCGGCCGAACATCGACTCGGCGGCCGGATTGAAATCGATGACGAGGCCGTCGCGATCGGTGGTGATGACGGCGTCGACGGCCGCTTCGACGATGGCCCGGTGGATTGCATCGGTGCGGATCAGATCGGCTTCGGCGGCTTTCTCGGCAGTGATGTCGATGACGCAGCCGACATATTCGCCGCGCGGATCGCCCGGCGTCGTCAGGCGCTGCTGGTCGCGCATCCAGCGATAGTCGCCGTCGGGAGTGCGCAGACGGTATTCCTGCGTGTAACCGCCTTCGGCCTGGACCCGATCGACAGCATCGTCATAGCCGGCGAGATCGTCGGGATGAACGCGCTCACGCCAGATCGAAGCCGGACCGACCATATCGGCGGGCGCCCAGCCGAATACGGATTGCGCGTTGGAGCTGACGAAGCGTACCGTGTCGGATTTTGTGAATGCGCCCAGATAAAGCGCTGCCGGCGACTGGGAAACGGCGAAATCGAGCAACATGCGGTTTTCGTCGGCATCGCGCAGCGTGCCGCCGGCACTGCCGCCGTCGGCGCCCTTCGCAATGCCGACTGTTCCGGTTGCCGCGGGATTTGCGAGATCCGGCGCGTCCGGCGGGATTCCCTGTGCTCCCAACGATTCCAACTCCTCAAGCCCACGAACACAGCTTGCGGAATCGCCGGCCTTCGGGTTCGCCGGCGCCTGTGCAGCCGGCTGTGCTCTACGACACTTTCTTTTCAATTCGGCGTCGCGACCCGTCCGAATTGTTTCAATTGTTTCAAATGTTTCAATTGTTTCAAATGTTTCAATCGTTTCAGCCACGCTCGCGGCGGCGGCCCTGCCGGTGGCGGCGATCATGAGACCTGCACCGGATCGGCGCGATAGACCGACTGGGCGCCCTTCCCTTTCAGCAGCACGCTGTCGAGCCGCGTCACGTCCGCGCGACCTGCGATCCGATCGTAGGCCTCCTGGCTGAGATAGACGGCGGACTCCTCGCCGAGGCCCGACAGGCGCGCGGCCACGTTCACGGCGTCGCCCCAGGCGTCGAAGCTGAATTTCGAGCGGCCGACCACGCCTGCGGCCACCGGGCCGTAGCTGATGCCGACGCGCATGCGCCAGCCGGCCGGATTGTCGGCCGCCGCCGCGACCATGGCGCGGCCGGCGCGCAAGGCCGCCATGACGGGATCGCGATGGGGCACCGACATGTTGCCGGTCGCCATCATGCCGTCGCCGACGGTCTTGACCTTGTCGAGCCCCTGCTCGGCGAGCGCCCACTCGCAGGCCTCGACGAGCCTGTCGAGATTGGCGACCACCTCCTCGACCGGGTGGGTCTCCGAGTAGCGGGTGAACTGGACGATGTCGGAGAACAGCACGACGACGTTCTCGTAGCGGCGCGGCTTGACCGAACCGGTCAGCTTGAGCTCGCGCAGCGCCGCCGTCGGCAGCACGACCTCCAGCAGGCTGTCGGCGCGGGCGCGCTCGCGCTCGATCTCGGCGAGCTGGCGCTCCATGCGGGCGAGATAGGTCGCCTCCTGGTCGAGCCAGCGCTTCTTCTGCAGCGAGTTCGATATCCGCGCCTTCAGCAGCACCGGATTGAACGGCTTCGGCAGGTAGTCGTCGGCGCCGAGCTCGAGGCAGCGCACCACGTTGACCATGTCGGACAGAGCCGAGATCATCACCACGGGCAACATGCGCCGCGTCGGGTCGGCGCGCAGGCGGCGCAGCAATTCGAAGCCGTCCATCGACGGCATCATCACGTCGAGGAGCACGACGTCGACTTCGGCGCGGCCGAGCAAGGCGAGCGCTTCCTCGCCGTTGGCGGCCGCGACGCCGCGGCAGCCGATGAATTCCAGCTCGTCGAGGAGCAGCTCCCGGTTCGCCTCGTCGTCCTCGACGACGAGCACGACGGGTTCGTGCCGATGCGCCAGGGCGGTCGCGTTCATGGTACCGATCTCCGTCAAAAGGTCCGTCGCCGCGAGGCGATACGCCTGTCCGGAGCGTCTGTTCCCGGCGTGCCGGACCCGTCTGCTCGCGGCGGATAGCGTCGCGGCTAAATGATGGATTTCGGTATCAGAAAGATTTTCCGCGTGTTTCGGTTGTGTTTCATTGCGGGGCCGCCGTCAGCGCCTCGGCAACAGGCCGGGCCGTTTGCCGGGGCAGCGTTGATTGACTCGGCACCGGGCGGCCGATAATTCAAACCTTTGACTGCGCCTGAGAGAATATAACAATGATATTTTCGTCGTACGAATTCATTGTGTTTCTGCTCTGCGTGATTGCTATATTTTATGCCATAAATTACTTTAACCCCCGATTTGGCCGAACTTTTCTGGTGGCTTCTTCCTTATTCTTTTATGGATATTGGAATCCAGATTACCTGTTTCTTATTTGTGGATCCATTCTGTTTAATAATATCTTTGGTCGACTCATTCTAAGCACGCGATACAAGCGGCCGACGCTACTGTTCGGCGTGGCGGTAAACCTGACCCTCATCGCCTGGTTCAAATACAGCGGCTTCCTGGCGGAATCGATCAACGCCGCAATCGGCGCCGGGCTCCCGGTTCCCTCCGTCGTCCTGCCGCTGGCAATCTCGTTCTTCACATTCCAGCAGATCGCCTACCTGGTGGACGCCTCGCGCGGGGAGAGCACATCGGGGAACTTCATCGACTACGCGCTGTTCGTGACCTTCTTTCCGCAGCTCATCGCCGGACCGATCGTCCACCACAAGGAGATGATGCCGCAGTTCTTCCGGCCCGGGAGCATGAACCCGCGCTGGCTCAACCTGGCGGTCGGACTGACGATCTTCACGCTCGGCCTGTTCAAGAAGGTGATCATCGCCGATTCCATGGCGCCCTATGCGGACGCCCTGTTCCAGTCATCGGATTCGGGTGGCGATCCCGGATTCATCCAGGCCTGGCTCGGCGTGTTCGCCTACGCCTTCCAGATCTATTTCGACTTTTCCGGCTATTCCGACATGGCGGTGGGGATCGCGCGCATGTTCGGCATCCGCCTGCCGATCAACTTCAACTCCCCCTACAAGTCGGCGAGCATCATCGAGTTCTGGCGGCGATGGCACATCACCCTGTCGCGGTTTCTCAGGGACTATCTGTACATCCCTCTCGGCGGCAACCGGCGCGGCAAGCAACAGCGCTACGTGAATCTCACGATCACCATGCTGCTCGGCGGCCTCTGGCACGGCGCGGGCTGGACCTTCGTCGTCTGGGGCGGACTGCACGGCGCCTTCCTGTGCATCAATCACGGCTGGCGCGCGCTGGCGAGGCGCAACGCGATGCTGTCGGAGGCGACGGCGACCAAGACGTGGCGGGCGTTCAGCATCGGCCTGACGCTGTTCGCGGTTCTCGTCGCATGGGTCTTCTTCCGCTCCACGACGTTTTCCGGCGCGACGCGCGTGCTCAGAGGCATGGCCGGGATGAACGGACCGGGTACGGCCCGCGGGCCCGCGGAATGGCTGACGCTCGGTGCACCGGCGTCCTTGCTGGAGAGTATCGGGATCCCGCAGACGCTCGTGTACGACTTCGGCGTATTCGAACAGGCAGTCCTCGTGATCGCGCTTCTGGTCGTCGTGTTTTCGCTGCCCAACACGCTCGAGTTCATGGCCAGGTACCGGCCGACCGTGGAGCCGATCCGCGCGCGCGCCTCCAGGATATCATGGCGGCCGACCCTTCGATGGGCTCTGGCCATCACAGCGGTGCTGATGATTTCCGTGCTCGGGATGTCGAAGGTCAGCCCTTTCCTGTACTTTCAGTTCTAGTATGCGCGCACGCCAGTACACGACCGCGGTTCTGTTCATGACCGTCACGCTCGCCGCGACGATCGCCGCGGCGAACTGGTGGATCGACCCCTTCGCGATCTGGCACCCCGAACGCGGCAGCCAGCCGGTGGACCGCGGGCACGGCCGGATGACCAAGATCCACTGGATCGCATCCGCCGACGCCGACCTCCTGGTGCTGGGAAACTCGCATGCCAACGGCGGCTTCTCGGCGGCGTCCTTCAAGAGGCTCGGTCTGGCGAAACGCCCGTTCAACGGCTCCTACCCGGGCGCGCAGATCTATTCGATGCGCCGCTCATTCCAGCACTATGCGCAAGTATCGAAGCTCAAGACGGCCGTCGTGGTTCTCGATATCCTCAATTTCTTCGACGAAAGGACGGCAGTCGGGGGGTTCGAGGAGGACCGTCTGGCGGTAACCGCCGATGGCGACCGCAATCGCCTCTGGTGGCTCGGCGACGCAGTCCGCACGACACTCACCTGGTCCGCGATCGGTTCGAGCTTCGAAGCCGTCAGCGCGCCGCCTCGCAGGAACAATCCCAAGAACGGATTTCGCCCGTGCACGCCGGCTGCGGTCCCTCACGAGGCGAAATCCGTGATCGCCATGCTTCCGGCCCGCTACAAGCGTTTCCGGGACAACACCTTCCTGGATGAAACCGGGGAATCCGACTGGCAGGCGGAAGTCGCGCGCCTGTTCGAGACCGCCAGGAAGCATCACATCAAGCTCTACGTCGTCATCCCACCCGCCCATGTGGCCTACTACATAGCGCTCGAAGAGACCGGATACTGGGAAGAGTACCTGACGCTCGTCCGCAAACTGTCGGAACTGGCGAGCGAGGCTGGCGGCGATATCGAAGTGTTCGATTTCACCGGATTCACGAAGATTCAGACCGAGGATCTTCTTTCCGCCCCCACATCCACCTACTGGGCGGACACAGATCACTTTCAATGCCATACCGGCGACATCATCGTCGCGCGGCTTGCCGGCAAGCTCGAGAAGTTCCCCGGCTTCGGCCGGCGCGTCGTGCCGGAACAGGCCGAAGCCCACACCGCCCGGATCGAAACGGAGAAAGCAGCGTGGATCGCGGTGAACCCGGAAGCCTACTGCGCCTACCGGGCAAGACTGTCACGCGCCGCGCCGTCTGTCGGTTGCCCGGATGCCGTTCGCTCCGGGAAAGACGCCACCGGATCCTAACGACGATATTCCGCCTCTCGCGGGCGCTTTCCGCGCGCCGGTCCGGATCTGGCCGGACAAGTTCCGGGCCGCCTCCGTGTTCGCCAGCACGAGGAAGTTGCCCTAGGTGGCGATCCCCGGCGCGGCTCAACGCAGCGCATTCGATCCAAGCGTCGTCATTGTTCGGTTCTCGCGTCGGGTTTTGCTCGGATATCCGCCGGGTTTCCCGCAGGTGACAATCGACGCGAAATGAAACGGCCCGGTTTCAGCCGCTAAAGGCGGGTTGCGGGGACCAAAACGGGCGGCTATATAGCGGGCCACCAGCGGTACGGAGTGTAGCGCAGCCTGGTAGCGCACCTCGTTCGGGACGAGGGGGTCGCAGGTTCAAATCCTGCCACTCCGACCAATTAAACCAATAACTTACAAATGCGCCTCCCAAACTACGGCAATGAAACACGTTGCCGCCTCCCTGCTCTGCCGCTTGTGAACGCGTCGTCAACCTCGGCCTGATGGTCGGGATGATGGTGTCCGTACGTGTCTTCAAGCGTTTCGAGGGTCATCCCGAGATAACCAGCGGCCTGCCATTTGTCCGTGCCGGCCTGCATGAGCCAAGTGGCTGCGGTGTGCCGCAGAGTGTGGCGAACGATACCCGCGGCCTCTTCGCCGAGTGTATCGTTGACGAGATTGCGGAACGCCCTCTTTGGATCGGCAGGTCTCCCTTGGTACTCGACAACGTATTTTGCGCCCATGCGCCGCCACCTGCGCATGTGAGCGAGGAGGCGACTGGGAAGGCGAACCGGCGGCGCCCGTTTATTCGACGCGACGTTCTCACCGTCAGCGGCCCGATAGAAGACGCCGGCATCAAGATCGATGTAGGGGCGCCCCTCTTCGCGTTCGAATGAGGCTTGCCAGATGCGCGCCGATCGACTGCCGGTGTAGGTAGCGACAAGAATGAACCGCGCGACATGTAGGGTGGCTCTCTTCTTTGTCGGCACTCCTCGCTGGACTTCTCGCTTCCGGTAGGCTGCCCATAACAGTTTCGCGATTGCGCCACGTTCGAGGTGGCGCACCCTGCCTTTCGACTTTGGTGGCAGCGTCACAGTCACCGCTTGGCGCGTCACATTGTCCGCTATCGCCATTCGGCATGCTGCTCGCAAGTCCTCCAACTCGCGTCGCGCCATGGATTGCAATCTTCTGTGCGCCGCATACGCCTTGCAGGTGGCCGTGGTGATGTCGTCAAGGGTCTTCGTCCCCCAAAAATTCAACAGCGCCTCTATACGTGCGGCCAGCTCTTTGAGGCGACGGATCGTGTCTTGCTTTACCGATACGTAGTGCGCCAGAATCTCGGCAATGGTTACTTCGCGAGCGTTCCGGTTCCTTGCTTTGGGTTCCTCGATAAAGCGCTTCGCGATGTGCTCGGAGAGCGCTGCCTGAGCTGCCTCAACATCAGATGCGCCGCAGCCAGTGCTGTATTGCTTTCCTCCATCGAGGATGATCCAGACGGCATGCCTGTCCTTGCCTGCCGGTCGGAGCCAGAGTCTTGCTGGTTTGCGGGTACGAGGCATCGGCTTTTCATCTCCTCAATCGCAGCCAAAGTCGTGAAGTCCTTTCCGGCGATCCGCATGACAGTCAACCGCCCTCGCCGGGCCTCGCGGCGCAATCCACTGACGGTCATCCCACCCGACGGGAAAGCCAGCGGGAGAATGTCCGAGAGTCGAATGGGGGTGTTTGGCCCCACGTTGTCGTTGGCAGCCGGCATCATCGTTGCCCCTCAATCGTGGGCTGAACCCATGCAGATCAATGCCTGATGGAATCGCGGCACGAGGTCGCGCAATTTTGTGGTCGGCCTGATCAATAGCGGGCGGAAATCGCAACGCGGACCATCAGCCCCTCTCCTCTCATTCAAACTGGGTTTCACTCTCCAGGTTCGTCCTCTTTTCCTCTAGTTCCGGAGTCGCCGGGGCGTTGTCGTTGGCCGCCGGCTGACGTTGCCCCCTGAAGTGCCTCGGTTTGAACTGGACTCCGTCAGAAGGAGACGGAGATGAAGAAGAACCGATACAGTGAGGGTCAGATCATTGCGGTGCTGAAGGAGCACCAGGCAGGGATTC
>JAEWYT010000015.1 GCA_023458595.1 Pseudomonadota bacterium
ACTATTCCCCACACCCCGTTGGGGGCCCCCCGGCGCCCCCGCGCCCCCAGCCTGAGGCTGGACCTCCACTGGGGGCAGACGACGGGTTCTTTGAATTGCGGCGACCAACGCCGCGCTGAATCGGAAAATCAACCCCGCGCTGGGATATGCCGGGGCGATCGGGCGTGCCTCACCCTCAGACTGTCATGCTTCGGAAGACGGCAAGGCCCCTCCGTGCGGCCACCCCCTCTCCATCTCTCCCCCGCAGGGGGGAGCGCGATACGAGCCGCGCCGCGCGTTGCCCCCTCTCCCCTTGCGGGAGAGGGATGGGGAGAGGGGTTGCGGCGCGGACGCGCCGCGGGACCACGCCAAGGCCGGCACCGCTTCTCACACCGCCTGACCCGCAACCCAGCCCGACGACCACGCCCACTGGAAATTGTAGCCACCGAGCCAGCCGGTGACGTCGACGACCTCGCCGATGAAATAGAGCCCCGGCACGGCGCGCGCGGCCATCGTCTTCTGGTCGAGATCGCGGGTATCGACGCCGCCGACGGTGACCTCCGCCGTGCGATAGCCCTCCGAGCCGACCGGCTTCACCGTCCAGGCGTTTACCGCCGACCCGATCCGGCGCAGCACCTTGTCGGAGCAGTCGGCGAGATTGCCGGTCGCCCCCTCCGCCTCGCAGAGCGTCTGCGCCAGCCGCTTCGGCAGACGCTCGCCGAGCGCCGTCGCCACGGCCCGCCGGCCGTTTTCCCTCCGCGCAGCCTTCAGCGCCGCGAACGCGTCGGTGCCCGGCAACATGTCGATCGCGATCGCCTCGCCCTCGCGCCAGTAGGACGAGATCTGCAGGATCGCCGGCCCGCTCAGGCCCCGGTGGGTGAACAGCACGGCCTCCGCGAACCGCACCTTGCCGCAGGAGACCACGGCATCGACGGAGATGCCGGCTAGCGGCTTCAGCCGCTCCAGCAGCCCCGCCTCGAAGGTGAGCGGCACGAGGCCGGGCCGCGTCCCGGTCACGCGCAGCCCGAACTGCCTCGCAACGTCGTAGCCGAAGCCGGTCGCGCCCATCTTCGGGATCGACTTGCCGCCGGTGGCGATCACCAGCGAGGAGCAGGCGATGCGCCCGCCGGAGGTGGAGACGGCGAAGCCGTCGCCGGTCCGCTCGATGCCGTCGACGCTCGTGGAAAGCCGCAATTGCGCCCCCGCCGCCGCCATCTCCGCGGTGAGCATGGCGATGATCTCCTTCGCCGAGCCGTCGCAGAAGAGCTGGCCGAGCGTCTTCTCGTGCCAGGCGATGCCGTGCCGCTCCACGAGCGCGAGGAAATCGTGCTGCGTGTAGCGCTTCAGCGCCGAGATGCAGAAGTTCGGGTTCTGCGAGACGAACGCCTTCGGGCCCGTCCCGAGATTGGTGAAGTTGCAGCGGCCGCCGCCGGAGATGCGGATCTTCTCGCCCGGCGCATCGTTGTGCTCGACGACGAGGACCGAGCAGCCGCGCCTGCCCGCCTGCAAGGCGCACATCATGCCCGCCGCGCCGGCGCCGACGATGAGGACGTCCGCCTTCTCCATGGCGCCTCTGTGGCGGGCCGCGGCGGCCGGGTCAACGGAAAAGCCGGCAATGCGGCGTTAACCGCCTGCCGCGGCGGCACTCTTTCCCGATCCGCCCGGCGCTATAGTTCTGTCACAAGGTTCGCCTAGAAACGGAGGCAAGCCATTGACGCGCGGGGGATTCCCATGGTCACTGAAAGCATGACGAGCTCGTCGACCCACGCGCGGGGCCATGCCATGTCCCTGCCGAACATCCTGACCTACGGCCGCATCGCCGCCGTGCCGGCGCTGGTCGCCTGCTTCTACGTCGAGGGGCATCTGGCGAACTGGCTGGCGCTGACCGTGTTCATCGCCGCCTCCATCACCGATTTCCTCGACGGCTATCTCGCCCGCGCCTGGCAGCAGCAGTCCGCCCTCGGCCGCATACTCGATCCGATCGCCGACAAGCTGCTCGTCGCCGCCGCGCTGATGATGCTGGTCGATGCGGGCACCATCGGCGGCTGGTCGCTGCTCGCCGCCATCATCATCCTGAGCCGCGAGATCCTGGTCTCCGGCCTGCGCGAGTTCCTCGCCGAGCTCAGGGTCTCGGTGCCGGTCACCAACCTGGCCAAGTGGAAGACCACCATGCAGATGGTGGCGATCGGCTTCCTGCTCGCCGGCCCGGCCGGCGACGCCGTCATCCCCGGCGTCAGCCTCGTCGGCCTGACCATGCTCTGGCTGTCGGCGATCTTGACCCTTTATACTGGCTGGGACTATTTCCGCGCCGGCATCCGCCACGCGATGGAAGAGTGATGGCACAGAAGGGCAGGACTTGAAACTTCTCTATTTCGCCTGGATCCGCGAACGCACCGGTCTCGCGGAGGAACAAGTCGATCCGCCGGCGACCGTCAGGACGGTCGGCGACCTGATCGCCTGGCTCAGCGGCCGCGGCGAGGAATTCGAATACGCCTTCGGCAATCCGGACGTCGTGCGCGTCGCCGTCGACCGCACCCACGCGAAGGCCGACGCCCCGATCGCCGGCGCCCGCGAGATCGCCTTCTTCCCCCCGATGACGGGAGGATGAGCATGGCCCCGCCGCTCGTCGACGTGCGGGTCCAGGCCGGTCCGTTCGATGCGTCGGCGGAAGCGAAACGCCTCGCCGCCCTGCCCGACGTCGGCGCCGTCGTGACCTTCACCGGCATCTGCCGCGCCGACGGCGGCAGGCTCAGGGCCCTCGAGCTCGAGCACTATCCCGGCATGGCCGAGGAGGAGATCGCCCGCGTTGCCGAGGAAGCCGCCCGCCGCTGGCCGATCGCCGGCGCGATCGCCGTCCACCGCCACGGGGTGATCGCGGCGGGCGAGGACATCGTGCTGGTGGTCACCGCGTCCGCCCATCGCGAGGCGGCCTTTTCGGCGGCCGAGTTCCTGATGGACTGGCTCAAGACGCGCGCGCCGTTCTGGAAACGCGAGATCTTCGCGAACGGCACGGCCGGCGACTGGGTGGAGGCCAGGGCGGAGGACGACCGCGCCGCCGGCCGCTGGAGCCCCGACGAGGCCGCCGGCTAGGGCTTGCTGCCGCCGAGCCGGAAAGGTCAAGGCAGAGCAGGCATGCGCCCTCGGGAGTTGCGCGCCGGCGCGATCCGGCGATGATTGCCCGCTGATATCACGTATCGGCGCTGCCGTTTCCGCGCGCCTTCCCGACCGAGAGATCGACAGGCGACGCAGACGATGACCACGCACGATTCCAGTCCGGCGGCGACGATCCCCCTGTCCTTCGGCGAATTCGTCGCGCTGATCGCCATGCTGATGGCGCTGACCGCGCTGTCGGTCGACATCATGCTGCCCGCGCTGCCGGCGATGGCCGCGGATTTCGCGATCGCCGACGCCAACGACCGCCAGCTCGTGGTGACCGCCTACATGCTGGGATTCGCCGGCGGAATGCCCCTGTTCGGGCCGCTGTCGGACCGTTTCGGCCGCAAGCCGCTCCTCATGATCGGCCTCGTGATCTTCGTCGCCGCCTCGGTCGGCACCCTGTTCGCCGACACCTATTCCAGCCTCCTGTGGCTGCGCGCCGCCCAGGGGCTGGGATCGGCCTCGCCGCGCGTGGTCGGCCTCGCCGTCGTGCGGGACCGCTTCGGCGGCCGCGACATGGCGCGCGTCATGTCCTTCGTGATGATCGTCTTCATTATCCTGCCGATGATCGCCCCCGCGCTCGGCAGCGCCGTCATGCTGCTCGGCGGCTGGCGCATGGTCTTCATGGCGCTTCTGGTCGTCGGCGTGGTGATCGCCGCGTGGACGCAGACGCGCCTGCCCGAGACCCGCCCGGCGGAAGCCCGCGAGCCGCTGTCGCCGCGCTGGCTCGCCCACGCCCTGCATCAGACCGTCACGACGCGCGCCACCCTCGGCTACACGATCGCCACGGGCTTCGTCTTCGGCCCCCTGCTCGGCTACATCAACTCCGCGCAGCAGATCTTCATCGAGGTGTTCGACGTCGGCGACCTGTTTCCGCTGTTCTTCGCGATCATCGCCGGGGCGTTGGCGCTCGCCGCCTTCATGAACGGTCGTCTCGTGATGCGCGTCGGCATGCGCACGCTCGCCCATGCCGCGGTGATCGGCTTCGTCGCGATCGCCGCCGTGCACCTGTCCTACCTGCTGGTCACCGACGGGCCGCCGCCGCTCTGGCTGTTCATGGCGCTGATCGCCGCCAACCTGTTCTGCTTCGGCGTCATGATGCCGAACTTCAACGCCATGGCGATGGAGCCGCTCGGCCTGATCGCCGGCACGGCGGCCTCCTTCATCGGCGCGATCACCACGGCGGCCGGGGCGATATTCGGCTGGTATGTCGGCCACCTCTTCGACGGCACGGTGATCCCGCTCGTCGCCGGCTACCTCGTGCTCGGTTCGCTCGCCCTCGTCACGGTCGTGATCACCGAGCGCGGCCGCCTGTTCCGGCCGCAGCACGCGCCTCAGGCCGGATGAAGAACGGCGCGGGCCCCCGGGGGGGCCCCCCCCCCCCGCCTCGGCTTCCGTATCGGAGGAAACGGTCAGCTGATCGCCGCAGCCATCTGCCTGGCCGGCTTCTTCGGCTGCACTTCCTCGGTGTAGTCGTTCATCAGGTTCAGCGTGATCTCGCCCGGCGTGAAGCGGTGCGGGCCGATCTCGGAGACCGGCGTCACTTCCGCCGCCGTGCCGCACAGGAAGCACTGCTCGAAATCGTCGAGTTCCTCGGCCTTGATGTGCCGCTCGACGATCTGGTAGCCGCGCCGCTTGGCGAGCTCGATCACCGTGCGCCGGGTGATGCCATCCAGGAAGCAGTCCGGCGTCGGCGTGTGGATCACGCCGTCCTTGACGAAGAAGATGTTGGCGCCGGTCGCCTCGGCGACGTAGCCGCGCCAGTCGAACATCATCGCGTCGGCGTAGCCCTTCCGCTCGGCGGCGTGCTTGGAGATGGTGCAGATCATGTAGAGGCCGGTCGCCTTCGACTTGCACGGAGCAGTGCGCGGATCGGGGCGGCGGAACTCGGCGATGTCGAGGCGGATGCCTTTCAGCCGCTGCGCCGGGTCGAAATAGGACGGCCATTCCCACACGGCGATCGCCAGGTGGATCCTGTTGTGCTGCGCCGACACGCCCATCATCTCGCTGCCGCGCCAGGCGATCGGCCGCACGTAGGCGTCCATGTAGCCCTGAGACCGCAGGACGGCATTGCAGGCGTCGTTGATCTCCTGGACGCTCCACGGAATCTCGAAATCGAGCATCCGGGCGGAGTCGTGCAGCCGGCGGGTATGCTCGTCGAGCTTGAAGATCTCGCCGCCATAGGCCCGCTCGCCCTCGAATACGGCGCTGGCATAGTGCAATCCATGGCTGAGCACGTGCAGGTTCGCGCTCGCCCAGGGCACCATTTCGCCATCGTACCAGATGACGCCGTCGCGCTGATCGAAGGGAACGGTAGACATGTCCTACTCCTTGGAGGCGCCCGCTCGTTACCCGGCCCCTTGTGACCGGGACGGCGCGGGCTTTGCGTGTTGATGCGACTATCGCTATCTTCCGCCTGAACGGGCCAGCCAATAGCGCAGAGATCGCTATAGATTAGCCTCGAACGGGCGACCGCCGCGATCAATTATTTCGCGAACGGTGGCCTATCCGTAACAATCGAAAAAAAATATGTCAATATGGCTGACGTAAATTTCGACCGCCCCGCGGCGAAGCAGGAACGGCAGGCCGCCCCGAAGGGGGACGCGCCCGATGCGGCGGACGTGCCCGACACCGGCCTGTACGATCTCGTCGAGCTGTTGTTCTTCGCCTACCGCGACTTCACCGGCGATCCGGACGCGATCCTGGCCGAATACGGATTCGGCCGCGCCCATCACCGGGTCCTGCATTTCGTCAACCGCAATCCCGGGCTCAGTGTCGCCGAGCTCCTGGATATCCTGAAGATCACGAAGCAGAGCCTCGGCCGGGTCTTGAAGCAGCTCGTCGACGAGGGTTTCATCTATCAGCAGGAAGGGCCGTCCGATCGCCGCCAGCGGCTCCTGTTCCCGACCGCGAAGGGACGATCGCTGGCGCTCGGGCTGGCTATCCCGCAGTTCGCCCGCTTCGCCGCCGCGATCGCCGCGACGAGCGAGGCGGACGCCGACGCGACGCGGCGCTTCCTGATGGCAATGGTCGACGAGCGCGAGCGCGACCGGGTGGCCGCCCTTCTGAAGGGCGACCAAGGGGCGCACGAGGACCGATGACGACAGGCAACGAACGTTCCAGGGCTTCGGGGGCGACTGGAGGTCCACTGACATGATGGCTGGAGAGATGACGACGGAAACCGCGTCCGGAGCGAAAGGCCGTGGCGGCGTTCTCGAGGATGGCGCGCCCCACCTCCTGGTGGTCGACGACGACCGCCGCATCCGCACCCTTCTGTCGCGCTATCTGGTGGAGCACGGCTACCGCGTGACGACCGCCGAGACGGCGGCCGACGCGCGCCGGCGGCTCCACGGCCTCGCCTTCGACCTGATTGTCCTCGACCTGATGATGCCGGGCGAATCCGGCATCGACTTCGCCGCCGACCTGCGCAAGAGCTCCGACGTGCCGATCCTGATGCTGACGGCGCGCTCCGAGCTCGAGCACCGCATCCAGGGCCTCGAGGCCGGCGCCGACGACTACCTGGCCAAGCCCTTCGAGCCGCGCGAGCTGCTCCTGCGCATCGCCTCGATCCTGCGCCGCCAGACGCGCGGCCAGCCGGTCGAGGAGGCGGTCACCTTCGGCCCGTTCTCCTTCCACCTCGGCCGCGGCGAGCTGAAATGCGGCGAGGAGATCGTCCGCCTCACCGAACGCGAGCGTGATCTGTTGCGCACCTTCGCCTCGCAGCCGGGCGAGACCGTCGCCCGGCTCGACCTCGCCGCCGGCGCCAACGGCAGCGAGCGTGCCGTCGACGTGCAGATCAACCGCCTGCGCCGCAAGATCGAGACCGACCCCGGCAATCCCGTCCACCTGCAGACCGTGCGCGGCATCGGCTACCGGCTGCAGATCGATTGAGGATGCCCCATGAGCCCGATCCGTGCCGCCCATCCTGCAAGACGCCCCTGCGGCGCTCCGCGGGATGAGGCTTGCCGGGAGACGTGCCTGAACGCCGGTGCCGCATACACAGCCCTCGTCCCGAGGCGCGCTCGCGGGAGCGCGTCTCGCAGGATGGCCGTGGCGAACGGCCGGCGACACGGTTTCCTCTGATGGCCTCGATCGCCGACATCGCCCGCCCCGCGCTTGCCGGACGCAACGTCTGGCGGCGGTTCTGGCGCGGCGTGGCCAACTGGATGCCGAAGGGCCTGTTCGCCCGCTCGCTGCTCATCATCATCGCGCCGATCGTCATCCTGCAGGCCGTCGTCGCCTTCGTCTTCATGGAACGCCACTGGCAGCAGGTCACCGCGCGCCTGTCGGAGGCGGTCACCCAGGAAATCGCCGCCATCATCGACGTCTATCAGAGCTTCCCGCAGGACGCGGACAGCCAGACGCTCACGCGCATCGCCGCCGACGACTTCGGCCTGTCGATCTCCTTCCTGCCGCCGGACCCGCTGCCGCCGGCCGGGCCGAAGCCGTTCTTCTCGCTGCTCGACCGCACGCTCAGCGAGGAGATCACCAAGCAGATCGCGCGCCCCTTCTGGATCGACACGGTCGGCAAGTCGAACCTCGTTGAGATCCGCATCAAGCTCGACGACGCGGTGCTGCGCGTCTTCGCCCGCCGCAGCCAGGCCTACGCTTCCAACTCGCATATCTTCATCGTCTGGATGGTCGGCGCCTCGCTCGTCCTCCTCGCCGTCGCCGTCGCCTTCCTGCGCAACCAGATCCGGCCGATCCTGACGCTCGCGGAGGCCGCCGAGACCTTCGGCAAGGGCCGCGACGTCGAGGACTTCCGCCCGCGCGGAGCGCGCGAGGTCCGCAAGGCCGCCTACGCGTTCCTGGAGATGAAGCGGCGCATCGAGCGGCAGATGGAGCAGCGCACGACGATGCTCGCCGGCGTCAGCCACGATCTCCGAACCATCCTCACCCGCTTCAAGCTGGAGCTGGCGCTCCTCGGCGATTCGCCCGAGATCGAGATGATGACGGCCGATGTCGACGAGATGCAGCGCATGCTCGAGGAATACATGGCCTTCGCACGCGGCGATTCCGGCGAGCAGTCCGAGCCGGTCGACATGCCCGCGCTGCTCGAGACGCTGAAGTCGGAGGCCGAGCGCTCGGGCCGCACGATCTCGGTGAGCTTCGCCGGCGACCCGATGGTCACCGTGAAGGCGCAGGCATTCAAGCGCTGTCTCGCCAATCTCCTGGACAACGCCTGCCGCTTCGGCGACGAGGTGAAGATCACGGGCGTGCGCGGCGACATGTGGCTGACCGTCATCGTCGACGACAGCGGTCCCGGCGTCCCGGAGGAACTGCGCGAGGCCGTGTTCAAGCCCTTCTACCGGGTCGACGACGCCCGCAACCAGGACCGCGGCGGAACGGGACTGGGGTTGGCCATCGCCCGCGACGTGGTACGCAGCCACGGCGGCGACATCACCCTGTCCGACAGCCCGCTCGGAGGCTTGAGGGTGACGGTAAGGGTGCCCGTATAGGCGATGGCCGAGGCGGGGGCGACTGGGCTCGCGCGGCCCGACCGGACCGCTCAGGGGATCGGGCTGATCCTCGCCTCCGTCGCGGCGATGGCGCTTGCCGACGCAACGGTGAAGCTCGTCAGCGCGAACCTGACTCTCTGGCAGATATTCGTCACGCGCTCGCTCGTCTCCGCGGTGGTCCTGACGGCGGTCGCCTTTGCGATCGGCCCCGGTCTGCGCGCACGGTCGCCGGCGTGGACGCTCGCGCGGAGCGCCCTGCTGGTGCTCTCCTGGATCGCGTTCTACGCCTCGCTGCCGGTGCTGAAGCTGTCGGTCGCGGCGGTCGCCGTCTACGCGAACCCGATCATCACGGCGCTGCTGTCGGCCATGCTGATCGGCGAGCCGGTGACCCGGCGCCAGTGGGCCGGCGTCTTCCTCGGATTTCTCGGCGTCGTAGCGATCCTGAAGCCCGGCACGGACGCCTTCTCCTGGTACACGATCCTGCCGCTCGCCGCCGGCGCGTTCTACTCGCTCGCGGTCATCCTGACCCGCAGCAAGTGCCGGGACGAGGCGCCGCTCACCATGGCCCTCGCCCTGCACGTCCTGTTCGTCGCGACCGGCCTCGTCGCGACGGTCGCGCTGGCGGTCGCCGGTCTCGATGCCGCGGCGGTGGCGGCCTCCCCCTTCCTGCTTGGCAGCTGGGCGCCGATGGGGCTGACGGAATGGGGGCTGATGGCCTTCCTCGGGCTGTTGTCGGCCGCCTATTTCGCCGGCGTCGCGCGGGCCTACCAGATCGCCCCGCCGTCGGTCATCGCCACCTTCGACTACGCCTATCTGGTCTCCGCCGCGGTCTGGGGCTTCGTCTTCTTCGCCGAGACGCCGAGCCTGCTCACCATCGGCGGCATGGTGCTGATCACGATCGCCGGCCTGCTCGTCGCAAGCCGGCGCTAGCTGGAGCCTCAGAAATACCGCCCCGGCGTGACGCCGAACTCTCGGCGGAAGGCGTGGATGAACGCGCTGGTCGAGTCGTAGCCCGCTTCCAGCGCCACGGCCGTCACCGGCCCGCCCGCCGCCAGCCGCTCGATCGCGCCGAGCAGGCGCAGGCGCCTGCGCCAGGCGCCGAAGCTCAGGCCGGTTTCCAGGGCGAAACGGCGGGCGAAGCTGCGCCGCGCCATCCCCGCTTCCGCCGCCCACTCGTCGAGGCCGCGCCTGTCGGCCGCATCGTCCCTGAGCCGGACCGTGACGCGCGCGAGCCGGGCATCCGACGGCTCCGGCAGGTTGAGCGGCATCACCGGTCCCGCCTTCAGCTCCTCGATCAGCAGCGCCAGCAGATGCGGCCGCGTCCCCTCCGCGACCGGCCCCTCGACGAGCCGCACGATCAGTTCGCGCATCAGCGCGCTGACGCCGAGCACCGCGAAGCTCTCGACGAACGGCAGCGGCACGCTGTCGGCGATGTAGACCGTGCGCATCGCGACATCCGTGCGGCAGCGGACCTCGTGCGGCTCGCGCGCGGGTATCCACAGCGCCCGGCCCGGCGGCACCACCCAGACGCCGCCGCGCGCATTGACGCGCATCGCCCCGCGCCGGGCGAACATCAGCTGGCAATAGTCGTGGGCATGCAGGCCGATGAGGTGGCCGCGCGGATACTCGTTCGCCCAGGTCAGGATGTTCGGCAGATCAGACATTGGCACGAATTCGATACTATCGGACCTTATTGCGCAAGCGGGCAAGGCTCCGCGCTGCTAGACTGCGGCTGGAATTGCGGATTTCGCCGAGCGACCCGATGCAACGCACCCTGCTCTACGTCAACGTCGCCCACTTCCTCGACCACTATTTCCTGCTGATCTTCCCGACGGCGGTGCTGGCGATCCATCCCGCCTGGGGGATGAGCTACGGCGAGGCGCTGGCGCTCGGCACGCCCGGCTTCATCGCCTTCGCGCTCGGCACGCCGATCGCCGGCTGGCTCGGCGACCGCTACGGCGGCAAGCCGCTGATGGTCGCCTTCTTCGTCGGCATCGGCCTCGCCTCGGTCGCCACCGGGCTGTCGACGGGACCAGTGAGCCTCGCCGCCGCGCTGACCGCGATCGGGGTCTTCGCCTCGATCTACCATCCGGTCGGCACGGCGATGGTGGTGCGCCTTGCCGCGAAGACCGGCCGCGCGCTCGGCGTCAACGGCGTCTACGGCAATCTCGGCGTCGCCGCGGCGGCCGGCGCCACGGGCCTGCTCACCGCGTATTTCGGCTGGCGGGCGGCCTTCATCCTGCCGGGCGTCGCGACCGTGGTTCTGGGTGCGGCATTCGCCGTGACGGCCGGGGCCGAGGGCGAGGGCGCCGGCGGCGCCGGCCAGCGCAACGTGGGGGTCACGCGCGCCGAACTCGTCCGCGTGCTCGCCGTCGTCTTCGTCGCCGGCCTCTTCGGCGGCATCGCCTTCAACGGCATCACCGTGGCGCTGCCCAAGGTGTTCGAGGAACGTCTCGGGGACGGCGCGGCGAATGTCGAGGCGGTCGGCGCCTACGCCTCGCTCGTCTTCGCGCTCGCCGCCTTCACGCAGATCCCCGTCGGCCGGCTGATCGACCGCATCGGCGGCAAGGCGATCATGTTCGTGCTGACGGGCCTGCAGGCGCTCCTGTTCGTCGCGCTCGCCCGCACGGCCGGACCGCTGTCGATCCTCGTCGCCGTGCCGCTGATGCTCGCCGTGTTCGGCGAGATTCCGGTCACCTCCTGGCTGGTCGGCCATTACGTCGCGCCGGCCTGGCGCTCGCGCGTCTACTCGATCCAGTACCTGCTGACGCTCGGCGTCAGTTCCGCCGTCGTGCCGCTGATCGCGGTGCTGCACGAGCGCACCGGCTCGTCGACGGCGCTCCTGATGGTGCTCGCCGGGTCGATGGCCGCGGTCTTCGCGATGTCGTGGCTGCTGCCGGGCAGCGGGCGGGAGCCGCGCACCGAGGCGCAACCCGCCGAGTAGTGCCGCTTCAGTAGAGCCGCCCGCCGTTCGGCACCAGCCGTTCGGGCTGGATCAGCACGACTTCGCCGTCCACATCGGGAAATCCGAGGGTGAGCACCTCCGACATAAACTTGCCGATCTGGCGCGGCGGGAAGTTGACGACGGCGGCGACCTGCGCGCCGAGGACGCTCTCCGGCGTGTAGTGCCTGGTGATCTGTGCCGAGGTCTTCTTCGTTCCGATCTCCGGCCCGAAGTCGATCCACAGCTTGATCGCGGGTTTCCGCGCCTCCGGGAACGGCTCGGCCCTGACGATCGTGCCGACGCGGACGTCGACCTTCAGGAAGTCGTCGAACGATATCGGATCTGCGGGCTCGGTCATGGTCATGGCCTCCGGGCCCGGCGCCTAGCACGGGGCACACGGCGAGGGCAAGGTCAGATGCCGGCGCCGCCCTCCTCGTCCTCGTCCGGCTCGGGGTCGTAGCGGCGCCTGCGCCGCCCGCGCCGCACCCTGTCGAGCGCGTCGGTGAAACGCGCCAGCCCCTCGAGCCGGCGCATCCAGCGCCCGCCCTCGGTGAGGCGCCGGTCGAGCTCGACCATGGTGCGGGCCATGCCCGGGTCGTCGTCCTTGAGCCAGACGCGCAGCGTCCGCCCGAACACCACGGCGAGCCCCTGCGCGCCGATCGTGCCGAGCCGACCGGCCGTATCGATGCCGGCAGCCTCCAGCATCCACACCATCGAGCGCACGGCCGCCGGGTTCATGGCGATCAGGTCGCCCGGCCGCCGCCCGAGGCTTCCGGCGATCGATCGCACCGCGTCCTTGTAGGGGGCAAGCGCGTCGAAGCGGCTCATCAGCACGTCGAACAGCCGCTCGCGCGGCGGCTCGTCGGCAATCTCCGGATCGAGCGCGTCGAGCACCGCCCGGTCGATGCGGCGGGTGAAGGCGGCGAGGATGTCGACCTTGCCGTCGAAGGCTGCGCGCAGCTCCGACAGCGTGACGCCGGCGCGTGCGGCGATATCGGTGAGGCGCACCTCGTCCCACGGCTGCTCGGCAGCGAGCGCCAGCGCGGCGTCGACGATATCGTCGGGCGTGACCGGTTCCGGCGCTTTGGTCTTAGTGGTCTTGCGGGCCATCTCGAACCTCCGCCCCGCAGGATAGGCCAAGCCGGCGCACGCGCAAGGCGGCGAAGGCGCGCGCTCCTCCCTCCTTCGTCATACCGGCCGAAACGTAGCGGAGAGCCGGGATCGGTCCCGCCGCAGCCTTCGAAGCAAGCCCGGTCCCCGATAGCCGCTTCGCGACTTCCGGGACGACGAAGGAGAGGGAGGGATGGGGACGACGAAAAACGGGTGGCGTGAACGGCCGCGAGCGGCCTACCCCGCGAGTTCCTTGCCGCGCTTCGTCGCCGCGGCGACGGCGGCCGTCATCAGCGCGGGCAGGCCGCCCTCGCCCATCAGAACCTTGAGCGCCGCCTCGGTGGTGCCGCCCGGCGATGTGACGTTCTTCCTGAGCGTCGCGGGATCGAGATCGGAGCGGTGCAGCAGTTCGCCGGCGCCGGAGACGGTCGCCCGGGCGAGCTGCGCCGCGAGGTCGGCGGGAAGCCCGGCGGCGACGCCGGCCTCCGCCATGCACTCGGCGAGCAGGAACACGTAGGCCGGTCCGGAGCCCGACACCGCCGTCACCGCGTCCATCAGCGCCTCGTCCTCGATCCAGGCGACCTCGCCGCCGGCTTCCAGAAGCGCGCTTGCGGCATCGCGCTGGGAGGCGCTGACGTCGCCGGTCGCGACGCATACGGTGATGCCCCGGCCGATCGCGGCGGGCGTGTTGGGGATCGTGCGAATTACCGGCTGGCCGGCGGGGAAATGCCGCGACAGGTTGGCGATGGTCTTGCCCGCCGCGACGGAGACGATCGCGGCGGTAGAGGGAATGCGCGGAGCGACCTGCGCGAGCACCGCGTCCATCACCTGCGGCTTGACCGCGAGGACGGCGATCTGCGGCGGCGTGGTGACGCCTCCCGGATTGAGGTGGAAGCCGCGGTCGCTCGCAAGCGCGGAGAGTTCGGCGGAGGGAGCGGGATCGAGCACCGTCAGGCCGGCGGGCGGCAGCCCCCGCTTCAGCCAGCCCTCCAGCATCGCCCCGCCCATCTTCCCGGCCCCGACGAGTAGGACCGGGCCGAAGGTCTCGAGGCTCACGCCTGCCCCGCCGTTTCGAACAGGGCGGACTCGATCGCCTCGCCGGCGGTCTTCCCCGCCCAGACGACGAACTGGTAGGCCTGGAAGTAGCGCTCGCAGGTGTCGACGGCGGCATCGAGCAGCGCCTCGCACTGGCGCGGGCTCGTCTCGGTGCCGGCGAGCGGCAGCGCATGACGGAAGATCACGACGCCCTCGGCCGCCCACAGGTCGAAGTGGCCGATCCAGAGCTGCTCGTTGATGCGCGCCATCAGGTCCATCACCTCGCGCCGGCGCGCGTCGGGGACCTTCAGGTCGAACGCGCAGGCCAGATGCAGCGCCTCGAGGTCGTCCATCCAGGTGAACGAGATGTGGTAGTCCGTCCAGTTGCCGGTAACCGAGATGGTGATTTCGTGATCGCCCGAGCGATCGAAGGACCAGTCGTTGAGCGCCGCGATCTGTTCGATGGTGTCGACGGGGTTGATCAGGCGTTCGGTGCCGAAATCGACGACGAGTGTCATGGCCTGTCCTCTCGGTCGTTGGGCGTGGGAGGTAGATCCGGGCCGGCGCAAACCGGTCCCGGGAGAATGAAAACGGGCCGGCGGGAGCCGGCCTCCTGACAAGGCGATGGGGCGTGATCCGGGGCCACTTCCCGTCGGGCGTATCGTCGCGGCGCAGAGGCGAATCGCGGCATGGGGCCAATATATCGTGGCCGGAACAGGGTCGGCTACATGTTATGGATGTTTTCCGTTAACGCTCTGTTAACGATGCCGTCGCCGCTCCGTCACGGAGCCCGGCGAGCCCGCCCGGGCCCTGCGATTCCGCGCCGATCTACTTCTTCGTGGATGCGCTCCTTCGGGCCGCGGGCTTCGCCCTCGTGGATTTCCGGGCCGGCTCCGGAGGCTCGATTCCCGCCGCCTTCTCCAGCGCGGCGACGCGGGCCTTCAGCGCCTCGTTCTCCTCGCGCGCCCTGGCCGCCATCGCCTTGACGGCCTCGAATTCCTCGCGCTGCACGACGTCGAGATCGCGCAGCACCTTCTCCGCCTGTGTGCGTACGGCGGTCTCCACTTCCGTGCGCACGCCCTTGGCTACGCCGGCGGCGTCGGTCATGAAGCGGGCGAACTCGTCGAGAATGCGGTTGCTGGTCTGCGGCATGCTGGTCCCGGACGCTTTCTGCGGCCGGCTCCCTGTTGTCGATTCGGCTACAGACAATGGGCATGGCGGCCCGCGAGTTCAAGGCGACCAGCTGTCGCTCGGGGTATCGCCTGAAATGCGAACGCCGCCGGATCGCTCCGGCGGCGCTGCGTCTGTCCGTTCGATCGCCCGTGGCGATCAGGCCAGCTGGATGCCGACCGCCTGGGGGCCGCGACCGCGACGATCTTCCTCGATTTCGAATGTCACCTTGGTGCCTTCGTCGAGGGCCGGCAGGCCGGAACGCTCGAGCGCGGTGATGTGCACGAACACATCCTTGCCGCCCGATTCCGGCGTGATGAAGCCGAAGCCTCGCGAGTGATTGAAGAACTTCACGGTGCCGTTTTGGCGCATGGGAAACTCCTGTCCCGAATTCCGTCGATTTCAAACCAAATTCCCGGGCCGCGACGTACGGCCCGACAGTCTCAGACCTTCGGGATAGGCAACCATTCCCCCCAAGGCGGGCAGTGCTGACCGAAATCCTGAGGGCACACCCCACCGCGGAGCGTACCGGCCGGTGTCGTATGGCAGCGCATTAAGGCAACCGCAAGGCACGTCCCAGAATGAGAGTTAGAGAGCGGTTTCCGAAGGCACGGGAATTTGACTACAGATTGAATCGAGGCCGGGACGTCGGCAGCGCGCGCCCCGGCCCCTTCGGACCTTGCGGCAAGTGCGGACGCGGCCGCGGCGAGCGGGTCCTCGATACGGACCGCGGCCTTGCCTCGGTCCCGCCACGCGCCTAAACCTCACCCGCGACTTCGATCGAACCCGGCCGGGCTCCGCGAGCCCGGCCAAGCGCGAGCAGCCGGACGCCTCCATGCCGCTTTTCGTCCTGCCTTTCCCGGCGATCGATCCCGTCGCCGTCGCGGTCGGCCCCATCGCGATCCGCTGGTACGCGCTCGCCTACGTCGCCGGCATCCTGTTCGCCTGGTGGTACATGCTGCGCCTCGTCGCCGCCGACCGGCTGTGGGGCACCCGCTCGCCGCTGCAGAGGCGAGACGTCGACGACCTCATCCTGTGGATCACCCTCGGCGTCGTGCTCGGCGGGCGCATCGGCTACGTGCTGTTCTACAACCCGTCCTATTTCGCCGCCCATCCGGCCGAGATCCTCCGAATCTGGAGCGGCGGCATGTCGTTCCACGGCGGCTTCCTCGGCGTCGTGCTGGCGGTGCTCGTCTTCGCGCGCTGGCGCGGCCGGCCGGTCTCGGCGATGGCCGACATCGCCGCGGCGGCGACGCCGATCGGCCTCATGCTCGGCCGCATCGCCAACTTCATCAACGGCGAGCTCTGGGGCCGCCCCGCGGACGTGCCCTGGGCAATGGTGTTCCCGCTCGCCGGGCCCGAGCCGCGCCACCCCAGCCAGCTCTACCAGGCGACTATGGAGGGCCTGATCCTGTTTCTGGTGCTGCGTCTCCTGACCCACCGCTACAAGAGCCTTCAGCGGCCCTGGCTGACGACGGGCGCCTTCCTGATCGGCTACGGCGTCGCCCGCATCGTCGGCGAGCAGTTCCGCATGCCCGACGCCCAGATCGGCTTCCTGTGGGGCGGCCTGACGATGGGAATGCTGCTGTCGGCGCCGATGGTGCTGATCGGCCTCGCGGTGGCGGCCTTCGCGCTCAAGCGGCCGAAGCGGGACGCCGAGGCGCCGTCGCCGGGCGGAGCATGAACGCGCTCGAAACGCTGATCCGCGCGGAGATCGACACCTCCGGGCCGATGCCGCTGGAGCGCTACATGGCGCTCTGCCTCGGCCATCCGGAGCACGGCTACTACATGGCCAGGCACGCGATCGGGGCGGCGGGCGACTTCACCACCGCGCCCGAGGTCAGCCAGATGTTTGGCGAGATCGTCGGCGCGGTGCTGGCGCACGGCTGGCAGGCGATGGGCTCGCCCTCGCCCGTGCGCCTCGTCGAGCTCGGCCCCGGCCGGGCGACGCTGATGCTCGACATGCTGCGCACCTTCAAGGTGCTCCCCGGCCTCCTCGATGCCGCCGACATCCACCTCGTCGAGACGAGCCCGCGCCTCAGGGCGGCGCAGGAATACCGCCTGAGGGAGCATGGCCACGCGGCGACCTGGCACGACACCATCGACACCGTTCCCGGCGGCCCGATGCTGCTCGCCGCCAACGAGTTCTTCGACGCCCTGCCGATCCGCCAGCGGGTGAAGCGCAACGGCGCGTGGCGCGAGGTGATGGTCGGCCCCGGCGCGGAGGATGCCCTCGCCTTCGTCGACGGCCCGGCCGTGCCGGATGACGAAATCCCGCCCGCCCTGCGCGAGGCAAAGGACGGGACGATCATCGAGGACTGCCCGGCCGCCCGCGCCGTCGCCGCGGGCATCGGCGCGCGACTCGCGGCCGACCCGGGCCTCGCCCTGATCGTCGACTACGGCTACCGCGAGCCGTCCCACGGCGACAGCCTGCAGGCGCTCCGCGGCAAGCGGTTCGCCGATCCGCTCGCCGGGCCGGGCGAGGCCGACCTCACCGCCCATGTCGATTTCGCAGCCCTCGCCCAAGCCGCGACGTCCGCCGGCGCGCGGGCGTTCGGACCGATGGCGCAGGGCGCGTTCCTGACCGCGCTCGGCATCGGCCTGCGCGCCGAGCGCCTGCGCGCGTCCGGCGCCGCCGCCCGCGACCTGACGCTCGCGCTCGAACGGCTGACCGGGGCCGGCGGCATGGGCACGCTCTTCAAGGTGCTGGCCCTCGCCTCTCCCGGCCTGCCCGCTCCGCCGCCGTTCGAGGCGGTTTGACAGGCGCCGGTCTTCACGCCACCGTCGTTCGCGCCACCGTCCCACCCGCCATGAACGCGCCCCGATCGAAAGCGACATCGAAGGCCATGAAGATCGAAGCCGAAGCCCTGGGCCTTCCCGGCATCCGCCACGGCTTCTTCACCCGCCACGGCGGCGTCTCCGAGGGCGTCTACGGCAGCCTCAACATCGGCCTCGGCTCGAAGGACGATCCCGCCCGCGTGATCGAGAACCGCGGCCGCGTCGCCGACGCGATGGGCGTGAAGCGCGACCGGCTCGTCACGCCCTGGCAGTACCATTCCGACGTGGCGCTCGTCGTCGAGCACCCCTGGGCCGACGACGACCGGCCCGAGGCCGATGCGGTCGTCACCGCGACGCCGGGCATCGCCCTCGGCGTCTCGACCGCCGACTGCACCCCGGTCCTGTTCGCCGATCCGGATGCGAAAGTGGTCGGCGGGGCGCACGCCGGATGGCGCGGCGCGCTCGCCGGTGTGCTCGAGGCGACCGTAGAGGCCATGGAGCGGCTCGGCGCCGGCCGGGCCGGTGTCGTAGCCGTGATCGGCCCGACGATCTCCCGGGAAAACTACGAGGTCGGCCACGATTTCCGCGAGAATTTCCTGACCGCCGACCCCGCCAACGACCGCTTCTTCTCCCTGCCCGACGGCGAGGACAAGCCGCGTTTCGACCTGCCCGCCTATGCCGCCGAACGCCTGCGCCGCGCCGGGGTCGGCACGGTCGTCGATCTCGCCCGCTGCACCTACGCGGAGGAGGACCTGTTCTTCTCCTTCCGCCGCACCACCCACCGCCGCGAGCCCGACTACGGCCGCCTGATCGCCGCGATCGCCCTGGAGTAGAGACCGATGGCCCTGCATTTCGACCAGGCCGAATTCGCCGCCCGCCGCAAGCGGCTCGACGAGGCGCTGGAAGCAGCCGGCCTCGACGGACTCCTGATGTTCGCGCAGGAGTCCATGTACTGGCTGACCGGCTACGACACCTTCGGCTTCTGCTTCTTCCAGTGCCTCTACGTCGACACCGACGGCACGACGGCGCTCCTGACCCGCACCGCCGACCTGCGCCAGGCGCAGCACACCTCGAACATCGCGGACATCCGCGTCTGGACCGACGGCGCCGGGGCGACGCCCGCGGGCCAGCTCGAGGACATGCTCGCCTCGCTCGGCGCGAAGGGCAAACGGCTCGGCGTCGAATACGAGAGCTACGGCCTCGTCGCCGCCAACGGCCGCGCGGTCGACGCGGCGCTCGAGGGCTTCTGCACGCTGACCGACGCCTCGCAACTCGTCACCCGCCTGCGCGCGGTGAAATCGCCAGCCGAGATCGCCTATGTCCGCCGGGCCGCCGAACTGGGCGACGCGGCCTACGACGCCGCGCTCGCGGTGATCGGGCCCGGTGCCGACGAGGGCGAGGTGCTCGCTGCCATGCAGGGCGCGATCTTCTCGGGCGGCGGCGACTATCCGGCGAACGAGTTCATCATCGGCTCCGGCGCCGACGCCCTGCTCTGCCGATATAAGGCCGGCCGCCGCAAGCTCGATCCGGCCGACCAGATCACCCTCGAATGGGCCGGTGTCTACCGCCACTACCATGCGGCACTGATGCGCACCGTGTGCGTCGGTGCGGCGACGCCCCGCCACGTCGAGCTGCACGCGGCAGCCCTCGAGGCGCTGAGGGAGGTCGAGAAGACGATCGCACCCGGCCGCACCGCCGGCGACGTTTTCGCGGCACATGCCCGCGTGATGGACGCCCATGGGCTCGCGAAGCACCGGCTCGCCGCCTGCGGCTATTCTCTCGGGGCGAAGTTCACGCCCTCCTGGATGGATTGGCCGATGTTCTACGCGGACAATCCGTGGGCGCTGCAGCCCGGCATGGTGATGTTCGCGCACATGATCGTCATGGATTCCGACACCGGTACCGCCATGTGCCTCGGCCGCACCTCGCTGGTGACGGATTCGGGCAGCGAGCCGCTGTCGAAAGCCTCGCTGGACCTCATCGTCAAATAGCGATACGAACCCTTGACGGGAAGGGGGCCGGACCGCGCAGAAGGCGTCCACGGTCGGGAGTATGGAGTACCTAGCTGCGATAGCCGGCATGCGCCGCGCCGCCTTTCTGAGTCTTGCGGTCGTCGCGGGAGCGCTCGGCGCTTGCCAGACCAACGGGACGACTGCGGCCGCGCCGCCGGCCAAGGTGACCCCTTCGCCGGCCGAACCGGCCCCGGCCGAAACGGCGCTCGCCTTCGAGCCCGTCGTCGGCATCCCAGAGGACCGCGCCGCCGTGCTCGCGACCGAGCTCGGCGCCGGAGCGGCCTCCAGCAACCTGCCGATCACCGGCCGCGACAAGCCGGGCGTGACCTTCCGCGTCAAGGGCTATTTCAGCGCGACCGCCAAGGGCAGCAGCACCGAAGTGAGCTATATCTGGGACATCTTCAACGCCGAGGGCGGCCGTGTGCACCGCATCGCCGGCACCGAGACGATCCCCGCCGCCCTTCCCGATCCCTGGTCCGGCGTGCCCGACGACACCCTGAAGGACATCGCCCGCAAGACCGTCGGCGGCCTGAGGAGCTGGCTCGACGACGGCGCCCCGACGACCGCCGTTTCCGGCGATCCCATGCCTCCGGGCGCGGCGACGACCTACGCCGAGGCGCCCACCGCCGGCACGCGCGCCGGCCTGACGAAAACGCAAGCGCTGGCGACCGGACATATCGGCCGCATCCCGGACGCCGCCGCGCTGAGCCCGGCCGCGCCCGCGCCCGCCGCGGCCGCGGTTCCGGAACCGCCGCGGTTCACCTATTTCCTGACCGATGTGGCGGGTGCCACGGGAGACGGCGCCCTGGCGCTGACCCACGCCCTGTCGAGCCAGCTCGAGGCGGCGGGCGGCGCCCGCGTCGCCGCGAAGGCCGATGCCGACTATGTCATCGGCGGCGAGGCGACGGTCGCCCCTCCCACCCACGGAAAGCAGATCGTCGCGATCATCTGGTCGGTCGCCGACAAGGCCGGCAAGGCGCTCGGCAGCGTCCGCCAGATCGCCAAGTTCGCCCAGGGCACGCTCGACAAGGCCTGGGGCACCTCCGCCGACACCGCCGCCGCATCGGCCGCCCCGGGCGTGCTTGCGCTCATTCCCGAGCAGCAGTAGGGCTGCCCGAGATTCCCGTTTGCACGCCGTCCGAGGCCTTGCTATTTAGCCCGCGCCGCAGGGTCGTCCCGTCGACCCGGCACCTCACATGGCGTCCAGGGGCTTGGGGAACGCATGAAACTCGTCGCAGGCAACTCGAACCGGGCCCTCGCCGAGGCGATTGCCGCCTATCTGAACTCGCCCCTCACCAAGTGCCAGGTCCGGCGCTTCGCCGACATGGAGGTGTTCGTCGAGATCCAGGAGAACGTCCGCGGCGAGGACGTCTTCGTGATCCAGTCGACGTCGTTTCCGGCCAACGACAACCTGATGGAACTGCTGATCATCATCGACGCGCTGCGCCGCGCCTCGGCCAAGCGCATCACGGCGGTGATCCCGTATTTCGGCTACGCCCGTCAGGACCGCAAGCCCGCCGCCCGCACGCCGATCTCGGCGAAGCTCGTCGCCAACCTCATCACCCACGCCGGCGCCGACCGCGTGCTGACCATGGACCTGCACGCCGGCCAGATCCAGGGCTTCTTCGACATCCCGACCGACAACCTCTACGCCTCGCCGGTCATGGTGCGCGACATCAAGGAGCGCTTCGACCTTTCGAAGCTGATGGTCGTCTCGCCCGACGTCGGCGGCGTGGTGCGCGCCCGCGGCCTCGCCAAGCGCATCGACGCCCCGCTCTCAATCGTCGACAAGCGCCGGGAGCGGCCGGGCGAATCCGAGGTCATGAACATCATCGGCAACGTCGAGGGGATGACCTGCATCCTCGTCGACGACATCGTCGATTCCGGCGGCACGCTGTGCAACGCCGCCGACGCGCTGCTCGCCAAGGGGGCGACAGGCGTCCACGCCTACATCACCCACGGCGTCCTGTCGGGCGGCGCCGTCGCGCGCATCACGGCCTCGCGGCTCGCCGAACTGGTGATCACCGACTCGATCCAGGCCACCGAGGCCGTCCGCGTCGCCCACAACATCCGCGTCCTCTCGATCGCCCCGCTGATCGGCGAAGCCATCGGCCGCACGGCGAGCGAAGAGTCGGTGTCGAGCCTGTTCGACTGACCGGCCACCGGACCGGAAACGGTTCGTTATGCTAATTTCGCGAAATTGATATAACTGCGCTTGTTAAAGGCGCCGCGTGCGTTATACTCAATTCGCGAAACGAGTATAACGCCGATGAAAGAGATCGATCTCAGCTACCAGACCCTCTTCGCGGAGCTTCTGCAACGCTGCCTCGACGCCGAGTTCGATGCCGACTTCCCCGAAACCGGCAGCTTCAAGCGCGTCACGGTCAAGGGCCGTGCCTACTGGTATTTCCAGCACCGCACCGACGGCAGGGCCAAGCAGACCTATGTCGGCCCCGTGAGCGACGAGGAGATCGATCGCCGCGTGGCGTCGTTCAAGACGATCAAGGACGACTTCAGGAGACGGCGGAAGCTCGTCGCCACCCTGGTGCGCGAGGCGTATCTGCCCCAACCCGAGCGCTTCACCGGGGATTTGATCGAGGCCTTCTGGAAAGCCGGCCTCTTCAGGCTTCGGGCGGTCCTCGTCGGGACATCCGCCTATCAATGCTACTCAGGCCTGCTGGGCATCCGCCTGCCTCTGTCGCAGATGCAGACCGGCGACGTCGACTTTGCCCAATTCCACTCGATTTCCCTGTCCGTCGAAGACAGTCTGCCGCCTATCCTCGAAGTCCTCTCGACGGTCGACGCGACGTTCCACGAAATCCCGCACGTCTCCGGCGAGACCGGGACGACCAGGTTCGTCAACGACAAGGGCTTCAAGGTAGAATTCCTCACGCCCAACACCGGCAGCGCGCGCCACGACGGGCATCCGGCGCCGATGCCCGCTCTGGGAGGCGCCGCCGCCGAGCCTCTGCGCTTCCTCGACTTCCTGATCACCGATCCAGTCCGCTCCGTCGTGCTCCACAAAGGCGGCATACCGGTCCGCGTCCCGGCGCCGGAGCGCTACGCCATGCACAAGCTGATCGTCGCCACCCGGTGGCGGCGCGAGGGCATGGGCGTGGAAAAACGCGACAAGGACGCCGCCCAGGCCGGTCAGCTCGCCGCCGCGCTCACGGCAAGACGGCGGGCTTTCGAACTCGCCGAAGTCTTCGTCGAGGCCTGGAACCGCGGGCCTGCCTGGCGGGAAGCGCTAAGGGGCGGCCGTCTGCTGCTTCCCGACGGCCTTCGCGCGGCCTTCGACGAGGCGCTGCGCGACGGGCTGAAGGATCTCGGCCTTGCAGGGGCAGACGAAATCGCCGGCGAAGAGCCGGTGTCGAGCCTGTTCGACTGAGGACGTCGTCCGCTCAGGTGAGCGGAAGCATCACGTGCTCCCGGAACGCCGGGCGACCGGTGAGGCGGCCGTACCATTTCTCGACATTCGGCAGCGCCGGCCGCTCGATGTCCATCGCCAGATAGCGGTAGGTCGCGCAGCCGAGCGGAATGTCGCCCATCGTCAACCCATCGCCCGCCGCGTAGTCGCCCGTTCGCAGCCCGGCATCCAGAACCTCGAACGCCTTGCCGAGCGCCACCGCCCCGGCCCCGATCGCGGCATGATCGCGCCGGTCGGCCGGGGTGCGGACCAGCCCCCAGAACACCGTCCGCATCGGACCGTTCAGCGTGCTCGCCATCCAGTCCATCCACTTGTCGCTGGCGGCGCGTGCAGCCGGATCGACCGGCCAAAGGCCGCCGGCGTCGTGCCTGGCGGCCAGATACCGCACGATGGCGTGGGATTCCCACAGCACCAGCTCGCCGTCGCGGATGGTCGGCACCAGGCGGTTGGGGTTGAGCACGGCGTAGTCCTCGCTGTCGACCACGCCGTAGGCTCCCCCGGCGTCGTGGCGGACGTGCCCGAGACCGAGCTCGCCGACGGTCCACATCACCTTCTGGACGTTGATCGAATTGGTTCGGCCCCATATTTCCAGCATTCCGGTCTCCGTTCGCTCGCCCGGCCCGCCGCGACCATGCGCCGATGCCGCCCGATTGTCACGTGACCTAGGGTCAGCTGCCGCGGCCGGCGCGGCGGGGGCGTCCTTGCAACCGGACACGGGCTGCCGTATAAGCCCTCCCGCGTGCCCGTCCGCACCCCTGGAGGAGACGGGCTACAGGGGCCGGCCCGACAGGTCGGCCGTTTCGTTTCGAGGAGAATTGACATGAACGCGACCGTTTCGCTCAAGGCGACGGCGCGCCAGCGGGTCGGCAAGGGGGCCGCCCGTGCAGAGCGCCGCGCTGGACGAATTCCCGCCGTTATCTACGGCGGCAAGGAACCCGCCACCCCCATCACGCTCGATCACAAGGAAATCTCCCTGAAGATCAGGGGCGGACACTTCCTGACCACCGTTTTCGAGATCGACGTGGACGGTACGACGATCCAGGCCCTCCCGCGCGATTTCCAGCTCGACCCGGTGAAGGATTTCCCGGTTCACGTGGATTTCCTGCGCCTGACCAAGGGCGCCAAGATCTCGGTCGAGATCCCGGTGCACTTCGTCAACGAGGAAGCGAGCCCCGGCATCAAGCGCGGCGGCGTCCTCAACGTCGTGCGCCACGAGGTCGAGGTCATGGCCCCGGCCGACGCCATTCCCGAGCAGATCGTCGCCGACCTGACCGGCCTCGACATCGGCGATTCGCTGCACATCTCCGCGATCGCCCTGCCGGAAGGCGTGACGCCGACCATTACGGACCGTGACTTCACCGTCGCCACCATCGCCGCCCCTGCCGCTCTGAAGAGCGAGGAGGAAGCGGCCGGCGAAGGCGCGGCTGAGGGCGGAGAAGCCAAGCCCGCGGGCGAGTCCGAGTAGGGATCGCCTGCCGGCCCGCCGGACAGGTGATCGGGCTCATGGTGCTGATGGTCGGTCTCGGCAATCCCGGGCCGAAATACGAAGGCAACCGCCACAATATCGGCTTCATGGTGATCGACGCCATCGCCGACCTGCAGCGCTTTGCCGGCTGGCGCAGCCGCTTCCAGGGGCAGGTCGCCGAAGGCTCCTTCGGCGACGTCCGCGCCATGCTGCTGAAGCCGATGACCTGGATGAACGAGTCCGGCCGCGCCGTCGGCGAGGCGATGCGCTGGCTGAAGCTGAAGCCCGCCGACGTGATCGTGTTCTACGACGAGCTCGATCTGGCGCCGGGCAAGGTCCGCGTGAAGACCGGCGGCGGCGCCGCCGGCCACAACGGCATCCGCTCGATCGTCGCCCATATCGGGCCGGACTTCAAAAGGGTCCGGCTCGGCATCGGCCATCCCGGCCGCAAGGAGGCCGTGCAGCGTCACGTCCTGTCGGACTTCTCGAAGGCCGACAAGGACTGGCTCGGTCCCCTGCTCGTCTCCGTCGCCGACAACGCGGGCCTGCTCGCCGCCGGCGACGATTCAACCTTCATGAACAAGGTCGCCATCGCGCTCGGGAGCCAGGACAAGGCCGAGACGCGCAAGGCCGGGAAAGCGGAGAGCTGATCGCATGGGCTTCAAGTGCGGCATCGTCGGGCTGCCCAATGTCGGCAAGTCGACGCTATTCAATGCGCTGACCCAGACCGCGGCGGCGCAGGCCGAGAACTACCCCTTCTGCACCATCGAGCCGAACGTCGGCGAGGTCGCGGTACCCGATCCGCGCCTGAGCGAGCTCGCCAGGATCGCCGGATCGAAGGAGATCATCCCGACGAGGCTCACCTTCGTCGACATCGCCGGGCTCGTGCGCGGCGCCTCCAAGGGCGAGGGCCTCGGCAACCAGTTCCTCGGCCACATCCGCGAAGTGGACGCCATCGCCTTCGTGGTGCGCTGCTTCGAGGACGAGGACGTGACCCACGTCGAGGGCCGCATCGATCCGCTCGCCGACGCCGAGACGATCGAGACCGAGCTGATGCTCGCCGACCTCGAGAGCCTCGAGAAGCGCCTGCCGAACCTCGAAAAGAGGATCCGCGCCAACGACAAGGAGGCCAAGCTCGCCTTCGAGCTGGTCAACCGGGCGCTGGAGAGGCTGCGCGACGGCAAGCCCGCCCGCCTCGTCGAGATCGGAGACGAGGAGTGCGGCGCCTTCGAGGCCCTGAACCTCCTGACCTCCAAGCCCGTCCTCTACGTCTGCAACGTCGACGAGGGCTCGGCCGCGACCGGAAACAAGTACTCGAAGACGGTCGAGGAGCGCGCCGCCGCCGAAGGGGCGGCCTGCGTCGTCATCTCCGCCAAGATCGAGGCCGAGATCGCGCTCCTGCCGGCGTCCGAGCGCGCCGAGTTCCTGGAGACGCTGGGGCTGGAGGAGCCGGGCCTCAACCGGCTGATCCGCGCCGGCTACGACCTCCTGCACCTCGTCACCTTCTTCACCGTCGGGCCGAAGGAGGCGCGCGCCTGGACCGTGTACCGCGGCGCCCGCGCCCCGCAGGCCGCCGGCGTCATCCACACCGATTTCGAGAAGGGGTTCATCCGTGCGGAGACGATCTCCTACGACGATTTCGTCAGGCTCGCCGGCGAGACCGGCGCGAAGGAAGCCGGTCGGATGCGGCTCGAAGGCAAGGACTACGTCGTCCAGGACGGCGACGTCTTCCATTTCCGCTTCGCGGCCTGAACGGGAGCGCACCGCATGATCGGCAGCACGCGCAAGGCTTTCGAGGACTTCACCCCCGGCGACCGGGTGGTGTTCCACCGCATCGCGGTCTCCAGGGAGGATATCCTCGAATTCGCGGCCGACTGGGACCCGCAGCCGATGCACCTGGACGAGGCGGCGGGCAAGGCGAGCATCCTGCGCGGCCTGACCGGCTCCGGCTGGCACATGATCTGCCTGCTCATGCGCGGCATGTGCGACGGCTTCCTGGTCGACTCGACGTCCGCCGGCTCGCCGGGCGTCGACGACGTGCGCTGGCTGAAGCCCCTGCGCCCCGGCGACGAGTTGACCCTCACCTACACCGTCCTCGACGCACGCGTCTCCAACAGCCGGCCGAACATCGGCATCGTGCGCTTCCGCTTCGAGATGACCAACCAGAACGGCGAGACGACCATGACGGTCGAGAACCCGATCATGTTCGGCCGCCGCCAGGCCGGGGAGGCGGTGTCGTGATCTATTTCGAGGACGCGGAACCGGGTTTCCGGGCCGAGATCGGCCGTCACACCTTCACCGCCGACGAGATCGTCGCCTTCGCCCGGCGCTGGGACCCCCAGGCGTTCCACGTCGACGCCGAAGCGGCGAAGAAGAGCCTTTTCGGGGCGCTGTGCGCGAGCGGCTGGCATACCGCCTGCATATGGATGCGGCTCAACGTCGACGACCTGAACCGGCGCACCGCCGAGGCGCTGAAGGCCGGGAGCGCGGCGCCGAAGTTCGGCCCGTCCCCCGGCATCTTCGACCTGAAGTGGCCGCGCCCGGTCTTCGTCGGCGACACGGTCACCTATTCCTGGACGATCGTCGACCGGCGCGAGTCCGCCTCCCGCCCCGAATGGGGCATCGTCACTTACGATGCGGAAGGCATGAACCAGGACGGGCAGAAGGTCCTGGGATTCCACGGCCGCTTCTTCATGGGCCGCCGCCCGGCCGGATAGCGCCGGGCGACGGGCCGCGCGGGGCTCACGCCGCGCGGACGTGGTCGAGGAAGCGCTGCACCTCGCCGTTGAGGCGCTCCGCCTCCTCCGCCATCTGGCCGGCCGCGTCCAGCACCTGCCGGGCGACGTCGCCGGTCTCGCCGGCGGCGCTGGCGACCGAGCCGACATTCGACGATACCGAGGCGGTGCCCGCCGAGAGCTGCTGGGCGCTGCGGGCGATCTCGGACGTCGCCGTGCCCTGCTCCTCGACCGCCGAGGCGATGGCGCCCGCGATCTCGTTGATCTTGCCGATCGTCGCGACGATCCCGTCGATCGCCGAGACGGCGTCCTTGGTGGCCTGCTGCATCCCGTCGATCTGGCTGCCGATCTCCTCGGTGGCCCTGGCGGTCTGGCTCGCCAGTTCCTTCACCTCGCCCGCCACGACCGCGAAGCCGCGTCCCGCGTCGCCGGCGCGCGCCGCCTCGATCGTCGCGTTGAGCGCCAGCAGGTTGGTCTGCTCGGCGATGCTCTGGATCAGGCCGACGACCTCGCCGATCTTGACGGATGCCTCCGCCAGGCTGCGGACGCTGCGGTTCGTCTGCTCCGCCTCCGCGACGGCGCCGCCGGCGATCTTCGAGGATTCGGAGACCTGCCGGGCGATCTCGGAGATCGAGCTCGCCAGTTCCTCCGCCGTCGAGGCGACCACCTGGACGTTGTCGGCGACCTCGCCCGAAATGCCGGCGACGTCGCGGACCTGCTCGCTCGTCGTGCCCGCGAGCCCGGACATCCGGTCGGCGCTTTCGTGCATACCGGCGGCCGATCTCGCGACGTTGTCGACGACGCTCTTGACGCTCGCCTCGAAAGCGGCGGCCAGCTCGAGCTGTGCCTGGCGGCGTTCCTCGGCCGCCCGCTGGCGTTCCTGCACCGCGCGCTCGTTGGCGGCCTCGATCTCCCGCGCGTTGTCGCGGAAGACGACGAGGGCGTCCGCCATGTCGGCGATCTCGTCGTTGCCGCCGGACGGGATCGCGGCCTCGAGATCGCCTTCGGCGATGGCGCGCATCGCCGTGCCGAGGCGGGTGATCCGGCCGGTGATGCGCCGCGGCACGTAGACGAGCGCGCAGGCGAGCGCGACCAGCAGGCCGGCGCCGGCGGCGACCAGCAGCCATAGCCGGGTCCTGGCGAGCGCCGCGTCGGCGGCCCGGGCGCTTTCGGCCCCCTCGGCCTGCGCCGATTCGACCAGCTTGCCGACCGTCGCGCCGAGTTCGTCGGCCTTCTGCCGCGTTCCCGCCAGCTTCTCCGCGCTGGCGGCGATGGCGGCGAGCTCCGTCTGGCGCATGGCCGGAAGGCCGTCCGGCCCCTCGGCGAAGGCGGTCAGGTGCTTCACCGCGTCGGCGAGCTCCGCCTGATCGGCGCCGATGCCGAGCGCGGCAACCTGCAGGAGGGCGGCTTCCTGCGACACCTGCCCCTGCGCCTGGCTGAGCATGAAGTCGTTCGGCGCCATGGCCGCCGAGGCGAGGAGCCCGGCGAGGCGGTTGCTGGTGCCGGCGAGCTCCCGGTAGGTGCGGTAGCGGGGGAGCTGGACCTCCAGCAGCGCCTTCATCGCCTCGCCGGCACCGTTCTTCAGCCCGATGCCGGACAGCTTGATCTCGACGCGCGCCCTCTGGATCAGCGGCGCGATCAGCTCCTGGATCTTCGCGTCGAGCGCATCGGCGGCGCCGACCCTGCCTTCGATATCGCTCGCCGCCTGGATCGCGCCGATCCCGCCGCCGCCGGGGCCGACGACGTCCTTGCGCAGATCGAAGATGTTCTTGTCGCCGACCGTTATCGCGACGAGCTTGCCCGCCGCCTCGACCAGCTCCTTCATCTCGGGCCTGTTCGCCAACGCGCCCGTCGCGGTGTGCAGCTTCGACGACAGCGGAACCCCGGCGCGCCAGATATCCTCGACCTCCTCGACGCTGTTGGCCGCGGCGGCGTCGGCGACGATGCGGGTGAGCCGCGCGGCGTTGTCCTGCACCTCGTAGAGCATCACGAGCACGTTCACGCCCTTCTCGGTGAGCTCCTCGATGCCCTTCGCGGTGGACATGTTGACCTTGGCGCCGGCGGCGCCGAACGCATTGTCGGTCTGCTCGATGAGCGGCGTCAGCTTCTTCAGGAGGGCGTCGTGGGCCGTGCTCATGCCCGACAGGGCATTCTCGCGGCGCTCCGCGGCATCGACGCGCTGGCGGACGAGATCGTTCTGCGCCTGGACCGTCTCCAGCATCTGCCGGCTCTGGGTCCGCAGCTCCTCGACCTGGGCGGCATCCGCGCCGTAGTGCTCGAGTTCGCCTATTCCGGTGGCCATCGCCTCGTGGCGCGCCTCGAGCGCGGCCATGGTCGACTCCCGCTCCAACTGGCTGTCCGCGCCGTCGAGCAGCGGCGCCGCGGCCGCCAGCCTCGCGCTCTCGGCGGCGATCTCCTGGGCCGCGGCGATCGCCGGAAGGCTCTTCGCGGTGATCTCGGCGAGGCCCTGCTGGATCGACCGGTACTGGACGATCGCGACGGCCGCCGAGACGAGCCCTGCGGCGGCGACGGCGCCGAACGCCAGCATCAGCCGGCCCCCGAGCCCGAAGCCGCGCCGGCGGCGATCCGGTCCGCCCTCGGGAGCCGCGTCCCGCGCCGCGTCGTCGCCTTCCGCCGCCTCTACCGGCCGCGCGCCAGACAGTTCCCCCGACAGTCCCATGGTCTTCCCCCAACCGCTGATTCGCCAATTCCGTGCGGCGCGGCCGCACGCAACCAATGCGATTCATGCGCGAGGGGATGTGAACTACTGGTTAATCGATCGCATTTCGCCCGCGATGCCGGACGGGTTTTTGCGCCGCAGGCGGAAAAACAGCCGAATCAAGGGCTTGCGTGCAGTATGGCAGGCCGGCTAACTAACGCCGCGCCGCCGCGCCGGGGCATTCGGCTCTGCGCGCGGAAATTGCAGGCTACTCCCCCTCGAAGGCGAGCAGCGTATGGACGGCGACGCCCTTGCGGCGCAACCGTTCGGCGCCGCCGAGGTCGGGAAGGTCGACGATGAAGCAGGCCGCGACCACCTCGCCGCCCGACTTGCGGATGAGGTCGATCGCCGCGTCCGCCGTTCCGCCCGTCGCCACCAGGTCGTCGACGAGCAGCACCTTGTCGCCCTGCCGGATCGCGTCGGCGTGGATCTCGACGGTGTCGACGCCGTATTCGAGCTCGTAGTCCTGGCCGATCGTCTTGTAGGGCAGCTTGCCCTTCTTGCGGATCGGCAGGAAGCCTCGGCCGAGCTCGTGGGCGACCGCGCCGCCGAGGATGAAGCCGCGCGCCTCGATGCCCGCCACATGGTCGAGCGGCGCGCCGAGAAACGGCCAGATCAGCTCGTCGATGGACGCGCGCAGGCCCGCCGGGTCGGCGAGCAGCGTGGTGATGTCGCGGAACAGGATCCCGGGCTTGGGATAGTCCGGGATCGTGCGCACCAGGTCCTTCAGGTCGAGCCCGGCCCGCGTGTTGATCTGCCGTGTCATCGCACTCCCCCTGGCCCGCACCCTTGCCATGGCGCCCCGATCGGACCGAACCTCGGGGGCGGCATTCGCTGATTCAGGAGACCCGAATGGAAACGACCCCCCGCACGACGATCACCGATATCGACATCCCGTTCGGCCGGCTCGTCGTCATCTTCATCAAATGGGGCCTCGCCGCAATCCCCGCGGCGATCATCATCTCGCTCGTCATGTCGGCCTTGATGTTCGTGTTCGCCGGCCTGTTCGGCGGCATGGGCATGATGATGGGCGGCGTCGGCCGCTACTGAGGCGGGCGGACCCGCCCGTCACCCCCTCAGCACGCGCCCGGCCACCGCGTCGAGACGGACGACGAGCTCGGGATCGCGCACCTCCGGCGGCGTGACGATGGCGGTGTCGAGCGCCCGGTCCGAGCCGATCGGGCAGGGCTGATGCTCGCGCGGGAAATCGGTGGCGACGCGCAGCACCAGCCGGCGCGCGTTGTCGGCGTTCTCCGCGACGATCCGCAGGATCGACGGCACGTCGACGTCGCCGTGGTCGGGATGCCAGCAGTCGTAGTCGGTGACCATCGCGACGGTGCAGTAGCAAAGCTCCGCCTCGCGGGCGAGCTTGGCTTCCGGCATGTTGGTCATGCCGATGACGTCGCAGCCCCAGGACTTGTAGAGGAGGGATTCGGCGAGCGTCGAGAATTGCGGCCCCTCCATGACGATATAGGTGCCGCCGCGATGCATCCTGATGTTCTCCGCCCGCGCCGCCGCCTCGACGCGATCGGCCAGCCCCGGGCTCACCGGGTTGGCGAAGGCCACGTGGGCGACGCAGCCCGGGCCGAAGAAGCTCTTCTTGCGGGCGAACGTGCGGTCGATGAACTGGTCGACCAGCACGAAGGTGCCCGGCGACAGCTCCTCGCGGAACGAGCCGACCGCCGAGATCGAGACGACGTCGGTGACGCCGGCCCGCTTCAGCGCGTCGATGTTGGCGCGGTAGTTGATGTCGGTGGGGGGAATGCGGTGCCCGCGCCCGTGGCGCGGCAGGAACACGAGCTCGAGGTCGCCGATCTCGCCGAAATGCAGGTGGTCGGACGGCTCGCCCCAGGGCGTCGGCACGTGCTCCCAGCGCGCGTTCCTGAGCCCCGGCAGGTCGTAGACCCCCGATCCGCCGATGATGCCGAGCCTGGCCTTGGTCATGCTGGTCTCCCCGCCCGATCGCCTCGCGTTCCCGATCGCCTCGCGTTCCCGGCCGGTTTTAGCGGTCCTGCCGGGCCGCGCAAAGCCCGCCGGCATCGTGGCCCCGCCGCACCGGCGACGACGACGAAAAAGGGGCCGCGAACGGCCCCTTTGCGACTACGGATCGTGACGGTTCGCGCTCAATGCTCGACGTCGCGCCACAGCTTGTGCTTGGTGAAGTACAGCAGCCCGGCGAGAACGATCAGGAACACCGTCACCTGGAAGCCGATGCGCTTGCGCTCCTCGAGCTTCGGCTCGGCGGCCCACATCATGAATGCGGCGATGTCCTTGGAATACTGCTCGACCGTCATAGGCGAGCCGTCGGTGTACTCCACGAGCTCGTCGGAGAGCGGCGGCGGCATCGAGAGCTGCCCGCCCGGGAAAAAGACGTTGTAGTAGGACCCGTCGCGCAACTCCACGCCCGCCGGCGGCTCTTCGTAGCCGGTCATCAGCGAGTAGATGTAGTCCGCTCCGCCGTGGCGTGCCTTGGCGAGCACCGAGAAATCCGGCGGAAAGGCGCCGTTGTTCGAGGCGCGCGCGGCGGCCTCGTTCGCGAACGGCGGCGGGAAGCGATCGGACGGCTTGCCCGGCCGCTCGAACATGTCGCCGGCGTCGTCCGGCCCGTCCACGACCTCGCGCGGGAACTCGGCGGCGAGCACGCGCACCGCCTCCTGCGAGAACTCCGGTCCGCCCTCCTCGCCGAGGTTGCGGAACGCCAGGAGGTCCATCGAGTGGCAGCTCGAGCACACCTCGACGAAGACCTTGTAGCCGCGCTGCAGCTGGCCGCGGTCGAAGGTGCCGAACGGCCCTTCGAAGGAGAACCTGACGTTCTCGAGGGCGTGCTGCTCCTCGGCCGCCCCGGCGGGAGCGGTGGCGAATCCTGCGAGCGCGGCGGCGAGCGCCAGCGGAGCGAGACGGGTCAGGACCATGGTCTTGTTCTTCGAGTTCATCGTCGTCCCCCGGTCCTCAGCCGCGTTTTTCCGGTGCGGAGGCCGCGCCGGCCGCCGCGACCGCGCCGCCGCCGCCGTGCTTGGCCAGCACCGATTCCGAAATCGACGCGGGCAGCGGCTTCGTCCGCTCGAAGATGCCGAGCAGCGGCATGATGACCAGGAAATGGAGGAAATAGTATGCGGTCAGGATGCGCGCCGCGATCACGTATCCGCCCTCCGGCGGCTTCGAGCCGAGATAGCCGAGGCCGATGCAGACCACCACCAGGATCCAGAAGAACTGGCGGTAGAGCGGCCGGAAGGTCGCCGACTTGACCCGGGAGGTGTCGAGCCACGGCAGCACGAACAGCACCGCGATCGCGCCGAACATCGCGATGACGCCGCCGAGCTTGTCGGGAATCGCGCGCAGGATCGCGTAGAACGGCAGGAAGTACCATTCGGGCACGATGTGCGCCGGCGTCACCAGCGGATTGGCCATGATGTAGTTGTCGGTGTGGCCGAGATAGTTCGGAAGGTAGAACACGAATGCCGCGTAGAACACGAGGTAGACGACGATCGCGAAGAAGTCCTTCACGGTGTAGTACGGATGGAAGGGGATCGTGTCCTTCGGCGACTTCACCTCGACGCCGGTCGGATTGTTGTTGCCCGGCACGTGCAGCGCCCAGATGTGCAGGAACACCACGGCGGCGAGCACGAACGGCAGCAGGTAGTGCAGCGAGAAGAAGCGGTTCAGCGTCGGGTTGCCGACCGCGAATCCGCCCCACAGCCACTCGACGATCGTCGTGCCGACCAGGGGGATGGCGCTGAACAGGTTGGTGATGACGGTCGCGCCCCAGAAGCTCATCTGGCCCCACGGCAGCACGTAGCCCATGAAGGCCGTCGCCATCATCAGGAGCAGGATCACCACGCCGATTATCCAAAGGAGCTCGCGCGGCTGCTTGTAGGAGCCGTAGTAGAGGCCGCGGAAGATGTGGATGTAGACGGCGATGAAGAAGAACGACGCGCCGTTGGCGTGCATGTAGCGGATCAGCCAGCCGTAGTTCACGTCCCGCATGATGTGCTCGACGCTGTTGAACGCGAGCGTCACGTGCGGCGTGTAGTGCATCGCCAGCACGATGCCGGTGATGATCTGGATGCCGAGGAACAGGGTCAGGATGCCACCGAACGTCCAGAAGTAGTTCAGGTTCTTCGGCGTTGGGAAATCCATCGCGTTGACTTGCATCGTGCTGATGATCGGCAAGCGTGTGTCGATCCAGCGCACGACCGGGTTCTTGTAGTGAACTGTGGAGTGCCCGCTCATTGGATTCTGTCTCAGCCCCCGGATCTGTCAGCCGACGCGGACGAGCGTGTCGGAGAGGAATGTGTAGGCCGGAACCGCGAGGTTCTCGGGCGCTGGGCCCTTACGGATGCGCCCGGCTGTGTCGTAGACCGAGCCGTGGCAGGGACAGAACCAGCCCTTGTACTCGCCCTGCTCGCCCAGCGGCACGCAGCCCAGATGCGTGCAGACGCCGACCATCAGCAGCCACTCGGGACGGGAATCCGCCGAACCGTGGGCCCGGTTGGCGTCGGATGCCGGGGCATCGGCCGGCAGATTGGCGTTGCGCGCGAACGGATCGGGCAGATCGCCGGTGGGAACGTCTTCGGCCGACTGGATCTCCTCGTCCGTCCGGTGGCGGATGAAGACCGGCTTGCCGCGCCACATCACGGTGAGGCTCTGGCCGACCTCGACCGAGCTGATGTCGACCTCGATCGACGCCAGCGCGCGGACGCTGGCGTCCGGCTGCATCTGGTCGATGAAGGGCCAGACCGCGGCCGCGACGCCGACTGCGGTGACTGCTCCTGTTGCGATGTAGAGGAAATCCCTGCGCGTGGGCTCTTGCGTGTCCGTGTGGGCGTGGGCCACGTCCAAATCCCCGATGTAGATCTTACAGACAGACGCCCCTCCGGCCGAAATGGGCACAGATAGACGTGCCCGCCGACCCGGCAGGCGGACCCTTTTTGCACTCTTGACGGACGTTGTCCAGCGCACCAGAGGGGACAGAGGCCAATTGTCGCGAATATTTCTAAGGTGTGTGGTAACCCGGTGATCCGTCTGGCGCTCTATCAGCCCGATATCCCGCAGAACACGGGCACAATCCTCAGGCTCGGCGCCTGTCTCGGGGCGCCGGTCGACATCATCGAGCCGGCCGGTTTTCCGTGGTCGGACAGGGCATTCCGCCGTGCCGGCATGGACTATCTCGACCACGTGGAAATCGCCCGCCACGATTCCTTCGGCGCTTTCCTGAAGGTCCTCCGGTCGGAGGACCGCCGGCTGGTTCTTCTGACCACCAGAGCCGCCCTTCCCTACACGGAACACCGCTTCGGCGAGACCGACACGCTGCTCTTCGGCCGGGAGTCGGCGGGCGTGCCCGATACCGTTCACGCCGCGGCAGATGCGCGGATTCTGATCCCCATGCGCCCCGGCCTCAGGTCGCTGAACGTGGCGATCGCCGCCGCCGTGGTGCTGAGCGAGGGCCTGCGTCAGACCGGGAGCCTTCCGGCCCCCGGATCGGCTCCGGCGTAACGGTCCGGACGCAAGGCCGTAGCCCCGGGACGCCTCCCCTCCCCTCGATGGTGAGGGGTCGGGGGTGCGGTGGAGCCACTTGTTCGGAGTATGCCGCTCCCCCCCCCCCCCCCCCCCCCCCCCC
>JAEWYT010000016.1 GCA_023458595.1 Pseudomonadota bacterium
GATCAAGTCCGGGGCACCACTCTGTGCACGTGACGAGGCCTTGCCCCGAACACGGCGGGGTGCCCCGGACTTGATCCGGGGTCCACGTGAGGGATGCACGGCCTTGGCCGCGCGGCGCCACCCATGACCGCGCCCCTCGTCGAGATCGACGGCATCGTGCGCGACTACGCCCTGCCGCGTCCCGGCCTGTTCCGGCCGCATCCGGTGTTCCGCGCCGTCCACGGCGTCTCGCTGACGATGGAGCGGGGACGCAGTCTGGGGCTGATCGGTGAATCCGGCTGCGGCAAGTCCACGCTCGCCCGCATCGTGCTGGCGCTGGACCGTCCGAGCGCGGGCACCGTCCGCCTCGAAGGCGAGGATCTGTTTGCCGCCTCGCCCGCCCGCGTGAAGACGCTGCGCCGTCGCATGCAGATCGTCTTCCAGGACCCCTACGGCTCCCTCGATCCGCGCCACAAGGTCGGGTGGATCGTCGCCGAGCCGCTGAGCGGCCTCGCAAGGGACCTGTCCCGCGCCGAGCGCCGCGACAGGGTCGCCGAGGTGCTGGACGCCGTCGGCCTCGCCCCCCGCCATGTCGACCGCTATCCGCACGAGTTCTCCGGCGGCCAGCGCCAGCGCATCGCCATCGCCCGCGCCCTCGTCACCGGTCCGGAGCTGATCGTCGCCGACGAGCCGGTGTCCGCCCTCGACGTCTCGGTACAGGCTCAGGTGCTGAACCTGATGATGGATCTGCGCGAGCAGCGCGGCGTGACCTTCCTGTTCATCAGCCACGACCTGACCGTGGTCAATCACGTCACCGACGACGTCGCGGTGATGTATCTCGGCCGGGTGGTGGAGCAGGGGCCGACGGCCGATGTGTTCGGATCGCCGGCCCATCCCTACACGGAGCTGCTGCTCTCCGCGGTGCCGAAGCCCGATCCTGCCTTCCGCCGCCGGGCGAAGGGGATCCCCGTCGAGCCGCCGTCGGCGCCGGCCGAGGGCGCCTGCCCCTTCGCGCCGAGATGTCGACGCGCCACGGAACGCTGCCGGACCGAGGAGCCGGCGCTGGAGGCGCGCGGGGCAGGGCGGACGGTGGCGTGCTTTCACCCCGCGGGGTGAGCGGAGAAGCCTACTCAGCCGCGTGCGGCAGGTCCTTCTTGCCGACCACGTGAACGTGGCCCGCTTCCTCGACATGCGTGCCGGGCACCTTGCGGCTGGCGATGTAGGTGTAGACCACCGGGATCACGAACAGCGTGAACAGTGTGCCGACCAGGAGGCCGCCGACGATGACGAGGCCGATGTCCTGGCGGCTCTCCGCGCCGGCCCCCGTCGCCATCGCGAGCGGCACGGCGCCGAGCACCATGGCGCCGGTAGTCATCAGGATGGGCCTCAGACGCAGCACGGATGCCTCGACGACGGCATCGCGCATGTCCCGCCCGGCGGCGCGCAGCTGGTTGGAGAACTCGACGATCAGGATGCCGTGCTTCGTGATGAGGCCGATCAGCGTGACGAGGCCGACCTGCGAGTAGATGTTCAGCGTCGAGCCGTCGAGCCACAGCGCCATCAGGCCGCCGGTGATCGACAACGGCACCGTGAACATGATGATGAGCGGGCTGCGGAAGCTCTCGAACTGGGCCGACAGCACCAGGTAGATGAACGCGAGCGCCAAAAGGAACGTCGTGTAGATGCCCGCGCTCGACTCGCGGAAGTCGCGCGACAGGCCGCCGTAGTCGGTGCGGGCCGTCGCCGGCAGCGCCTCGTCGGCGACCGTGCCGAGGAAGGTGAGCGCCTCGCCGAGCGAATAGCCGGGCGCCAGGTTCGCCTTGATGGTCGCCGAGCGCAGCTGGCTGAAGTGGTTCAGCTCGCGCGGGGCGACGGTCTCCTCGACGGTGACGAGGTTCGACAGCTGCACCATGTCTCCGCGGCTCGAGCGCACGTAGATCTGCCGCAGCTGGTCGGGATCGCGCCGGTCGATGTCGGCGATCTTGACCACCACGTCGTACTGGTCGCCGCCGCGCTTGAAGCGGGTCACCTGCCGCCCGCCGAGCAGCGTCTCGAGCGTCCGCCCGAGCACGGCGAGGTCGACGCCGACGTCGGCCACCTTGTCGCGGTCGACGTCGACCTTGAGCTGCGGCTTCGACAGCGTCAGGTCGGTGTCGATGTTCTGCAGGCCCGGGTTCTCCTGGGCGCGCGCGACGAAGGCGTCGACGATGTCCTGCAGTTCCTCGTACGGCCGCGACGTCTGGATGACGAACTCGACCGGTGTGTTGCGTACGCTCTGGCCGAGGGGCGGCGGCGTCGAGGGGAAGGCCCGCACGCCCGGAATGGCGGCGAACGGCCCGCGCAGCGCGCCGGCGACATCCTGGCTCGAGCGCTGCCGGTCCTCCCAGGGCACCAGCCGGGCGAAGGCGAGGCCCTGGTTGGCGAGCGGCGTGCCGACGATGACGAAATAGCGCTCCATCTCGGGCACACCGGCCAGGATGTCCTCGATGCGCCTTGCGTAGCGGTCCGTGTAGGCGAGCGTGGAGCCTTCCGGACCGGTGAAGAAGGTCGTGATCGTTCCCTGGTCCTCGTAGGGAGCGAGCTCGGAATTGAGCTGCGTGAAGAACCAGTAGCCGCCGCCGGCCACGGCTATGCCGACCAGCAGCACGAGCGGACGCACGACCATCGCGCCGCGCAGGAGCGCCCGGTAGCCGGCCGTGAGGCCGTTCAGCCCCGCCTCGAACACCCGGTAGAGCCAGTTGTGGTGCGTCTGGTGGCGCAGGAACTTCGAGCACATCATCGGCGTCGCCGTGAGCGCCACGAAGCCCGACACCAGGACCGCGCCGGCGAGCGTCAGCGCGAACTCGGTGAAGAGCCGCCCTGTCGATCCGGACATGAAGCCGATCGGCGCGTAGACGGCGACGAGCGTCAGCGTCATCGCGACGATCGCGAAGCCGATCTCCCGTGAGCCGGTGATCGCCGCCTTCATGGGCGGCATGCCGTCCTCGATGTGGCGGTGGATGTTCTCCAGCATCACGATCGCGTCGTCGACGACGAGGCCGATGGCGAGCACCATGGCGAGCAGCGTCAGCGTGTTGATGGAGAACCCGAACAGCGCCATCACGGCAAAGGCGCCGATCAGCGAGATCGGGATGGTCACGATCGGAATGATCGTCGCCCTGAGCGAGCGCAGGAACAGGAAGATGATCAGCACGACGAGCACGATCGCCTCGCCGATCGTCTTGTAGACGTTCTTGATCGACTCCTCGATGAACTCCGAGCGGTCGTAGGAGGGCTCGAGCGACATGCCCTCCGGCAGGCTCGCGATGACGCGCGGAAGCTCGGCGCGCACGGCCTGCGAGACGTCGAGCGGATTGGCGGTGGCCTGCTTGACGATCGCGACCGTCACCGCCGTCTTGCCCTTGTACCGGACGTTGCGGCTCTCGTCGCGCGGTCCGATCTCGGCATGGCCGACGTCCTGCAGCCTGACCAGATAGCCGTTGTCGGTCTGCTTGACGATGAGGTTGTTGAATTCCTCCGGCGTGTTCAGGTCGGTCTGCGAGAGCACCGTGAACTCGCGGTCGCGGCTTTCGATCGTGCCGGCCGGGATCTCGACGTTTTGCTGGCGCAGCGCGGATTCGACGTCCTGCACCGTGATGCCGTAGCCGGCGAGGCGGGCCGCGTCGAGCCAGATGCGCATGGCGTACTCGCGGTCGCCGTAGATCATGATCTGGGCGATGCCGGGCAGGCTCTGCAGCTGGTTGGCGACGATCTTGTCCGCTGCCTCGGAAACCTCGAGCGAATCGTGCCGGTCGCTCGACAGCGAGATGTAGAACACCGGTTGTGCGTCGGCCTCGACCTTGCGGATCACCGGCTCGTCGATTTCGTCGGGGAGCTGCCGGCGCGCCCGGCCCACCCGGTCGCGCACGTCGGCGGCGGCATCGGCGGGGTCGCGGTTCAGGTTGAAGGTGATCGAGATCTGGCTGCGTTCCTGCCGGCTCGTCGACTTCATGAAGTTGATGCCCTCGATGCCGGCGAGGGAATCCTCCAGGACCTTGGTGACCTTGGTCTCGACGATCTCGGCGCTGGCGCCCGTGTAGGTCGTGTCGACGCTGACGACGGGCGGATCGATGGCGGGATACTCGCGGATGGTGAGCCGCTCGTAGGAGACGATGCCGACGAGCACGATCACGAGGCTGAGGACCGTCGCGAAGACCGGCCGGCGGATGCAGACTTCCGAGAGCGTCATGGGCGGTCCGCGTTCCCCCCGTTCACGACGCCGAAGGGCCGGTGCCGGCGGTCGGCGCGGCGGCCGGCTCGTCGATGATCGTCGGCGTCACCTCGGCGCCGTCGCGCAGCTTCATCTGGCCCGCCACGACCACGATGTCGCCGGGCGAGAGGCCCTTCAGGATCTCGACCGACCCGTAGCGCCGCTGGCCGAGGGTGACCGGCGTCCGCACCGCCTTGCCGTCGACGATCTTGAAGACGTAGTTGCCGCCGCCCTCGGCGACGATCGCGTCCTCGGAGGTGACGACGGCGTTGTCGCGCACGGCGGTCTGCAGCGCGACGCGGGCGAACAGGCCCGGACGCAGGATGCCGTCGGGATTGGGCACCTCGGCGCGCAGCGCGATCGAGCGCCCGGCGGGATCGATCTGCGGGTTGATCGCATAGACCTTGCCGCTGAACGCGCGGTCGCCGAGCGCGTCGACCTTGAGGCGCACCTCCGCGCCGGTGCGAACATCGGCCAGATACCGCTCCGCGATCGAGAAATCGACCTTGATCGGGTCGATCTTCTCCAGGTTCACGAGCTTCTCGCCCGGCTGCACGTAGTCGCCGCGGCTGACGTTGCGCAGGCCGACGATGCCGTCGAAGGGCGCGAGGATCTTCGTCTTCTCGAGCCGCACCTGCGCCATCGTCAGGAGCGCCCTGGCGACCTGCATCTCCGAAAGCGCCTCGTCGCGGGCCCGGACGGTGCCGACCTTGTTCTTCAGCAGCCCGTCCGCGCGCTCGAAATTGCGCTGCTTCAGGTCGTAGTTCGATTGCGCTTCGGAGAGCTGCGCCTCGTAGACGGCGGAATCGAGCTGGTACAGGAGCTGGCCCTCGGAGACCGGCATGCCCTCGTCGAAGGAGATGACTTCGACGCGGCCGGCGATTTCGGCGCTGATTTCGGCCGATTCGGCGGAAAGGAGGGTGCCGACGGCGGTCGCCTCCTCGACGACGCGGTCGACCGTGACGGCGCGCGCCTCCACGGCGACCGGGCCGCCCTGCTGGGCGAGCGCGCCCGTCGCGGACAGCACGAAAAGCGCGCCGAACGCCGCGGCACGCATCCGTCCCATGATTTCTGTCGCCAAATGGCTGTCCTTTCGCGAAAAACCCGCACGCGGACGAAAGAACCGGCACCACCGATCCAGTTTCCTACAGGATGGCATTAGGCGACCCGCGGTCAAGGGGGTTGTGATCACATGTTCGAAGGGCCGACAGCCCGAGGACGGGGCGATTTCAGCGCAACCCCGCCTTCTCGAGCCGCTCGCGCAGCCGGCCCGCGGGCACGGGCTCGCTCTCCCCCGCGCTCACGCGCGCCAACGCCTCGTAGACGGCCCGCGCCCGTCCGTTGCCGATCGGCAGGTCCGCGGTGCGGTGATGGCGCTGTTTCAGGTCGATCATGGAGGCCGCGGCGCTCGCGTTGCCGGGTTTTCCGGTTGCCGCGGACACGAACCGGGCCAGTCGGGCGATGCGGTCGCCGGCCTCGGGGGAGAAGAACCGGTCGTAGTCGACCAGGACGACGGGCTCGTCGCCGGAAAGCGACAGGGCGAAGTCGCGGTTGTGCTGGAGCCACATGCGCATCGCCACCGATCTCGGCATCAGGTCCCGTTTGGCGATCGAGCGGCAGACGGCCTCCGGATGACGGAAGCAGAAGACCGCGGCCTCGATCGCGGCCCGCTCGCGCCAGTAGCGGTAGGTGACCGCGAACCGCGGATCCTTCACGAACAGGCCAGCGGAGCGCCGGCCGAACTCCGCCATCTCGGCCGAAAGCGCATCGGCGCGCCGGTGAACCATCGCCGAGGTGGCCGGCAGCAGGTAGCGCCACTTGCCGGAGGTGAAGACGTTGACCAGGCGGGCGGAAGGTCTCGCCGGAGGATGGATCCAGTTCTCGACGTTCACGCCGGTGCCGAGCAGCAGCCTCAGGTTGATGCCGACGGCCTCCTTGCTCTCGAAATAGCCGCTCTGGTTCCACTGGTCGGCGGCGATCATGTCGCCGGGCGCGCCGAAATCGGCACCGAGGCCGGCCAGGAGCGAGGCCGTCATCGACGTGCCGGAGCGGTGCATTCCGGTGACGACGATCATCCCGGCCCTTATTCCCAGGCGGCGATGACGGCCCGGTCGGGCTGCTTGCGCGTGCCGAAGCCGACGGCCCGGCTCGCCACGTAGATCGGCCGGCGCTTCGATTCCAGGTGGATGCGGCCGACATAGAGGCCGACGACGCCCGTCACGATCAGCTGGATGCCGCTCAGGAACAGGATCAGCGTCGCGGTGGAGGCCCAGCCGGAGATCTCGTAGGTGCCGAGCATCGCGCGCACGATGATGTAGGTCGCGTAGCCGAAGGCGAGCAGCGACACCAGCGCGCCGACCTGCACGATCGCCCGGAGCGGCCAGTCGGAGAAGCTGAATACGGCCGCCGCGGCGAGCTTGATCATCTTGTGCAGCGGGTACTTGGTCTGCCCGGCGAACCTTTCCTGCCGGTCGAAGGCGACTTCCGTCTGCCGGAAGCCGTTCCAGGCGAACATGCCGCGTACGAAGCGGTCTTCCTCGCGAAGGTAGAGGAAGGCGTCGAGCGCCACCCTGTCGATGAGCCGGAAATCGCCCGTGTCGAGCGGGATGTCGAACGGCGTCAGCAAGGACAGCACCCGGTAGAACGCCTTGGCGGTCGAGCGCTTGAACCAGCTGTCGCCGCGCCGGCTGCGGCGCCGGGCGTTGACGACCTGGTAGCCTTCCTGCCACTTGGCGATCAGCTCCAGCACGGTCTCGGGCGGGTCCTGCAGGTCGGCGTCCATGACGATCACGGCGTCGCCGCTCGCCAGATCCATGCCCGCGGTGATCGCGAACTGATGGCCGAAGTTGCGGCTGAAGGCGATGATCTTGACCCGTTTGTCCCTGCCGTGCAGGTCCTCCAGCATCGACAGCGAGGCGTCCGAACTGCCGTCGTCGATGAAGATGAACTCGACCTCGCCGTCGATCTTCCCCGCGAGCGCGCAAAGCCGCGCGTGAAGCTCGTTGATCGTCTCGGCTTCGTTGTAGACGGGGATGACGAGACTGATGACGTTCTGCATCGGCGCGGGTCTAGAGCTCGTTTCTCGTGCGTCGGGCCCCGAAAGACCGGACCGGACGGGCGCGGCCGTTTCCCGGGCCGCTGTTCCCCGCGGGGCCGCCGGTTTTTCGCCATCGCGACGGGCAAAGTCAATCTACAGCACTTTGCGCGCCCGGAGAAACCGGCCGGCGGGGCGGCGTTGCGCCCTTCCGGCCGCGCCGATATCATCCCGGCTGACTTCGCCGGCGGGCGGGTACCCGCTGTTCCCTCCAGCCGTTTCCGGCATTTCGAGTGTCGCGGACCCCATGCGCAGCCGCTCCCTGATCAGGCGTTCGCGGAGCGACGAGATCGCCAGGCTCGTGCTCTGGAAGGCGTTCGGCACCGCCGGCATGCGGCTTTTCCGCAGGCCCCCGCTCGCCGAAACGCCCGACGTCTCGCGCACCTGCTTCGTTTTCCTGTGCGGCCTGCACCGCAGCGGCACGTCGCTCCTGCACCGGATGCTGCGCGGCATGCCCGGCGTGACGAGCTTCGCCCATACCGGCGTGCCGGAGGACGAGGGCCAGCACCTGCAGACGGTGTTCGCCTCCGCCCGCGCCCATGGTGGACCGGGCCTGTTCGCCTTCGACGAGCGGGCCCACCTCACCGAGCGCGACGCCGAACGGCTCGGCGACCGGTCCGGCCTGCTGCTGCGCGAATGGGGCGCCTACCTCGATTTCTCGAAGCCCTTCGCGATCGAGAAGTCGCCACCCAACATCGTTCGATCGCGGTTCTTCCAGGCGTTGTTCCCCGAGTCCGCCTTTGTCTTCATCACCCGCCACCCGGTCCCGGTGGCGCTGGCGACCGCGGCCAAATGGGGGGTCGATCCCGCCCGCGCCTTCGATCACTGGGGCAGGGCGCACGCGATCATGCTGGAGGACCTGCCGCACCTGCGGCGGGCCTGGCTGCTGACCTACGAGGCGCTGGTCTCCGATCCGGCGGCCAGCCTCGCCCCGGTCGCCGCCGGCATCGGCCTCGGCGCCGATATCGCGCTCGAGCCGGTCATCGACGCCAATGCCGAGTATTTCGGGAAATGGCGCGGGATCGACGCCGGCACGCGCGCCGAGATCGCCGCGATGATGGCGGATCGGCACGGCGCCGTGCTCGACCGGCTCGGCTACCGGTTTCCCGAATAGCCCCGATGGCACCGGGATCGACGATGGCGCGCAGATACGTCTTGCCCACGCTGCTCTGGCTGGTGCTCGTCTACGCGCTGTTCCAGCTCGTCGAGCGGTTTCCGCCGATGGAGCGCTGGTGGGGCTTCCTGACGCCCGACCGTCTGGCGGCGATCGCCTGGTTCGCCGTCCTGTTCGTCGTCGCGAACCTCCTGCGGGCCCTGCGGTTCGGGATACTGGTGCGCAGCTCGGTGCCCGTCGGCTGGCCCGCGGTGCTGACGACCTTTCCCTGGCTGTTCATGATCGGCGCGCTGACGCCCTTCCGGCTCGGCGAGGGGCTGCGGGCGGTATGGATCCGCAAGTATGGCGGGTCCTCGGGCGAGGCGATCGGCTTCATGGTCGGCGAGCGGGCGCTCGACCTTCTGATGCTGCTCGTCCTCGGCGTGCTGGGGCTCGTGCTCGCGCCCTCGACCGGAGACATGTCGCCCGTGATCCCGGCGATCGTCCTTGCCGGCGCGGCGGCGGCGCTGGTCGCCGCGACCGCGATGGGGCCGAGGCTCGCCGCGATCGCCGGACGCTACGGCCCGCTCGCCAGGCTCGGCGTGCCGCAGATGATCCTTGCGATCGGATTCCTGCGCCGCCGCCATCTCGGCGCGGCGACGATCGGCCTGAGCATCGTCATCTGGCTGGTCGGCGCGCTGTCCTTCTACATCCCGCTCTATGCAATGGTCGGTGTAGCGTCTATTGGAGGGGCGTTTCTGAGCATTGCCGCGGTGAATCTGATACGGATCGTTTCGCCGGCGCCCGGAAACATCGGCTCCTATCAGGCGGCGATGGTCGCCGCGCTCCTGCTCTATCGCGTGAGCGCGGAGGACGGTCTCATCGTCGCGGTGCTGCTGCAGGTGGCGATGCTGACCATGCTGGTGGCGCAGGGATTTGCCGCCCGGCTCGTTTCGCTTGCGGCCGGGCTGGATAACAGGGGGTAGGATCGGCGCAGCGTCCGGCCGGAACGCGTCCGCGGCGTCGAGCGAAGAACGGTTGGACGGATGCTGACTACCGCGAGCGAAAGCCGAACAGGCTCGACCGGGATGCTGCGGGCCCTGATCCGCAGCCCGTACCTCTGGACGGCGGTCGCCGTGATCCTCTTCGTCGCGGTGCGGATGATCACGTCGCACGCGATTCACTTCATCCCCGCCAACGGCGACGAGCGCTACCAGTTCGCGATCGTCAAGCACGGCTTCGATATCAACCGCGGCAGCTTCCTTCCGGGGATCGGCATCTACCTCAGCGGCTTTCGTTACTTCTGGGGCAATATCCCGCTGGAGGACGCCCGCGTGATCGTCGGCGTCACGAATTCGCTCCTGTTCGCCGTGGCGTTTGCCCTGATCGCGCGGACGATGGGGATCTGGAGCGCCATCGCCTTCACGATAGTCATGTCGTTCTGCTTCGAGTGGAACCTGATGGCATGGACGCTGTGGGGCGAGCACGCGGGCAGCGTCCTGCTCGTGATCAACTTCCTGTTCGTGTACTGGCTGACGGATGCGATCGTCGCCGGAAGGAGGGTGCCGGTCTGGGCGTACCTCGCGTTGCTGATCATCTTCGGCATATCGCTCTACGTCCGCCAGAACTTCATGATCTTTCCGGTAATCGCGCTGGTGCTCAGCTCCCTTGCGTTCGCCGTCGTCTATTTCAGGGATCGCAAGCGCAACCTGCGCGTCTTCATGGTGCCGCTCGTCTATGCCGTCGGCCTGCTGTTCCTGACGCCGTGGACGATGGCGCTGTCGAAGCACGTCGGCGGCTTTCGCGTGGCCCCCGTGAGCCAGGATATCTCCCTGGCGATTCACTACGGCTACAAGAGACTGATGCCGATGGTCCGCAAGAAGATCGTTGAGCACCACGCCCGCACGTCCGGAAAGACCCGCGAGGAGATCGACGAGTCGGAGTTCAAGGGCAACTCCTTCCTGGTCGTGCACCGGGCCGCGCGCTACCAGTCACGGGACGAGCACCGGCCGCTGCTGGACATCTTCAAGGAGTACCGGGAATACGCGCTGAAGGGGCTGACGCTCAATCACGCGATCGTCGAAGTCCAGGACGCCTGGCAGCGTTTCCTTTTCGGCGCCGGCAAGTTCGGCACCAGCTTCTTCGAGATGCAGTACTGGCGTCTCGATGCGCCGGTGGCGGTCCGCGCCTTGCTCCAGACGGTCTATTCGACGATCTACGTCACCGCCTTCGCGCTGTCCTTCGCCGTCGCGGTGATCCCCTTCTGGGGCACGCTGCGCGAGCAACTCCTCGTCATCGCCTTCAAGGGCACGTTCCTGTTCGCCTGCCTCAATCCGTTCGTGCACCGCACCAACGCCCGGCATCACCAGTTCGTCGTGCCCCTGATGGTGGTCGGGGCGCTGCTCCTGTTCCGGGAGTGCTACCGTCTCGCCAGGACCTCCTCCTATTCCGACATGGCGGCGGCGGAGAAGGCGCTGTTCTTCCTGCAGGCCGCGGGCGGGCTGGCGATCCTGTCGCTGGCGCTCGTCATCGCGTTGTATCCGGCCTGAGACACGGGGCTTTTCAGAGGCTCCGGTGTTGTTGTCTGTGAACGGTCCAAGCGCCGGCGCCGGCCGGGGGGGGTTCCGAATGTACTTCGATTTCGCCGAGATCGCGCCGGGCGACTACGCCAAGCTCCTCAACGCCGCGGTCGTGCCGCGACCGATCGCCTGGCTGGTGACGAAGAGCGCCTCCGGCGAGCTCAACGCCGCGCCGTTCTCGTATTTCAACGTCTTCTCCGGCAACCCGCCGATCGTCGGCGTCGGCATCGGCTCGCGCGACGGCGCGCAGTCGAAGGACAGTTCGGCGAACATCCTGGCGACCCGCGAGTTCGTCGTGAACCTGGTCTCCTACGAGACGCGTCACATGATGAATGTCTGCGGTGCCGACTACTCCGCAGGCATCAGCGAGATCGAGCGTGCCGGCCTGTCGACCGCCGCGAGCGTCAACGTCGGCGTGCCGCGCATCGCCGAAAGCCCGGTGGCGCTCGAATGCGTGCTGCACGAGACGGTCGACCTCGGCAATCGCCGCCATATCGTCATCGGCCGCGTCGTCGGGGCCTATTTCCGCGACGACATGGTGATCGACCGCGACAGGCGATACATCGACACGCCGAAGCTGGACCTGATCGGCCGCCTGCACGGTCGCGGCTGGTACGCGCGGCTGAGCGATCTGTTCGAGATGCCGCGCGTGAGCGTCGAGGACGTCGAGAAGGGCAGGGGCGGCTGATCGCGTCCGACGCCCGTATCCGCGGGGCTCAGTCGAACGTCGCCTCGACCGGCCCGAAGGGCTGGAACTCGCAGCGCACCGCGTCGCCGCGCGCGATCGCGTACTGTTTCGTGAACGAGCCCGACATGATGCGCTGGCCGGCGCTGATGCCGCGGCCGAAACCGGCGAGCTTGTTGGCGAGCCAGACGACCGAGAGCAGCGCGCCGCCGTCCATGACGTTCGAACCCGGCGCACTCTCCTGCAGACCCCCGTTGACGTAAACGGAAACGTCCGAGCGCCCCAGATCGCCGTTTTCCGCGGTCAGCGCGACCGGCGCCCCGACCACGAAGGCCTTCTGCTGGGCGTTGTCCGCCATGGCGAGAGCGAGGTCGCCGGAGAGGTCGCCGCGTTTCTCGATGATCTCGAGCGCCGGCGCGGCATGCGTGACCGCCGCGCGCGCCGCCTCGAGATCGACGCCCGGTCCCTCGAGGTCCGATCCGACGGTCAGGCAGAGTTCGTTCTCGAAGCCCGGCGCGATCAGGTCGGCGAAGGCGAACCGGTGGCCGCTCGGGCACGCGCCGCTCTCGAGAAGGTAGCCGAAGCAGGGTTCGTAGACGCCCTGCTGGGCACGCATCGCCGCCGCCGTCAGCCCGACCTTCCATCCCGCCTGCCGCTCGCCCGCCGACAGATGCCGGTCGAGAAGGTCGAGTTGCACGGCATAGGCCTCGTCCATGCTCATGCGCCCGCCCCAGCGCGGCGGCATGTGCCGTCCGGCCCTCAGTTCGTCCCACAGGTCGTCCGCTATCGCCTTCGTGTCCATGTCCGCCGCTGCCGAGTCGCGCCTTGTCGCCGGGAAACACTAGCCGCTTCTCGCCGCCGCGTCAGTGAATGCCTCGCGGCGCGGTTCCGGTTCGTTCCCGTCGCCAGGCGCCATGTCGGGCCGGCGCGGCGCCGCGGGAGCGGCGGCGGTGCGGCCAGAAGCGTTGCAGGCGCGCAACTCCCGTCTGCCGAATTGGCGCCGGGGGCACCGATCGGCATTCTTTCGTTGGCTCACCGAAGCGGAGGCTATAATTGTTTGAAACAACGTGCGGAATCCACGGGCTTCGTTTCCCCGAGGAGGTGCCGGAGAGGAGGTGCCGGTGAGGGGGCGTCCGGCAGCGGCGGTCCGGGATCGGCGGACAGGCGTCGGGATCGCGGCCGGGGAAACCGAGCGGTGATGCGGGGTTGGCGGAAATGAAGAAGGTCCTTTTCGGTCTGGCGATCGCGCTGCCTGCCTTTGTCGCCGGCGCCGATGCGGCGGACATGACCATGGACGTGAAGGCGCCGAGGGAGCCCGTCTACCGCTGCGACATCACCGGCTTCATCGAGCTGCCGGGCACCGACATCTGCTTTAAGGTGAGCGGCTACGCGGCGCTCGAGGTCTACGCCTTCGAGGACCAGTGGCCGCCGTCCTCGGGCGCGGCCTACGGCATCGTTCCCGACGGCCACACCCTCGAAGACACCTTCGGGATGTACGCCTTCGCCCACATCAATTTCGACGCCCGCACGGCGACCGAATACGGGACCGTGCGCGCCTTCGTCGAGGGCGAGCTCACCGACAACGATACCCGCACCGGCGGCGCGTTCGGCCTGCGCCACGCCTTCGTCCAGTTCGGCAACTGGACGTTCGGCAAGACGTGGTCGACCTTCCTGCATCTCGACTCGAGCCCGATCTACTCCGACGTCGTGACGGCGACGGGCGACAACTACATGCGCCGCAGCCAGATCCGCTACACGCAGGCCTTCGGCAGCGGCTGGTCGGTGTCGGTCGCGCTCGAGGATCAGGCGTACTCCTATCCCTATGCGCTCCGCGCGACGGGCGTCTGGGGGCCGGTCGCCGCCTTCACGGTCGTCAACGACCGCAACGAGATGCCCGACGTGGTCGCCAATCTCCGCCTCGACAGCGACTGGGGCAACGCGCAGGTCGCCGGCGCGCTGCACCGCAACGAGTTCCGCGACGTGAACGCGGCCGGCCTGCCGGTCGGATGGACGGACGCGGACTTCGGCTGGGCCCTGCTGGGCGGCGCGATGGTCAAGACGCCGGTCACGGGCGAATACGACTACTTCACCCTGAAAGGCATCTATACGGACGGGGCGAGCCAGTACAACGAGGACAACCTGCTCGCGTCGGGCAACGTCGTGTGGGGCAACTGCGCCTTGCCGGTCGGCGTCACCGACTGCATCCTCGACCGGGTGACGTCATGGTCGGTGCTGGCCTCCCACACCCACTTCTGGACCTACACGGTCTACACGACGATCGGCGCAGGCTACCAGAACCTCAAGTCGCCCCTGACGTCCTACAACCCGTTCGTTCCCTCCTTCTCGTCGGACTTCGAGATGGATACCTACGAGGTGTTCGCCAACATCTCGTGGAAACCGGTGGCGCAGACGACCTTCATGCTCGACGTCCACTACGGCCATGTCGACTTCAACGGCGCGGGGACGTCCGGCGGGGTGTTCAATCCCTTCATCGTCGATCCGGCCGCGAAGGACAGCCAGGGGGCCTTCCTCGTCGCCCTCGACATTCGCCGCTCCTTCTGAGCGCGGCCGTCCGGGCGCGGCCGTCCTCCGCCGGCTTTCCTTCCTTTTCCCGAGCCTTCGCAACGGCGCGCGGCCGCTTGTTGTCGTCGCGTGCAGAATTCGCCGCCCTTGGGAACAGAATACGTAACGAAAAATAACCAGAAAAATTGAATCAAATTCCAAGTATCGAGGCATATTAGCCAATATGCCCGTCGTTTTTAATTAATTTAGGAAGGTCTTTTATTATAAGATCATCCCCGTAGAGAACCTCGTATTTTCAGACGGCTTGTATCTTCCGCTCGAAATCGAGCTGCGGGAGCTGCAGGTGCTGAGAATACTATCCGTCCCTCTCGTCGCCGCCGCCGTGGCGGCGGCCGGCCTGACGGGCTTCCCGGCCCACGCGCAGCCGGCAGCGGCCGCCGCGGAAAGCACCGCCGGGCCGGTGCGCTCCGAAGCGCCGATCGGCATCTACGACCCGCTGAAGAAGGCCAAGCGCGTCAGGGGGATGGCGATCGAGCACGTGTTCATCGCCTGGCAGTATTTCAGCGTCGCCGAGCTCCGGGAGCAGGCGGCCTACGCCCGCAAGCGGCACCGCCGCATGATGGTCACCGTCGAGCCCTGGACGCATGCGGCGAACTGGGCCGACGGCGGCGACACCCTTTTCGGCGACATCCTGAACGGCGACTACGACGGCGAGATCGCCGCCGTCTGCACCGAGGTCGCGCGGATGAAGTTCAGGCCGCTGGTGCGCTGGGGCCACGAGATGGAGGAGGTCACCGGCCGCTATCCCTGGGCGCGCCACGACAGCGCCGGCTACGTCCAGGCCTACCGGTACTTCGTGACCAAGTGCCGCGCGATCGCCCCCAAGGCGCGCTTCGTCTGGTCGCCGATCGGGCACGAGGGCCTCGAGGACTATTTCCCGGGCAAGGGCTACGTCGACATGATCGGCCTGCCGGTCTGGGGCTACCAGAGGGCCGACAAGCTCTGGTACGGCCATCCCCGCAGTTTCGTCGAGGCCGTCCGCGAGAAGTACTCTCGCGTCACGCGGTACAGGAAGCCGATCATCATCGCGGAAATCGGCGTCAGCGGCCCGCGCAAGTACAAGAACAAGTGGCTCGCCCAGCTCCGCGTCGCCAGGAAGACGTTCCGCCGTCTCAAGGCCGTCGTCTACTTCAACATGCTGGAGCCGGCCGCCTGGCCCGACGGCCTGGGCAAGCCCGACTGGCGGATCAATCCCCGTCTCCTGCAGTAAGCCGCCGGCGGCCGGATCGCTTCGGCGCGCGGACGGCAGGACGGCCGCGCCGGCCCGGGGCCGACGCCGGACCGGGCCCGACGCGGGACCGGGGGATGCGGATCAGTTCAGGAAATCGAAGGCGTTGCCGGGAACCCGCCAGTCCGGAGTGCCGTGGCCGCTCCAGTCGTAGGGATCGACCGCGTTGAAGTAGACGATGCCTTCGAGCCGGGTGAACCGCTCGCCCGGTGCCGCCAACTCCCTCAGGCAGTGGTCGACATAGACCTGGTCGCCCGCGCAGCCGGCCTCTGCGACGATCACCGGCTTCTTGTAGTCCTTGACCAGGTCGTAGCGCTCGGCGAGATGCTCGCTGAAGCCGATCGGCCTGCCGTAGGCGGCCTGGTCGAAGGCCTGGAAGCCGAACACCGAGATGCCGACCTCGTCGGCATAGGCGTCGCCGGGATAGTAGTCCCGCGCCGAGGCCTCGCCCACCGGCGACCACATGTACTTCGCCTCGGGGGCGGACTTGCGGCACTCGTCGACGAAATGGCGATAGGCGGCGACGTAGTCGTCCGGTTTCCAGTTCGCCCAGGCGTAGCGGCCGTTCGCCGCCTCCATCTCGTGGCCCCAGCGGATCGTGACGGGGCTCTCGAAGGTGGCGACCGCGCCGCACAGGTCCTTGATCTGGCCGTCATGACCGCCGGAAAGGATCGTGTCGCGCAGCCGCTCGCCGTCGAGGTTCCCGCCCGCACCCCACGACCAGGGCTCGACCGTCAACAGGATCGCGCGGCCGCGCTCGGAGGCGTACCTGTCCGCTTCCATGAGGCTCGCCAGGCTCACGTCGGACCACGGCAGGTAGACGTGCTCGATGCCGATCGCCTTGCTGTCGGAGAACGCCCCGTGCGGATCGTAGACGCCGAAGGTCGGCCCCTGTCGCGACTGGGCGCCGGCCGTGTGCGGTCCGAAGCCCGCCAACAGGAGGACCGCGGCCAGCGGAAGGGCCGCGTTCGTTTTGCTCAGGTTCGTCAGCAACCGCATTTCACTTGCCTTTCGTTCAGGACGGCGCCTGTCGCGCCGGGCGCGGCGATGGTCCTCTGCCTCGGATCCGATCCTGCGGATGCCGCTCGCGGCCAATCCGCGCCGGGGCAGCGGGAACGCCTGCCTTTGCCTTGGGTGTCAGTCGCGATTCCGGATGCCCTCGACCAGGTCGGAGAAGAAGGCCCGGTTGAGCCGCAGCGCGGTCACGCTGTGCCCGCCCTGGCCGGCGCCGGAAACCGAGTAGACGGGTTTGGTGAGGCCGACGGTCTGGGTTCCCCAGAGGATCGCCTGCATGCCGATCCCGCCGTTGGAGACCGCGGCGGCGACCGGCGCGGCCGAGACGGCAAGCGCCAGGCTTGCCTGCGCGACGACCGTGCGCAGCGGCTTCCAGTCGAGGTTCAGGCCGTTTTCCCTGACGTGGCGCGCCACGATGGCGATCAGCAGCAGGGCGTAGATCGCCGCGTTCAGGCACGCGAATATGTAGAAGCCCTTCGCGACACGGATGTCGGTCAGGAGGAGCGCGGGCGCCGCCGCGCCCAGGGCGAGGAAGACGTAGGGCAGCAGGACGCGGAAGGGCAGGGGTCCGGCGGGGTCGCCGCCCTTCGGGGTCACGCGAAAATCGACGAAGGTGCCGCTCAGCCAGTCGCGAATGCCGGCCAGGGTGCCGATGAAGGACCACGGCCAGCGTGCGAACAGAAACAGCAGCCCTTCCCAGCTGAGCACCTTGGCGTCCTGCGGCCGCAGCCAGCCGCCGGCCTTCATCCGGTAGGCCATCGCCACGAGGATGAACGAAATCGGGAAGAAGTGGACGAGGAAGCCCGGGTAGGTGACGCCGATGAAATTGACGTCGAAGACCAGCGCCGCGATCGGCATGGCGTACATGATCGCCATGAACAGGGAGAAAAGCGGATACCAGAGCTCGGAGAACAGGAACTGGAACTTCAGCCGTCCGGGCAGGGTCGGGAAGTAGACCGGCGTGTACTGCAGCAGGATCATCATCAGGCTGCGCGACCACTGGAATTCCTGCGTCACGAGGTCCGCGAAGGTATTCGGCCCGTCCCCGTGGGCGATCGCGTCGAAGGCGTGCACGCCGCGCCAGCCGTGGGAATTCATCATCAGCGTGGTGGAGTGGTCCTCGGCGAGCTCGGGCCCCAGCCCCCCGATCTCCTTCAGCGCGCTGGTGCGCACGGCGTAGTGCGATCCGATGCACAGGGGCGCCCAGCCGGCGTTGTAGCCGACCTGCAGGGCCCCGTGCAGCGTGCCCTCCGCGTATAGCCGGCTCCGTGCGGACCAGCTCTGGGCGGCGTTCTTGTCGCAGATGCTGGGGGCCGAAACATATCCGATCGCCGGGTCGGCGAACGGCTTGACCATCTCCTCCAGATAGGTGGGCGTCGGCACGTGGTCGGCATCGAGCTGGGAGACGATGTCGTAGTTGTCGTAGCCGCAATGGTCGTAGAAATAGGCGAGGTTGCCTTCCTTGCAGCGCGTGCGCCGGGGCCAGGTGGTGCGGTGGTAGTCGGACTGCCCGCGCCGCGTGGATATCCTCACCCCGTGCGTCTCGCACCAGGCGACGGTCTCGGGGCTCGGATCCTCGTCGGCGAGCCACGTGTCGTGCGGATAGGTCTGGCCGAGCATCGCCTGGAGCGTCTCGGCGACGACCTCGAACGGCTCCGACGGTGCCTTCGTCACGACCATGGCCACGCGGAGGTTCCGCGGCGCCCTGCGGTCCGGGTCCGGCATGAGGGCGTTCCGGAATATCGCCATCGGGTAGAGCGGCAGGAGCGTCACCCACGCCACCACCAGCGTGATGATCGCGTAGCGGAGCGTGCCGATATTGTGCTCCGGCTGAAGCCACCAGATCCAGAAATACGCGAGGGCGACCAGATAGAGCAGGCTGCTCGCCGCGTACTCCCATTTCCTGGGGCCGGTCATCAAGGGAACCAGCAGGTGTCCATTGTCCCGCTGCCGGTGCGTCATGACCCGAGGATGGACGATTCCGGTCATGCCGCCAGCCTCAGCCCGAAGGTCGGCGCGGCCGTCCTGACGATCGTGTCGATATCGGAAAGGTCGGCGGTGAAGCCGAGCGTCCGCCGCGCCAGGGCGGGGTCGGCGACGAGCACGGGCGGATCGCCCGCGCGTCGCGGCCCCGCGACGACCGGCACGGCCCGGCCGGTGACGCGCTCGACGGCGGCGAGGATCTCGCGGATCGACACGCCCCGGCCGGTGCCGAGGTTGACCGCGATGCTGTCGCCGCCCTTTGCCAGGCGGTCCGCGGCCAGGACGTGGGCGCGGGCGAGATCGGTGACGTGGATGTAGTCGCGCACGCAGGTGCCGTCGTCGGTCTCGTAGTCGTCGCCGAAGACGGCGAGATGCGGGATCGAGCCGGCCGCCGCCATCAGCGCGCGCGGGATCAGGTGCGTCTCGGGATCGTGCCGTTCGGCGAGCTCGCCGTCCGGATCGGCGCCCGCGGCGTTGAAATAGCGCAGCGCCGCGTAGCGTATCCCGTAGGCGGCCGCGTAGTCGGCGACGACCTCCTCCATCATCAGCTTGGTGCGGCCGTACGGGTTGATCGGCTGCTGCCGCTCGCGCTCGTCGATCGGCAGCCTCTGCGGGATGCCGTAGGTGGCGCAGCTGCTGGACAGGATGACGTTCGTCACGCCGGTCGCCCGGCAGGCGTCGAGCAGCGACAGCGTTCCGGCGACGTTGTTGCGATAGTATTTCGCCGGGTCTTCGACCGACTCCCCGACATAGGCGAAGGCCGCGAAGTGGATGACCGCCTCCGGCCTGTGCTCGGCGAGCGTCGCGGTGAGCCGGCCGGCGTCGAGGATGTCGCCCTGCACGAACGGCCCCCATCGCACCGCGTCCCGGTGGCCGGCGACCAGGTTGTCGTAGGTGATCGGCGCGACGCCGTGCGCCGCCAGCATCTTGCAGGTGTGGCTTCCGATGTAGCCGGCGCCGCCGGTCACCAGCACGCGTCGTCCGCTCAAGCCGCGGACTCCGCGATCACCTGTTCGCCTTCGCTCAGATAGTCGTCGAAATAGGCGATGGTCCTGGCGATTCCTTCGGCGAGCGGAACGGTCGGCTGCCAGCCGAGCTGCTCGCGGGCGCGGGTGATGTCCGGCCTGCGGCGGCGCGGATCGTCGACGGGAGCGGGATGATAGGCGATCTTCGAGCGCGTTCCCGTCATCTCGACGACCAGTTCCGCGATCTCGCGGATCGTGAACTCGCCCGGATTGCCGAGGTTGATCGGCCCGGTGACGTGCGCGGGCGACTCCATCAGCCGCAGGAATCCCTCGACGAGGTCGTCCACGTAGCAGAACGAGCGGGTCTGGTTTCCGTCGCCGTAGATCGTCAGGTCCTGGCCCAGCAGGGCCTGGACGATGAAGTTCGAGACCACCCGCCCGTCGTCCGGCCGCATGCGCGGCCCGTAGGTGTTGAAGATCCGGCAGACCTTGATCGGCGTGCCGTGGCAGCGGTGATGGTCGAAGAACAGCGTTTCGGCGCAGCGCTTGCCCTCGTCGTAGCACGCGCGCGGCCCGATCGGGTTGACGTTGCCCCAGTAGTCCTCGTTCTGCGGATGCAGCTCCGGATCGCCGTAGACCTCCGAGGTGGACGCCTGCAGGACCTTGATGCCGCGCGGCTTCGCCAGCTCGAGCGCATTCAGTGCGCCGAAGACCGAGGTCTTCGTGGTCTTGATCGGGTCCGCCTGGTAGTCCGGCGGCGAGGCGGGGCAGGCGAGATTGAAGATCTCGTCGACCTCGAGGAAATAGGGCACCGTGACGTCGTGCTCGAGGAACTCGAAGCGGGGATTGCCCGCCAGATGCGCGAAGTTGCGCCGGGTTCCCGTGTACAGGTTGTCGAGGCAGAGAACCTCGTTCCCCTCCCTCAGCAGGCGCTCGCACAGATGCGAGCCGAGAAAGCCCGCCCCTCCTGTTACGAGGATACGCTTGGCCCGGGTGCTGTCCGGCGGGACGGGGGCGAGCCCTCGCTGGTTTTCGAATCGATTGACTGCCATTTCCTGTCCACTGATCCGGCCTTTCGACAACGCCCCCAAAATCGGCTGTCTCGGCACTTCACTTCACGCTCGCTGCCGCACCGGTCGATGCGGCGGCGCAAGAGCCCGCTCTCGCAGAGCGCGGACGACGGGAGACCGACCGGTCCCGATACTGCGCACCAATTCGAGACCGGTCTCCCGGTTCGGCATTCCGCAGCGTGATGTAGATGTGCCCGGATTATTGCCTTGAGGTCTGCTACGGTCGACCCCGACGGCGAGTTTTGCTTCCAGGCAAGACCTTATTGTATGAAGGAGCCGCAATATTACCTGCTGAACGGGCCGAAACTAACCGTTTTGCACCGTTCTCAGCCGTATCTCCGAATTTTCGTAAAATGCTACCTTTTCCCGGCCGCCGCAAGGGTGGGCGAGGGTTAAATTACGGCAATCTGCAAGCGACATGATGGCGGAACTTTGGGAAAACATATTTCATATCAATGTGTTATGTAGATATTCGGGTATTGGGGGAGCGAAGACGACGCGCGGCACGTCCTGCTTTTAAGGTTATTGGATTGCTTCACAGATGTAATCTGACGTCATGTCACATGCGGAGTTAGTACTATAAATTGATTCGCCTAACCGATGGATAGCCTCCAAAAATCTCGGCAAAACCTAGTATACATATTATATTCGCTGGCAAAAAAGCATATTCGATCATATTCGCGCCTGCCGATGTGTCGAGCGGCCGTGAAACGGGACAGTCGAGAGGGGCGGGAATATTCGCAGTCCGGGAAGCTTCGGTGCGAAAAGTACGGGAATCGACTGCCTCGCTCGCTGCCGTACACGTTCGGATCGGGCGTCCCTCGTCGGCATGGACTTCGCCTGCGACGGGCGACACGGGCGGGGCCGCGGCGTGCGATGGGCGAACCGGGAGCGGTCGATCGGCGAGGCGGGGAGTGGTGGGCCCGGCAGGACTCGAACCTGCAACCAGACCGTTATGAGCGGCCGGCTCTAACCAATTGAGCTACGGGCCCGGGGAGGCAATCCGGAGCCCTCCTTATCGCAGGGCGCCGCGCCTTGGGCAACCGGGCGGATGGGCGTCGGAAGCAGGCGGTTTCTACGTCAGTCCGCCGTCGGCGAGGATCGACTGGCCGGTGATCCAGCCGGACTCCTCGGAGGCCAGGAACGTGACGATGCCGGCGATGTCGCCGGGCTGGCCGATTCGCTGCAGCGGCGTCATGGCGCGCACCGCTTCGCCGCGTTCGGCCACCGCGGCCGCCGTCATGTCGGTCTCGATCAGCCCCGGGGCGACGGCGTTGACGGTGATGCCCTTCGGCCCGAGTTCCTTGGAAGCCGCGCGGGTGATCGCGCCGACCGCGGCCTTGGATCCGGCGTATGCGGAGGTCGTCGCCATCGGCACGATGGCGAGGCGGGAGGAGAAGTTGACGATCCGCCCGCCCGGCGATGGCAGGTGAGGCGCCGCCGCCTGCATCGTCATCAGCGTGCCGAGCACGTTGGTGTCGAAGATCGAGCGGTAGTGGTCCTCGTCGATCTTGTCGAGCGTCTGGTAGGTGCCGATTCCCGCCGCGTTGACGAGCACGTCGAGGCGGCCGAAGGCGTCTACCGTGCTCCGGACCATCCCCCTGGCGTCCGCCGGTTTCGCCACGTCCCCGGCGAAGGCTTCCGCCCTGCCGCCGAGCGCCTCGATCTCCGCCGCCATCGCCGCCGCCGCGCCAGCGTCGGAGCGGTAGCCGATCGCCACGTCCGCGCCGAGACTGGCGAAACGGCGGGCGACCTCGGCGCCGATGCCCCGGCTGCCGCCGGTCACCAGCACCGCCTTGCCGCGGAAGGGTCGTGCGTCGGTCATGATCTTGGGCCTCCGTTCTGTCAGCGCGCCTTCGCCCAGGCGTTCTCGGGGACGAGGTCGAGCGGGTTCTGCGGCCTCAGGCTGCGGTCGGCGGGTTTCGCGGCGATCTCGACGACGCGGTGCGCCAGCGCGTCCAGATAGGCCGCCCGGCCGGCGTCGTCGGCGCGCGGGGCGGCGTAGGCGACGAACGGCTCCTCGGTCTCGTAACCGAGATAGCGCAGGATCAGTCGCTGCGGCTGGTAGAGGACGTTCTCGATCGGGCCGTAGACGCCGTCTGGGCCGAAACGCATGGTGGGGCCGCCGGTCGTGACCGAGAGGAGGGCGTGGCGGCCGCGGAACAGGCCGGTGTCGTAGCGGGCGCCGTCGACGTAGCCGAAGCCGTAGGCGAGGACACGGTCGAACCAGCCCTTCAGGATCGCCGGCACGCCGCCCCACCAGAGGGGAAACTGCAGGATGAGAAAATCCGCCTCGGCGACACGCCGCTGCTCGCGGGCGATTTCCGGCGAGAAGCCGCCGGTGCGGGCCGCGTGCGCCTGCTCGCTCTGGTAGTGGAAGACGTCCGGATTGGCGGCCGAGACGAAATCGTGCCGCCCGGCGACGGGATCGAAGCCCTCGCCGTAGAGATCCGACACCGTCACCCGGTGTCCGGCTTCCCGCAGCGCGGCGGTGGCGCGTTCGGCCAGCGCCGCGTTGAAGGATTTCGGCTCCGGATGCGCGTAGACGATCAGGACGTTCTTGCCCGTCATGCCGCGAGATCGAGCAGCTTGGCGGCGTTGTGCGACGTGATCGTGCGGATGTCGTCGGAGGACACCTGCAGGTCGAGCAGCATGTCGACGATCATCCGGTAGCCGTCGACCGGCTTCGGCGCCTGCGTCAGGCCGAGGTCGGAGCCGAGGATCGTCTTGTCGACGCCGGCGATCTTGAGCAGGCGCGCCATGTCCTGCGGGTCGTGCTTCTTCGCGCGGCCGTCGATGAACATGCAGATCGAGTGCTCCATATAGACGCCGAGACCCGCGAGCTGGCGGATGTCCTCGTCGGAGAAGCCGACGACGTAGGTCGGGTGGTTCACAAGCATCTTCTTGATGCCGCGCTTCACCGCCTCCTCGAACAGGACGTGCTGCTCGGAGACGTGCAGGTGCCCGCCGGCGAGGATGATGTCGCCTTCCGCGATCAGGTCGAGGCATTGCCTGGCCTCGTCGATCAGGGCGCCGTTCGCGTCGAGGACGGTGAGCGGGATCGGCGGCAGCATGGGCTTGGCCGTCTTCGGGAAGGATTTCGACTCGTAGGCCTTGATGTGGTTCGCCGCCGCGAAAGTCGGCATCCATACGATCTTGCCGCCGAGCTTGATCGCGTGGTCGACCGCGTGCGGATTGATCCCGCCCGAGGCGTTGTTGAGCGCGACGCCCGAGAAGAGCTTGATCTCCGCGTCCGGATAGACAGACTTCAGCACCTGGCAGTGCGGCATGCCCACATAGTAGTGGTCCTTGTAGAGCAGGGCCTTGAACCCCGCGTCCCGCGCCTCCAGGAAGGCCTGGTGGTGGTCGAGGATGCGCGGCATCGCCGCCGGCCCGCTGTGGCAGTGCAGGTCGACCGCGCCGACCAGCAGTTCGGCGATCTGCGCGGCCCGTCCGGGCTCGAACTCGGGCGCCGGCACTATCATCGGATAGTCGGTGGTCGTCTCAGCCATGGCTTTCTCCTCGCATGTACACTTACGTCACTTGGTGCCGAGCGCGGCGAGCTCGGAATAGGCCGCCGCGGCCGCCTTGCGCATGAACCCCTGGTCGGAGGCGACGATGAAGGCGCTCGCGCCGCGCTCCTGGAAGCCCTTTGCCTCCTCGGCATTCGCGACCATCACGACGACCGGTTTCCCGACCCTTTTCGCCGCCGACAGGATCACGTCGCAGGCGTCGCGGACTTCGGGCGCGCTGGCGTTCGCGACGCCGTAGGCCATCGTCAGGTCGCCGCGGCCGATGAAGAAGCCGTCGAGGCCCTCCGTCGCCACGATCGCGTCGATCTCGTCGAGCGCCTCCGGGTCCTCGATCATGGCGATCGCCGTCACCGTGTCGTCGGACCGGTCGGCGTGCTCCCACATCGCGGTCGCGCCGAAACGGCCGGCCCGCGTGGTGTTCGAGAAGCCGCGCTTGCCCTTCCGGTAGCGGCAGGCGTCGGCGATCTCCTTCGCCTTCGCGGCAGAGGAGACGTGTGGCACGAGAATGCCGGTCGCCCCGTCGTCGAGCACGGAGAGGATCTTCGCTGCCGTCGGCTCGGCGACGCGCACCAGCGCGGCGGTGCCGCAGGCGCGGGCCGCCAGGATCGCCGCGTCGATCGTCACGCGGTCCCAGGGCGCGTGCTCCTCGTCGATGACGACGAACTCGAAGCCGACGTCGCCGATCACCTCGACGGGCTGCGTGGCAGGCGTCTTCATGAAAGTGCCGATCAGAAGCTCGCCGCCGATGAAGCGGTGGCGGAAAGGTTTCCCCGGGGAATTGTCCGAACTCATCAAATCGTTTCCTTCACGGTCTTTCGGGTCGGTCAGCGCACGGGCACGAAGGCTTCCGGCAGGAAAAGGGAGAACTGCGGGACAAGGGCGACCAGCAGCAGGACGAGGAGGCAGATGCCGATCAGCGGCAGCGCCTGCCGCGTCACCGCGCCGAGCGGCTGGCCCGATGCCGCGCAGACGATGAACAGAAGGATGCCGACCGGCGGCGTCGCCATGCCGATCACCACGTTCAGCACCACCACCGTGCCGAACTGGACGGGATCCATGCCGACCACCTTCTGGAACTCGAGCAGGATCGGCATCGTCAGGATCAGGATCGATATCGGCTCGAGGAACATGCCGAGCACCAGCAGCACGATCTGGAGCAGGAACATGACGACGATCGGGTTGTCGCTGACCTGCAGCACTGCCGAGGCGATCGTTGTCGGCACCTGTTCGAGCGTGAAGACATAGGCAACGATGGCCGCCATCGCGGTGATGAACAGGATCGACGCGCTGGCGATCGCCGTGGCGATCATCGCGTCCCAGATGCCCTTGAACGTCAGGTCGCGGTAGGCGAAGCCGACGATGAAGGCGTACACTACCGCGACGGCGGCCGCTTCCGTCGGCGTGAAGACGCCGGCCTTGATGCCGACGACGATGATGACCGGCAGGAACAGGGCGGGCAGGGTGCGGATGGTCGATTGGCGTCGTTCCGCCCAGCCGACCTTCTCGGTGGTCGGAAAGCCGTCGCGCCGCGCCCGCCAGCCGGCATAGGTGAGCAGGCCCCCCGCTATCATGATGCCGGGCACGACTCCGGCGATGAAAAGCTGGCCGATCGAGGTGCCCGACAGGACGCCGTAGACGATCATGGTGATGCTCGGCGGGATGATCGGGCCCATGACCGCGCTGACGCCGACGAGGGCGGCGGCATAGGCCGGCGGCATGCCCTGCTTGCGCATCGCCGGGACGAGGATCGAGCCGAGCGCCGAGGCTTCCGCGGTCGCGCTGCCGGAGATGCCGGCGAAGAAGCCGGAGGAAAGCACCGTCACCGACGACATGCCGCCCGCCCGGTGGCCCACCATTGCTCGGGCGAAGGTAACGATGCGGTCGGTGATGCCGCCGACGTTCATAAGGTTGCCGGCGAGCAGGAACAGCGGGATCGTCAGCAGGATGAACTGGTCGACGCCGGCCATCATCCGTTGCGGAAACGCGAGCAGCACCGATCCGTTTCCGCTGACGAACAGGTAGATCATTCCGCCGACGCCGAGCGCCAGCGAGATCGGCACGCCGACGGCGAGCAGGAGGAAGAAGGCCCCGAAGAAACCGCCCATCAGATCCGGTCCGTCATAGCGCGCTGTCGCCGTGGACGCCGGTCGGCCTCGACGGCCCGGTGTGGTGCTTCAACGCCACGAGGTCGGACACGATCGAGCCGATGATGTGCAGGCCGAGCAGGGCGCTGCCCACGGAGACCGAGATGTAGACCCACCAGATCGAGACTCCGATCTCGCGGCCGGTGATCGACATCCAGATGAAATCGAGCGCGGGAATCTTCTGCATCTGCAGCCGGCCGGCGTAGACGACGCCGTTGACGGTCATCAGCCACAGGAAGACGAGGATCGGGATCGCCGCCAGAGCCTTGAGCGCTATCCGCCAGCCCGGCTTCAGCATCAGGGGCACGATCTCGACGGCGACCAGCTCGCCCTTCTGGTAGGCGAGGCCGACGAGCAGGAAGGTCTGCCAGATCAGGATGTAGCGGCACAGTTCCTCGGCCCAGATGAGCGAGGAACTGAACAGGTAGCGCATGACCACCTGCACGGCCATCACCGCGACGATCGTCAGCATGGAGATGCCCGCGAGAAAGCGGATCAGCCGCTCGTACCACGCGACCAGCCGCATCACGCCGTTCGTGGCTGCTCCGTTGGATGACATCGGCCGTACCCCGAAAGCTCAGGATTGTCGGCCCCGCGGACGCAAACGGTGCCACCGTCCGCGGGGCTCTTCTCGCTCGGGAGGAGCGTCAGGATTCCGACTGGGCGAGCGCCACGAACTCGGCGATGAGCGGCGACTTCTGGCTCCACTCGCCGACCAGCGGCGCGACCTTCTGCTTCATTGCGGGCAGGTCCTCCAGCTCGAAGATCTCGACGCCCTTCGCGCGCAGCTCGTCGCGGCCGGTGTAGTCCTGGTTCTTGGTGTAGGCGAGCGTCGGCGCGATCGAGTCCTTGCCGGCCTGGCGCATGGCCTGCTGGACCTCGGCGGGCAGGCCGTCGAAGAACGTCTTGTTGATGACGGTGACGTTGTGCCAGGGGTAATGGCCGGTCAGCGTAAAGTTCTTGCCGACCTCCCACAGGTTCTCGCCGAGCATCGAGGAGACGTTGATCTCCACCGCGTCGATGACCTTGGTTTCCAGGGCGCCGTAGACCTCGCCGTAGGGCAGGCCGACAGGGCTGGTGCCGATCGTCTCCCAGATCGCCTTGTGCAGCGGCACCGGCACGATGCGGGTCTTGAGGCCGGCGAAGTCGTCGGTCTTCTTCACCGGATCCTTGGCCGACAGGAAGTTGCGCTGGCCGATGTCGGTCGTCTGAAGGCCGACGAGCCCGGCCGGCTCCAGGTCGTCGAGGATCTTCTGGGCGACGTCGCTGGTGGCCAGCTTGGTGAACTGGTCGTAGTCCTTGATCAGGAACGGCAGCTGGTAGGCGTCGAGCGCCGGGCGGCCGGTGACGAGCGGGAACAGGATGCCGCTCGACGAGCACATTTCGTTGGTGCCGGCGAGCGTCGCCTCGAGGTTCTGCTTGTCGTCGCCGAGCTGGCGGTTCGGGAAGATCGTAATGTCGACCGCGCCGGGAACCAGCGCTTCGAGCGCTTTCTTGAATTCGACGGTGGCGATGTGGCCCGGATGGATCTCGTTCGCGGCGTGGGCGAGCTTGATCTTGACCGGGTTCGCCCGCGCGACATAGGGCATCGCCAGGGCGGCGGCCGCGGCACCGGAGACCGCGAGCATTCTGCGACGTGTAAACATGTTGGACTCCCTCCCGTTTCGTCTAGCAGAACGTTGTTACGTTTTATGGCGCTACCATCCTATGAGTGGGTCGGCGATGTCAACAGCGCGTCCAGAGCCGAATGGAGAAAATTTCGCCCTGCGGAGTGTGCTTCCGCCCTCCCGAGCCGCCGACCGCCGCGCACTTGACAAAATGCGCGGGCATGGGCTTGTTATTTTTAAGCACATCGTTCTGCTGTAAAGAACGAGGTCTGCCCTCGGGCAGGGCAGGAAACAGGAGGAAGGGCATGTACGACCGCACCGATCCACGCTCCCGCATGGCCGCCGCAACGGCGGCGAAGCAGCCGGCCACGACCTTCGCGGGCGCCGACTACGGGCTCTTTTACGAAGACGGCCCGCAGATCTCGGACGCGCTCTCGAAATCCTGGCTGACGCGCGGGCAGAATTTCCTGGTCGCCTACACGGAGACCGAGCCCGGGGCGGTGCTGGAGCGCAAGGGCCAGACCGACGAATACGTCCTGCTGCTGCACGACAAGGACGTGCCGGTGACGGTCGAGGCGGGGGCGGAGAATGTCGACGTTCCGGGTTTCTCGCTCGTCATCGTCCCGCCCGGCGACAGCCGCGTCACGCTCCACAGGGGCGGTCGCTGCACGCGCATCTTCTCGACGCAGTCGAAGGACCTCGCCGAGCTCTGCGCCAACGCCGCCTCCTATGCCGAGCCGCATCCCAACATCCCCCCGTTCGAGCCGTGGCCGGAACCGGTCGGCGGCTACAGGGTCCGCGTCTACAGCCTCGACATCCCGAAGCAGGAGGGCCGCTTCGGCCGCATCTTCCGCTGCACGACGCTGATGGTGAACTACCTCGATCCGCAGGTCGGTCCGCGCGACACCGCCAAGCTGTCGCCGCATCACCACGACGATTTCGAGCAGGGCTCGCTCGCCGTCGACGGCTCCTACACCCATCACCTGCGCTGGCCGTGGACGACCGACATGGCCAACTGGCGTGAGGACGAGCACGCCTTCTGCAAGGCGCCCTCGCTCACCGTCATTCCGCCGCCCGCGATCCATACCTCGCGCGGCATGGAAGCTTCCCTCAACCAGCTCGTCGACATCTTTTCGCCGCCGCGATTCGATTTTTCGAACCAGCCGGGATGGGTGTTGAACGCCGACGAATACCCGATGCCGCCGCAATAGCGGCACCGGTGCCGCCGTTCCCGCGGGCGGCGCCGGCGGTCCGTTTGACTTCCCCCGGGGCGGGAGCGCATCTTGGCGGCGTCCGGGCGGGCTGGCGACCGTTCCCGGTGCGATCGGCGCGGCGGAGCGCCTGCCGGAACCGGGTGGCGAACTGAAACGGGGCGAGATGGCGAAAGGCTCAGGGATACAGGCTGTCGAGTTCGCGCTGAGCATCCTCGAATACGTCGCCCATTGTCAGACGTCCGTGGGCGTTTCGGAGCTCGCGCGGGCTTTCGGCACGACCAAGAGCCGCATCCACCGCCATCTGCAGACGCTCGTCGCCGCCGGCTACCTGATCCGCTCGCAGGACACCGAGCGCTACAGCGTCAGTGCCCGCCTGATGGCGCTCGGCCAGGCGGTGAGCGAGAGCTTCGAGATCGCGACCGCGGCCCGGGAAGTGGCGCGGGCACTGCGCGACAGTCTCGGCCACACGGTCGCGATCAGCCAGCCCGAGCTGGAAGGCAACCGGATCCTGCTGCTCATGCCGAGCCGCTCCAACATCGACATCTCGGTGAAGCCCGGCTCGCTGCTGCCGTTCCATTCGAGCGCGCAGGGCAAGGTGAGCCTTGCCTTCGGCGATCCGGCGCGGCTCGAACAGGTCTGTTCCCAGAAGCTTGAGCAGCGCACCCCGGCGACCGTTGCCGACCCGGTGCGGCTCCGCGCCGAAGTCGAGCAGGTGCGACGCCGGCGCTGGGCCGCGGCGCCCAACGAGGCGATGATCGGCCTGAACGCGCTCGCCGCCCCGATCTTCGATGCGCTCGGCGCCTATGTAGGCTCGGTCGCCATCACGGATTCGGTGCAGTTCATCCCCGAGGAGCCGTCCCGCGAACAGATCGACCAGCTTCTGGACGCGGCCGAGAAGATTTCGAAGAATCTCGGCTACCGCGACGCCCCCGGCCGCCCGGCGGCGCTTCCGTCGGGCCTGCACCGGCACTGAAGCATCCGCAATTTGAGCCGCCGAATAGAGTAGAAAAGAAATATACAGAGAATATTGATTATTATAACTCAAATTATATTGAGATAACAAATAAATATATCGGTATTTCCAAAACAAGTAAAATATATACTAGATATATATCTGCTATTATGAAGTATATTTCAGTAGAAATCGATCGACGAGTTGGAGAGAATATGTATTGACCGAAAATTTGGCCGGTGTATTAATATAGCCGGCTAATAGGGTAATTCGTGAGGGCAATAGACCATCAATAGGGGGGCGAAGATGACCCTGTCGAAGCGGGCTTCCCTCAAGCAAGTCGTCCGCCTTCTTCGATCACACAAAGGCGAGCTTTCTCCCGCGGGCAGGGCCGAGCGGCTGTCCGCGTCGAGGCGATTGCGGACGCTCTTGACCTTGGCCGCCAGCGTCCTGTTGTCAAGCTCGACGGGCGTTTTCGCAGCAGGCTTGTTCGAGCCGCTGTCGAGCGCTGAGGCCGCTTCTTTCCCGGTCGCCGTCGTCTCTCCGGTCAATGTCCGCGACCGTCTGGTACGGCTGGATTACCGCTATATGGAATCCAACTTGGCGCCGCTCGGCGCAGATATGGAACGCAGCCGCGTTCGCCGGGCGCCGACGGCTGCATCGATAGACGTCGAGTTGTTCCCGGACCTTTCCGTGACCATCGAGCGAACTCGTCTCGAGAAGGCTAGAGGCGAAGGCGGCGGCCTTATCTGGTCCGGTTCCATGACAGACGATGCCATCGGCGATGCCGTGCTCGTCGTCTCCGGTGGCCAGATCACCGGCCGAATTCTCTACGAGCGCCGGCTCTTCCGGATCACGCCCGTCAGCGGCGCCGTGCACCGTATCGTTGAGATCGATGCATCCAAGTTTCCGGGCGATGTCGTTGTGATCCCGCCGCGAGCGGATCGCGGCATCGTCGAGGGCATCAAAGAGTCGGCCCGGAAGACCGAGATACGAATCCTGATGCCGTATACGAAGAAGGCAGCGTCGGAATCGGGGCACATAGTTCAGGACGCCAAGCTTGCGATAGCTCTCGGCAACCGGTCGCTGAGGAACGCTGGCGTGAGGATCAGATACGTCCTGGCCGGCACGATGAAAGTGCCAGGCTATGCCGAGCCGACGGACTTTTCCGACACTTTGCACGATTTGACTTATGGAACTGGTGGTTTCGATGCCGTTCACGCGATGCGTGATAGCACACAGGCGGATCTGGTCGCTCTATTGCGTGTCGGGCTGCAATATTGTGGGATCGGTTGGCTCAACGAAGACCCGGACCCGGCCAGCGAGCAATGGGGCTTTTCGGTAACGTCGATAGAGTGCGTCTCCGACGACACTGTTTCCCACGAAGTCGGTCACAATCAGGGCCTTCGCCACGACCGGTTCGTAGAGCCGAAGGCGCCGAAAAGCCGTTACAACTATGGCTTCGTGAACAAGAATGCGAGGATTCGCTCTGTCATGGCCTATACGAACAAGTGCAGCAGTTGCACAAAGGTGTTGATGTATTCTTCTTCGAAGAAGAAATACAAAGGGCACAAGCTCGGGATAAAGCAGGGCAAGCGTGGTGCCGCCGATGCGGCCCGCACCCTCGACGAGAACCGAAGCGTGATTTCGAACTTTCGCTGAATTGGTCATCGGATCTGAAACGCTGGCGATCGGTCGCCGCCGACGGCGGAGGGTCGTCGTCGCGGCCGGTCTGCCGTGCGTTCATGGATCCTCCGAGAGCCCTTCTGGAAAGCGGAGCCTCCGCGCGACAGCCGCCGCTCGGCTCGCTGCCTTCCGACCGTGAACGGGAGGATGAAGCGGACCAAGGGCTGTTCCACCAAACTTTTGATTGGTTGGCGGAAATCACCGCACCGGCAGCCGAACGCGGCAATTTGGAGAAGAAGGAAGATTTGGCTGGGGGACCTGGATTCGAACCAGGACTAGCGGAGTCAGAGTCCGCGGTTCTACCGTTAAACTATCCCCCAGCGGAAAGCCGCGTCTGCTTTCGGCGGCTTGGCTGGCCGGTGCCGTTCGGCCGCTCGGGCCCGGCGCCGGATCAGCCGCTCAGATAACGTTTCGATCTTCCCGTGTCCACCCTCGGGCGGGGCAAAATTTGAACGCCCCGGGCCTTGGTCCCGGAAACCCGATGGTCGGAGAGACCGGCGAAACCGGCTATTTCTTCTTCTTTTTCCTTTTGATCTCCATCACCCCGATCCTCGGCTCCGCGTTGTTGGCGAACCAGATGTTCTTGTCCGGTCCGATGGTCATGCCGAGCACGGGCCATTGCGTTGAACCCTTTACGCGCGGGATGGTGTACTCCGTGACCTTGCCGCTCGTCGTGAGGCGGCCCACTTTGCCGTCATATTCGCCGAAGTACATGTTCTTGTCCGGCCCCCGGATGATCGTCGACGGTCGCCCGGTGATCCCTTTGGTGAAGCACGTCTGGTTGCCGCCGGTCTGATCGAAACGGCAGATCCGGCGCCGCTCCGGGTCGGCGACATAGATGCGGTTGTCCGGGCCCACGGCGATGCCGAAGCTGTTGCTGAAGCCGGCAAATCCCGCGGGGAACTGGTCGACCGAACCGTTGGTCGTGTTGATGTTTCCGATATCGTTGCCCTTCCAGTTGACGAACCAGATCCGGTTGTTCGGCCCCGGCGCGAGCGTGGTCGGCTGGTCCGCATTGTTGATGATGGGGAAGAACGTCGGCGCCCCGGCCGGCGTGATCCGCCCGATCCCGTTGAAGTCGGTCGGAATCCAGACGTTCCCGTCCGGCCCCTGCACGATGTCGTTGCTTTGGTTGGAGCCGAGTCCGGTGTGGAAGATCTGCGGCCCGCCGCCGGGTCCCACGGAACCGACCTCGTCGGTGTTGAAGGCGGCGAACCAGATCCGGTTGCCGGGCCCGCGCGTGACGGCATGAATGAAGGTGGAAGTCGCAAGGACCGGGATGTCCTTCGCCTTGCCGTTCGCCCACAGGCGCGTTATCCCGCCGGTGTTGTGCCTTGAGAAGTAGATCTGCTTGCCGCGTCGGCAGATCCGCAGCGCGCCCGAACCGCCGGCCCGCCTCGAATAAATCCGGAACGTCACGCGTTTCGTCTTCTTGACCGTGATCTTGTACGGCAGCTTTTTCTTCGCGAAAGCCGGCTCGGCCGGCGCGAACGACAGCGCGCCGGCCCCGATGACCGCAGCGGCGAAGGCGAGGAGAAGGCGCTTCACGAAGCGCCGGACAGACGGCGTATCGATGGTGATTGCGTTCATCTTGAACAGCCCCCCTTGAATCCGGGCCCGCGGACGAGCGCGCCCCGAAGGTCCCTGTCGGTATCGAGTTGAAACGAAGTCGACCAGGCGCCCGGCCGGATGCAGCGCTCCGAGCTCGGGCACGGCCCGGAACAGGGCGGTCCGGCGGCGCGTCCCATCCGAGAGATGTTCGCTCAGGCTCACGAACGACATGGCAGCCCCCCGGCCGCGTCGGCTATCGTTACGGAAACCAGACCATAGGTCCGCGCAAAAATTTCGCCAACTCAAGAATCCTTGATCGGCTTCGGGATCGGAATTCGCGGCGCTTCGCGGCCGAACCGGCATCGAAGTCTTGTACTTCGCGCACTTGGCGGCGAATTTGGCGATGTGAAGCGTCCGTCCGGGTCGTCGGACGTGTTTTGGAGCGTGGGAATGAAGAACGCCAAACCTCAAGTCGTCGGCTTCTACCACGAGCCCACCTTCTCGGTGGCCTATCTGGCGATCGATCCGGCGACGGGGAAGGCCGCGATCATCGACCCGGTGCTCGACTACGAGGAGAAGGCGGGCCGCGTCTCGACGGAATTCGCCGATATGCTGCTGTCGGAGGTCGACCGGCGCGGGCTCGACGTCGTCTGGATCCTCGACACCCACCCGCACGCGGATCATTTCTCGGCCGCGGCCTATCTCAAGGACAGGCTCGGCGCGCCGACGGCAATCGGCGATCACGTCGTCGGCGTCCAGAAGCTGTGGAAGGACCTCTACAATCTGCCGGACTTTCCCGCCGACGGCTCGCAGTGGGACCGCCTCTTCGCGGACGGCGACACGTTCGGGATCGGTGAGCTCGAGGGCAGGGTGATGTTCTCGCCGGGCCATACGCTCGCCTCGATCACCTACGTGATCGGCGACGCCGCGTTCGTCCACGATACGCTGTTCCAGCCCGATTTCGGCACCGCGCGGGCCGATTTCCCCGGCGGCGACGCGGGCGCGCTCTATCGCTCGATCAAGGCGATCCTGTCGCTGCCCGACGACACGCGTCTCTTCACCGGCCACGACTACAAGCCCGGGGGCCGGCCGGTCGCCTTCGAATCGACGGTAGCCGAGCAGAAGAGAGAGAACGTCCACCTGAAGGACGATCCCGATGAGGCGACTTTCGTGAATCGCCGCCAGGAGCGCGACGCGACGCTGCCCATGCCCAAGCTGATCCTGCACGCGCTGCAGGTGAACATCCGCGGCGGCCGCCTGCCGGAGCCGGAGGACAACGGCCGCGTCTACCTGAAGATCCCGATCGGCGTTCTCTGACCGCCGCCGTGCGGGGTCGCCCGAGCGGTACCTGCCCGGTTTCCGGACAAGCATGTTGTTTGCGCTTTTCCGACTTCTTGCTAACCTGTCGAACAACTCGTACTCCGCGCTAGGCCCTGCGCGCGTTGCAAAACGCGACGGCCGGCGAGAAGGGACAGGGCATTGGAAAGCAACGACGGCGGCGTCGGCGCAGGGGCATCCGACTCGGCGCGCGACCCGGCGGGCGACGGGCGGTCCCGTCGCGGGGATCGCCTCCGCAATCGGCCGCCAAGCCGGCCCCGCGGGCCTGACTTCCGCCGTGGTGCAGATCCGGCCGGGGCGGAGGGCGACGTCTACGCCGCGCTCGATCTCGGTACGAACAATTGCCGCCTTCTCGTCGCCGAGCCGACCAGGCGCGCCTTCCGTGTCGTCGACGCCTTTTCCCGCATCGTCAGGCTGGGGGAGGGCGTGACCGGATCGGGCCGGCTCGCCGACGATGCCATGAAGCGCGCGGTCGATGCGCTCGCCGTGTGCCGCGACAAGATGGTCCAGCGCGGCGTCACCCGCCGCCGCCTGATCGCGACCGAAGCCTGCCGCATCGCCGACAACGGCGAGGAATTCATCGGCCGCGTGCGCGAGACCACCGGACTCGAGCTCGAGATCGTCAATCGCGAGACGGAGGCCCGGCTCGCCGTCTCCGGCTGCGCCTCGCTGGTCGATCCCGACGCCCACAGCGCCATCGTCTTCGATATCGGCGGCGGCTCGACGGAACTCGTCCTCCTGAACTCGGGCGAGGGCGGCTTCCGCAGCCCCTTCGCCGTGCAGCGCCAGGTCGCCGCCTGGACTTCGCTGCCGATCGGCGTCGTGACGATTTCCGAGAAGTTCGGCGGCCGCGACGTCGACCGCCCGCTGTTCGAGGCGATGGTCGCCTACGTTCAGGAGACGCTCGGACCCTTCGCGGCCGACGTCGCGCGCGTCAGCCGTTTCGACGAGGCCGGCGTCCACCTGCTCGGCACCTCGGGCACGGTTACGACGATCTGCGGCGTCCATCTCGGCCTCGACCGCTACGACCGCCGACGCGTCGACGGCACCTGGATGCGGCGCGACGACGTGATACGCGTCACCGGCGATCTTCTTTCGATGGACTACGACCGGCGCGTCGCCAATCCGTGCATCGGCGCCGACCGCGCCGACCTGGTGCTCGCCGGTTGCGCGATCTTCGAGGCGATCCGTCGCCTTTGGCCGTGCGAGCGCATCCGGGTCGCCGACCGGGGGCTGCGCGAGGGCATCCTGCTCACCCTGATGGCCGATGACGGCGTGTGGCGGCGCGGACGGCGCGGCGGCCGCCGGCGCGGCCGCGGCAACGGGTACGCTCCCGGCGAGGCGGCCGGCAACGGCGCCGGAGGGCCGGTTCGGTGACGGCCAGGTCCGGCGGTCGCAGCGATCGCCTGAAGGTCCGCGTCAAGACCGCGAAGAAGCGCTCGGTCGCCTCGACGCGCTGGCTCGAGCGTCAGCTGAACGATCCGTATGTCGCTCGCGCCCGTTCCGAGGGGTATCGCTCGCGGGCGGCCTACAAGCTGATCGAGATCGACGACAAGTACCGGTTCCTGAAGCCTGGCGGCCGCGTCGTCGACCTCGGCGCGGCGCCCGGCGGCTGGTCCCAGGTCGCGGCGGAACGGGTCCGCTCCGCGGAGGGGCGGGGCAAGGTCGTGGCGATCGACATACTGGAGATGGATCCGATCCCCGGCGTCGACGTCCTGCACCTCGATTTCCTCGACGACGGCGCGCCGGATCGCCTGCGCGAGGCCCTTGGAGGTCCCGCCGACGTCGTGCTCTCCGACATGGCGCCGCCCACCACCGGCCACAAGCAGACGGACCACCTGCGCATCATGGGCATGTGCGAGACGGCGCTCGAGTTCGCCCGCGAGGTGCTGGCGCCCGGCGGCGCGTTCCTCGCCAAGGTCCTGCGCGGCGGCACGGAGACCGCGCTCCTCAACGACATGAAGCGGGACTTCGACACGGTCCGCCACGTCAAGCCGCCGGCGAGCCGCGCCGATTCCGCCGAGCTCTATGTGCTGGCGACGGGCTTCCACGGCCGCGATGACGATCGCGGCGGGCAAACGGGAGAATAGCCGGTCGATGATGGATATCGGCTTCAGCGATCTGAAGATCGTGCTCATGATCCTCGCGATCCTCGCCCCGGGCTTTCTCGTCGGCGCGCTCGTTGGCGGGGTCGGCTGGCATGTCGCGGTCGGAACGCGCTGGTGGGCGGGGGCCGCGTCCGGCGCGCTCGCCGGAACGGCGGTCTGGTTCGCCTGGATGCGTTACCACTGAAGGAAGGCGGATCGAACGGTGTCTGAAGTCGAACCCGGCGGAATGCAGTTCGCCCTCGTCGTTCTCGTCTTCGCCCTGCCGTGGCTGTTCGTCGGTGCGATCGTCGGCGCGGTGGTCTGGCACGTTGTGCTGCGCAAGCGCTGGTGGGTCGGCGCGCTCGCCGGCGCGGGTCTCGGTGCGGTCACCGGTTTCTTCGCGTTCCTGCCGTAGGGCGGGGGCCTACCGCTCCCGCGCCGCCGTGACGGCGTCGGGCGCCAGCGCGCGGCGGTGGCCGGAGACTTCCTGGCCTGCGTCCTTCGGCAGCGTCAGGAACAGGACCACAGAGGCGGCCGCCGCAAGGCCGACGACGATGAAGGCGGCCGCGAAGTCGGCGATGGCGAGATCCTCGCCGCCGCGTCCCGCGCGGGACAGCTCGATCGAGATCGCGGCGACGGAGATGCCGACCGAGATCGAAAGCTGCTGCACGACGCTGGACATGGAGGTCGCCGAGCTCATGCGGGGCGCGTCTACGTCAGCGATGGCGAGGCTGTTGGTGCTGGTGAACTGCAGCGATCGGAAGAAGCCGCCGATGAACAGCACCGCGGTAAAGGCGATGGTCGGCGTCGACAGGGAGAACGCCGCCGGCATCGCGATGAACACCGCGCAGACCAGCCCGTTGACGATCAGGATGATACGGAAGCCGAGACGGCGCAGCACTGGCGGAGCGACGAACTTCATGCTGATCGCCCCGATCGCCGCGGCGAACGTCGTGAGGCCGGATTCGAACGGATTGAGCCCGTAGACGAGCTGCAGGAGCAGCGGGACCAGGAACGGCGTCGCGCCGACGCCGATGCGGAACAGCGCGCCGCCGAGCACGGCGATCCGATAGGTCGGGATCGAGAACAGCGTCAGATCGAGGATCGGCGCGGCCGTGCGCTTGGCGTGAAAGTAGTAGCCGGCGAGCAGTGCGCCGCCGACCGCGAGCATTCCCAGGATCGCCGGCATCGGCAGCGTCTTGAGGCCGAGATTGGTGCCGCCGGAAACGACGAGGGCGAGCCCTGCGCCCGACAGGACGAATCCGAGCGCGTCGAAGCGCCGCCGGACCTCGCCGCGCACGTCGGGGATGTACAGGGTGGCGAAGATGAGACCGATGAGGCCGATCGGCACGTTGACCCAGAAGATCCAGCGCCACGTGAAATAGGTGGTGATGAAGCCCCCGAGCGGGGGGCCGATCACCGGTCCGGTCAGCGCCGGCACCGTCAGCCAGGCCATCGCGCCGATCAGCTCCGATTTCGGGATCGTGCGCATGATGACGAGCCGGCCGACCGGCACCATCATCGCCCCGCCCATGCCCTGCACCACGCGGGCGGCGACGATTTCCGGAATCGACGTCGACAGCCCGCAGGCGATCGAGCCGAGCGTGAACACGAGGATCGCCATGCGGAACACGATGCGCGCGCCGAAGGTATCGGCGAACCAGCCGCTTGCCGGGATGAATACCGCGAGGCTGATCAGATAGGAGGTCAGGGCGAGCTTCAGCTGGATCGGGCTTTCGCCGAAATCGAGCGCGATCGCCGGCAGCGCCGTCGAGAGAACCGTCGAATCGAGGTTCTCCATGAACAGCGCGCAGGCGACGACGAGAAGGACGATGGTGCGGTTCGGCATGGACCCCGCAGACGTAGCAGAGCGCGATAGCGCTGACGAGCCGGATGGACACCGGGCAGCTTCGTCGCGAACGCATGGCGGAACGGCCGTCGTCGCCGGCCGTGCGCGGACGTGTCCGGTGCGACCGTCGGGCGATCGTTCGCGGGGGGCGCCTGTCGGGAGGCTCCGGAATGACCAGGTCCACCACCAGCCACGTTGTGGTCCGGCGCATGTCGGTCGGGACCGTGCCGCCGGACGTTGCCCCCGTCCGCGAGGCGTGATCCGCATAAAATGAAGTAACAGATATTGAAATCTGTCATTTCACAAAGTATGAAGCTCGGGTCCCCCAGCGAACGTGACCCCAGGAGGTCCCGATGATCACCCGCAAGCTCGGTTCCACAGGCCCCGACGTTTCCGCTCTCGGTCTGGGCTGCATGGGCATGTCGCCCGACTTCTACGGTCCGGCCGACCGCGCCGAGGCCATCGCCACCATCCACGCCGCCCTCGATTCCGGGATCAATCTGCTCGATACCGGCGATTTCTACGGCATGGGTCACAACGAGATGCTGATCGGCGAGGCCCTGAAGGGCCGCCGGCGCGAGGACATCGTCGTCAGCGTCAAGTTCGGCGCCCAGCGCGACCCGGCCGGCAACTGGATCGGCTACAACGCGACGCCGGCCGGCATCAAGACGGCGCTCTCCTACACGCTGAAGCGCCTCGACACCGACTACGTCGACATCTACCGCCCCGCCCGCGTCAGTCCGGACGTGCCGATCGAGGACGTCGTCGGAACCATCGCCGAGATGGTGGAGGCCGGCTACGTGCGCCATATCGGCCTGTCGGAGGCGGGCAGCGAGACCGTCCGCCGCGCCGCCGCAGTCCACCCGATCGTCGACCTGCAGATCGAGTACTCGCTGATCTCGCGCGGCATCGAGGACGACATTCTGCCGGCCTGCCGCGAGCTCGGCATCGGCATCACGGCCTACGGCGTTCTGTCGCGCGGCCTCATCTCCGGCCACTGGTCGAAGGATCGGATACGGCCCGGCGCGCGCGATTTCCGCGCCCACGCCCCCCGCTTCCAGGGCGAGAACGTCGACCGCAACCTCGCCCTGGTGGAAACCCTGCGCGCCATCGCGGAACAGCGCGGTGTTTCGGTCGCCCAGCTCGCGATCGCCTGGGTCGCCTCCCGCGGCGACGACATCGTGCCGCTCGTCGGCGCGCGCCGGCGCGACCGGCTGGCGGAAGCCCTCGGCGCGCTGGATGTGAAACTCTCCGCGGACGACCTCGCCGCGATCGAGGCCGCCGTCCCCGCTGGCGCGGCGGCCGGCGACCGGTACAATGCCCAGCAGATGGTTTTCCTCGACAGCGAGCGGGGGAGGGCGGCCGCCTCGTGATCGCCCCTGCGAACGGAGCGACATGAACGAAACGCTGACGCCGGACCGGATCCTCGAAGCCGCGGAGGACGTCCTGCGCCGCTACGGCCCCGCCAAGGCGACCGTGGTCGACGTCGCGCGCGCGCTCGGCGTCAGCCACGGCAGCGTCTATCGCCATTTCCCGTCGAAGGCGGCGTTGCGCGACGCGGTGACGGAGCGCTGGCTGAAGCGGGTTCACGAGCCGCTCGAGGCGCTAGTCCGGGGCGAGGAACCGGCGGTCGATCGGCTACGCGCCTGGCTGGAGGCGCTGATGGCGACCAAGCGCGCCAAGGTGGGCTCCGATCCCGAGTTGTTCGCGACTTACAGCGCCCTGATCGACGACACCGGCACTGTCGTGCGCGACCACGTGGACACGCTGCGGCGGCAAGCCGCGAGCATCATCGCCGATGGTGTCAGATCGGGCGAGTTCGCGGTGAACGATCCAGACGCCGCGGCCCGCGCCTTGCTGACCGCCACGCTGCGCTTCCATCACCCCGCCCATGCCGGGGAGTGGCACAAGCCGGGAATCGACGAGGATTTCGAAGGGGTCTGGCGGTTCGTGCTCGCCGGGCTCGGGGCCGAGCCCAAGCAGAAATAGAGAACCGGCGCGGCCGATGCGGCCACGCCGGTACTTAGTTTCGGATCGCGAGACGCTCAGCGCCTCAGTCTGATGTTCAGACCTTCGAGGTTGATCGAGAAATCGATGCCCATCTGGGCGCCAACCAGTTCGATCGTGACCCCCCTGGCGTTGGTCATCACGGCCGCCCTTCCGCCGGCCGCGACGGCAAGACCGGCCCCGGCTGCCGAGAAGACGCCTTCGATGTCCTCGGGCCTGGTGATGTTGCGCACCTTGCCTTCCAGCGTGGCCTTGGACAAAGCGATCTGCCATCCCGCGCTGACCCCGGTAACCCTCAGCGGGTAGGTCTTGCCGTCGAGCGTCAGAGTACCCCGGCCGCCCGACGCCCCGATGATGAAGGCCGCCCTCGTGATCTGCAGCCGAATGGTGCCGGTTGCCGCCTGCGCGTCCGCGACACCAGCCAGGATACCCGCAAAAAGGAACGCTATCGCGCTCGCCATGCAGAGCACACGCCGTCTCGTCATATTGTCTCCTTCGAATCGCGTTTCAGCCGCCTAATAAACATACATTCCCGCAAAACACGCACACACGCCAGTCGGGAATCGCGACTCCGATGTCGCCTGGGCGGGCGAAGGGCGTTATAGGGGCGGAAACGGAATCCGTGTTGACTAGGCGCGGTCTCACCCCCCGGAACCGGCCGGTGCACGGTGATCTGGAACGAAGAGGGAGTCGCAATGCCGAGATATTCGCACAGGCTCTTGCTGTTGGCGGTTGCCGGATCGGTGGCGGTCGCCGGCCTTGCCGCCGCCCAGTCGGACGACGACGTGGAGGCCGCCGAGATCGTGGCGACGCAGCTTCGCGCACAGGGCTACGATTGCGTCGATCCGCACAAGGCGGAGCGCGACACGGGCGATTCGACGCCCGGCGAGGAGGCGTGGATCGTCACCTGCGACAACGCCACCTACCGCGTGAAGCTCGTCCCCGACCAGGCCGCCAAGGTCGAGCAGATCGACTAGTCCGTCCGCGCGCCTGCTCCATATAGGTGATGCGGCGCGGCGCGCGCCGCACGATCGGGAGGCCGCTATGAGCTGGATGCCGGACAAGGATCCCGTCCTCGGCGATGCGCAATCCTGCGACGCGCTTGATCTCGTCATCGTCCCCCGGGTGCGCGACATCGGCGGCTTCAGCGTCCGCCGCGCGCTCCCCCACGGACGGCGGCAGATGGTCGGGCCGTTCATCTTCTTCGATCAGATGGGCCCGGCGCAGTTTCTCGCCGGACAGGGCATGGACGTTCGCCCGCATCCCCATATCGGGCTCGCCACCGTCACCTATCTCTTCGACGGCCGCGTCATGCACCGCGACAGCGAAGGCAACGCGCTGGAGATCACGCCGGGCGCCATGAACCTGATGACGGCCGGTCGCGGCATCGTCCATTCCGAGCGCACGCCCGGCGACGTGCGGGAAACGGGCGGCGCCATGTTCGGAATCCAGAGCTGGATCGCCCTGCCGGAGGCGGACGAGGACATCGATCCCTCGTTCCAGCATTTCGACGATGCGAGCCTGCCCGTCGTCGAGGATGGCGGCGTCCGCGCCCGCGTGATCGCCGGCAAGGCCTTCGGCCGTGTCTCGCCCGTCGGCATGCGGTCCGACTGGTTCTATGTCGAGGTGATCCTTGCCGACGGGGCGAACGCGCCACTCGATCCCGACTACGAGGAGCGCGCGATCTATGTGGTGAGCGGCGTGGTCGAGGTCGCCGGAGATCGTTTCGAGGGCCCGCGCCTGCTGATCTTCCGCCCCGGCGACCGCATCACGGTCACGGCCTTCGGCCCCGCCCGGCTGATGTTTCTCGGCGGCACGGCGATGGAAGGCCCCCGCTACATCTGGTGGAACTTCGTCTCCTCCCGCAAGGAGCGCATCGAGGAGGCCAAGGAGGACTGGAAGACGGGCCGCTTCGGGCAGGTGCCCGACGAGACCGAGTTCACCCCGCTTCCCGAACGGTAGTCCGCCGCGCAAGCTGTGCTAAGAAAGGCGAAAGAACGCGAACGGGGAGGGCGGAAATGCCGGTCGGACTGGTGTTGACCATCATCGCGAAGGATCGTCCGGGCCTCGTGCAGACGATATCCGAGACGGTGGCGGCGCATGGCGGCAACTGGATCGAGTCCTCGATGGCGCGGCTCGGCGGCGAGTTTGCCGGCATCGTTCTCGTCGACGTTCCCGATGACGCGGTCGTCGGGCTCGAAGCAGCGCTCGCGACGCTCGGCGAGCAGGGAATCGCAGTCGCGGCACGCCGTTCCGATGGAACGGTCGCACCGAAGGGCCATGTCGCCTTCCTGGAGCTGACCGGCAGCGATCATCCCGGCATCGTCCGCGACATCTCGGCGGCTCTCGCCCGTCACGGTGCGAGCATCGACGACCTGGAGACCAGCGTCTTCACCGGCTCCATGTCCGGCGAGGCGCTGTTCCAGGCGAAGGCGCGCATCGTCCTTCCCGAAGCGCTTTCGACGGACGCCCTGCGCGAGGCGCTCGAGGGCATAGCCCAGGACGTCATGGTCGAGATCGCGCTCAAGGATGCGGACTGAAAGGGAGGATGCCGCCATGGGCGCGCCGGCGATCAGCCTGAAGACGTTCTACGACGAGCACCCGATCAACGAAACGGAGATCTTGCAGAAGCTCGAGGCCGAAGGCGTCAGCCGCGCCGATGTCAAACCCGAAGACCTGTCGCGCTACGACCAGGACCACTACGGCGGGATTCCCGCAACCGACAAGCTCGTCGCCGCGCTGGGCATCGAGCCCGGAATGCGGGTTCTCGACATCTGCTCGGGCATGGGCGGCACCAGCCGCTATCTCGCCTATCGCTACGGTGCCATCGTGCTCGGCGTCGACATCACCGAATCCCGTGTCGTCGGTGCCGCGCGGCTGACCGAACTCGCCGGCCTCGACGACAAGGTCACGTTTCAGGTCGCCGACGCTTCGAAGCTTGATCTGGAGGAGGGGAGCTTCGACCGGGCGGTCAGCCAGGAAGCCTTCCTGCACGTATCCGACAAGGAGGGCGTCTTCAGGGGTTGCCACTGCGCGCTGAAACCCGGCGGCGGCTTCGGCTTCACCGACTGGATCGCCACGGAGGAATTGAGCGAGGAAGCCCGGCGCATCTTCGCCGAGACCTTCGCCGCTCCGCGCCTGATCGGATTTGCAGACTACGGCCGGATGCTGGAGGAGGCCGGTTTCGTTGCCGTGCGGGCGGAAAACCTGTCGGCTGAATGGCGCGTGATTCTGACCGAACGGCTGGCCATGTTCCGTTCTCTCGAAAAGGAGACGGTCGCCCGATTCGGCCGCGAGCGCTTCGATAGCTACATCCGCAACTACGAGTTCTTCGTCGACCGGATCGCCGCCGGCGCGCTGGGCGGCGGGCGGTTCGTGGCGTGGAAACCCTAGAATCCGGCCGGTGAGTGTCGCCCGCCCTTCGAGACGGACGCTTTCGCGCCGTCCCCATGGCAAGGAGCGGCGCCAGCCACGTCTCGAGCCACCGGCGTGAGAACCGGGACGCCGGTCGGTCCGTCTCCGCGCGCGGGGCGGATCGGGCACTGGATTTCGGATTCGATGTGCCCTAGATGCCCGCGCCGACCCCCCGTGCCGCGACCCGCCGATGCAACCCATCGTTTCCATCTCCAACGTGTCGAAGACCTACGCGTCCGGTTTCCGGGCACTTGGAGGCATCGACCTCGACATCGTGCCGGGCGAGATCTTCGCGCTGCTGGGTCCCAACGGCGCCGGCAAGACGACGCTGATCTCGATCGTCTGTGGTCTCGTCAACGCCAGCGGCGGCACGGTGACCGCCGGCGGCCACGACATCGTCCGCGACTATCGCGCCGCGCGCGCCCTGATCGGTCTGGTGCCGCAGGAACTCACCACGGACGCCTTCGAGACGGTCTGGGCGACGGTGAACCTGAGCCGCGGCCTGTTCGGCAAGCGCCGCGACCACGCCCGCGTCGAGACGGTGCTGCGACAGCTTTCCCTGTGGGACAAGAAGGACGACAAGATCGTCACCCTGTCGGGCGGCATGAAGCGGCGCCTGATGATCGCCAAGGCGCTGGCGCACGCGCCGCGCATCCTGTTCCTCGACGAGCCGACGGCCGGCGTCGACGTGGAGTTGCGCCGCGACATGTGGGAACTGGTGCGCGGGCTGCGCGCCGACGGCGTCACCGTCATCCTCACCACCCACTACATCGAGGAAGCCGAGGAGATGGCGGACCGCATCGGCGTCATCAACAAGGGCGAGCTGATCCTCGTCGAGGACAAGGCCGAGCTGATCCGCAAGCTCGGCCGCAAGGCGCTGGTGCTGCATCTCCACGAGCCGCTGACCGCGGTGCCCGAGAGCCTCGGCAAATACGGACTGGAGCTTTCGGCGGACGGCGGCGAGCTGACCTATACCTACGACACGCAGGGCGAGCGGACAGGGATCACGGCGCTTCTCACCGATCTCGCCGCCGCCGGCATCCGCTTCCGCGACCTGCAGACCGAGCAGAGCTCGCTCGAGGAGATCTTCGTCAACCTGGTGAGTGAGCGGAAATGAACCTGCTGGCCGTCCGCGCGATCTATCTCTACGAGATGCACCGCACCTGGCGCACGCTGTTCCAGAGCATCGTCTCGCCGGTCATCTCGACGTCGCTCTACTTCGTCGTCTTCGGCGCGGCCATCGGCTCGCGGATCAGCGAGATCGACGGCATCAGCTACGGCGCCTTCATCGTGCCGGGGCTCATCATGCTGTCGCTGCTGACCCAGTCGATCTCCAACGCCTCCTTCGGCATCTATTTCCCGAAGTTCATCGGCACGATCTACGAAGTGATGTCGGCGCCGGTGTCCTATCTCGAGATCGTCGTCGCCTATGTCGGCGCGGCGGCGACGAAATCGCTGATCCTCGGCCTGATCATCCTGGCGACGTCCACCCTGTTCGTTCCGATAAGGATCGAGCATCCCGTCTGGATGCTCGTCTTCATGGTATTGACGGCGTTCACCTTTTCGCTGTTCGGCTTCATCATCGGCATCTGGGCCGGCAGCTTCGAGCAGCTCCAGATCGTGCCGCTCCTGATCATCACGCCGCTGACGTTCCTCGGCGGCAGCTTCTACTCGATCAACATGCTGCCGCCGTTCTGGCAGACGGTGTCGCTCGCCAATCCGGTCGTCTACCTCGTCTCGGGCTTCCGCTGGAGTTTCTTCGAGCATTCGGACGTGGCCGTCGGGGTGAGCCTCGTCATGACGCTCGCGTTCCTGGGCGTCTGCCTCGCCATTGTCGGCTGGATGTTCAGGACGGGCTACCGGCTGAAGGCGTGAGCGGGCAGATCGTGTCGGCCGGCATCTGGCCGCCATCGGCAGCCAGCGGCTATAAGGCAGGGGGCGTCGCGCGATCCCGCTGACGGGTTTCCAGGAGCTGATGTGCCATGTACCAGCCACCGCTGTTTCGCGAGGACCGTCTGGAGGTTCAGCACGACCTCATCCGCGCGTATCCGCTGGGCCTTCTTGTCACCGCCGGTCCGGACGGGCTGATGGCGAACCCCATTCCGTTCCTCGTCGACCCGAAGGCGTCCGAAAAGGGCACGCTGCTGGCCCACCTCGCCCGTGCCAACCCGCAATGGCGCGAGCTTGCCGCCGTCGAGGAATGCCTGGTGGTCTTCCAGGGCCCGCAGGACTACGTCACGCCGTCCTGGTACGCGACCAAGCGCGAGACCGGCAAGGTCGTGCCGACCTGGAACTACGCCACGGTGCATGCCTGGGGACGGCCGACGGTGATCGAGGACGCCGAATGGCTTCGCCGCCAGATCGACGAATTGACGGACTCCCGCGAGCATGGCCGCCCGCAGCCCTGGAAGGTTGACGATGCGCCCCCCGATTTCGTCGATGCGCAGGTGCGCGGTATCGTCGGCGTCGAAATCCCGATCGCCCGCATGGAGGGCAAGTGGAAGGTCAGCCAGAACCGCCCGGAAGCCGACCGCGTGGGCGTGATCGAGGGCTTTCGCGCCGCAGGCCTGCGCGGCGAAGCGATGGCGGCGGCGGTCGAGGAACGCGGTGGGGCGCGAAAGGGCTGACCGTACCCGCTTCCCACCCCGCAATTCCCGTGCTAACTACCCCCGCCAATCTTTTCCCTTAGACCGCGAGTCGCCGATTGGGGCTCTTTCAGCCCGTCCGCTGCGCATTCGCTTACCCGGGAGTTGGCGATGGCCGATCCGAAAGCCGCTGACGCAGAGTCCGTATTCGGGCCGGTTGCGCTCACCTTCGACGACGTTCTCCTGAAACCTGCGCATTCCGAGGTGATGCCGGGCGAGGTCGACACGGCGACGCGCCTGACCAAGTCGATATCGCTCAACATCCCGATCGTGTCCTCGGCGATGGACACGGTGACCGAGTCGCGGCTCGCGATCGCCATGGCCCAGGCCGGCGGCATCGGCGTCATCCACAGGAACCTCGATCCCGACCTGCAGGCCGAGGAGGTCCGCCAGGTAAAGAAGTTCGAGTCCGGCATGGTGGTGAACCCGGTCACCATCACCCCGCAGGAGACGCTCGCCGACGCGCTCGCCACCATGAGCCGCTACGGCATCTCCGGCATCCCCGTCGTCGAGCGCAACGGTAGCGGCGAGCAGACCCGCCTCGTCGGCATCCTGACCAACCGCGACGTGCGCTTCGCTACCAACCCCGACCAGCCCGTCTCCGAGCTGATGACGAAGGAGAGGCTCGTCACCGTGCGCGACACGGTGAACCAGGAGGAGGCAAAGAAGCTCCTCCACCAGCACCGCATCGAGAAGCTGCTCGTCGTCGATGAGGACTACCGCTGCGTCGGGCTGATCACCGTGAAGGACATCGAGAAGGCGCGCCTGCACCCGAACGCGGTGAAGGACGAGCAGGGCCGCCTGCGCGTCGCCGCCGCCACGACGGTGGGCGACGACGGCTATGCCCGCTCCGAGCTGCTGATCGACGCCGGCGTCGACGTGGTGGTGGTCGATACCGCCCACGGCCACTCCCAGCGCGTTCTCGACTCGGTGAACCGCATCAAGCGCCTGTCGAACGCGGTTCAGGTGATCGCCGGCAACGTGGCGACCGCCGAGGGCACGCAGGCCCTGATCGACGCAGGCGCCGACGCCATCAAGGTCGGCATCGGCCCGGGCTCGATCTGCACCACCCGCATCGTCGCCGGCGTCGGCGTGCCGCAGCTCTCGGCGATCATGGAAGCGGTCGAGGTGGCGCGGAAGGCCGACGTCCCGGTCATCGCCGACGGCGGCATCAAGTATTCGGGCGACCTCGCGAAAGCCATCGCCGCCGGCGCCGAATGCGCCATGATCGGCTCGCTCTTCGCCGGCACCGACGAGAGCCCCGGCGAGGTCTTCCTCTACCAGGGCCGTTCCTACAAGTCCTACCGCGGCATGGGCTCGGTCGGCGCGATGGCGCGCGGCTCGGCCGACCGCTACTTCCAGCAGGAGGTGAAGGACACGCTGAAGCTCGTGCCGGAGGGCGTCGAGGGCCAGGTGCCCTATCGCGGCCCGCTGGCGAGCGTCCTGCACCAGCTCGTCGGCGGCCTGCGCGCCGCGATGGGCTATACCGGCTCCCGCTCGATCGCCGACTTCCATGGCCGGGCGCGGTTCATCCGCATCTCCCCGTCGGCCCTGCGCGAGAGCCACGCCCACGACGTGACGATCACGCGCGAGAGCCCGAACTATCCCGGTATGGTGTAGAGGAAACCGGAACCGTCAGGCCGTCGCGGAGACGATGGCGGCCGGTATCGGAATGCGCCAGGGGCCGGCCTCGCCGAATTCCGATATGATGGTCTCGATCACCGCGGTCCGGATGGCCGATTTGTTCGTATCGGGTTGCGCGCGCAACAGCAGCGCGCCGCGCACGGTTCCGTTCAGGAAATAGTCGAACGGGGTGGCCGGATCGTCCACCATCCATGCGCAGTCCACCGTATCCAGAACCGGCGCCTTGAATCCGGCGTTCTCCAGCGCGGGAAAGGCAACGGAAGGGTCGGCATAAGCGTGAATGGGCGGCCCAGCCGGCAGGACGACCGTTGGGTCGCCGTGCTTCCCGATCGAGCCGAACACGATACGAAACGCCGGAGACACCTCGGGGCCATGCCACGCGGAATAGGCGAAGCGGCCGCCCGGACGCAGAACCCGTCTCGCCTCCGAAATCGCGCGCTCGGAATCGGGAATGTGCAGGATCCCGAATCCCATGGTGACCGCGTCGAAGCTGCCGTCCTCGAAGGGCAGGGCCGTCGCGTCGCCTTCCATGAATTCGACGCCGGAAATGTTCGACCGCGCCAGATCCAGCATGGCCGGCGAAAAATCCAGGCCCGTCACCTCGGCGCCCGCGCTCTCGAGGCCGCTGGAAACGATGCCCTGTCCGCAGCAGACATCAAGCGCCTTTGCGTACGGGCCGGCCCGTACGGCCGCGACCAGGCCGGGGACACATTGCTGCGCCGCGGTCGCGAATCCACTCGCGTAGGCACTGGCGACCTCGGGCGTTCCCCAGCCCGCATACTCTGCCCGGCCGAATTCTGCGAAGTCGGTCATCCGCAAAGCCCCTTGCAAGCGCATTTCTGAAATTCAGTGCATTTGAAACTATAGCAGGCGGCCTTTCGCGGCGTGACAGCTATGGGTAGAAATACGCGGCCCGACATCCCCCTCGCCGGTCCGAACCGCCTATAGTGCGCGCGAATGACCGGGGAGAACCGATGATTCCGCCGAAATCCGACCTGACGATCTGCTTCGCGCACGTTGCCTACGCGCTGAACGAGCGATTCGAGGCGCGGCGGACGGGTATCCGCAGCTTCCAGGTCTGGAACCGCGACGATCTCGAGGCGCGCATCGGCGAGGCCGACGTTCTGGTGTGTTCAAGCCTCTGGCGGGACCGGTTCCTTGCCGGGGCCCCTAAGCTCCGGTTCATCCAGGCGGTCTCGGCCGGCGTCGATTTCTTCGGCGCCGACGAGCTTGCACGACACGGCGTCCGGCTGGCCAGCGCGCGCGGCGCCAACGCCCGGGCGGTGTCGGACCACGCGATAGGCCTGATCCTGGCGCTGACCCGCCGACTGACGGAGGCGCGCGACAACCAAGCGAAGCGCTTCTGGCGCGGGATGGCCCTCGACCGCGGCCTTCGCGAGGACGAGCTAAGCGACAAGACGCTGCTGGTCGTCGGCCTCGGTGCGATCGGCGACCGGATCGCCAGGCTCGCCAGGGCGTTCGAGATGACCGTCATCGGCGTCCGCCGCGATCCGGCCGGCGGCAGGGGCCATGCGGATGCTGTCCACGGCCTCGACGCCCTCGACACGCTGCTGCCTCGGGCCGATTTCGTCGTGCTCGCCTGTCCGCTGACGAAAGAGACGGCGAAGCTGATGAATGCCCGCACGCTCGGGCTGATGAAGCCCACGGCGTATCTCGTCAATGTCGCCCGCGGCGGCTGCGTCGACGAGGCCGCGCTCTCCGCCGCGCTGACCGAAGGCGGCATCGCCGGTGCGGCGCTCGACGTCGCCGCCGAGGAGCCGCTGCCGCCGGATGCGCCGCTCTGGAACCTGCCGAACCTCTTCGTCACGCCGCACACCGCCGGCGAGACCCGCCGCTACGAGGACAACGTGCTCGATATCCTTCAGGAAAACCTCGACCGCCTCTGGCGCGGCGAGGAAACGCTGCGCAATCAGGTCGTCTGACGGCCGGCCGCCCTACTTGAGCTTCATCAGTTCGCCCGCCGTCTTCGGGTCGCGCGCCGGCCAGCGGTCGTGCTCGACCTGAGCGAGGAAATCGGCGACCAACGCGTTGAACAGCGCTGGCTCCTCGAGGTTCACCGCGTGCCCGGTCTTCGGCAGGATCGCCAGGCCCGCGGTCGCCATGACGCTCTTCAGGAACAGGCTCGTCTTCACGCAATGGGCGTCCTCGTCGCCGACAACGAACAGCGTCGGCACGGGGAGCGCGGAAAACTGCGGCTCGAAGTCGTAGAGCGAGGGCCGCGTGCCCTGATAGCCACGCATGGTGTTGGCCGACCCCCTGGCCGAATGCTCGGCGAGCTGGCGCTGGAACTCGGCGAAGCCGCGCGGGTCCTTCTCGAAAAGCGTCTGGCGCGTCGCCGCCCTGCCGTAGATCTCCGCGAAGGCCTCCATGCCCTTCGCCTCGATCAGGTCGGCGGTTGCGATCGCCTCCTGCTTGAAGCGGGCGTGGTAATCCGGGTCGGAGCCCGCCCCGGCGCCGGCGGCGACCAGCGACAGCGCGCGGTCGGGACAGGCGAGGCCGAAATGCAGGGTCGCGAAGCCGCCCATCGACAGGCCGACGATGTGGGCCTTGTCGATGGAAAGCCCGTCCATCACGTCGGCGATGTCGGCGGCGACGCGCTCCTGGTTGTACATCGCCGGGTCCTCCGGCACGTCGGAGGGCAGGTAGCCGCGCGCCGAATAGGTGATGCAGCGGTAGCGCCGCGCGAAATAGCGCACCTGCGGCTCCCAGCTCCTGAGGTCGCCGCCGAATTCGTGCACGAAGACGATCGGATCGCCCGCGCCGGTGTCCTCGACATGGAGGCCGACGCCGTCGGCGGTGGTGATTCGTGGCATGGGCGGTCTCCCGGGGTTCAGATGACGGATCGGCGCGAGGAGATGCCCCCGTCGACCGTGATGATCGAGCCGGTCGTGTAGCCGGAGCGCGGCGAGGCGAGGAAGGCGACGAGGTCGGTGATCTCGGCGAGATGCGCCGGCCGGCCGAGCGGATAGGTCGCCTCGAGCTCGGCGTAGCGGCTCTCGTCGCCGTAGAGCGTCTTCGCCCGCTTCTTCAGCATGGTGTAGATGCGGTCGGTCCCGACAGGGCCCGGATTGATGCCGACGACGCGGATGTTGTCGGCGAGGCTGTTGCCGCCGAGCGCCCGGCTGAAGGCCATCAGCGAGGCGTTGCCCGTCGCGCCGGCGATGTAGTTCGCATCGAACACCTCGCCGGCATTGCCGATGATGTTGATGATGACGCCGCCGCCGCGCGCCTTGAGCTTTGGATAGACCTGCCGGCACAGGTTGATGTAGCCGAAAACCTTGAGTTCCCAGCCGGCCCGCCACTTCGCCTCGTCGACGTCGAACAGGTCGCCGCTCGGGGTGACGCCGGCATTGTTGACGAGGATATCGAAGTCGCCGGCCTCTCGAGCGAGCCTTTCGCAGGCGCCGGGCTCGGTAATGTCGAGCGGCACGATCTGCACCGACACGCCAGCGGACTGCTCGATCTCCGCTTTTATGGCCTTCAGCCTTTCGGCCGTGCGGGCGGCGAGCACGAGGTCGACGCCTTCGCCGGCCAGCGTCCGGGCGACGCCTTCGCCGATTCCCTGCGAGGCTCCGGTCACCAGCGCGCGTTTTCCCTGAAGGCGCAGATCCATCCCTGTTTCCCTTGTGGCGGCTTTTTCCGGCTCGCATGACGCCAGCCGGGGACCTCGCCCGTCAAGTCGCCGCCTTGCATGGATGGGATGCGATTGACCGCGGCGCCCGAACGTGGTCAGCACGTCGGACGCCACCGAAACGGCACGGGAGGCCGCGATGCCGCTCAACACCGCCCTGATCCTTCTGGCGGTCCTCGCCCAGATGACCCTGACCTTCGTCGTCTATTTCGTGATGGTCCGCGGCCGCGTCGCCGCGGTGAGGGCCAAGCAGGTGCGCACCTCGCAATACGTCCTGGTTGAAGGCGAGCCGCCCCATCTCGCCCGCGTCACCAACAGCGTGCGCAACCAGTTCGAGCTGCCGGTCCTCTTCTACGCGCTGGTGCTGATGCTCGTCGCCGTCAACCGGGTGACGATGCTCGACGTGATCCTCGCCTGGGTCTTCGTCGTTCTGCGCGTCGCCCACTATTTCGCCCACACCAGGGGCGAGAACGTCGTGGTCCGTATGCGTGTCTTCGGTTTCGGCCTGTTCGTCGTCATCGCGCTCGCGATCCACGCGCTGGTGATCGTGCTCGGAGAGATGGTCCTATGAAGCATGGCGGCATAGTCGCGGCCGCGATCGAGGTCCTGAGCGATATCGAGACCCGCCGCCGCCCCGCCTCCGAGGCGCTCAGGGACTGGGGCGTCTCGCACCGCTTCGCCGGCTCCGGCGACCGCGCAGCGATCGGCAACCTCGTCTTCGACGCGCTGCGCAACCGCGCCTCGATCGCCTGGAGGATGGGAGCGGAATCCCCGCGCGCGCTGGCCTTCGGCGCCTATACGTTCGGCTGGGGCGTCGGTCTCGACCGCATGGAGGTCGCCTTCGCCTCCGACCGCCACTCGCCCGAACCGCTGACGGACGGCGAGAAGATCGCGATCCGGACCCGCACCCTGCAGGACGCGCCCGACTGGGTGAAGGGCGACTATCCCGAGTGGCTCGATCCCGCCTTCGAGGCCGCGTTCGGCGCCGGCGCGGCGGAGGAGGGGGCGGCGCTCGCTACCCGCGCGCCGGTCGATCTGCGCGTCAACACGTTGAAATCCGCCCGCGACAAGGTCCTGAAGGCGCTCGCCCGCTTCGAGCCGGAGGAAACGCCGTTGTCCCCGGTCGGTGTCCGTCTGGCCCCCGGCGCCGGGCCCGCCCGTCAGCCGCATGTCGAGGCCGAGGCCGGCTATCGCAAGGGCTGGTTCGAGCTTCAGGACGAGGGCTCGCAACTCGCGGCCTTCCTGACCGGCGCCGCGCCGGGCAACCAGGTCGCCGACGTCTGCGCCGGCGCCGGCGGCAAGACGCTCGCTCTCGCCGCGCTCCTTCAGAACAAGGGCCAGATCTACGCCTGGGACGCCGACCGCCACCGCCTCGCCGATATCCACGAGCGCCTGCAGCGCGCCGGGGTCCGCAACGCCCAGGTGCGCGAGGCCGGCGACGCGATGGTCCTGAACGACCTCGAAGGCAGGATGGACATCGTCATGGTCGACGCGCCCTGCACCGGCACCGGCACCTGGCGCCGCCGCCCGGATGCGAAATGGCGGCTGGGCGAGAAGGCGCTGGAGGATCGCAAGGCGGATCAGGACGCCGTTCTGGCGCTCGCCGCTCCGCTGGTGAAGCCGGGCGGCAGGCTCGTCTACGTCACCTGCTCGGTGCTGCCGGAGGAGAACGATGGGCGCATTGCCGCGTTTGTTGCGAAAGCCACGGGTTTCACGCCGCTGAAGCCGGCCGAATTCGTTGCTGCTTCGGGGCTGACCGACGAGACGAAGGCGCATCTGTCCGATCCCGTGCTCGCAACGAAGCACGGCCTGCAACTCACCCCGCGCCGCACGGGCACGGACGGATTCTACGTTTCGGTACTCGCGCGCGGCTGAATCTGTTTCTCAGCGGCGCGATACAAGCATCTGATCCGACTGGACGATCTGGGCTCCTCAGCACTGCGAGGGCGGATGCGGACGCTCGCAGGCGGGTGCCGACGCCGATTGCGCGGACGCCCCGCCCGGCGCCACCGCCGCGAGCCCCGCTGCGAGCATCAGGGCCACGGCCGCGACGGCCGATATACGCAATCCTTCTTTCGTGACACGCACGTGAGCCTCCTCCGTTGGAACCGTAGCCAGATAACAAATATGGGGCGTGGCGGCGAGAGGGAAACCGGCCCGCCGTGGCCGCATCGGACCCGGGGCAGCCTACCCCCTGAATTGCTAACAAATGACCTGCGCGACCGGCTGGACACGACTCGTGCTTGCCTCTAAATGCTCGCTATGACGGAACCCTCCCACGACCGCATCCTGATCGTCGATTTCGGCAGCCAGGTCACCCAGCTCATCGCGAGACGGGTGCGCGAGGCCGGCGTCTATTGCGAAATCCATCCTTTCCAGAAGGCCGCCGAGGCCTTCGAGCGGCTTCGGCCCAAGGGCGTCGTCCTGTCCGGTGGCCCGGCCTCCGTGCTCGACGAGAACGCCCCGTCCGCGCCGCCCATGGTCTTCGAGGCGGGTCTGCCGATCCTCGGCATCTGCTACGGTCAGCAGACGACGGCGAAGCAACTCGGCGGTGCTGTGGAAGGCGGACACGCCGCCGAATTCGGCCGCGCCTTCGTGGAGATCCACGAGCCGTCGGCGCTCTACGAGGGCATCTGGTCGGTCGGCGAGCGCCACCAGGTCTGGATGAGCCACGGCGACCGCGTCACCCGCCTGCCGGAAGGCTTCGCGGTGCGCGCCACCTCGCCGAACGCCCCCTTCGCGATCGCGACCGACGAGAAGCGCCACATCTACACGACCATGTTCCATCCGGAGGTCCACCACACCCCGGACGGTGCGAAGCTCCTGAAGCATTTCGTCGTCGACATCTGCGGCTGCAGGCCCGACTGGACCATGGCCGCCTTCCGTGACGAGGCGGTAGCCTGCATCCGGGAGCAGGTCGGCGACGGCAAGGTGATCTGCGGCCTCTCCGGCGGCGTCGATTCAGCGGTCGCCGCCGTGCTGATCCACGAGGCGATCGGCGACCAGCTCACCTGCATCCTGGTCGACCACGGCCTGATGCGCATGAACGAGGCGAAGGAGGTCGTCGACCTCTTTCGCGGCCACTACAACATCCCGCTCGTCGACGTCGACGCCTCCGAGACCTTCATCTCGGCGCTCGAAGGCGTCACCGACCCGGAGAAGAAGCGCAAGATCATCGGCGCGCTGTTCATCGACGTGTTCGAGGCAGAGGCCAGGAAGATCGGGGGCGCCGAGTTCCTCGCCCAGGGCACGCTCTATCCCGACGTGATCGAGTCCGTCTCCTTCACCGGCGGACCCTCGGTGACGATCAAGTCGCACCACAACGTGGGCGGCCTGCCGGAGCGGATGAATCTCAAACTGGTCGAGCCGCTGCGCGAGCTCTTCAAGGACGAGGTGAGGGCGCTTGGTCGCGAGCTCGGCCTGCCGGAAGCCTTCGTCGGCCGCCATCCGTTCCCCGGCCCCGGCCTCGCGATCCGCTGCCCTGGCGGGATCAGCCGGGAGAAGCTCGACATCCTGAGGAAAGCCGATGCGATCTATCTCGACGAGATACGCAAGGCCGGCCTCTACGACGCGATCTGGCAGGCCTTCGCCGTTCTGCTGCCGGTCCAGACGGTGGGCGTCATGGGCGACGGGCGCACCTACGACTTCGTCTGCGCGCTCCGCGCCGTGACGTCCGTCGACGGAATGACGGCGGACTTCTTCCACTACGACATGGATTTCCTCGGCACGACCGCCACCCGCATCATCAACGAGGTCAAAGGCATAAACCGGGTTGTCTACGACGTTACGTCGAAGCCCCCGGGCACGATCGAGTGGGAGTGAGCAGAGTGCCGCAGAGCGAAGTGTGACGCATCCAGATGCCAATGGCGACGTCGTTTCAATGATAGCGACGGGCGCCCTCTAGCCCGCCCACCCGGTCCCATACTCGATCCGATCGAGAACCCCTTCGCCAAGTTCCAGGCTCTGCTCCAAAGGGCCGCCGGGCGCATCGTCGACCGCCTGTCGATGGCTACCGGACGCCTCGTCCAGGACTCACTCCGCAGAAGTGCACCGCGTTTGTTGCCGCCGCCGGTTTCAGCCGCGGGCGAACGGCCTGTCGGACCCAGTTTTCCGGTCTGCGGCGGCGCGATGCACGAAAATCGCCTTTGGATATTTTCGCCGGATCGGCGCCCCCTGCACCCTGTAGGCTAGAAGGAAAGCGGTCGGCGATGCCGGCGCCAGAGCAGACGGGGTCTCATCCGACCATGGGGAACGAGGAAGTCGCTTATCTCGTCGCGCGCATCGCGACGTGCGGTATCTGGACGGGCGCGGGCCTGTTCAAACTGTTCCATTTCTCCGGCTTCACCGCCAAGATGAAGGGCTTCGGCTTCCCGTTGCCGGCCCTGTCCGCAGCCTTCGTGATCGCCGTCGAACTGATCGGCAGCACTCTCGTCATCTTCGATATCGAGGTCTGGGCGGTGGCGCTGGTGTGGATGGGCTTCACCGTCTGGGCGACCTGGATCGAACACCGCCATGTCTTCGACCCGCGCGGCGCCATCGTGTTCCCCGAGTATGTCCAGATCTGCAAGAACATTTCGATCATCGGCGGTCTGATCTTCATGATCCTGCTCGACGGGGGACGACCGGAGTGGCTGCCGTGAGCGGACGGAGTTCAAAGGAGTTCGAAGTCGTCTTCGTGGCGCGGGGCGTGGCCAGCGGGAAGATGCGCACCGACGTGGAATTGGAATGGCTCCAACCCGGAGGGAAGAGCGAGGTGTATCACCTTGCCACCGACGAAGGTCCGCTTCTGGGCGGCGAGAACACGGCACCCCCGGCACTGGCCCATTTCGCCACGGCGCTGGTCGGCTGCCTGGTGACCCACATCCGGGCGTTTTCGAGCACGATGAGGATTCCCATCCGGGACGTTTCTGTCCACTCGACCTTCCGCTGGCGCGGACGGCGCATCGGTGATGCGCCCTACGAAGCCGGGCTCGACGCGATCTCGATCGATATCGACGTCGACAGCGATGCCGCCGAGGGCGATCTGCTGCGCCTCATCGCGGCAGCGAAACAGGGATGTTTCATCGAGCAGAGCCTGGCGCAAGGCATCACCGTCGCCCATCGACTGAAACGCGAAGGGGGCTGGACGTCGCTCTAGGTCGTGCAGTCGCAAAGGGGCCCCTCCGGTCATCGTGCTTTCTGATTCACGGTTTTCGACAGGAAGGCGCGGATGCGCCGGCCGGTTCGACCGGATTGCGGTGGCGATCACCAAGGTTCGAGACGGCGATATCCATCGACACGCGGCCCCCGAGAAGAGCCGACACGGATCGCCGTATCGGCCGCGCGCGGCGGATTGACCACCGCGAACCCGTGCCCTTTGCCGGCGCGCTTGTGCCGGACCTGATGCGGCCGCCCGGCGAGGCGGAGACCGTGCCCGTCAGCAATCAAAGCCGGACCCAGGGCCCGTGCGCCCACGACCCGGCCCGGCGCGCGTGGCCACTTGGCGTTCAGGCCAGCAGCGCCAACGGGTTTTCGACGTGCCGTTTGAGCGCGGCAAGAAGTCCCGCGCCGAGCGCGCCGTCCACCGTCCGGTGATCCACGGAAAGCGTCACGGTCATCGTCGTTGCGATGGCGATCTCGGAGTCGCGCACCGCGGGGCGTTTCTCGGCGGCGCCGACCGCAAGGATGGTGCCGTGCGGGGGATTGATCACCGCATCGAACGAGGAAACGCCGAACATACCGAGGTTGGACAGAGAGGTCGTCCCGCCCTGGTATTCCTCGGGGGCGAGTTTCCTCTCTCGAGCCCGTGCGGCGAGTTCCTTCATCTCGCCCGAAATTGCCGAGACGCTTTTGCTTTCGGCACTATGGATCACGGGCGTTATCAGACCGCCTTCGATGGCGACGGCGACTGCGACATCGACGGCCCGGTGCCGCAGCATCCGGCCGTCATCGGCCCAGGTGACGTTGGCTTCCGGCACGTCGCGCAGCGCGCAGGCAAGCGCCTTGATCATCAGGTCGTTGACCGAGATCCGCCAGGCCGGACCCGTGCCGTCCCGCAGCGGAGCGGCAGCGTTCAATTGCTCACGCAGCGCCAGGAGCGCGTCGAGAGCAACATCAGCGCGAAGGTAGAAATGCGGTACGGTCTGCTTGGCTTCGGTCAGCCGGCGCGCGATGGTTCGGCGCATCGCGTCCAGTTCGACCACCTCGTAGCTGCCCGGCCGGTAGAGGCCGGTAGCCGTGGCGTCGGGTGCGGTCGCAGGGGCAGCAGCGGCGGCGGCGACCTTGGGCGGGGCAGGGGAGGCGGACGCGGCCTCGACGTCGCGGAGGACGATGCGCCCGTCCGGGCCGCTGCCCGTGATCGACAGAAGGTCGACGCCGCGCATCTTCGCCACCCGTCGCGCCAGCGGCGACGCCGCGACGCGCTTTGCGTCGGCCGGGAGGACCGTACGCAGAACGGTGCCGTCGCCCGCCCCATTGGTAACCGGTTGCGGGGCCGCAACTGCCTCCGCACCTGCTGCGGCATCGGCGATGACCGGTCCGGCCGCCGTTGCCGCCACGTCTTCGCCTTCGGCGGCCAGCAAGGCGATCGGCGTATGGACCGCAACACTGCCGGTACCGTCTGGCACGATAATCCGGGCGAGAATGCCCGATTCCGGCGACTCGAACTCGATCGTGGCCTTGTCGGTCTCGATTTCGGCGACGACATCGCCGGCCGCGACACGGTCACCGTCGCGGACCAGCCATCGGGCCAGCGTGCCCTCCTCCATCGTCGGGGAAAGCGCGGGCATGGTGAGCGTGATGGGCATGGCGGCTTCGTCTAGTTCTCGGGGCGGACCGGGCTCCACAGCCGGCGGTCGGTTTCGGCTTCGTAGCCCTTGCCGTCAGGGAAGCTGACCAGTTCGAACTGCATCCCCCAGGGCGCCCGGAAATAGACCCAGGTCTGCCCGGCGCTCGGGCCCTGGTGACGCACCACGGGCTCGCTCAGGATCTCCACGTCGTGCTCGCGCAGCCATTGCAGCGCGGCATCGAAATCGTCGGCGTAGAAGGCCAGGTGGTGGCCGCCGATGTCGCTGTTGCGCGGCGGTTGCCGGTTCTGGTCGGGCGCTTCGTATTCGAACACCTCGAAGTTCGGCCCGTGACCGCAGCGGAAGAACCTGAGCTTCTTCATCACTGTGCGCGGGTGTACCGCAAGCTGGCGCGCCATCCAGTCGTCCTCGGCGCGGAAGGGCCCGAGATCGTAGAACTGTTCGCAGCCCAGCACGTCGACGAAGAACCGCGTGGCCTGCTCCAGGTCCGGCACGGTGAAGCCGATGTGTTCCACTCCGCGCAGGGGCGGCATGAGTTCGGCGGGTTTCCGGTTCGACGCGTCAGCCACGGACGATATCTCCTCTACCGGTGTCGGCCAGCATCTGGCGCAGCTCCGTCTGGATTTCCGGGCTCATGGCGAAGGCCGCGCGCTCCAGCACCTTCGACACGCTGGGCGAGCTCTCGGCGCCGCAGACGCGCTTCACCGGCTGGTCGAGATGGTCGAAGAACCGCCGCTGGATCTCGTCGCTCAGCATCGCGCCGTAGGAAATCGTCAGCGATCCCTGTTCGACCACCACCACGTTGTTGGTCTTGCGGATGGAGGCGCCGATCGTGTCCCAGTCGATTCCGGCGCGATCGAGCGAGCGCAGATCGATGATCTCGGCATCGAGCCCGAGCGCGTCGACCGCCTGGCGCGCCTGCGCGACCATCGCCGAATAGGTCAGGATGGTCAGCTGGTTGCCCGGCCGCACCACCTTCGCCTTGCCCAGCCCGATGAAGTAGTCGTAGTCGTCGGTCGGCCCCAGCGCCTTCTCGTTGTAGAGCCCGACATGCTCGATCACCAGAACCGGATCCTGGCAGCGCAGCGCGCTGTTCATCAGTCCGACATAGTCGAAAGGGGTCGACGGGGCCACGATCCGCCAGCCCGGCCATTGTGAGAATAGCCCGGCCGGATCCATCGAATGCTGCGAGCCATAGCCGGTGCCGATGGCGATCTTCGTTCGAAAAACCACGGGCATGGCGGTTTCGCCGCCGAACATGTGCCGGGCCTTGCCGATCTGGTTGAACAGCTGGTCCGCCGCCACCAGCGCGAAATCGGGATACATCAGCTCCACCACGGGCCGGTAGCGGCCCATCATCGCCACGCCGCCGGCGAGGCCGCTGAACCCCGCCTCGGCGATAGGGGTGGGGATGATCCGGTCGGGATAGCGGTCGAACAGCCCCTTCGTCGCGCCGTTGGTGCCGCCCTTGAGCCGGTGGATGTCCTCACCGATGCAGAAGATGCTGTCGTCCTCGGCCATGCGGCGGTTCATCACCTCGGCGACCGCATCGACGAAACGCATCTCCGCCAGCGTGCCGCTGAAGGTCTCCTGCTCTTCGTAGCGCGCGCCGTCGAATTCGGAGAGATCGCCGCGCAAGCCCTTGTCGCGCGTCGCGGGGTCGGGCCAGAGGCTCTCGATGATGGTGCGCTTGTTGCCGTCCAGGCGGGTAAGGGCATTGGCCACGGTCTGCATCGCTGCCCGCGCACGTGAAGCGACGTGCGCGTCGCCGTCCCCGTCAAGCCAGTTGCGGGCCTCCAGCCCGGCGAACATCGCCCGCAGCGGGTCGCGGTCGCGCCATTTCGCCTCTTCTTCCTTCGTGCGATAGCCGAAGGCGCTGCCCGGGAGGCCGTTGCCGTGATGGAAGAAGCGATAGACCAGCGCCTCGATGACCGCCGGCCCCTTGCCGGCGCGCATGATCTTCAGCGCTTCCTCGGTGGCCACGCGCACCGCGACCGGGTCCATTCCGTCCACCCGGTACGTGGGGATTCCGAAGCCCAGCCCGCGCGCCGAGACACGGGTCTCCCGGGTCTGTTCGGCCACCGTAGTGGATACGGCGAATCCGTTGTTCTCGATGAAGAAACAGACCGGCAGATCCCACAGCGCGGCGAGATTCATCGCCTCGGGGACCGAGCCGATATGCACGCCGCCCTCGCCGACGTAGGAGAACACGACGTCGTTCGTCCCGGCGCGCTTGTTCGACCAGGCCGCACCGGTGGCCAGCGGAACGCCGCCGCCGACGATCGCATTGGTCCCGAGCGCCCCGGCCTCGTCCCAGCGCAGGTGCATTGAGCCGCCGCGGCCGTTGCAGTAGCCCTGCGCGAGTCCCATGATCTCGGCGAGCGAACGTTGCAGAACCTGCATGATGTCGCCGCCGAGCTCCGTGGTCAGCGGATCGTTGTGACCAGGGTCGACAAAGTTCAGTGCCTTGGCCAGGAACTGGTGGTGGCCGCGGTGCGACCCGGTCACCTGGTCGGTCGCCCGCAGGGGCGCGATGGAGCCGATCGCGCCGCCTTCCTGTCCGATCGAGCTGTGGACGGGTCCGTGGATCAGGCCCTGCTGATCCATTTCCAGGACCATCTCTTCGAACGCGCGCACGAGGTGAAGATGGCCGTGCATCTTCAGTGCCTCGTCCTTGCCGAGACGGGTCCAGTCCGCGTCCGTCGCGGTGATCTCGACCCAGTCCGCCATCGGCGTGAGTTTCTTGGATTTAGGCATCTTTTCCCTATGTCGATTCCCGGGCGTTGCCAGCGGCTCGGCCAGGCCGGGCTAGGCGGAAAGCCCGCCCATGCACATGTATTTGATCTCGACGTATTCCTCGATTCCGTAGCGTGAGCCCTCGCGCCCGACGCCGGACTCCTTGACGCCCCCGAAGGGCGCAACCTCGGTCGAGATGATGCCCTCGTTGATCCCGACCATGCCGTATTCCAGCGCCTCGGCCACCCGCCAGACGCGGCCGATGTCACGGCTGTAGAAATAGGCGGCCAGCCCGAACTCGGTGTCGTTGGCCAGGCCGATCGCCTCCGCCTCGGTCTCGAAGCGGAACACGGGTGCCAGCGGTCCGAACGTCTCCTCGCGCGCGACCGCCATCTGCGGGGTGACGCCGGTCAACACGGTGGGTTGGAAGAATGTGCCGCCCAGCACGTGCCGTCCGCCGCCAATGGCGACTTCGGCGCCCTTGGCCAGCGCGTCGGCGATATGCTCCTCGACCTTCTCCACGGCGGCCATGTCGATCAGCGGGCCTTGCTGCGCGCCTTCGGAAAAGCCGTCGGCAACGACGAGCCGGCCGACCCGCTCGGCCAGCTTCGCGACGAAGGCGTCGTGCACGCCGCTCTGCACCAGGATACGATTTGTGCAGACGCAGGTTTGACCGGTATTGCGGTATTTCGATGCGATCGCGCCTTCGACCGCGGCCTCCAGGTCGGCGTCGTCGAAGACGACGAAGGGGGCGTTGCCGCCCAGTTCCATCGACACCTTCTTCACGGTGCCAGCGCTCTGCCGCATCAGCACCTTGCCGATCTCGGTCGAGCCCGTGAAGGTCACCTTCCGCACGTCGGGATTCTCGGTCAGTTCGCCGCCTATCGCGTGGGCCGAGCCGGTCACGACGTTTAGAACGCCCGCCGGCACCCCCGCCCGTTCCGCCAACGCGGCAATGGCCAGCGCCGAGAATGGCGTCGCCGAAGCGGGCTTGACCACCACGGTGCAGCCCGCGGCCAGTGCCGGGCCGACCTTGCGGGTGATCATCGCGATTGGGAAGTTCCACGGCGTGATTGCCGCGACCACGCCAACCGGCTGCTTGACCACGACGATGCGCCGATCGGCCCGAGGGCTGGGGATCACGTCCCCGTAGACGCGTTTGGCCTCCTCGGCGAACCATTCGACGAAGCTCGCGCCGTACAACACCTCGCCACGCGCCTCGGCAAGTGGCTTGCCCTGTTCGGCGGTCATGATCCGGGCGAGCGCCTCGCCGTGCTCGAGCAACAGCCCGAACCAGCGGCGCAGGATGGCGGCACGGTCCGTCGCCGTGCGCGCGCGCCAGGCCGGCAGCGCGTTCTTGGCCGCAGCGACGGCGCGCCGCGTTTCCCCGGCGCCGAGATCCGGTACGGTGCCGATGATTGCGCTGTTGGCAGGATTGGTCACCGAGATCTCGGCACCGCCGCGCACCCATTCTCCGCCGATCAGGCAGGTCTGGCGTAGCAGCTCGCGATCAAGTTCCATGGTCGGTTCCCGGAGTCAGCTTTCGTCGAGCCCGGCCGCGCGAATGGCCAGTTCGGTGTACTTGAAGAAGTCGTCGCCGCCCTGACCCGTCGCGATCAGCGCGGTCCAGGCTTGGCGTACGAGGGCGGTCAGCGGCATCGGCACGTCGATTGTCTGCCCCGCCGACAGCGCGAGGTCGAAGTCCTTGGCGATCTGTTCGACGCTGAACTTCGGCGAAAAGTCGCGCGCCTTCAGCGCGTCCAGCTTGTAGCCGATCAGCGGCGAGGCCACGACGCTGGCGGCGATTCCATCAAGCGTGGTGGCGCGGTCCACACCGTTCTTCAGGCAGAAGGCCATCGCCTCGCCCATCATCGCGGCGGTCAGGCCGACCATCATGTTGACGGTCAGCTTGAGCACGCGCGCCTGTTCGCCCTCGCCGACATAGAGCCGATGGCCCGTTATCACGTCGAGGATCGGCCGCAGCGCCTCGAAGCTGTCGTGCGGCCCCGAGATCAGCATTCCGAGCTTTCCGTCCCTCGCCAGAACGACCGAGCCCGAAACGGGAGCGCGCAGATAGCGTACGCCGCACGATTCCGCCTCCCGTGCGAGCTCGGCCGAAACGGCGACGGAAACCGTGCTCGTCTCGACCAGAAGGCTGCCGGGCGGCATGTTGGCCACGGCGCCGGACGCGCCCAGCGTGACTTGACGCAGCGCCGCGTCGTCGGCCACCGAGACGAACAGGATGTCGACGCCGGCAGCCATATCGGCGATGCCGGCGGCGGCCCGCGCGCCTTCCGCGACGAGCGGCTCACACCGGTTTCCGCTGCGATTCCAGACGGTCAGGTCATGACCCGCCCGCCTGAGGTTCAGCGCCATCGGCTCGCCCATCTTGCCGAGGCCGATCCATCCGATGCGTTCGCTCATGCCCGTTCCCTTCGGCTTGCGTCCCTGCTTGCGGGGAGTGCATCCGCGATCAGTCCCAGGTGGCTCCGAACCTGGGATTGGTGGTGTTTGCCCCGTCCGGGAAGACGCGGGCGTTGTTGTAGTGCGACTCGCTGTGCCGCACACCGGGCAGCATGCCGTATCCGGACCAGTACTGGCGGCCGCAGACCAGAAGCTCCTCGGCGGGGAACTTGGAGATGACCTCGACGCCGTCCTTGGTGACGACCATCTCCTCTTCGATCCGCGCCGCGTGATGGCTGCCCCTGGCCGGCCAGAAGGTCTCCAGGGCGAAGACCATACCCTCCTGGATCACCTCGGGATGGTCGATGGAGACCAGACGGCTGATCACGGGGCGTTCCCAGATGCCCAGGCCGAGCCCGTGGCCATATTGAAGGCCGAATGCGGCCTCCTCGTTCGGGAAGCCGAACTCCTCGGCCTTGGGCCAGAGCTGCGCAACCTCGCCGGTCGTCACGCCCGGCTTGATCATGGCGATGGCCTGGTCGAGATAGTCGCGGCACCGCTTGTAGGCATCCTTCATTTCCTGCGAAGCGCTGCCGACCGCGAAGGTCCGATAGTAGCAGGTGCGGTAACCCATGTAGCTGTGCAGGATGTCGAAATAGGCCGGATCGCCGGGGCGCAGCGCACGGTCGGAAAAGACGTGCGGATGCGGGCTGCAGCGCTCGCCGGAAATGGCATTCACGCCTTCGACGTATTCCGACCCGTTGTCGTAGAGGAACTTGCTGGCGATCCCGACCAACTCGTTCTCCTTCGCGCCCGGTCGGATGGCCCGGTAGAGTTCCTCGTAGGCGAAATCCACCATGGCCGAGGCATGGGTGAGCAGGCTGATCTCGTCGCGGGTCTTGATGACGCGGGCATCCTGCATCAGCCACTGGCCGTCGACGACCTTGACCCCGCGCGCCTGCAGGGCAAACAGGATCGGCGGCTCGACGATGTCGACGCCGACCGGCTCATCCTTCAGTCCGTGCTTTTCGAGTTCGCTCACGATCTTGTCGGCGGTAGCCTCGGCACGCCCCATGTTCGGCGTCATCGCGCCGCGCAAGAGCGGGATACCGGCGCGAGAACGCTCGTCGCCGCCCATCCAGGGCGAATGAAGCGCGTGGTGCTTGGCCGCCGAACCGAAGTCCCACAGAACCGGCTCGCCGCCCTGCGGGAGCAGGGTCCAGCGCGCAACCTTGTCCTGCGCCCAGGTGCCGATATGCGTGGCGGTGATATAGCGCACGTTCGTCATGTCGAAGCAAAGCAGCGCACCCATCTCGGACGCTGCCAGCTTCGATTTGACGCGGTCGAGCCGCTCCTTCCGCAGCCGGTCGAAATCGATCCGGTTCTCCCAGTCGACGGCCATCGTACCGTAGGTTTCAATCGCCATGTCGGTTTTCCTCTGCTTCCTGACGCCGGACCCGGCTACCGGACTCGCAAGAAATCCGGTCGGGTGCCGGCACGGGATTTGCGACGGTGTGAACCCGCCTATCCATGGCAGCCTAGCAGCGGCGATATCGGCCCGTCGGGCGATGATATCCAGTTTCGATATCGGCGGCCGCGAGGCGCGGGGTCATGGCGCGGCGCGGCCTAAACCATCCAGAATGAATCATTTTCCGGGTCGGCCCGGCGGGCCCTCTGGTAGCCTTAGCCTGCCGATCAGTTCCGGGCCGTGCCGGCTTCCCCCTTGCCGCAGTCTGCCGGTCGAACGGGAGTGACACCGCAACGCCATCGGGGGACACGGTGCCGTCGGCAGGAGGGTGCCGGGCGTTCCGCGACAAAGGCCGACTCTTGAGGAGATCAACGAGGTGGATGAACAGGATTTCGAGTACCTTGTTCCGGCAAGCGTCGAGGAGGCGATCGGTCTTCGCTGCGCCTATGGCGACAAGGCGCGGTTCATCTCTGGCGGAACCGAGGTGGTCCCGCTGATGATGCGGGGGCGCCTTGAGCAAACGCACCTCATAGAGCTGTCGCGGCTCGACGAACTGTCGGGCGTCGCCGCGCACCCGCGCTGCCATCACATCGGCGCGTCGGTCACGCTGACGCAGCTTCAGGAATCGCCGGTGATCCTCGGCTACTGGCGCGCCCTCGCCGAGGCTGCCGCCTCGATCCGCGAGCCGCAGGTCCGGAACCGCGGCACGATCGGTGGCAATGTGTCGCATGGCGTCCCTTCGGCCGATCTGGTGCCGGCGCTGCTGGTCTTCGACGCGGAGGTGGAGCTGGCCGGGCAAGATGGCCGGCGCCGGGTTCCGCTGGACGAGTTCCTGATCGGCCCTTACCGGACCGCTCTGCAGGCGAACGAACTGGTGACCGAGATCAAGCTGCCGGACCCCGCCACGGACCGGGGCTCGGCGTTCCAGAAGCTGACCAAGTTCGGCGGTTCCGGTCTGTCGGTGGCCACCGCCGCCGCGGCCGTTCGGACCGAGGCCGGCCGCATCACCCATGCGCGGGTGGCGATCGGTTCGGCCGGGCCGGTCCCGCGACGGATTGAGGCTGCCGAGGAACTTCTCATCGGCAAGTCGCCGACCGAAGATGTGCTGGCGCAGGCGGGGCGGATGGCCTCGGATGCCGCCGAGCCTCGTGGCGGTTCGATCCGGGCGACGCCTGCCCACCGCCGCCGCGCGTTGCAGGCCCTCGCCGCCCGGGCGATTGCGCAGGCCGCGGAACGGTCCGGAAACCAGGTCACGGGAGCAGGCAAATGAAGATCACCTTCAGGATCAACGGCGAGGAACGCACGGAAGATGCGCCGGCCGACATGTCGCTTGTCGCCTTCCTGCGCGACGTGCTCGACCTCACCGGCACCAAGCACGCCTGCGACGGCGGCGAATGCGGCGCCTGCACCGTCCTGGTGGACGGGGTGCCGATGAATGCCTGCCTCATGCTGGCACCGCAGATCCGCGGCAGCGAGATCACCACCATCGAGGGCCTGGCCGAGAACGGGCGGCTGCACGCGGTGCAGAAGAGCTTCGCCGAGCGCAGCGCGCTGCAGTGCGGCTACTGCGGCAGCGGTATGCTGCTGACCGCCAAGGCATTCCTGGAACGGAATCCGAATCCGACGCGGGACGAAGCGAGGCAGGCGTTGGCCGGCAACCTGTGCCGGTGCACGGGCTATACCGGATTCATCGATGCGATCCTGGCTGCGGCCCAAGAAATGCAGGGAGAGGCGCAATGAACAAGGCATTCCTTCCCGACGACCCGTCCGGCACGCGTGCGGGCAAGGCCATCGGGCGCAGCATTCCGCGGTCGGATGCGCTCGACCAGGTGCTCGGAAAGATCAAGTACACTGAGGATCTGCGGTTTCCCGGCATGCTGCATTTGCGCTTCCTGCGCAGCAAGCACGCGCATGCCGGGATCAGGCGCATCGACACCTCGCGCGCCGAAGTGGCGCCCGGCGTGGTCGGGGTGATCACCGGCAAGGACGTGCCCTTCAACCGCATCGGCGCCTTTGTGCAGGACCAGCCGGTTCTGGCCGATGAACGTGTGCGCTATCTCGGCGATCCGGTTGCCGCCGTCGCCGCGACCAGCGTGAAGGCGGCCGATCGGGCGCTCGACCTCATCGAAGTCGACTACGAGCCTCTGCCCGCGGTCTTCGATCCACGCGAAGCGCTGGAGGCCGGTGCGCCGGTCCTGCACGGCAGCAGCAACCTGCTGAACACCTGGCGGGTGATCCGCGGCGATGTCGAGGCGGGTTTCGCGCAATCGCATCTGGTGGTCGAGGAGACGTACCGCACGCAGGTGGTCGAGCAGGCGGCGCTCGAGACCCAGATCGCCGTGGCCGTGCCCGAAGCCGATGGCCGCGTGACCATCCATACGCCCGGTTCGCGACCCTTCGCAATGCGCACGGACGTGGCCCGGGCGCTCGGCGTCGATGTCGAGAAAGTGCACATCACCGCACCGCCCTCGGGCGGTGCTTTCGGCGGAAAGAGCGACGCTTGGGTGGAGCCGGCCTGCGCCGTGCTCGCCCTGAAGACTGGCAGGCCCGTGCGGGCGATGTACACCCGCGAGGAGGAGTTCGTCTGCTCGACCGTGCGCCACCCGATCATCATGCACTACAAGAGCGGCGTCGACCGCGACGGCCGGCTGGTCGCACGCCACGTGAAGATGTTCATGGACACCGGCGCCTATGCGGGGCTGGGCGAGGCGACGCTGCGCAAGGGCTCGCTGCTGGCAATCGGGCCCTACCGGGTGCCGAACGTGCTGGTTGAATCGAAGCTGATCTATACCAACAACACCGTGTCCAGCGCGATGCGCGGCTTCGGTGTGCCGCAGGCCTGCTTCGGTTGGGAAAGCCATACCGAGACCATCGCCGAACGGCTGGGGATGGATTCTTTCGAGTTCCGGATGCTCAACGCGTACGAGGAGGGAGACGTCTCGTCGTCCGGCCAGGTACTGACCGCGGTGGGCCTGAAGGCCAGCATGTTGCAGGCGAGGAGGGCTTTCGGCCTGGGAGGGGAGGACTCGAAATGAAGAAGCGCGGCGTCGGCATGGCGATCATGTGGTATCCGGTCGGGCCCGGCGGAACGAACCCGGGAACGGCTCGGTTCCACATGGATTCGGAAGCCAAGGTCACGATGTTCATCAGCTCCCCCGATGTCGGGCAGGGGTCGTCGACGGCGCTGGCGCAGGTGGCGGCGGATGCCATGGGCATTCCGCTGGATTGGGTGACGAAGGTCGTGGCCGCCGATTCGGACGAATCCCCCGCGGACTTCGGATCGGTGGGCAGCCGCGTGACCTACGTGCAAGGCAACGCCGTCCGCCTTGCCGGCGAGGACATGCAGGCCAAGCTCAAGGCGGCGGCGCAGGAAATGATGAACACCTCCCTCGACCGGATCGAGATTGCCGACGGCAGGGCTCGGGATCTGGATGGTGTGATCGAGCCAATCGACGTGCGCGACATCGCGCGGCGCGCCGTCGAGCAGTCGGGAGAGCCGATAGAGTCGGTCGGCAGCTTCTCGCCCGACGGTGTCTACGGCGACCGCGAGACGGGCCAGTCGATCGTCTACCCGACGTTCGTCTACGCGACCCAGATCGTCGAGGTCGAGGTGGACACCGGAACCGGCGAGGTGAAGATCCTGCGCATGGCCGCGTCCCATGACTCGGGGACGATCCTGAACCCGATGCTGCTCGAAGGGCAGATCGTCGGTGGCATCGCCCAGGGGATCGGCATGGCGCTGTCCGAGGAGGTGATGATCAAGGACGGCCGCACGCTCAACCCGTCGCTGTCCGACTATTTCCTGCCGACAGCGATGGACGTGCCCGATATCGCGATGAGTCACGTCATCACCAACGAGGAAACCGGGCCCTACGGCGCCAAATGCGTGGGCGAACCGGCCCTCGTACCGACCGCGCCGGCGATCACGAACGCGATCTACGACGCGGTCGGCGTGCGGATCACCTCGCTGCCGGCAACGCCGGAAAAGGTGCTCGAAGCCCTTCACGACAGAGCCGGCTGAGGCGACGCGGTTCTTCCCTTCCTGTGCCCATC
>JAEWYT010000017.1 GCA_023458595.1 Pseudomonadota bacterium
ATGGGGAACAGGTCGCGCACGCCGATGGTGCGGTGGATGCACATGCCCACGAACAGGCCGTAGAAGACGGCGACCACGGCCGCCTCGGTGGGGGTGAACCAGCCGGCGCGCATGCCGCCCAGGATCAGCACCGGGGCCGCCAGACCCCAGATGGCCTCCTTGAAGCTTTGCCACAGCGCGGGGCGCGGCAGATCGGCTTCGAGGTGGCCCATTTTGTGGCGGCGCGCCATCCACACGGCGGGTACCACCAGCGCCAGGCCGGCCAGGATGCCGGGGATCATGCCGGCCGCAAACAGCGCCGGCACCGAGGCGCCGGGCACCAGCACCGAGTAGATGATGAACGCCACGGAGGGCGGGATCAGAATGTCCGTGGCGGCGGCGGCGCCGACCACGCTGGCCGAGAAGCTGCCGGGGTAGCCGGCCCGGTACATGGCCGCAATCATCACCCCGCCCACGGCGGCGGCATTGGCCGGGCCGGAGCCGGAGATGCCGCCCAGGAACATGGCCACGGCAATCGCCACCAGCGGCAGCATGCCGGGGCCGCGGCCGACGATGGCTATCGCAAAGTTCACCAGCCGCGCGGCCACGCCGGAGCGGTCAAAGATGGACCCCACCAGCACGAACATGGGGATGGCCAGCAGCGGGTACTTGCCCAGGCCGGCATAGAAGTTCTGCGGCACTGCCAGCAGGCCGAACCATTGCACATCCAGGTTGGCCAGCGCAATGCAGGCCGCACCCGCCAGGCCCAGGGCCGCTCCAATCGGCACGCCCAGAATCATCAAGGCCAGGAAGGCCACGAACAGCAGCGTGGCGATCATGCAGACTCCTGCTCGTCGGTGGTCACTGCCTCGAACTGCGCCAGGCGGCCCTGGCGGCGGAACAGGCCGATGGCCCGCGCCGTGATGGCCAGCGAGCAGATCGGCAGCCACATGGAATACCACCACTGCGGCACACCGATGCCGGGCGAGGTTTCCTCATAGCGCCAGTCGTCCCAGACGACGCGCGCGCTGAGCGCCGCAATCAAAGCAAAAAGCAGAGCTACTGACGCAGACCCCATGCGGGCTAGCAGCTGTTTTCGTGCAGCAGTGCCGCGGCTGGTCAGGAATTCGATGCGGATGTGCTGGTCGCGGGCGACGGCGGCACTGCCGGCCACCATGGCCAGCAGGATCATCAGGAAGATGGAGATTTCCTCGGTCCAGGCAAACGAGGCGTCGGTGAAATAACGCACCAGGACGTTGGCAAAGGTGATCAGGGCCAGCAAGGCCATGATGATGACGGTGAGCCAGTCTTCAATGCGCAGGGCACGTGGCTGCTCGGGGCCTTCGGCCTGTGGGGCCGGGCTGTGGGAAGGTTCGGACATGTCGCGGAATCGTGAACAAAAGCAAGGCAAACGCTAGTGCGATTCCGGTCCTGTCGGTGTTGTGCACGCACAGCCGGACGCTGAGCCCTAGCACGGATGGCAGCGAGAACTCGAAACGCATTATTGAGACTTTCGCAGCCCTTGGCTATGCGGGTGGCCCTAGGGTGTCAGGCTACGGCAAGGCGATAATCAGGGGCATGGAAACCAAATGGCTTGAAGATTTTGTCAGTCTGGCTGAAACGCGCAGCTTCAGCCGCTCTGCCCAGTTGCGCCACGTCACGCAGCCAGCTTTCTCGCGCCGTATCCAGGCGCTGGAGGCCTGGGCCGGGACCGACCTGGTGGATCGCAGCTCTTACCCCACGCGTCTGACGTCGGCGGGCAAGACCATGTACGACCAGGCGCTGGAGATGCTGCAGTCCCTGCAGAGCACGCGCTCCATGCTGCGGGCCCATGCCAGCAGCGACAAGGGCATGGTCGGCTTTGCCGTGCCGCACACCCTGGCCTTCACCTTCTTTCCGGCCTGGGTGTCGCAGGTGCAGGAGCAGTTCGGCTCCTTCAAGAGCCGCCTGATCGCCCTCAACGTCCACGATGCGGTGATGCGCCTGGTCGAAGGCGGCTGTGACCTGCTGATCGCCTACCACCACAGCTCCCAGCCTTTCCAGCTGGACATGGCGCGCTACGAAATGGTGCGCCTGGGTGAAGAGTTGCTGGCGCCGTATGCCAAGCCCGATGCCAACGGCAAGCCCCTGTTCATGCTGCCGGGCCATGCCAGCGAACCCCTGCCGTTCCTGGCCTACGGCCCGGGCGCCTACCTGGGGCGCCTGACCGAATTGCTGCTCAAGGAGGCCTCGATGCCGGTGCACCTGGAGCGGGTCTACGAAACCGACATGGCCGAAGGCCTCAAGGCCATGGCCATCGAGGGCCATGGCGTGGCCTTCCTGCCGTACAGCGCGGTGCGCAACGAGCTGCAGTCCGGCCGCCTGGTCAGTGCTGTGCCCGAGGGGTCGCAGAAGTTCCAGCTGCCCATGGATGTGCTGGCCTACCGGGAAAAGCCCACCGGCAAGGACGGTGCCAAGAGCGTGGTCCAGGCCCTGTGGAGCTTCCTGCAATCCCAGGCCGAAGGGCTGGAGAAAGCCAAAGCGCAGTGAGGTTCTTGCTCTAAGAG
>JAEWYT010000018.1 GCA_023458595.1 Pseudomonadota bacterium
GGCGGCGCGGGCGCCCCCCCCCCCCCCCCCCCCCCCCCCGCGCCCCGCCCCCCCCCCCCGCTCCGAAGGCTCGTTCCCCGCCGGCCGCCGCTATTCCGTCGGGACGTCCGGCGTGCCTGTCGCCGCCGGCGGCTCGCCGCTGCTCGGGGTCGCCTCGGGCTCGGCGAAGACCAGCCAGATGATGGCGAAGATCGCTGCCAGCAACGTGGTCGAGACGACGAGCACGAACCAGACCGGGCGATCCCGGTAGCCCTGGCGCGCTTCCACCGCCGTTTCCTCGATCCGCTCTTCGCCCTCAGCCGTTTTGACGTGTCTCGGGCTCATCACCACCTCGTTTCGGTTGTGACGAGACGAACGCCCGGACCGCGCGGCGGGTTCCGCAGCCGATGTGCCGAGGAGGAAGGCCGCCTCGGGCGGCCTCGTCGCTCACGCCGTCTTGTCGACGTGCGGCGCGGCTCCTGCGGCGGTTTCCGGGGCGGCTTCGGCTGCTTCCGGCCTCGCCGCCACCTTCGGGCCGCCCTTGGAGACGCCGACCATCGCCGGCCGGAGGCAGCGCTCGCCGATCTTGTAGCCGGGCTGCACCACCTGCACGACCGTGCCCGACGGCACGCTCTCGTCCGGCACCTCGAACATCGCCTGGTGGAAGTTCGGATCGAACCTCTCGCCCTGCGGGGCGACGCGGGTGACGCCGTGCTTCTCGAGGGTCTTCAGGAGCTCGCGCTCGGTCATCTCGACGCCGTCGAGAAGGCCTATGAGCACGCTGTCGGCGGCCTCGCGCGCCTCGCCGCCGACGGTATCGAGCGCCCGGCGCATGTTGTCGCCGACGCCGAGGAGGTCGTGGGCGAAGCGGGAGATGGCGTACTGGCCGGCTTCCTTCACCTCGCGCTCGGCGCGCTTCCTCAGGTTCTCCATCTCCGCGACCGCGCGCAGGAGCCGGTCGCGCAGGTCGGCGTTCTCCGCCTTCAGCGTCTCGGCCGGATCGGTTTCCGGCTTCGCCGCCGCTTCGGGCTGCGTCTCGGCATTCTCGTCCACGGCGGCGTTCTGTCTGGTCTCGTCGCTCATCTTGTCCTCGAAAGAGGGAACAGGGGTCGGCCCCGATATCAGGGCTCGGGCCGAAAAAATCAACCGTTGAAAGGAATGGGGCACGCCGATGCGGCAACCGCCCGAGCCCCTCGCCCGAGCCCCTCGCCCGGGCCGCCCGCCCCGCGACGGTCAGTCGAGCAGCCGGCTCACGAGCTGGGCGGTATAGTCGACGACCGGCACGATGCGCGCGTAGTTGAGCCGCGTCGGGCCGATGACGCCGAGCACGCCGACGATCTTCTCGTTGGAATCGCGGTAGGGCGCGGCGACCACCGAGGAGCCGGACAGCGAGAACAGCTTGTTCTCCGAGCCGATGAAGATGCGCACGCCGTCCGCCCGCTCCGCATGGCCGAGCAGCTCGATGATGTCCTTCTTCTTCTCCAGGTCGTCGAAGAGGACGCGGATGCGCTCCAGATCCTCGAGCGCGTGCAGGTCCTCCAGCAGGTTCGCCTGTCCGCGCACGATCAGCATCCGCGGCTTGTCGTCGGCGACGCCCGACCACGTGGCGAGCCCCGCCTCGACGACGCGCCGGCTGAGCACGTCGAGCTCGGCTTCGAGGGCGGAGCGCGTGCGGGCGATGTCGTCGCGCACTTCCAGGAGCGTGCGCCCCTGCACCCGGGCGTTCAGGTAGTTGCCGGCCTCCACCAGCGCCGAGGGCGGGATGTCCTCGTCGAGCTCGACCACGCGGTTTTCCACAGAGCCGTCGTCGCCGACCAGGATGATCAGGATCCGGCGCGGCTCCAGCCGGACGAACTCGATGTGGCGGATGCGCATGTCGGTCTTGCTGGCGAGCACGAGTCCCGCGCCGCGCGACAGGCCGGACAGCAGGCTGGACGCCTGGTCGAGCACCGTTTCCACCGACTGGCGCTGCGGTCCGAGCCTGGATTCGATCGATTGCCGCTCGCCGGGCGACAGGTCGCCGACCTCGAGCAGCGCGTCGATGAAGAACCTGAGGCCCAGCTCGGTCGGCAGGCGGCCAGCGCTCGTGTGCGGGGCATAGATGAGCCCGAGCATCTCGAGGTCGCTCATCACGTTGCGCACCGAGGCCGGCGACAGCGACACCTGCAGGGCGCGCGCGATGTTGCGCGAGCCGACCGGCTCGCCGGTCTCCAGATAGGCTTCGACAATGCGTCGGAAGATCTCGCGCGAGCGGGCGTTCAGCTCGGCGAGCCCCGATTTGCTGAGCCCCGGCTCGGGGGATCGTGTGCCGCCTGGGCGAACCTCGTTCATGGTGGTGCATTATGTGCGGTCAAGGGGGCCGACCGTCAAGGCGGCGGCCTCGCGGGGCCGGCGCGCCGACGGGGTGGCGCGGCGGCGGCGAAGCGGCTAGAAAGCCGGCGACCCGGGCCGTCGTGGACCGCCCGGACACGGGCCCCGGCGGAGAGATGCATGCGACCTTCCAGACGCGCCGCAGACGAGTTGCGTCCCGTCCGTATCGAGCGCGGCGTGTCGCGCCATGCGGAAGGCTCCTGTCTGGTGCGCTTCGGCGACACCGAGGTGCTGTGCACCGCAAGCCTCGAGGACAAGGTGCCGGGCTGGCTGCGCGGCGCCGGGCGGGGCTGGGTCACGGCCGAATACGGCATGCTGCCGCGCGCCACCGGCGATCGCATGCGCCGCGAGGCCGCCGCCGGCAAGCAGGGCGGCCGCACGCTCGAGATCCAGCGCCTCATCGGCCGCTCGCTCAGGGCCGTCACCGATCTCGTCAGGCTCGGCGAGCGGCAGATCACCGTCGACTGCGACGTGCTGCAGGCCGACGGCGGCACCCGCACCGCCTCGATCACCGGCGGCTGGGTGGCGCTGCACGACTGCATCCAGTGGATGGTCGCCCGCGACATGCTGAGCGAGAGCCCGCTCACCGACCACGTCGCCGCCGTCTCCTGCGGCATCTATGCCGGCACGCCGGTGCTCGACCTCGACTACGCCGAGGATTCGGAGGCCGGAACGGACGCCAATTTCGTCGTCACCGGCTCCGGCAACCTCGTCGAGGTGCAGGCGAGCGCCGAGGGCGCGCTGTTCACCCAGGACGAGCTCCTGACCCTCCTGAAGCTCGCCCGCGGCGGCATCGCCCGCCTCGTCGACCTGCAGAAGATGGCGATCGCATGAGCGGGCCTGCCCGCCGCCGCCTGGAGCCCGGCCGGCTGGTGGTCGCGACCCACAATGCCGGCAAGCTCCGCGAGATCCGTGAGCTGCTCGCGCCTTTCGGCTTCGACACCGTTTCGGCCGGCGAGCTGGGCCTTCCGGAGCCCGAGGAAACCGGCTCGACGTTCGAGGAGAACGCGGTCCTCAAGGCCCGCGCCGCGGCGCAGGCCTCGGGTTTCGCCGCGCTCGCCGACGATTCCGGCCTCGCCGTCGACGCGCTCGGCGGCGCGCCGGGCATCCATTCCGCCCGCTGGGCGGGTCCGGAGCGGGATTTCGCCCGCGCCATGCGCAATCTGGAAGAGGAATTGCAGAAGAAGGGCGCGACGCGTGCCGACGGGCGGACCGCCCGCTTCGTCGCCGCCCTGGCGATCGCCTGGCCGGACGGTCACGTCGAGACCGTGCGCGGCGAGGTCGAGGGCACGCTCGTCTGGCCGCCGCGCGGCGACCGGGGCTTCGGCTACGATCCGATGTTCCTGCCCGACGGTTTCGATCGCACCTTCGGCGAGATGAGCGGCGAGGAGAAGCACGGCGGCAAGCCGGGCGACCCGGTCAATCCGCCCCTGTCGCACCGCGCCCGCGCCTTCGCGGCGCTGGTCGAGGCCTATATCGATGGTTGATCTCGGCTCATCGGTCCGTTTGCCCGGCGGCGAGGGCCGTTTCGGCGTCTACGTGCACTGGCCGTTCTGCGCGGCCAAGTGCCCCTATTGCGACTTCAACTCGCATGTGCGCCGCGGCATCGAGCAGTCCCGCTACGCCGCGGCACTGGCGACCGAGACCGCCTGGATGGCCGGGCTCGCGCCGGGCCGCACGGTCCAGTCGGTGTTCTTCGGCGGGGGCACGCCCTCGCTGATGGAGCCCGAGACGGTCGCCGCCGTCCTCGCGGCGATCCGCGCGCGCTGGCCGGTCGCGCCGGACGTCGAGGTGACGCTCGAGGCCAATCCGTCGAGCGTCGAGGCCGGCCGCTTCCGCGGCTACCGCGACGCCGGCGTCAACCGCGTGTCCCTGGGCGTCCAGGCGCTGAAGGACGAAGTCCTGAAGTTCCTCGGCCGCCTGCACGACCGCGCCGAGGCGCTCGCCGCCCTCGAGATCGCGAAGGCGACCTTCGACCGGGTGTCGTTCGACATGATCTATGCCCGGCCCGGCCAGACCGCCGCCGAATGGCGGGCGGAGCTGGAGGAGGCCTGCGGCCTCGCCGGCGAGCATCTGTCGCTCTATCAGCTCACCATCGAGCCCGAGACGCCCTTCGCCGCCCTGCACGCGAAGGGCAAGCTCGTGGTGCCGGGGGACGCCGCCGCCCGCGGCCTCTACGACGTGACGCTGGAGACGACCGCGCGCCACGGCCTGCCCGCCTACGAGATCTCGAACCACGCCCGTCCGGGCGCGGAGTGCCGGCACAATCTCCTCTACTGGCGCGGCGGCGAATGGGCGGGCGTCGGTCCGGGCGCGCACGGCCGGCTGAATCTCGGCATGGGCCGCTCGGCGCTGTCGACGCTGCGCGCGCCCGAAGCCTGGCTCGAGGCGGTCGAGACGCGGGGCCACGGCCTCGCCGAGAAGGTCCCGCTGTCGCCCGAGGAGGTCGCCGACGAGTTCCTGGTGATGGGGCTGAGGCTGATCGACGGCGTCGACGCCGAGCGCTACCGCGCGCTCGCCGGCAAGCCGTTCAACCCCGCCCGCATCGCCGATCTCGTCGGCTACGGCCTGATCGAGGAGTTGCCGGACCGGCGGCTCAGGGCGACGCCGGCCGGCTTCGCCGTGCTGAACGCCGTGGTGGCCGACCTGGCGGCATAGCGTCCCTGCTTTCGTGGCCCCCCCCCCGCCGGGGGCGGGGGGGGGCGGGAGC
>JAEWYT010000019.1 GCA_023458595.1 Pseudomonadota bacterium
GGCCAATGCCGTCACCGTCGTCCTCGACCGTATCCAGATACGCTCTTCGGACGCCGGCTCGGCCCTGGCCCGAAATCGCCGCGTCAGAATGGTTCTATTTGACCCTGAAAGGCTCTAGGACCGACCGGCGCTGCCGGCCGGTCGGTCATCAGATTGCGGCCTTTGCCCTATTGAACGGACTCGATCTCGGTCGGCCGCCAGCTCTTGTCGAAAAACGACGGCAACGGGCTGTAGAGGCGCAGGATCGTGAACCAGCCCTTGTCCGGATCGGTCTGTATCCAGTTGCCGCGGGCGACGCCGTCGGGCTGCGTCGGCGCGAACCACACCGTCGTCGAGCCGGCGGCGGCCGCCTCGGCCGCCGGCGAGGGATAGTTCTGGCTCCCGGCACGCGGGAACTTCTGCGGGGTCTGCAGCATCGAGCGGGTCTGGTTGTCGTAGAGCGTGAACGACCAGAACTTGCCAGCCGGAATGTCCTTGGGCAGCGTCACCTTGTAGGTCTTCGAACCGTCGAACGGATTGCCGGCGGCATCGAGGAAACCCATCAGATACTGTGAGCCGACGTCCGGAATGCGCATGATCATGCCCGGGGAGTCGAGCGTGTAGGCGTAGTAGAAGGCCGTGCGTGAATCGAGCGTGCGGGCGCCGGTCGGCGGATAGGGCTTGAACATGCCCTCGCCTTCGTAGGCCGGCGGCGGCGTCTCGAAGAAGGCGCCTCCTTCGAACAGCATGTTGCCCCACTGGGAGTCGGGATAGTAGGCCCAGTCCGGGTGCGAAACCGAGAAGCGCCAGTTGAGGGAACGCCCGGCCGCGTTGCCGACGGCCGCAGCGTCCGAGAGAATGGCCTTCATCGTTTCGCTCGGCTTGAACGGCTTGCCGTGGACGATGCCTATGGCGGCGAGCTGGCCCGCGAGTTCCACATCGTAGCTCGTTGCCGGCTCCGCCTGGAAATTCTCGTTGATCGTCTCGAAGAAGCCGAAGTCGCTCGGCGGGATCGTGTTGAACGCCTTGCCGCTCAGCTCGGTGAACGTCGTGTCGGGGACCGGCGGATTGCCGCCGAGCCGGACCTCGCCTTCCAGCGCCGTCGCGATGCTCGTGCCGTAGCCGCCGGGCGCATAGGCATAGATCTTCAGGTTCTTCCTGATGTTCTCGACGGCGGGCGCGGGATCGTCGTCGACGAGATAGGTGCGCGCGGCATAGAGGAGGTGGTTCGTCTTCGAATGCGCGACGAAGAATCCGCCCTCGGGCAGCGGGCCATCATAGCCCGGCGGAACGAGCAGATACTTGCCGCCGCGGCCGCGGTCCGGACCGGGAAAACCGACATCGACCACCCACGAGAACCACATGTCGTTTATCGTGCCGAGCCCGTCGGCAGGCTGTTCCAGCACGACGGGTCCATTGGTCAGGTCGAGGACCGACATGTAGTAGATCGTGTCGGCGTTGGCGGTCAGGAACAGCGAATTCGAATCCATCAGCGTGGAGAAGATGCCGACTTCGTTGTCCTTGACGCCGGCCCCGCGAAGACCCTGGGCGATCGCGAGGGCGGAAGCGCCGCGGAAGCTGTTGTTGTAGACCGCGAGCGCGTTGGCGAAAGCCATCGCATTGGCGACCTTCGAAGCCGTCTCCTCGGACGGTGCGCCGTCCTCGAACTCGAGCAGGCCGAGGCTCGTTTCCATGGTCGAGGGCGCCCCGAGCGACTTGACCGTCTCTTCGGACACCTGACCCTGCGCCGTAACGGGAAGGAGCAGCGCGGCCATTGCGCCGGCTCCCGCCATCTTCATGAAATGCTTCATCGTTTCGGTCCTCTTGGTACCTTCGGTATGTGTATCCGGCCAGCCGGGCACCCCCTGATCCGGCGTGCCGCACGGCGACCCGCGATGGCGTCGGCGACGCGCCCGCCGGCGCCGTTCTCGCGTCCGACCGCGACGTCATCGGGACAAAGCAGCGCCGGACGCGCGGCTCGCCTTCGCAGAGCCGCCGCAGCGGAACGACATTTGCCCGCCCGAGGGCGGAGACGTCCTGTCATTTCACGACAGGGCGCCGAATAAATTCCGCTGCGTCCGATCGCGATCTACGACAGCGCGCCTTCTTCGCGTTCCCTGCGGTACTGCGCCGGCGACAAGCCGGTCCATTTCCGGAAGGCGCGGGTGAAGTTCGCCGGGTCGGTGTAGCCGAGCTCATAGGCGATATCGATGATGCGGACGGCGGGATCGTTCAGCAGCGTCAGCGCCGACTCGAACCGGGCGCCGGCGACGATCTCGGAAAAGTCGATCTCGGCATCCGCCAGGCGGCGCTGCAACGTGCGCGGCTGAGCGCCGACAGCCATCGCGACATCAGAAAGCCGTATCGCGCCGTGGGCCATCATCGTGGTGACGATCTGCCGGATCGAGCCTGCCAGATCGTCGGAGGGCGCGGACGCCTCGAAAACCGAGGTGTCCGGGTCCCTTCCGCGGGACGCGTGCGCACCCGCGATGGGGAGGCTCAGGAAAGAGGCAGGAAAAACGAAGCCCGCGTGGTCCGAGGGCAGCAGACGGGCATCGTCGAAGGCACGGCGGGTTCCGGCGGCATCGATATCCGGCGGGCACAGGACGCATTCGGGCTGCCATTTCGGACCGGCGACGAGACGTACGAGGTCGCGCATCAGAACCAGCGCTCCCTGCTGGGCATGCTGCCTGCCGTCCATCCGCGGACATGTGTAGGCGTGGTAGAAGCTCACGCTCGAGCCGTTCCGTATCCACCACAGCGTCTCCGCGGAGCTGTAGAAGGGAAACTTCGAGCGGATTTTCCCCAGAGCGTCGTTCAGGGTCAGCGACCTGCGAACGGTGCGGCCAAATGCGCCGAGGTGATCGACGCGGGCATCCTGCGCGACGACAAACCCGAAATCGGCCAACCCGATCGATCGCGCCGCGCGCCCGATGAACCGATGCGCGAGATGAACCGGCACAAGCGCCTCGGGATCCTTGCAGATTATGGCGGGCAGCAGCGCTTCGGGCAGGTCCTTGTCGAGCGGCGCCCCGGCCTTCTCGAGGAAGTCGACGAAAAGCAGGTAGGCGCTGCCGCGGACCTGTGGTGTCGCTGTCGCCATCGCTTGCGCCGTCGTCCGCCGCGGATCTCACGTAAGGTACGGTTCAAACCCTATGCTTAGCCTTCTAACAAGTCAAAGCGCCTCGCCGGGAACCCGGCGTCGAGCCGGCAACTCGTAGCCGTTCGCGGTCCGGCACCCGAGGGATAGTTGGGCGACGAGTTCGGTTGTATATGGAACAGAGCCCCTATCGTCCTTCCGACCCTCATGTCAGCACCCCAGCCGGCCCGCTCCCCGAGCCTCACCCTGCCCCGCATCATCGGCCTCTGCCTGGCGCGGGTGTTCCTGTTCGCGACCTTCATGACGGTCGCCGCCTCCATTCCGCTGCTCAAGATCGAGTGGTCCTTGAGCGCGGCGGCGGCGGGGGCGATCGTGACGAGCTTCACCGTCGGCTACGCGATCTCGCTGTTCGTCTTCGCCTGGGCGACCGATCACTACGGGGCGAAGCGCATGGCGATCGTCTCGGCGATCGCCGCCTCGATCACGAGCCTGATCTTCGGCTTCCTCGCCCGCGACTGGTGGAGCGCCTTCCTGCTCTACGGCCTCGTCGGCCTCGCGCAGGGCGGTGTCTACACACCGCTCATCGTGCTGTTCGCGGACGAAGCGCCGCCGCAGGCGCGCGGCAACGCGATGGGCTGGCTGATCGGCTCGACCTCGGTCGGCTACGCCACATCGCTCGGCGCGGTGGCGTTCGGGATCGCGCTCGGCGGCTGGCGGACCGGGTTCATCCTGTCGAGCCTCCTGCCGATGATCGGCGCGGTGCTGCTGATCGCCTTCCTCCGCCCCATAGAGAACCGCGTCCACGACCGTGGTGTCGACATGCGGGCGAGCGACCAGCTCCTGCGCAACCGCGAGGCAGGTCTGCTGGTCGCCGGCTACACCGCCCACTCCTGGGAGCTGCTCGGCATGTGGGCGTGGATCCCTGCGTTCCTCGCCGCGAGCTTCGCGCTCGCCGGCGCGGCGGCGGCGAGCGCCACGATTTCAGGGGCCTACCTGTCGGGTTTCCTGCATCTGTTCGGCGCGACCGCGGCTTTCTCGATGGGGCGCCTGTCGGATCGGGCGGGCCGCAAGCCCGTGCTGGTCGGGCTCGCGCTCGCCGGCGCCGTCCTGTCCTTTGCGATCGGCTGGATGGTCAGCGCCCCGCCCGTCCTGCTGATTCCCGTCGCCCTCGCCTACGCCTTCGTCTGCCTCGGCGACTCCCCCGTCCTGTCGACGGCCGTCGCCGAAGCCGTCAGGCCCGGCTATCTCGGCGCCGTGCTCGCCTGGCGCTCGCTGCTCGGGTTCGGCGCCGGCGCCGTCGCGCCGATCGCCTTCGGGGCGGTGATCGATGCGTTCAACACGCCGGGCGCGACGCCCACGGTCTGGGGCCCGGCCTTCGTGATGCTCGGCATCGGCGGAGCGATCGCAACGGTGTGCGCGATCGCGCTCAAGGGGCGGAGGGACTTGGTCTAGCGCCTCGATCCGGGGAAGGCCGTCTGGGCCCCGGATCAAGTCCGGGGCACCCCTTTGTTCACGTGGCACGGCCGAGCATCACACGCAGGCGCGTGTCCCGGGCCTGATCCGGGCCCCAGTGGGCGGTGCCATACGGCAAGCCGATTCCCGCTTTCGCGGGAACGAGCGGAAAGAGGCCCTACTCTGCCGCCTCCTCGGCGACCCAGCGGCTCGTCGGCTCGCGCATGGTGACGAGTTCCTCGGCCGCGCTCGGATGGACGGCGACGGTTGAATCGAACTGGGCCTTGGTCGCGCGCATTTTCACAAGGATTCCAAGCACCTGGATCAGCTCCCCGGAATCGGGACCCATCAGGTGGCAGCCCAGCACGCAATCCGATTCCGCGTCGACGACGAGCTTCATCAGCATCTTCTCGTCGCGGTCGGTCAGGGTGAGCTTCATCGGCCGGAAGCTCGCCTTGTAGACATCGACGGCGCGGCAGCGCTCGCGCGCCTCGGCTTCCGTCAGCCCGACCGTACCCAGTTCCGGAGTCGAGAAGACCGCCGTCGGGATCGCCTCGTGGTCAACGGTCGTCGGGTTGGCGTTGAAGACTGTCTCGGCGAAGGCGTGGCCCTCGCGGATCGCGACAGGGGTCAGCTGGACGCGGTCGGTGACGTCGCCGACGGCGTAGATCGAATCGACCGAGGTCTTGCCGTACTCGTCGACGACGACATGGCCGTTCCAGCCCTGGGTCACGCCTATTTCCGCGAGGCCCAGTCCCTCGACGTTGGGCGCCCGGCCGATCGCGAACATGATCCGGTCCGCCTCCAGCGCGCGCCCCTGCTTCGTGTGCCCGATCAGGCCGCTTGCCGTCTTTTCGATCCGCGTGAAGACATCGCCGCAGATCACCTCGATGCCGCGCTTCGTCATCTCGGCGTGGAGGCTCGAGCGCAGGTCGTCGTCGAAGCCGCGCAGAATCTCCTCGCCGCGGTAGAGGAGCGTCGTGTCGACGCCGAGGCCGTTGAAGATGCCGGCGAACTCCACCGCGATATAGCCGCCGCCGGCGATAACGATTCGCTCCGGCAGTTCCTCCAGGTGGAAGGCCTCGTTGGAGGAGATGACGTGCTCGATGCCCGGCAGGGTCCGGTCGTAGTTCGGATGGCCGCCGGTCGCGATCAGGATATAGCGGGCGGTCACGTCGCGGCCGAGGTTGGCGAGATGAACCGTGTTGGGGCCGCGCAGTTCGGCGCGCGTGCCGATGATCTCGACGCCGGCCTTCTCGAGATTGCGACGGTAGAGGCCCTCGAGCCGGGCGATCTCGCGGTCCTTGTTGGCGACGAGCGTCCTCCAGTCGAACGCACCCCCGGAAACCGTCCAGCCGAAGCCCGAGGAGTCCTCGAACTCGTCGGCGAAGCGGCTCGCGTAGACGAAGAGCTTCTTGGGCACGCAGCCGCGGATCACGCAGGTGCCGCCGACGCGGTACTCCTCGGCGACGGCCACCTTCGCGCCGTAGCCCGCGGCGATGCGCGCCGCGCGGACTCCGCCGGAGCCTGCGCCTATGACGAAAAGATCGTAGTCGAAATCGGACATCGAGCCCTCACCTAGGGCGGTTTCAGTTTCCGCCCAGTACCCGGATACCGTCCGGCCCGGCTATCACCGCGGCCGTGCACAAGCCGATGAAAAGGCCGTGTTCGACGACGCCGGGGATTCCCGACAGCGCGCCGGCGAGCGCCTCCGGGTCCGGGATGGCCTTCAGATCGCAGTCGTAGATCAGGTTGCCGCTGTCCGTGCGGAACGGCGCCTGCGCCGAACCCATGCGCAGGTTCAGGACCGGATCGAGGCCGAGTCCCTGTGCGGCCTTGCCGATTGCGATGGCGGTCGCGCGCCGGCCGAACGGAATCACCTCGATCGGCAGGGGGAACCGGCCGAGCGTGTTCACGAGCTTCGAGCCGTCGGCGATGACGATCATCCGGCCGGAGGCCGCCGCGACGATCTTCTCCCGCAGCAGCGCGCCGCCGCCGCCCTTGACGAGGCGCAAGGTACCGTCGAGCTCGTCGGCGCCGTCGACGGTGAGATCGAGCTCGGGCGTCTCGTCGAGCGTCGTCAGCGGCACGCCGTGCTCGACGGCGAGCCTGTGGGTCGCCTCGGACGTCGGCACGCCGATCACATCCAGCTCGCCCGCCCTCACCTTCGCGCCGAGCTGGATGACGAAATGCGCGGCCGTCGAGCCGGTGCCGAGGCCGAGCCGCATGCCCGTGGAGACGAACTCCAGGGCCCTGGCGGCGGCGAGGCGCTTCTGTTCGTCAGCCGACATTTCTGCCCTGTCCCTAATTCGGTGCGTCGAAACATCTGGAGCATTTCCGCGCAGAAATCCACCGCCCGGGCCGGGGTACCGGCGGCGGCACCCCGCGGCGATCGGGTTATCCACGGTCCGGCACGCATCCCCATCGCACCGCAAGGCCCGATAAGCCGATATATTTCAACTGCTTCGCCAAACCGTCACCGAACCGTGACGCGACGGCAATGCAACCATCATCGCTCTCTCATCCAAGGACGATAGGCGTCCCCGTCCGGCGTCCGCCGGGCCGGTCCGAATCGTCGCCTCTCGCGCAGCGGACCGTTCGCCAATCGACTTTGTGGACACCACGCAGACAGGGGACGAGAGAATGACGAGACTATTGAGGCTGATGACCATCGCTGCCGCGCTTGTCGGCGCCATGGCGGTCGCGACCACCGCCGACGCCGGGGGATACGGGAAGCGGTACCACCACGGGCCGCGGCACGGCAACCACGACGAGCTCAACGTCCAGGTCGGACCGCGGCCTTACTACCTCGTCGACAAGATGACCGACGGGCGGCTCAAGTCACGGCTGCAGCAATGCGAGAACCGCAAGCTCACTCCTCGCAAGTTCTCGATCGGTCACCGCGGTTCGGCGCTGCAGTTCCCCGAGCACACCGAAGAAGGCTACCGGGCCGCGGCGCGCATGGGTGCGGGCATCGTCGAGTGCGACGTGACCTTCACCAAGGATGCCGAGCTCGTCTGCCGCCACTCGCAGTGCGACCTGCACCAGACGACCAACATCCTGGAGACGCCGCTCGCCTCGACCTGCGAGGTCGGCTTCCAGCCGGCGCAGTACGACGCCGACGGCAAGAAGATCAAATCCGCCACGGCGAAGTGCTGCACCAGCGGCCTGACGCTGGCGGAGTTCAAGTCGCTCAAGGGCAAGATGGACGGCCGCAACACCGACGCCACCACCGTCCAGGACTACATGGCCGGCACGGCGAACTGGCGCACCGACCTCTACTCCACCGGCGGCACGCTTCTCTCCCACAAGGAAAGCATCAGGCTGTTCAAGGAACTCGGCGTCGACATGACGCCCGAGCTCAAGGGCGTCGACAGCGCCGTCGGCTTCGGCGACTCCGGCCTGACCCAGGAGACCTTCGCCTCCAAGATGATCCAGGAGTACATCGACGCGCACGTCTCGCCGAAGCGGGTGTGGGCGCAGTCGTTCGACTACAACGACGTGAAGTTCTGGATCGACAACTTCCCGGCCTTCGGCAAGCAGGCGGTCTTCCTCGACAGCCCCGCCGACGCCCAGTCGGGTCACACGCCGCCGTCGGTCGCCGACTTCAAGGCGCTGCGCAACCAGGGCCTGCGCGTCATCGCCGTGTCGATGGAGGACTACGTGACGCTCGACGCCAACAACAAGATCGTGCCGTCGGACTACGGCAAGAACGCCAAGGCCGCCGGCCTGAAGCTGATCTCGTGGACCACCGAGCGGTCGGGCCGCATCGTGGAAGAGGTCATCCCGAGCGGCGGCGGCTACTACGCGACCACCATCGGCGGGCTGCACAACGACGGCGACATCATGAGGACGATCGACGTGCTGGCGCGCGACGTCGGCATCATCGGCCTGTTCTCGGACTGGCCGGGCACCACCACCTACTACGCCAACTGCATGGGCAAGAAGTAGCAAAGACGACCGGCGCCCGAGCGCT
>JAEWYT010000020.1 GCA_023458595.1 Pseudomonadota bacterium
AATTAGATTTTAATATAGATGAAACTGATAATCCATGCTATTTGTACGCTAAGAAAACAGGTGAGATTTTGGGTCAAAAAAATGTTAGGTATATTAGCGCTCAAGTTGAGAATGAGCCGTTTTATCAACTTTGGCACACGATTTATTCTATTGACGACGTGCGAGAATGTAGTAATGCTCTCCAAAATAGATTTGAGATAGATAAAAATACGGCTGACAAACTTGCTGGCATAGACTTTATTAAATATGGATTCGGAAATAAATCAGTAAAAGTTATCCGTAAAATATTACCTTATTTGATGGAAGGTGACGCGTACAGCGAAGCCATGAGTTATGCTGGTTATAATCATTCAAGCTCGATGACAAATGAAGAAAATTCAAAGCGGAAATTGTTAGATGAGCTTAAACCTATAGAGAAAAATTCATTACGACAGCCTATTGTTGAGAAAATACTTAATCAGATGGTGAATGTTGTCAATGCTATTATTAAAGAACATGGTAAACCTAGTGAGATTCGTATTGAATTAGCACGCGAATTAAAACAATGTAAAGAAGAACGAAACGAGACAGATAAAAGAAATAATAAACGTCAAAGTGAAAATGAAAATATAGCAAAGCGTTTGGCGGAATATAATTTGAGAGCTACTCGTAACAATATAATTAAATGGAGATTGTATGAAGAAATTGATAATCAAGAAAAGAAGCTTGGAGCAATTTGTATTTATTGTGGACAACCAATTTCACTCACGGAAGCGATAACTGGTTCCGGAGTTGAGATTGAGCATATAATACCAAAGTCGAAACTGTTTGACGATTCACAAAGTAATAAGACTTTGGCTCATCACCGCTGTAATAGTAACAAAAATGATATGACAGCTTATGATTTTATGAAAACTAAATCAGAACAAGATTTTAACGCTTATATTGAGCGAGTTAACTTACTATTTTCTAATCATATAATCAGTAAAGCAAAACGCGATAAGTTTTTGATGTCAGAAAATCAAATTCCTAATGATTTTATAGATCGACAGTTAAGGGAAAGTCAATATATAGCCCGAAAAGCACATGAAATATTACAGACAATATGTTCTAATGTATGGAGTACAAGTGGCACGATAACAGCCGAACTTCGCCATTTATGGGGATGGGATGATGCTACTATGAACTTGCAAATACCTAAGTATAAAGAATTAGGTTTAACTGAAATAATAGAATGGAAAAGCGAACATGGGAAAAATAAATATACAAAAGAAATTATAAAAGATTGGACGAAAAGAGATGATCACCGACATCATGCAATTGATGCTCTAGTTATTGCTTGTACAAAACAAAGTTTTATTCAACGATTTAATACATTGAATGCAAGTAAAACTCAGGATGATATGAAGAATGAAATTGGACAGCGTTCATTAAAGTATAGAGAAAAACTTTCCTTGTTAGAAAAATATATTATTTCTCAACGCCCAATTGATATTGATAAAGTAGAAAAATCTGCTGCTAAAATTCTTATTTCATATAAATCAGGAAAAAGAGTTGCTGTACGAGGTAAGCGTAAGATTTATATAAAGGGTAATGCTAATGTGGTACAAGAAGATATTCTTATCCCTCGTGGTGCATTACACGAGGATGGAATATATGGAAATATAAAAAAGAATGATATGGGATCACCTAACAATGAAATGGTTATTGTTAAGAAATACAAGTTAGGTGTTGGATCGCAAGGCTTTCTATTTACTGGAAAAGAAACAGTTAAGGATAAAGTAAAGATTAATAAAAAGACTGGAGCAAAGCAAATAGTTGTAGAAGATAAAGTATTGAATGCTATAAATTCGATTGTCGATAAAGGAATTAGAAGAGTTGTTCTTGATAGACTAAATAGAGGATTTGAAAAAGGCACAACTTATAAAGATGATGTAAAGAAAGCATTTGATAATTTTAGAAATTTAGAAAATGATCCTGTGTTTTCTGATAAAAATAAACAGCAACCAATTCGTTCCGTCCGTTGTTTTACAGGGCTTTCGGCAGTCGTTCCCGTGAAAAAAGATAGTGAAGGCAAAGAAATTGGATATGTAAAACCTGGTAATAACCATCATATTGCTATTTACACTGATGAGAATGGCAAGAAACAGGAACATATATGTACATTTTGGCATGCTGTAGAACGTAAAAAGTATAATTTGCCAGTTATAATTAGCAATACAAATGAAGTTTGGGATAGAATATTAGTACAACCTGATAATACATATCCTGATAGTTTTTTGCAACAACTTCCTCCAGCAAACCTCGAAATGGTATTAAGTCTGCAACAAAATGAGATGCTAATTTTAGGAATGAATAACGAAGAAGTAGAAAATTCTTTTGAAAATAAAGATTATAATATTATTAGTGAAAAACTATATAGAGTTCAGAGTTTATCAGAAGCGGATTATTGGTTTAGGCATCACTTAGAAACAAAAATAAATAATGATGAAAATTCTAGATTGTGTAAAAGGTTTTTTAGAGTAAGAAGTCTGAATGCTTTGTTTAATTTGAATCCGCTAAAAGTAAAAATAGATTATTTGGGAAATATTATTAAATATAATATTCTATGATTAAGAAAACACTCTATTTTAGTAGTCCGGCTTATTTGTCGCTAAAAAATAGTCAATTAGTCATCAAACTTCCTGAATTGGAGGTAAATAAAAAAATGTCTGAAAGTTTTAAAGCAGGAAACGTGCAAACAATTCCTATTGAAGACATAGGTATATTGATGATTGACAATAAGCAAATTACATTTACTTCGGGGGTAATGGAAGCTCTGTTGGAAAATAACTGTGCGTTGATTACGTGTGACAGTCGTTCAATGCCTCAGGGGTTATTATTGCCTTTGGAACAGAATACCACTCAAAGTGAACGTTTTACTGCACAGATCAATGCTAGTATCCCTCTTAAAAAACAACTTTGGCAACAAACTATTCAAATGAAAATAGAGAATCAGGCATCTGTTTTGAGAACGTGTAGAAATGAAGAAGTGCGCAATATGCTAAAATGGGCAAGCGACGTTAAAAGTGGTGATTCTGATAATCTTGAAGGGAGAGCGGCTATTTATTATTGGAGAAACCTTTTCCCTGATATTGATAACTTTACAAG
>JAEWYT010000021.1 GCA_023458595.1 Pseudomonadota bacterium
CTGGCCCACTGGCTCGATGAAACCCCGTCACCCCTTCGTTCCCCCCGGCGTCCCCCCCGACGTTCCCCCCGGCGCCCCGCCGGCCGGCAAGGGTCCCTGGGTGCGCGCCAAGCGCGGGTACCATCACGGCAACCTCGCCGAGGCCCTCGTCGAGGCGGCCAGGCAGCTTCTCGCCGAGAAGGGGCCTGCCGGCTTCACGCTGAAGGATGCGGCGAAGCTCGCCGGCGTCAGCCCGGCCGCGCCCTACCGTCATTTCAAGGATCGCGCCGCGCTGATCGGCGCCGTCTCCGACCGCGGCTACGGCCTGTTCGCGGAGCGGCTCAAGCAGGCCGCGGCGGGCGGCACCGATCCGGCCGAGGCGTTCCACAGGCTGGGCGAGGCCTATCTCGCCTTCGCCGCCGAGGAACCCGGCTACTACGCGGCGATGTTCGACGCCGAAGGGGTCGGCAAGTCCGACCACGACGCTGGCGCGGGGGCGTTCTCGATTCTCGTCGACGGGCTCACCAGGGCCTACGGGCGGGAGGCGTTCGGGGGCGCCGATCCGCGCCTGATCGGCCTGCAGGTCTGGGCGCTGTCGCACGGGGTCGCGACGCTTTCCGCCGCCGGCCGGCTGCCGCGCGGGCCCGGCGTGCCCACAGCCGCGGAGATCCTGTCGCGCGGGGTCGATGCGCTGGTGCGCGGCGCGGCGCGATCGGCCGGCAAATAGCCCGGACCGCCGGGCTTTCGGCCACGACCGATTTTTCCGTCCGGGCCTCTTGAATGTGATGGGGAATGCGACCATGTTAATCGCGTTCACATTGGCTAGGCCAATTCACTTGGTGGGAGGTGCCACGATGGCAAGCGGTGCGAGTTGGGCGGAAGCCTGGGGTCCCGGCGTGGAGTCCGGCCCGGCCCGCGGATCCGGCGAGACGGGCAGAGGCGGTTGCGGCGCGGGGATGCGGTTCCTCGGCCGTCAATGGAGGCCGTGGCAGCTCGTCGCGATGATCCTCGGGTTCATCTTCTTCTGGCCGATCGGCCTGGCGATCCTCTTCTGGAAACTGTGGGGAGCTGACTACATGTGCAGGCACGGGACCGACACGCGCTGGGGCGAGGCGCCCTGGTCGCGGCGCGAATGGCGGCGCGGCGGACATCACGACGGATTGCGCCGCGACACCGGCAACATGGCTTTCGAGGAATACAAGGCCGCCGAACTGGAGCGCCTCGAGCGCGAGCGCCAGCGTCTTGCCGACGAGCAGAAGGCGTTCGGCGAGTTCCTCGACGAGCTGAAGCGCAAGAAGGACCGCGAGGAGTTCGACCGGTTCATGGCGAGCCGCGGTCCTGGCGTCGACAACGGACCGATCATCGACAACGGGGACGGCGCTCCGGCTTCGGCCTGATCCGACCCGATCCTCCTTATCTCCACCGGGAGGCCGTACGCCGGAAGCGGCGTGCGGCCTTTCCTTTTGCCGGCATCGCGCTTTCATCGAACCGTCACGCAAGCGCGGCGATAGCGTCATGGAATCCGGGCAACAAGGCCGGTCATGACAACACCCGCAGCCACCGCCGCAGAACCGTCGTCGCGCATCCGGTTTTCCTATTCGAGTCCCGACCAGCCGATCGTCCAGCAGGCGCTGATCCGAGCGATCGAGCTCGTCGGCGGGCAACGGCGGCTGAGGCGGCTCTACGAGGCGCAGCAGGCCGGCCGGCTGCCGGGCGAAGGCTTCTTCGAGGCGGCGATCCGGCTGCTCGTCCTCGATGTCGCCTATGACGCGGCGGCGCTTCGCGCCGTGCCTGCCGACGGCCCGGTCGTGTTCGTGGCGAACCATCCCTACGGGGTGCTCGACGGCATCGTCCTGTCGGCGCTGACGCTGAAGGTGCGGCCCGACACGAAGATCCTCGCCAACGAGGTGCTCTACCGGGTTCCCGAGACCCGCGACCACCTGCTGCCGGTCGACTTCGGCGGCACGCGCGAGGCGCTCGCCACCAACGTAGCCTCGCGCAAGGCGGCGCAGGCCTGGCTGGCACGGGGCGGGGCGATCGGCATCTTTCCCGGCGGTGGCGTCGCCACCAGTGAGCGGCCGCTCGGCCGGTCCGTGTTCGACCTGCCGTGGCACCCGTTCACCGCCAAGCTGGTGCGCGGGGCGAGGGCGACCGTGGTGCCGGTGCACTTCTGCGGTCACAACAGCCGGCTCTTCCAGCTCGCCAGTCACCTGAGCCTCACCCTCCGGCTCTCCCTGCTGTTCCGCGAGACGGCGCGGCGCATCGGCACGCGCAGGGACGTGGCGATCGGCGAGCCGATCGCCTTCGCCGATCTGGAGGCGATCGAAGACAGGGACGCGCTGGTCGGCGAACTGCGGCGGCGGACCTACGCGCTCGCCCCGGTTACCGGCGACGACTGGCGCCGCCACGGCCGCATCCGCGGGCAAAAGACCAGCGCTCTCCGACGCCGGCCGGCCGGCGCGATGCGCGAAGCGTTCCGGATGCCATATTAGCGGCAGAGCACGGGCCCGTCGGTGCCGCAGCGCCGGTGCCTCCCAGTCGACCGGTTCGCGCGCCGAGAGTGGATGGCGCGGGGCGGCTCAATCGAGGCTTGTGGCGCCGGGTCAAAACAACGTAATATTAAAAGGCGGCGAACAATCTAGGGGGGTTCGATGCCGCCGGTGGAGCTTCGCCAGTTCAGCGAGTTGGTCGAGACTCTTTACGAGGCCGGTCTCGACAGCGACAAATGGCAGGACTTCTGCGACGGCCTGAACGCCGCCCTCCCGGGTGCGCGGATCATGTTGCAGGGGCACGACATCCGGTCGCGCACCAATCTCGGCCTTCTCACATCGAACTACGATCCGCGCGAGGCGGCCGAGTATCTGCAATATTACCAGGGCATAAACGTCTGGCTGCCGCTGATGAAGACGGCGCCGGTGGCGAGAGTGCTGACGGATGCGGACGTGCTCGATCGTCAGGATCTGGTCAGGACGGAATTCTGGGCCGACTATGTCCGTCCGCTCGGCGACATAAGCGCGGCGGTCGGGACGGTGCTGTTCCGAGAGGCGGACCGGATCCTGGTGCTCACGGCAAACTACAATTGGGCGCGGCAAGACCGGTACAGGGACAAGAGCCGGTTCCTGTGGGCCCTGCTGACGCCCCACGCGCGCAGGGCCTTCGAAATCCAGCGAACGATCCGGGGGCAGAAGCTCGTCGATCGAAGCTACCGGCAGGCGCTCGACAAGGTTCGAAACGCCGTGTTCCTGCTGGATTCACGCGGGCGCGTCAGTCATCTGAACGCGGCCGCGGGCGCGTTGCTGCGTGTCGGGGAGGTCTTCTTCACCGATCGGGAGAAGCGGCTGCGGGCGTTCGATCCTCAGGCGGACAGGAGCATCCGGACACAGATCGCGTCCATCTCGGATCGCCGCTACGCCACCCTGGACGGCGCGGTCGTGCTGCGGCCGAAGTCGGGTGCGCGGCCGTCGGTCGCGACGTTGCTGCCGTTCAGGCCGAACATCGAGAATACCGGGCTTTTCGGCGATTTCGCCTGCGGCGTCGTTCCGATCGCCATGCTGACGGTGGTGGACGCGGCGCGCGACGAGGCACGGCTGCGGGCCGCGCTTTGCGCCTCGTACGGACTTACCGAAACCGAGATCGAAATCGCCGTTCTGCTGCATGGCGGCCAGTCCATCCACGACTGCGCGTCGCTGCGCGGCGTCAGCATCCACACCGTGCGCAACCAGGTGCGATCGATACTCGAGAAGACCGGAACGCACCGGCAAAGCGAGCTGGTCGCGCTCACCAACACGCTCGCCTGACAGCAGGCGCCAAGGCGTCATTACGCTCGCCCAAGCTTTTCTGTGGCACTGCACAATCCGTTCGTAACAAAACGCGGACCGAATAGCGCAAATGGATCATGCGCGGCCCGGAAAGCGCCAGTATCCTCTTCTCCATACAAGGAACATCGGGTCGCCGGGAGCGATGCCTGGCGTCGGAAGTGCAACATTTGCCAGACAGTCACTCGGGAGGGGGATATGGAAGCGCAAATCAATATTCCACGGAGCATTCGCAATATCGCGACGGCAGCATGCGCCATGGCGATCCTTTCGACGGCCGCCGTTCCGCAGGCCTCCGCGGACCCGACGGAGTTCCGGGTTCCGGAGATGAAGCTCAGGATACTGACGGAGCAGTGCGAGAGCTTCGGCTGGAAAAAGGGCAATCACGTCGGGTCTGTCAGGTTCCGGCCCGCCGGCATCGGCGAGAACGGCAACAGAACGTATCTTGCGCTCCACTTCTACTACTGGGGGGAGCGGTATTTCAGGGATGCGACCAGCGTCGGCCCCGACTTCGAGGAGTACAATGGCGGCGGTTTGTCGACCAATTTCTTCGAGTTCGCCAATCCGTCGAAGCTGAGACTCAGGATAACGACCAAGACTCCGTTGAGTCCCAAGACCAAGAAGCTCGTCCTGAACGCCTACATTCGTGACCTCGACGGCGTGCTGGGCTGCAACGCGCGATTCAAGGCGCGACTGAAGAGGCACCGCTTCTGACACCGGTCCGCCGGTCGAACGCAGGGCGCATGACCCCGGCGCAAGCCGGGGCGCCCTCACATCCGGTAGTCCGGCTCCTCGGCGTCGAGGATCGCCTTCAGTTCCTTCAGGTGCATGTCGGCGAAGCCCGGATAGTCGAGCCATTGCCGCATCGTCTTCTCGGCAACCTCATGCGAGGCGACGCGCAGGGGGCGGCCGGTCGTCAGCGCCGTGACGTAGGTCTCGCAGGCGCGTTCGAAATAGTAGAGTTCGTCGAAGGTCGCGGCGACGGTCTCGCCGACGACCATGACGCCGTGGTTGCCCATGACGAGAATCGGCTTGTCGCCGATCAGCAGCGCGACACGCTCCGCCTCGTCGCCCATCCCCATCCCGTCGTAGCCCTCGTCGACGGCGATCCGCCCGTAGAAGCGCATGGTGTTCTGGTCGATCGGCGGCAGCGAGGAATCGGCGAGGGAAGCCAGGACGGTCGCGTATCTGGAATGGACGTGCATGAGGCAGCGCGCCTGCGGCACCTTGCGGTGGATCGCCCCGTGCAGACCCCAGGCGGTCGGGTCCGGCGCGTCGGGGCGGTTCATGGTGTCGGGGTCGTTGGCGTCGATCAGCAGGAGTTCGCTTGCCCGGACGCGCGAGAAGTGCCGTCCGTTCGGGTTCATCAGGAACCGCGAGCCGTCGCCGGAGACGGCGAAGCTGAAATGGTTGGCTATCCCTTCGTGCATGTTCAGCCGCGCCGTCCAGCGGAAGGCGCAGGCGAGGTCGACCCGGGCTTCCTCGTGATCGAGGTTGGAACGGCGCGTTTCCGGCAGGCCGACGACGCTCATGGGCGATCCCTTCGGGGGTTTTGGGTCCAGGGATGGTACGGAGCCGGGTGACGCGCCACAAGCCTCGGCCCGAGCGGCCACCGTGACTCGGCCGCGACAATCTGCCAGAAACGGCACATGCGGATCTTCAGGCGCGTATTGGGAGACAGGCTGTCGGGAGGCGTCATCGCCGCCCTGACCGCCTATGCGCTGCTCCTGCAGGGCCTGCTTTCGGCCTATGCCGCGGGGGCCGCGGCCGCCCAGGTGCGGGCGGGCCCGGCGCTCGTCATCTGCTCTTCGATCGGCGCGGTCGAAATCGGCCCGGAGCGCCCGGGCGGACCGGCGGAAAAGAGTCCGGCGCATGCGTGCTGCATCGGCTTCTGTTCCGCCGGCTGCGCGCTGAAGGTCGCGTTTCGCACCGACCGCCATGTCTCCGCGCCTGCCAAGGCCGCGGGGATCGACGCGCCATGGGACGTCGCGAGCCTGTGCACGCGGTCCGCCGACGCCGCGCACCAGTCCGAGGCACGGGCGCCGCCTCCTTCCGTCTGAGTTGCCGATCGAAACGAAGCCGCGCTCCGCGGCCGATCAACCACATGCTCAGACGGAGAAATGTCCATGTCTTTTGCTGCAAGGCTCATCGCGGCGGCCGCGCTCGTCGCACTCGCAATCCCGGCGCTCGCGCACGGCTACAAGATCGGGACCCTGGAAATAGGACACCCCTGGACCCGTGCCACGCCGCCCGGCGCAACGGTTGCCGGCGCCTTCATGACCATCGGGAACAGCGGGAACGAACCGGATCGCCTCGTCGGCGGTTCCTCGCCGGCGGGCCGCGTCGAGATCCATACGATGGAAATGACGAACGGTATCATGAAGATGCGGGAGATGCCGGACGGGCTGCCGCTGCCGGCAGGCGAGACGGTCGAACTGAAGCCGGGCGGCTTCCACATCATGATCGTCGGGCTGTCGGCGCCGTTCGAGGAAGGCCGGCGTGTTCCGCTGACGCTCGAATTCGAGAAGGCCGGCAAGGTGGACGTGGAACTCGCGGTGTCGGCGCCCGGCGCGCCGGGAACCAAGGACGAACACCAGCATCAGCATCAGGGCGGCGTATCCGGCGGGAGCGACGAGACGGCGATCGCCGATCTCATGAAGTCGATGTTCGACAAGCCGGATGCCCCGCTCACCGTCGAACCGGTCGTCGTCGTCGGCGACAACGCGGTGGCGGGCTGGGCGCAGGGCGACACCGGCGGCCGGGCCCTCCTGAAACGCGGGCATCACGGCTGGCGGATCGTGCTGTGCAGCGGCGATGCGCTGAAGGAAACGGCGAGCCTCGTCGAGATCGGCCTGCCCGACCACGACGCGACCGCGATCAGCGCCCGGCTCGCCGAGGCCGAGGCGGCGCTCGATCCGGCTCTGGTCGCCAGGTTCTCGTTGTTCGACGGCATCGTCATGATGGACGAAGAGGGCGGCCATCCGACCGGGCACGGCGAGAGCGGGCACGGCCACGACCATGGCGAGGCCGCGCAATGAGGCTGCCGGCACCGGGTCACTGGCCGTTGGGGCTGATCGCGGGTGTGGCGGCGGCGTCGGGCCTGACGATCTTCGCGGTCGTCGCGGTAACCTTGAGCTGGCTCTAGCGCGCCCCTCGCGGGGCCCGGCCGAACGGCCGGGCCGCAGGCCTATCCCGAGATGTTCTCGATCTTCAGGATGCGTCCGGACGTGTCGACGAAGAAGATCCGGATCAGCGGGAAATCGTTGGGGCCGCCGACCGGCATGACCCACCTGACCACCCGGCTGCCGCCGCAGCCGCTCGGGTTCGGGCCGATGACGATCGTGACCGGGACGATGTTGCGGCCGACCGACTGGCCGGGCGGCGCCCCGCGCCGGCCGGAAAGCGCCTTCTGGCACGTATCCCTGGCGTAGAAGTTCGCGGTCAGGATCAGCGGTCCGCCATAGGGGCCGGCGCGGCGGGCATAGCTGCCGGGACCCTGGGCGGACACGGACGGCGCGTCCGCGAGCACCAGAACGAATGCGAAAAGCGCAAGCGCCACGTATCTCATGACTACCCTCTGCGACCTCGCCGCGGCGAGACTTATAAAGTGGCTAAGAAGACGGTACTAAGGGTAGGGTGCCGCCGTCGCGTCCTCAAGGCCCCGCGACCCGCGCGGGCCGGCTCAGCCGAATGCCGAGACCCGCCTGGCCGTCTCCGGATCGAGGAAGCCGCGCACCGTCGCCTCCGTTTCCGCCGTCAGCGCGCGGTTCAGGCCTGCGCCGTCGGGGCGGGCGAAGATGCGGCGGAGATCGCGGACCGGGCCGACCGGCAGGGCGGCGAGGCGCTTGGCGAGGTCGACGGCCCTCGCCATCAGCGCGTCGTCGGGCACCACGTCGAGCAGCATGCCCCAGTCCTTCGCCTGGGCGGCGTCGAACTTCTCGCCGAACAGGATCATCTCGCGCGCCTTCTGCAGGCCGACCATGCGCGGCAGGATGTCCGTCACCCCGCCGGTGACGAAGACGCCCCAGGAGACTTCCGGGAAGAAGAAGCGCGTGCCCTCCGCGGCGATGGCGAAATCGCAGTTGATGACCCATTCGAGCCCGCCGCCGACGGCCCAGCCGCGGATCGCGCCGACGACCGGCGTGCTTCCGAGCACCATCGCCCGCGTCACGTCCTGGATGCGCTCGATATAGGCGGTGGTGCCGGGCTCGTCGGAGACCTGGGATTCGAAGTCCTTGAGGTCGTCGCCGGAGCAGAAGGCGCGGCCGGCGCCGGTGAGCACGATGGCGCGGACGTCCGCGTCCTCGTTAGCGGCGCCGACGGCCTCCACCAGGTCGTCGAGCAGCTCGGGCACGATGGCGTTCAGCCGCTGCGGCCGGTTGAGCTCGATCTTGCGGACGCCGTCGCCGAGGTCCTCGGCGAGAACGGTGCCGTGCTTGGTGGCAAGGCTCATGGCTTGTCCTTTCTGACGACGCGTCTGGTCTTGCCCTCGGTGCGGGGCAGGGCGTGGAAGGGCAGGAGGTCGACCGTCGCGGTGACGCCGATCTCCTGCTTGATGCGCTGCTCGACCGCCGCGGCGAGCGCCGGCTCGACCGCGCGGCCCTCGGCGACCTCCACTTCGACGGGCAGCACGTCGTAGGGACCCGGCCCGTCGAGGGCGATGCGGTATTCGCCCGACAGCTCGGCGAACTGGTTGATGACGGCTGCGACCTGGGTCGGGAAGGCGTTGATGCCCCGCACCACCACCATGTCATCGGAGCGGCCGACGACGCGGAAGCGCGGGGCGGTGCGCCCGCAGGCGGCCTTGCCGGTCCCCGTCAGCACGACGATGTCGCCGGTGCGGAAGCGCACCAGCGGCTGGCACTGGCGGCTCACATGGGTCAGCACCAGCTCGCCGCGGACGCCCTCCTGCCAGGGCAGGGGGTCGCCGGTCGCGGGCTCGATCAGCTCCGGGTGCAGGATGTCGAGGGCGACGAAATGCAGGTCGTTGTCGAACTCGGTCTGGCCGGCGAAATTGCAGAACACGTCGGAGACGCCGTAGTTGGCGTTGCGCACCTTGAAGCCCCAGGTCTCCTCCAGCCGGGCGCGGAAATCCGGGTTGTCGAGCCCCGCCTCGCCGCCGAACAGGCCCAACCTGAGGCCGAGATCCCGCGGTTTCAGGCCGGGGAAGTGATCGGCGACGACCCGCTCCAGCACCGCCGGATAGGACGGCGTGCAGGAGATCGCGGTGATGCCGAGCTCCCGGATCGTGCGGATCAGCAGCTGCGTGTCGCCGACGCCGAAGGGGATCACGGTCGCGCCGGTCTCTTCCAGCGTCGTGTGGTCGGTAAAGCCGCCCATCCAGAGCCGGTAGTTCAGGCAGTGGACGACGCGATGGCCGGGGCCGAGGCCGCTCGCGGCCTGGGCGCGGCCGCCGACGACGGCGGTCTCGTGGGCGTCGCGCCGGGACAGGGCGAGGTTCATCGCCGTGCCGGTCGTGCCCGAGGTGCGGTGGACGCGGGCGATCGTCGTCTCGTCGGCCGCCAGGTAGTCGCCGAAGGGGGGATGGGCGCGCTGGCTCGAGCGCAGCATCTCCTTGTCGGTCAGGGGCAGCCCGGCGAGGCCGTCGAGCGATTCCGGCGGCCGCACCTTCCCCCAGGCGCGGCGGTGCAGCGGCGATCTCGCCGCCACGTAGTCGCGCTGGACCTCCCAAAGCCGCTGCCGGTGAGCGGCGAGATCGGAAAGGTCGGCGAAGTCCGCGCGGTCGGCCAGCATTGAAATCCGCCCTGATTTGCGATAATGATATCACTATCATTTTTCTTGAGGCGAGGTCCGGAGTCAATGGCGGATTCTCCAGGGAATGCCTTATGAAGGCGGTGCAGGCGAGGGGGCGGCAGGCGGACGGCGGGCCGCTCGATTTCGCTTCCGTGCTGCTCGGGGAAGCGGCGAAGCCCGATCTGCGCAAGACCGACCGGACGCGGGCGGCGCTGCTGGCGAGCATCGCCGCCGAGCTGCAGTCCGGCGTCCTGCGCGGCGACCTGAAGGTCGCGACCGTCACGGCGAAGGCCGGCCTCGCGCACGGCACCTTCTACCGCTACTTCCCCGATATCGGCGCGGCGACGGAGGCGCTGGTCGAGGCCTTCTCCGCCTTCGTGCGCGAAGAGCTGGAAGGGGCGCGGGAAGGCGAGCCCGGCTCGCGGGAGCGGGTGCGCGGCGCCACCCTGATCTATGCGCGCGTCTTCCGGGCCAACGCGCCGCTGATGCGCTGCCTGTTCGATCTCGGCGGCGACGCCTCCGCGGTGAGCAGGTCCCTGCAGGAGCTGAACTGGCAGTGGAACATGCGGATGGCGGCCTCGATCGCCAAGCGCCGGGCGGTCGCGACCGGCGAACGGCCGCAGCCGCCGGCGGAGCTTCTGCCCGTCGCCTACGCGCTCGGCGGCATGATCGACGCGTTCCTGACCGAGCTCTACCTGCGCAAGGACCCGGCGCTCGATCACCTCGCCGGCGACGAGGAGGCCGTGGCCGACCTGCTGACCGGGCTGTGGTGCCTCGGGGCCTACGGGGAGGTGAGATCCTAGAGCCTTTCAGGGTCAAATAGAAGCAATGCTGTTTGCGATCGGCGAGGCGATCCGGCGTCGAGAGCGGCGCAGGGCGATGCCGGGCATCGGCCAAGGCGGGCCCGAACGACATCGGATGTTTCCGATGTCGTCAGCAAAGGAAAGGGAAATCGGGAACACCCGATTTCCCGGCGGGCGTCCGCCGCTCGCAAACCCTCCGGGACGGGCGC
>JAEWYT010000022.1 GCA_023458595.1 Pseudomonadota bacterium
GGCGGCAGAGCTGGCCTTTCAAGGCGACGACGGCCTGCCCCGCCCCTTGCTTGCCGCGTTGGGCAAGGCCCGCGCAAGCCAGGCCGTGCCGCAGGTGGCCGACATCGCGCACGCGGTGCACGGCGCCATCGGCGTCACCGAGGAGTATGACTTGCAGCTTTACACCCGCCGGCTGCGCGATTGGCGGCTGGCGACGGGATCGGAAGCCCACTGGCACGAGCGCATCGGGGCGGACGCGATCGCCAGCGGGGCCGATGCGCTGACCTACCTGCGCACGGCGTTGTACGCCCGGCCAGCCGCCTAGCCCCGCCATGCGTTTCGCGACAACAACGCGAAACCACGCGTCGCGCTTGCGGCAATCCCGCAGGCAGGCTTAGGATGGAGCATGGTTCGTTTCGGGAGCACATCGTGAAGACAGTTGCTGAGCTTCTCAGGGAAAAGGCCAATCACGCCGTCGTGACGGTTTCTCCGGATTCGTCGGTCTTTGACGCGATCAAGACGATGGCCGACCGCGGCATCGGCGCGGTGGTGGTGGTGGAAGGCGACGTGGTGCTGGGCATGCTGACCGAACGCGACTACGCGCGCAAGATCGTCCTGCAGGACCGCTCATCGCGCACGACCAAGGTGCGCGACATCATGACGGACTCGGTCTACTACGTCGGTCCCGCCGACACGCGGGAACACTGCATGGCGATGATGACCGAACGGCATTTCCGCCACCTGCCCGTCATCGACAACGACAAGCTCATCGGCCTGCTGTCCATCGGCGACCTGGTCAAGGACGTGATGAGCGAACAGAAATTCATCATCCACGAACTCGAACGCTACATCACCGGCGAACGCGGCTAGCCCGCCAGCGTCCTGAAGGCCGGCACGATCAGCCCCAGGCCGGCCGCCAGCAGCAGCATGAACACCAGGCGCTTGACGGTCTGCATCGAGCCGGCCGTGGCGTAGCGGCGCGCCACCCAGGTCACGCCGATCACGATCGGCAGCGCCAGCACGCTCAGCCAGAACGAGGACGCCATGAATTCGCCCTGTCCCGTCACCAGGGTCAGGCGCGCCATCGCGTTGACCGAGAACAGGATCAGCAGGCTGTTGCGGATGGCGGCCAGCGGCAGCGGCTGGCGGTACAGGTGATAGACCATGGGCGGCCCGGCGCTGGAGAACAGCCCGCCCAGCACGCCCGACACGGCGCCGAAGAACAGGAACGACCCGCGCGAGGACACCTGCGCCAGCGGCTGTGCGCGCGCCACCAGCAGGACGGCGCAGGCCACGATGGTGCAGCCCAGCAGCAGCTGCAGCAGCACCGCCATGGAACCGCTGATCCACGCCAGCGCGGTCACGCCCACGCCCACGCCGACCAGGCTGCTAAACATGGCAGGCCGGATCAGCGACCAGTTCACCTGCGGCCTGGCCCGCGCCAGCGTGACGGCGGCGTTGACCAGCGACAGCACGCTGACCACGTTGGCCACCTCGGCCACGGAGGCCAGCTGGAACACGCCCGACAGGCCCAGCAGCACCAGGCCGAAGGCGAAGCCCGTCATCGTCTGCGCATAGGTGGCCAGCGCCACGCAAACCAGGAACAGCAAGTGTTGGGAAATACTCATTGCTAGGGGTAGAGCCTGACCTGCCTCGGCTCTGCCCGGCGCCGCGCGGGACGGCGGCATGGGAGCGGATCGACGGGGGGAACGGCGTACTAGGGGATGGGCGATTTTCAGGCGGCGATGATAGCATCGGCCCGCGCACCGTCGCTCATGTTTTGTCACAAATGGATGCGCTCATGCACGCGGCCCCGCCCGCGGTCCGCTATCCTTGCCGCCCTGCCTTCCGCTCGCGCCCCGCTATCCGCGCCCCCTACTCGCGCCCATGACGCCCCGACAGACCACGATCAATACGGTGACCCTGACCTGCTCCACCTGCGGCAGCGCGCAGTTCACCAAGCTGGACACCAACGAATACCGCTGCAGCCACTGCCATGCCGTGACGCTGGTGGAAGACAACGTCGCCCCGCGCCTGGGAAGATCCTGCGCAACATGCAGCAGCCGGCCGCCAAGCCGCGCTCCGGCAGCGTGGCCGCGGCCGCCGTCGCCGTGGCGCTTGCCGTCGCGATTCCGGTGGCAGCGGTGCTGCTGACCGAAGGCGGCCGCAGCAGCCCCGTGCGCCAGCCGGCGCCTGCGCCCGCGATCGACGCTTCCCTGGTCAAGCTGACCGACGTGCGCGAAGTGCAGACCCGCGGCGCCCGCCTGCTCGTCATGATGGTGCGCAACGAGACCGGCAGGAAAATCGACATGCCGCGCGTCACGGCCTCGTTCTTCCAGGGCGAGCTGTCGCTGTCCTCGGCCTCGGGATCGGCGCCGGCGCGTTCGCTGGAGCCGGGCGAATACGCGCCGCTGACGATCCAGGCGCCGGACAAGGCCTACACCCGCTACGCCCTGGAAGTGGCCAGGCCCATGCCCGCGCGCGGCAAGAACAACGCCGTCACCGCCAGCCGGGTCCAGCTGGTGCGCAACGACGGCAGCTACCGCCTGGTGGGCCTGCTCAAGAACGAAGGCGCCGAGGCGGC
>JAEWYT010000023.1 GCA_023458595.1 Pseudomonadota bacterium
CCCGCATGCGCGACCGGGTCTTCGATATCGACGGCCGCAAGATGCGCGTGCGCACGCTGGGCGTCTCCCATCAGGCCAAGCGCTGGCAGCTCACGATCGAAGGGGAACGTGGGGAACGTTTTCCGCACGGTGTCGCGGCATCGGGCGGGGAACGTTGCGCCGAAAAGGGGAACGTCGAAAACCAACGTTCCCCGGCACAACCCATTGAAACCAATAGCAAAGGGGAACGTGGGGAACATGGGGAACGTATTTCGACACTAACGCATGTGCGCGGCTGCGCCCACGCGATGGAGTATGGGGAAAAACGTTCCCCACCTTCGTCACCTTCCCAAAGCGCTTGTTCCTCAACGGCTTGCACCGGGGAACGTGCGGGGGAACATCCCTCACCACGTTCCCCGAACGGCGCTGCGCCGGACTGGCTCAAGGAGGTGCTCTGATGGGCATGCTCCGTCAACTCGGCCGTCTCCAGGCGGCAGCGACCGGTCCGCCGCGATGGGTCTTCGATCCGAAACCCGACCCTTGCTCGCGCTCCTTGGAGACAATCATGATTTCGACCATCGAAACCGGCCCCGCCGCAGCAGGGGCCATCGCATTCCGTCCGCATCCGGCTCATGCGCATCGCGCCATTCTCAGCCTCGATCTCGGCACCACGACTGGCTGGGCGTTGCGCAGCCATGACGGCCTGATCACGAGCGGAACGGTCTCGTTCCGGCCGAGCCGCTATGACGGCGGTGGCATGCGATACCTTCGCTTCCGAAGCTGGCTGGACCAGATCGCTGCCGACGCCGGCGGTCTCGCGGCGATCTATTTCGAGGAGGTTCGCCGGCATGTCGGTACCGATGCGGCCCATCTCTATGGCGGCTTCCTGGCGACGCTGAGCGCTTGGTGTGAGAGCCACGCGATCGCCTATCAGGGCGTTCCGGTCGGCACAATCAAGCGGCACGTCGCCGCCAAGGGCAACGCCGACAAGGCCGCCGTCATGGCCGCCGTTCGCGCCCGCGGCTTTTCGCCCGCGGACGACAATGAAGCCGACGCCATCGCCATCCTGCTCTGGGCCATTGAAACCGAGGGAGGTGTGCGATGAGCGGGGATACGATGCTCAAACATGCCGCGTCGGTCGTCGCCGAGCGCCGTAAGATATACGGCGAACCGGCCGCCGCGATGGCCGTGGTCGCCAGACGCTGGTCGATCACGCTCGGCCGGCCCATCACGCCGGCGGAGGTCGTGCTCTGCCTCATCGATCTGAAGCTGGCGCGGCTCGGGCACGATCCGAAGCATCAGGATTCGATCCTCGACATCGCCGGCTATGCAGCGGTGCTGCAGGAGGTCGGACGATGAGGTGGCTGCCGAAAGGATATGGCGGCGAACGCCGGTCGGCCGAAGAGGTCAAGCGGGAGGGCTGGCGCGAGCAGGGCCTCCTCGTCGTCAGCCCCACCGATCCGCGCCTCACCTGGCCCGAGCGGGAACTCGTTCGCCAGCTCGGCGAGAAGCTCTATGGCGGACGGCGCCAGCCGACGGAGCATCGGCATGGCTGATTGGACTCGTGAACAGGTCGAGGAGCGGTTGATCGAAGCTGCCGACGTCATGAAGCGCCTGCCCGAGGTTCGGGTGCAGGGCTATTTCTCGGTGTGGCCGAAGATCGTTCACGAGTTCGCTGATCTCGTCGGTCAGGAGCCGCCGCGCATGAAGCGTCCGCCGCCCTTGCCGGACGCCATCAGCCGCATGGAGGCGACGCTGCCCTGGCTCAGATGGCTGGAGCCCGACGATGCGCGGCTTGTCTGGGCGCGCGCCGAGGGCACACCGTGGAAGCCGATCTGTTGGCGCTTCGGGATCTCCCGCGCCACGGCGTGCCGCCGCTGGGAGTACGGCCTCAGCGTCATCACCTGGAAGCTCAACGGACAGAAAGTGCCGGCGAAGCGCTCGCGCGCTTTCCTCGTCGACCGCGTTCGCTCGTCAAGTTCATTTTGATGCGTGAGACAATTTTCGCTGAGACATTTCCCGGCGAGACACAGATCGGCGATTTGGGTTAGTTCTCGGGTATGCTCGGGCGAGCCGCGTGCGGGGATGACCACCGACCGGCGATGCACGGTTCCTCCCTGGCCGAAATCGTATGCTGGCGGCAATGGCGCGATGCTTGCCCAGTGACGGCGCCGAAATAGGCCATTTCGTTTCGCCAGCATCCTCGCGCTCGTGAATCCAAACACTTAGGCGTCTGCGTGCCTCGGCGATGGCGAAGCCGCCGGTCGGGGGCGTTTCGTTTCGAGCGCATTGACGAAGCGGGACCCGTTTCGCCGACACAGCACAACGGCGGGCTTTCGCGACCGCCGGATCAGATCCTTCACCCATCGCACCGGACCGACCATGGACGTCGTCGAAACGCCGATCGACAAGCTTGTGCCCTATGCGCGCAACCCGCGCCGCAACGAGGAGGCTGTCGCCACGGTCGCCGCCTCGCTGGCCGAGTTCGGCTGGCGACAGCCGATCGTCGTCGACGAGGACATGGTGATCGTCGTCGGCCACACCCGGTACGAGGCGGCCAAGCGCCTCGGCATGACGAGCGTGCCGGTGCATGTCGCGCAGGGCCTGACGCCGGCGCAGCTGCGTGCCTACCGGCTGATGGACAACCGCTCGCATCAGAATGCGAGCTGGGACGACGAGCTGCTCAAGCTCGAACTGGCCGATCTGAAGCTCGACGAGTTCGACCTGGCGCTGACCGGTTTCGAGGACGACGAACTGGCCCGTCTCCTGGCCGAGGCGCCCGTCGAGGGGCTGGTGGACGAAGACGGTGTTCCTGAGCCGCCCGCCACGCCCGTCACCCGCCGCGGCGATCTCTGGATCCTTGGGGAGCACCGCTTGCTCTGCGGAGATTCGACCTCGGCCGAGGATGTCATCCGACTGATGAACGGCGAACGCGCCGCGCTGTTTGCGACCGATCCGCCCTATCTCGTCGACTATGACGGCACCAACCATCCGACGAAGAAGAACGCGTCCGCCCGCGCCAAGAAGATCGCGAACAAGGACTGGTCCGACGACTACATCGAACAGAAGCACTGGGACGATTCATCCCAAGGGCCGCAGTTCTATGAAGCGTTCATGCGGGTCGCCATCGACTGCGCCATCAAGGAGGGCGCGGCCTGGTATTGCTGGCATGCCTCGCGGCGCCAGGCGATGCTGGAAGCCTGCTGGTCCAAATTCGATGTTCTGCATCACCAGCAGATCATCTGGGCCAAGAGCCGTCCGGTGCTCACGCGCTCGATCATGCTGTGGGCGCACGAGCCCTGCCTGTTCGGCTGGCGCTCGGGCAACAAGCCGCGCGTCAACCGCGAAGGCTTCGAGAACTGGCCGACGACGGTGTGGTCCATCCCGTCGAGCGAGATCGAGACGCGCGAGCACCCGACCTCGAAACCGGTCCGCGTGTTCACGCTGCCGATGGAGCTGCACACCGTGCCGGGGGAAATCTGCTACGAGCCGTTCTCGGGCTCGGGCTCGCAACTCATCGCAGGCGAGCGGACGGGGAGACGCGTCTTCGGACTTGAGCTCTCCGAGACTTTTTGTGACGTGATCGTCAACCGCTGGCAGGCCTTCACCGGGAAATCGGCAAGGCTGGAGGGCGAGAATCGCAGCTTCGACGAGGTGAAGACCGAGCGCGTCGGCGCTCGTGACAGCGATCAGGACGCCGCATGATGCAGTCGCGCCGAATGTCCCTGATCGAGGCGTTGAGCAATGTCGCGATCGGTTACGGCGTGGCCGTGCTGACCCAGATCGCGGTCTTCCCGCTGTTCGGTCTGCAGGTGTCCCTGAGCGACAATCTGTTGATCGGCGCTCTGTTCACGCTGGTATCCGTGGCGCGCAGCTATGCCGTGCGGCGCATGTTCGAGAGGATGCGCTCTTGGACTGCATAAGCGAAACGCCGCCGCCCATGGCGGGCAGCGGCGGCTCAGTGAGGATGGCGTGTCAGCGGGTGGGCGTTCCGAGCAGCTTCGCCCGGAAGTCGGCGCCCACCGGTCGGCTCTCGCCAACGGTGCGGCCGGCCCGGAGCGCGCCGGCACGGCCGACGAAATAGTAGCCGACCTGCTCGCCGGTTTCCCGGCGCGTTCGCGTGAGGACCGTGTAGCGGGTCGAGCGTGCATCAGCGATGATCGCTTCGCCTCGGTGCTGCAGGGCGGCGACGAGACGGTCGTGGATGGTGATCCTCGCCATAGCCTCAGCCCTCCCGGCTGAGGCGGTAGACCCGACCACGTCCGTCGACCTTCTCAGAGGTCACATCGAGCCCGAGCTTCTTCTTGAGCGCCCCGGCGATGGCGCCGCGCACCGTATGCGGTTGCCAGTCGAATGCGGCGGCGATCTCGGCGACGGTTGCTCCGTCGGCGCCCTGCAGCATGGCGATCAGCTGGGCCTGCTTGCTGCCTTCTCGGACCTTCGGCTTTGATGGCGTCTTGACGGCAGCATGATCGCTTTGCGTCGGCTCCGCAGCGTCACGCGAGGCCTCCGGCTCGATGCCGATGGCGGCGAGCCCGTGCTCGGTGATCGCGAATGTGACGCCGTGGCCGTCGCCGGTCTCGCGCCAGATGTGTTCGCCGATGCGCGTGTCGGCATCGATCTCTTCGAGCAGGCCCTGCTTGAGGAGCGAAGCAATCACTTTCTGCGCTGCGCCGCCCTTGAGGTTCTTCGGGAGCGGTAGAGCCAGCATGTTCGCGCGCTGCGCGGCGGCGCTGAGGACGATCATCTGGGTGTCGGTGAGTTTGGTCATGGGGCAATCCTTGTTCAGGAGAGGCGCGCGACCATCGCGGACCTTCTACTGCCCCGAGCCCCGAGGGCGAGCCCAGCGGGGCGAAGGCGGGAAGCAGCGCGCCTAATCGGCGTGCTCGCCCTCCTTGAAGGCTGCGTCGGTGATGCGCTTCAGGAGTTCGGCATAGTGCGCGAGGGTTCCGACGTGGCCCCAATTGATCTCGTCGGGGCTGGTGTCGAAGTGGTCGTCGCTCAGGGCCTTGATGCGCTCCAGCATCGCGTCGATCTCCGCCTTCTTGGCGATGAAAGCGTCGAGGGCGGAAGCGGTGTTTCCGGACTTGGTCATGGCGGTCTCCAGCGCTTGATGGTGACCCCATACAGGCTCTGATCGGCACCCTCATCAAGTCGATAAGTGCATCATTTCATTGCTTTTTCTGCAGTGATGGCGGGGCTCCCGACATGACCTGATCTTGCCCGGGAGCGGCCCCCGTTCATGGCGACCAATACCCAACCCATCGCGGTCATCGCTCGGCTCCTGGACCTGACCGAAAGGCGGGTCCAGCAGCTGGCGCGCGACGGGATCATCCCGGCGTCGGTCCGGGCCGGCCCCGAACGCGGGCGCTACGATCTCGTCGGCACGGTGCGCGGCTATGTGCGTTACCTGCGCGAACTGGCGACGCGGTCGCAGACGGGCGCCGCGGATTTCGGTGTCGAGCGCGCTCGGCTGATCAAGGCCAAGGCCGATCTCGCCGAAATGGACGCCCAAGTTCGGCGCGGCGATCTCTTGCCGGCCGCTCAGGTCGAGGAGGCTTGGATCGCGGTGCTGGCCCGCCTGCGCGCGCGTCTGCTGGTCCTGCCCGACAGGCTGGCGCCGCTGGTCCACGAGGAGTCCACCATTGCCGGCACGCGCGCGCAGATCCGCGACGCGATCACCGAAGCGCTCGCGGAACTCGCCAGCCTCCCGGCCATCGCCGTTGATGCTGAAGGGGCCGGCGCGGCTGGCGCAGGCGACGCGCAAGGCGCTGACGATCCTGGCGCCGCCGCCGACTCTGACGATCAGTGAATGGGCCGACGCCAGGCGCCGCCTGAGTTCCGAAGCCAGCGCCGAGCCCGGCCGCTGGCGCACGGAGCGGGCCATCTACCAGCGCGGCATCATGGACGCGATCTCCGATCCGGCGGTCGAAAGCGTCGTCGTGATGTCGTCGAGCCAGACCGGCAAGACGGAGGTGCTGCTCAACACCGTTGCATTCCACATCGACCAGGACCCGGCGCCGGTGATGGTGGTGATGCCGACGGAACGCGATGCGGAGACCTGGTCGAAGGACCGTTTCTCGCCGATGGCGCGCGATACGCCCTGTCTGCATGGGCGGATTTCGGATCCGAAGTCGCGGGACGGTTCGAACAAGATCCTGCACAAGAAGTTTCCCGGCGGGCATCTGACCATCGTCGGCGCCAATGCACCCTCGGGCCTGGCCAGCCGGCCGATCCGCATCCTCCTGTGCGACGAGGTCGACCGCTATCCGTTCAGCGCCGGCGCCGAGGGCGATCCGGTCAATCTGGCGAAGAAGCGCACCGTCACCTTCTGGAACCGCAAGATCGTGCTGGTCTCAACGCCGACCATCCGTGGCGCGAGCCGGATCGAGACCGCCTATGCCGAAAGCGACAGGCGCCGGTTCTTCGTGCCGTGCCCAGAATGCGGCGAGCATCAGACGCTGGTCTGGGAGCAGGTTCGCTGGGACCGCGACGCGGACGGCGCCCACCGGCCGGAGACCGCGCGATACCAATGCCGCCATTGCCGCGCGCATTGGAGCGACGCCGAACGCTGGGCCGCCGTGCGCCGGGGCGAATGGCGGGCCGAGGCCCCGTTCGACGGCATCGCCGGCTTTCACCTGAACGAGGTCTATTCCTCCTGGGTTCGTCTGGAAGCCATGGTGCGCACCTTTCTGTCGGCGAAGGATCACGGCGACGAGGCGATGAAGACCTTCGTCAATACATCTCTGGGCGAGACCTGGGTCGAGACGGGCGAAGCGCCCGACTGGCAGCGGCTCTACGACCGCAGGGAGAGCTGGCCGGCCGGCACGGTGCCGATGGGCGGCCTGTTTCTCACCGCCGGCGCCGACGTCCAGAAGGATCGCATCGAGGTCGATGTCTGGGCATGGGGGCGCGGGCTGGAGAGCTGGCTCGTCGACCACATCGTCATCGAGGGCGGCCCCGAACATGCCGCCGCATGGTCCGCGTTGGACGGTCTCTTGGGCCGCAGCTGGCCGCACGCCTCGGGGACGGCGATGGGCCTGTCGCGCCTCGCGATCGATACCGGCTTCGAGGCGCCGTCGGTCTACGGCTGGGCCCGGCGCGCCGGCTTCGCGCAGGTGGCGCCGGTCAAGGGCGTCGAGGGGTTCAATCGGGCGAGCCCGGTCTCCGGCCCGACTTATGTCGATGCGACTGCCGGCGGCAAGCGACTGCGGCGCGGCGCGCGTCTGTGGTCGGTCGCGGTCTCGACTTTCAAGGCCGAGACCTATCGCTACCTTCGGCTCGAACGGCCGACCGACGAGGAGCGTGCCGGAGGCGCGCGCTTTCCCGCAGGGACCATCCACCTGCCGGCTTGGGCCGACAGCGAGTGGTGCAAGCAGTTCGTCGCCGAGCAGCTGGTGACGGTGAAGACCAGGCGCGGGTTTCAGCGGCTCGAATGGCAAAAACTGCGCGAGCGTAACGAGGCGCTGGATTGCCGGGTCTATGCCCGCGCCGCCGCCTGGATCGCCGGTGCCGACCGCTGGGGCGAGGAGAAATGGCGTGATCTCGAACGCCAGGTCGGCTCGCTCGATCCACGCGACACAGCGGCGCCAGAGACGACAGCCCCTGACCCCGGCGCGCCAGAGATCGCCTCCGCGGGTCTGGTGCGACGAGCGCCTGCCCGGCGCGGCCGACGGGTGTTCACGCCCAGCTATTTGAGTTGAGACCATGACGCTTGACGACATGATCGCGCGCCGCGATGCGCTGCTCGCCGCCCGTTGGCGCGGCGTGCGCACCGTCGAGGTCGAGGGGCGCCGCATCACCTATGCGAGCGATGCCGAAATGGCGGCCGCCCTCGGCGACCTCGAACGGCGGATCGCCGAGGAGCAAACCGGCGCGCGCCGTCGCATCGTTCGCACGACGGCAAGCAAGGGGCTCTGACCCGTGCTGGAATCGATCACACGGTGGCGCCGCCGCATCGGCGCTCTGGTGGGCGGCTTTGAAGCGGGCCAGGGAAGCCGAAGGCTGCGGCACTTCCAGCCGAGCCGGGCGCATCTCAACACGCTGATCGCGGCCGCCGGCGCCGACATCACCGCACGCGCCCGTTGGCTCGTGCGCAACAACGGCTATGCGGCGAACGCCATCGAGAGCTGGGCCGGCAACGTCGTCGGCGACGGCATCAAGCCGTCGTCCCTGATCGCCGATGCCGATCTCAAGGCGCGCGTGCAGCGTCTCTGGCTCGACTGGACCGACGACAGCGATGCGGAGGGGTTCACCGACTTCTACGGCCAGCAGCGGCGCGCCGCGCGCGAGGTATTCATTGCCGGCGAGGTGTTCTTCCGCTTCCGTCCGCGCCGGCCCGAGGACGGACTCATGGTGCCGCTGCAGCTGCAGATGATCCCCTCCGAGATGCTGCCGCTCTCGCGCAATGAGCAGGTGGCGGGCGGCAATGTCATTCGCCAGGGCATCGAATTCGACCGTATCGGCAGGCGTGTGGCCTACCATTTCCTGCGCCGCCATCCGGGCGACGTGACCGATCCGGGCCTCTCCGGCGAGACGGTGCGGGTGCCGGCGTCCGAGGTCATCCACGTGATCGATCCGGTCGATGCGGGGCAGTTGCGCGGGATTTCCCGCTTTGCGCCGGGCATCGTGAAGCTGTTCCTGCTCGACCAGTACGACGATGCGGAGCTCGACCGGAAGAAGGTCGCGGCGATGCATGCGCTGTTCATCACCACGCCGGCGCCGGCGGAGCCCTTCGACATCGCCGAGAGCGAAGAAGGCGGCGAAAGAACGATGGACCTGCAGCCCGGCCAGATCGTCATGCTGGAGCCGGGCGAGGAAGTGCAGACCTCGGCGCCGGCGGATGTCGGCCAGACCTACGAACCGTTCCAGTACCGCACGCTACTGCAGGTCTCAGCGGCGCTCGGCATTCCGTATGCGTATCTGTCGAACGACATGCTGAAAGCGAACTACTCGAACTCGCGGCTCGCGCTCCTCGAGTTTCGCCGCCGCATCGAGGCGTATCAGCACTCGGTCATGGTCTGGCAGATCTGTCGACGGGTCTGGGCGCGCTGGCTCGATACGGCGGTCGTGTCAGGCGCGCTCGACTTGCCTGATTACGAACAGCAGCGGCGCACCTGGCTCGGTTGTTCCTGGCTGCCGCCCAAATGGGACTGGGTCGATCCGCTGAAGGACGCCCGCGCCGAGATCGAACAGATCGAGGCGGGGCTGAAGAGCCGGACGCAGGCGCTCGCCGAGCGCGGCTATGACGCCGATCAGGTCGATGCCGAGATTGCTGCAGACCGTGCGCGAGAGCGTCAGCTTGGCCTCTCCTTCGGCAGTGCATCCTCCGACCCCACGCTGCTGAACGATGCACAGGCAGCACCAGCGGACAACCAGGCGAACGTCGCCGCCGACTGAGGTTTCCATGACGCGATTGAATCCGCTGCTCACCCGGCTCGGCGGCCGGCCCTTGGCGATCGCCCCGCGGGCGCTCGACGGCCTGCTTGCCGCCGGCCCAATGCTCGATGCCCGGCCGGCCATGCTTCCGGCCCGCAATGCGTCTCCAGGGGCGAGTCATGTTCTCACCGAGGCTGGCATCGCCGTGGTGCCGATTCTCGGACCATTGGTGACGCGCGGCGACTGGCTGACCAGTCTCCTCGGCGCCAGCGACTATGGCGAGATCGCCTCCGCCGTGGAAACCGCGCTGGCCGATCCTTCTGTGCGGGCCGTGTTGGTGGAGCTGGACTCGCCAGGCGGTGAGGTCGGCGGTCTCTTCGACCTGGTCGATCGCCTCGTGTCCTTGCGCGAAGCCGCGCAGAAGCCGCTCTGGGCTGTCGCGAGCGAAAGCGCGCTGTCGGCTGCCTTTGCCATCGCCAGCGTGGCGGACCGCCTTTACGTCACCCGGACGGCGGAGGTCGGATCCATCGGCGTCGTCGCCATCCATGTCGACGAGAGCGTCGCCGACGTCATGGCCGGCCTCAAATGGACGCTCGTTCACGCGGGCGATCGCAAGATCGACGGCAATGCCCACGAGCCGCTCTCGGATACGGCGTTTTCGGCGATCCAGGCAGATGTCGACGCGCTCCATGCGGACCTCGTCACCCTGGTGGCGCGCAACCGGAACATGAGCCCCGACGCTGTCCACGCGACACAGGCCGCGATCTATCGGGGCCAGCGGGGCATCGACGCCGGCCTTGCCGACCAGGTCGGCACCGTCGGCCACGCACTTGCCGATCTCGCCCGGATGCTCGACCCGCCACGCCTGATCAGGGGTGCTTCGCAGAGCGCCCGCAGTCGTCAACCTCCAAGGAGAAAGACCGAAATGACAGTAGAACCCGACCTTAACCCGGCTGCCGAAGACGCGGCTGTCGAGGAGACGAACGCGTCCGATCCGGAAACTCTCGGAACGCCGCAACCAGCGGCGCCCGCCGCGCCGCCGGAGGCGACGGAGGCGCAGACGGATCAAACGGCCGAGCGGCTGCGCGCCGAATATGCGGAGATCGCCGCCATCGCCGCCCAAGGCGCCCGGCTGGGCGTCGCCATCGACGCCGCCGACGCCATGGCCAAAGGGATTGCGCCGCATGCGCTGCGAAGCTCCATCCTCGACGCACTCGCGGCTCGCGCCGAGGCCAGCACCGTCGTTGCCGTAGCGCCGTCACCGGCCGGCTCGCCGGCCTCGAACGGCGGCGAAAGCCCCATCGTGCGTCGTGCGCGTGAGCGCGCCTCGGCCAACCGCAGCTGACGACAAGGAGGATCATTATGACCGTTCTCACCATGTCGCCGACCCTCGGCGACTTGCTCAAATACGAGCTCAATGCGAGCTACTGCCGCGAGGCTGTGACCCTTAAAGCCGGCGCCAACTACGCGCTCGGCTCCGTGCTCGGCCGGATCACCGCGTCGGAGAAATACCGCCTGTCGCCGGACGCCGAGGTCGTCGGAGATGAGGGTGCGGAGGTCGCAACGGCCGTCCTGATCGAGCCGGTCGACGCGACGGCCGGCGATAGGACCGGCCTCGTGGTTGCCCGCGGCCCGGCGATCGTCTCCAAGGCGGCGCTCGTCTTCGACGCCTCCATCGATGACGCGGCCAAGACGGACGTCAAGCACGCCGAGCTGAGCTCTGCCGGCATCGTGCCGCGCGACACCGCCTGATCCACGCTCGTCAGACCCAACCCGTCACCGGCTCCGAGGCGTCCGCCTTCGGGGCCTTTTTCATGCCCGTTCCATCCCAAGGAGACCCGACATCATGGTCGCCATGATCAACCCGTTCGACGCGGGCGGCTACTCGCTCGCCGAGATGACCCAGGCCATCAACATCCTGCCCAACGTCTACACCCGGCTCGGGCAGATGGGCCTGTTCCGCTTCGAGGGCGTGACCCAGCGCTCCGTCGTCATCGAGCAGGCCGAAGGCGTGCTCAACCTGCTGCCCACCGTGCCGCTCGGCGGCCCGGCCACCGTCGCCAACCGCGACACGCGCTCCATGCGCTCCTTCACGGTGCCGTGGATCCCCCACGACGACGTGATCACGCCGCAGGACATCCAGGGCGTGCGCGGCTTCGGCGTGGCCGACGCCGCCGATCCGCTCGCCACCGTCATGGAGCGCAAGCTCACCCGCATGCGGGTGAAGCACGCCCAGACTCGCGAGTACATGGAGGTCAACGCGCTGCGCGGCATCGTCAAGGACGGCGCCGGCACCACGCTCTACAACTACTTCACCGAGTTTGGGCTGGCGCAGCTGGAGACGGACTTCGTGCTCGGCACCGCCGGCACCCAGGTCCAGGGCAAGGTGCGCGACGTGCTCAGGAAGGTCGAGACCGAGCTCAAGGGCGAGACCATGACCGGCGTGCTCGCTCTCGTCAGTCCTGAGTTCTTCGACAAGCTGATCGGCCACGCCAAGGTCGAGGAGGCCTACAAGTACTATTCCTCGACTGGGGCGCAGCCGCTGCGCGAAGACACCCGCCGCCGCTTCCCCTTCGCCGGCATCCTGTTCGAGGAGTACAACGCCACCGTCACGCTCTCGACCGGCGCAACGGAAACGCTGATCCCCTCCGGCGAGGGCATCGCCTTCCCGCTCGGCACGCTCGACACCTTCGTCACCCACGGCGCCCCGGCCAACCTGATCGAGACGGTCAACACCGTGGGCCTGCCGATTTACGCGCGGCAGATCGCCCGACCCGACGGCAGCGCCATCGAGGTCAAGACCGAGGCCTCGATCCTGCCGATCAACAAGCGTCCGCGTCTCGCCGTGCGCATCTTCTCCAGCAACTGAGCATGAGCATCTTCGCGGAGGCGATCGATGACCTCTTCGCCGACCCAAACCTCGCGCGGGATGCCGTCTGGCGGGCGGGCGGCACGAGCGCACCGGTGACGGTGCGGATCGTTCTGCGCCAGCCGGATCGGATCGGAGGCTTCGGCGAGACGCGTTTGCTCGCCGCCACCACCGTGATCGAGGTGCGCACGGTCGAGACGCCGGAGCTCGCAGAGGGCGATGGTTTCGAGATCGGCGGCGAGACCTTCGTGGTGCAAGGCGAGCCAGTGCGCGATAGCGAGCGTCTCGTCTGGACGGCGGAGCTGAGGAAAGCATGAGACTGTCGGCGCAAATCATCGGCGACCTCGGCCGCATCATGGCCGAGGAGGTCAAGGCGGCCGAAAAGGCTGTCACGGCAGGTGTCGGTGAGGCGGCTGAGGGACTCAAGACCGAGCTCAGAACGCAGATCACCAATGCGGGGCTCGGCCCTCGGCTGGCGCGCACCTGGCGGTCCGAGACCTTCCCCAAGGGCCAGAACAGCATCCGGGCGGCGGGGCTCGTCTGGTCGAAGGCGCCGGGCATCATTCGCATTTACGAAGACGGCGCCACCATCCGGTCGACCAAGGGTTTCTTCCTGGCCATTCCGACCGCTGCCGCCGGACGCTTTGGCGACGGTGGCCGCAAGATTACGCCCGGCGGATGGGAACGGCGTACCGGGCAGCGGCTGCGCTTCGTCTACCGGCGCAACGCTGCGTCTCTGCTCGTCGCCGACAACATGCGGGCGCGGACGGGGAAGCGGGGCGGATACGCCAGAGCCAGTGCCGCCGCTGTGCGCAGCGGGCGCGGCTTGGTGACCGTGCCGATCTTCATTCTGGTGCCGCAGGTGACATTCAGGAAGCGGCTCGATGTCGCCTCCGCCGCGAACAGTTGGCAGGAGCGGCTGCCCGGCCTGGTCGTCCGCAACTGGGTCGACGGGCGGTAGCCCCGTCTTCGCCTTCTTCGCATCCCGGTGCATGTGCGCGCCGCACCGTGTGCGGAGAGATCACCTGCATTGGCCGCAAGTTTAAGGAAAACCAGTGTCCAGCCGCCGTGAAGCCATCCTCGGAGCCCTCTTCCAGGCGCTCGACAACACGTTGGACGCGAACGTGCGTCGCAACGAGGTGCTGCCCGAGAAGGTGCCGGCATCCGGTCTCGTCATCCTGCGCGACGGCGATCCGGGAGAGCCGGACGTGACGCTCAATCCGCGCACGGAGTTCTACGCCCACCGGGTCGAGATCGAGGTCTATGTGCCCCGCGATCCGACGGGCGGAGGCGAGGCAGTGCTCGACACGCTGCTCGGATCGATCGGAATGGCGCTCAGGATTGACGCCTCCCTCGGCGGGCTCGCCGAGAATCTGACGCCGTCGGCGCCCGAGACCGGGGCGCTCGCCATCGAGGGTGCAGCCCCGATCCTCACCGCCCGGCTCGTCGTCACCGTCGAATATCTGGTGAGCGATCCGCTCACTGCCTGAACCTGGAAATAGGAGTTCTCCATGCCCAAGGTGCGCGCTTACGGCGCGGACGCCACGCTGAAGGCTTGCCGCGAGGCGAGCTACGGCGTGGCTCCGCTCTCCGGCTATCGAAGCCTCGATTTCAAGTCGACCGATCTCTCTTCGGCGCAGCCGCTCGGGGACGACCCGCTCCTGGGGCGCGGACGCAACGCGCAGGATCCCTACCGGGGCCTCATCACCGATGAGGGGCAGATCGATATCCCGTTCGATCTGCGCGGCACCGGCTTCTGGCTGACCGGCCTGTTTGGCGACCCCGTGACGGCGGCGGTCAATGCCTCTGGCTCGATTTCCTTCGCGGCCAATCCCTCGCCCGGGGCGACCATCACGTTGGGTGGCACGGTCTGGACGTTCGTCTCCGGGACGCCATCGGGCGACGAGACGGAAATCCAGGCGACGGTCACTCAGACCCTCGATCAACTGGTCAGCGATCTGAATGCCTCCGCCGATGCGGAGATCGCCAAATGCACCTATTCCCGGCCGACGAGCACCCAGACGCTCGTGATCGTGTTCGACACGGCCGGCCCGACTGGCAACAGCTTCACCCTTGCAGCATCGGCGGCGAGCGTGTCCGGCCCGACGCTGACCGGTGGCGGCTATGCCCATGTCTGGGAAAGCGGCGCCGACGATATCCCGAGCTACACGATCGAGATTGGCCACCCGAAGCTCACGACCCCGGTCTTCTTCCGCCATCTAGGCACGGTGATGGAGAGCCTCAATTTCGAGATGGGTCAGGAGGGGCCGGCCAATGCCCGCCTGCAGCTGGTGGCGCAGGGCGAGGAACGCTTCGCGGCGACGGTCGACGCCAGCCCGGATGCCTTCTCGCTGCGCCGCTTCAGCCAAGGGCGCGGCTTCATCCGGCGTGGCGGATCGGCGCTGGCGGGTGTCACCGGCGGCAGTCTCACCTTCTCGAACAATCTCGAACGGGTGCGGGTGATCCGCGAGGACGGCAAGATCGAGGCGGCCGATCCGACCTTCGCGTCCGCCGAAGGCTCGATGTCGGTACGGTTCGATGGCGCGACGCTGGTCGCCGAGGCCGCCAATGGCGACCCCGTCGCGCTCGATTACGGCTTCACCTTCCCCGAAGGCTATGCGCTCCGCTTCGAGCTGCCGCGCGTCTTCCTGCCAAAACCCAAATACGCCGTCTCCGGCCCCGGCGGGGTCGAGGCGAGCTTCGACTGGCGCGCCGCCTTCGATGACAGCGAGGGCACCATGCTGCGCGCCCATCTCCTGAACGACGTCACCAGCTACGCATGAGGATGCATCCATGATCCGTCTCGAACTCTCCCGCGAGCCGCGCTGGCTCGATCTCGGCCACGGCGTGCGCCTGCACGTCGGTCCGCTCACGACATCCTTGATGGCGGCGGCGCGCAGCGATCCGATCGTCACCAGCCTGCCCGAAGGAGCTTCGAACGAGACCATTGCGGTCGCCATGGCCAAGGCGCTGGCGCGGCTCGTGGTCGAGGACTGGGAGGGCGTCGGCGATGCCGACGGCAATCCCGTGCCGGTCACGCCGGAAGGGATCGATGCGCTGCTCGATATCCTGCCGCTCTTTGAAGCCTTCCAGCTGCGCTACGTCTCGAAGGGTCTGCTGCTGGAAGCGGAAAAAAACGACTCCGCGCCCTTGCCGAGTGGCATTTCAGCGGGGGCGACCGGTATTGCCGATCCTGCCGCGGCATCTGCGGCGAATGCCCATCCGTCCTGAACCGCCCCGTAACAATTGAGGGCTGGCAGGTCTGGGATCTGGCCCTGCGGCTTACAGGCCAACTGCGCGTCATCCCCGGCGCAGTCCTGGGGCTCGACATGAATGCGGCCCTCGCGATGGCCGAGGCGCTCGGGCTCAACACACTCATCTGCGCGGAGCTCTTGCCGGACATCGAGGCAATGATGGTGCGCGGCCTCAATGCGCAAATGAAGGCTGAACACGATGGCTGAGAAAAGGGTGTCGGTGCGCCTTGCCGTCGTCGGCGGCCGCGAGGTTCGCGCCGAGCTGCAGGGCATCGGCGATGCGGGTGAACAGGGCATGCGGCGCCTCTCCCGCGAAATGGATGCGGCGAACACGCGCGTCGCCGCCTTCTATCGCCGGGTTCAGATAGCAGCGGCTGCTGCTGCAGCAGCGTTTGCAGCGGGTGCGGCGGCGATGATCCGCTCCGGCCTGCAGGTGATCGACAACCAAGCCAAGCTCGCGGCTTCGCTCGGCACGACGGTCGAGAGTATCCAGGTGCTGGAGCGCGCCGGTGATCTCGCCGGCGTCTCCATGGGCGAGATCGAACAGGCGACTATCCAGCTGACCCGGCGCCTGAGCCAGGCAGCAGCCGGAACCGGAGCCGCGGTCGGCGCGCTCGAACGTCTCAGGCTGACCTCTCAGGAACTGCAGCGCCTTCCCCTCGACCAGCGCATCGCCGCCATCCAGGAGGCTCTCGCCCGCTACGTGCCTGAGGCCGAGCGTGCGGCGGTTGCCTCCCAGCTCTTCGGCGATCGCGCCGCGCTCACCTTCCTGCGCATCGACACGGCGACGCTCAGGACGGCGACGCAGGACGTGCGGGACTTCGGGGTGGTGGTGTCGCAACAGGACGCGGCGCAGATCGAGCGCACCAATGACGCTCTCTCCCGGCTCGGACTGATCTGGCGTGGGGTCTCGAACCAGCTGGCGGTCGCCGCAGCGCCCGCCTTGGAAGCCGTTGCGGACGCGCTCGCTGCCATGGCGCGCGCCACCGGGCCGCTCGGGCAGGCCATTCGGCTTCTATTCGACAATCTCGGACGGCTTGCCTCGATCGCCACCGCCTTCGTCGGGCTCATGGCCGGGCGCTTCGTCGCCAGCATGGTGGTGGCCGCGGTCTCGGTGCGTGGTCTTGCCACTGCGCTCGTTTTCCTGCGCGGGGCGATCATCCGCACCGGGATCGGCGCGCTGGTCGTGGCGGCGGGTGAGTTGATCTATCAGTTCGGGCGGCTCGTGCAGGCGACTGGCGGCTTCGGCGCGGCGCTCAATCTGCTGGGCGATGTGGCGCGGGAGGTCTGGGACCGGATCGGCCTGCTCGTCGAGGTGCTGAAGAACCGGATCGCCGCAGCCTGGCTCGGCATTCAGGCGAACGTCGCCGACGCGCTGCAGGGCGCCCTCGATGCCGTCATCGCTTTCGGCAATCGGACCGTCAACGTCTTCCAGGGCGCGTTCGACGCCATGGTGGCGATCTGGGGTCGACTGCCGGCAGCGATCGGCGACTTTGCCATTCGGGCGGCCAATGCGCTGATCGCCGCCGTCGAATGGATGCTGAACGGCGCCACGCGCGGCATCAACGGCCTGGTTCAGGGGATTGGCGCCGCGCTTTCAGCGATCGGCATCGAGACCGAAATCAGACTCGTTCCGGATATCGATCTTGGCCGGATCGAGAACCAGTTCGCGGGCGCCGCCGAAGGCGCTGGCGCGGCTGCGCGCGACGCCTTTGCAGCCGCCTTCGAGACCGATGCATTTCGCGTTCCGGATCTCGGGTTCTCCGCCTTCGCGGAGGATGCCCGTCGCGCCGCCGAGAGCGCCCGCGAAACCGCGAATGCCCTTGGTGAACTTGCTGGCGCGCCGCTGGAGTCGGTCGCCGCGCTCCGTGAGGCGATGTCCGGGGCGAACACCCAGATCGATGAGGCTGCCGCGGCGACGGAGCGGCTCGACACGGCGTTCGGCGCGATCGGTGGCGGCAGTGGCGATGAGGCAGGTGATGGCGCGGGCGCCAGAGGCTCGGCCGGACGTGCCGCTGCAGCCAGCCGCGAAGCCGGCCGGGAAATCAAGGCGGCGGCTGACGAGGCCGCAACGGGCTGGGCCGCCGTCAGGGACGAGCTCGCGCGCTATGCCGAGGAAGCCGCGAATTGGGGCAAGGGCCTCGGCAATGCGCTCACCAGCGCGTTCCGGTCGGCCGAAGACGCTGTCGCCAAGTTCGTGACGACCGGCAAATTCGACTTCAAGGCGCTCGCCGATAGCATCCTGGCAGACATCACCCGCATCGCGTTGCGCTCGGCGATCCTTGGGCCGCTTGCGAACGCGCTCGGCGGCGTGGGTGGCGGCGGCGGGATCTTCGGCAATCTGTTCGGCGGGGGCGGCGGCATCCTGTCGGGCATCTTCCACGCGGGCGGCATCGTCGGCGCGCCGGCTCCGCAGCGGCTCGTACCGGCGCTCGCCTTTGCCGGTGCGCCACGCCTGCATGGCGGCGGCATGGCGGGTCTTCGTCCCGACGAGGTGCCCGCCATCCTGCAGCGGGGCGAGATGGTGCTGTCGCGCTCCCAGCTCGCAGCGATGGGCTCGGCCCGCGACACGCGCCCTCCCGTCAATGTGGTGATGAACATCTCGACACCCGACGCGAACAGCTTCCGCTACGCGCAAGGCCAGATCGCGGCGGACGCCGCCCGCGCCATGGAACGAGCGCGGCGTAATCTCTGACGGGTCGACAGATGAGTGGATTTCACGAGGTGCAGTTCCCGCCCGACATCTCCTACGGGGCGTCGGGCGGACCGGGATATTCGACGACCGTGGTGACGACCGTGTCGGGGCACGAGCGCCGCAATGCCAACTGGGCCGCCGCGCGAGGCAAATGGAACGTCGCGCATGGCCTCAAGAAGCGCGAGCAGGTCGCGGCGCTGATCGCCTTCTTCCGCGCCCGCAAGGGCCGCGCCTATGGCTTCCGCTTCAAGGACTGGACCGACTACCAGGCGTTCGCGCAGGTGCTGGGCATCGGCGATGGCGCCAACAAGACCTTCCAGCTCGTCAGGCGCTATGCGAGCGGCGGCGAGATCGAGAGCCGCATCATCGCCAAGCCGGTTCCTGGCACGGTCAAGATCTACCGCGACGGCGTCGAGGCGGTCACGGGCTGGACGGTGAACACGGCGACAGGGCTCGTGACCTTCACGACCGCGCCGGCGTCCGGCGTTCAGGTGACGGCGGATTTCGAGTTCGACGTGCCGGTTCGCTTCGACAGCGATCAGATGGACATCACCATCGAGACCTATCAGCTCGGCAGCTGGGGCCAGATCCCGGTGCTGGAGATCCGCCCATGAAGTCAACATCGACAGCGCTCGCCACCCACCTGGCGGGGCCGGTGACCACGCTCGCCACCTGCTGGCGCATCACGCGCATCGACGGGCGCGAGTTCTTCTTTACCGATCACGATCGCGACCTCGTCTTCGATGGCGATCTCTACAAGGCGAGCTCCGGCTATTCGCGCACGGCGATCGCCAATGATGCGAGCCTCAGCGTCGACAATCTCGACGTAGAGGGCGTGTTCGATGACGAGGCCATCACCGAGGAGGAGCTGCGCGCGGGTCTCTTTGATCAGGCGGAGGTGCGCATCTTCCTAGTCAACTGGGCCGATCCTTCGATGGGCGCGCTTCGCATGCGGCGCGGCTGGTTTGGCGAGGTGGTGCTGACCGAGCAAGGCGTTTTCCGCACAGAGCTGCGCGGCATGACGCAGGCGCTCTCCCAGCGCATCGGCGAGCTTTACAGCCCGGAATGCCGCGCCGATCTCGGCGACCCGCGTTGCAAGGTGCCGATCCACCCGCCCGAGATCCAGCGTTCGACGTCCTATGCCGTCGGCGACACCGTCCGAATACGAACCTCATCGGCGCTCACGACGATCGGCATTCCCTTCGTCAATCCCGGCTTCGACGCAGGCAATCTCTCCGGCTGGACCGTCGCCTCCGGTTCGGCAGCCGCCAAGACCGCGAGCGGAACGCTTGGGCCGAAGACCGGCACGCATTTTCTCGAAGGCGGCAATGTCGCGAGCTTCGAGCTGCGTCAGACCGTAGATCTCTCCCATGTTCTCGATGAGCCCATCCTCGATGCCGGCGACTACCGCCTGACCGTGGGCGGCTGGCGGGCCAATGGCGGCGGCAACACCGTCGATCAGGGACGGCTGCGCGTGCAGTTGCTCGATGAATTGGGCGCTGTGCTGGCCACACCGCTCGACACCGGCAATGAGGCGACGACCGGCCTCTGGACGCTCCGCCAGGTCGCCGACGCGCTGGTTCCCTCGGGCACCCGGCAGCTGCGCGTGATCTTCAACGGCACGAGGGTCAGCGGCTCGGTGTGCAATGCCGCGCTCGACGCCGTCAGCGGCTTCTTCACCGACACGACGACAGGCGTCGGCACAGCGACCGTGTTTGAGAATCGCGTCTACCGCTGCGTCGGTGCGGGTACGACGGCTGCTGACCAGCCAGCCTATGACACTTCCGTCGGCCAGCAGACCACCGACGGAACGGCCGTGTTTGAGGCCATGGAGTCCTGGAGTCGGGCCGGGATCGTCACCGATGTCGTCGACCGGGCGGTGTTCACGGCATCGGTCGACGAGTCCCGCGCGACCGACGGCTGGTTCGCCGGCGGCGTGCTGGCCTGGGAGAGCGGGCCGAATGCCGGACGCTCGATCGAAGTGAAGGCGTGGACCCAAGCAACGGGCCGCGCCGAGCTGTTCCTGCCCATGGGCTATGCGATCCGGGTCGGCGACCTCTTCCGCATCCATCCCGGCTGCGACAAGCGCCTCGACACCTGCATCGCCCGCTTTGCCAACGTCCTCAACTTCCGCGGCGAGCCCTACGTGCCGGGGCAGGACGCCATGATGAGCTATCCCGATGCCCGCTGAGATCATTACCCCTGAGGCCGTCACACCCGAGGCGGTCGTCACCGATGCCCGCGGCTGGCTTGGCGTTCCCTGGCGGCATCAGGGGCGCACGCGTTCGGGCATCGACTGCGTCGGGCTGGTGGTCTGCGTCGCCCGGGCGCTCGATCTCTCGGACTATGACAGCACCGGCTACAGCCGCCGCGCTCAGGGACAGGGTTTCGTCGAACATTTCCGGGGCAACATGGACGGCGTGGCCATCCCGGAGGCCCAGCCCGGTGACGTGCTCGTCTTCGCCGATCAGGCCTATCCCTGCCACTGCGGCTTCCTGACCGAGCGGCTCGGCCATCCCCATCTGCTGCACGCCCATGCGACCCGCAGGCAGGTCATCGAAGAGCCCTATGCCGGCGAGTGGCCGGCCAAGGTCAAATTCGCCTTTCGCTTTCGCTCTCCCGGACACTGAACTCTCATGGCCATCCTCGTCGCAGTAGGCGGGGCCGCGCTCGGCTCCGCCGTCGGTCTCGGCTGGCAGGCAGGCTGGCTGGTGGGCTCCGTCGTCGGCAGCCTGCTGTTTCCCGCCAAGGGGCAGAACGTCACCACCGAGGGTCCGCGGCTGGGCGATCTGACCGTCTCGTCCTCCGCCTACGGCGCATCGATCCCGATCGGCTACGGCACGCTGCGCATGGCCGGCAACATGATCTGGTCGTCGGGCATTCGCGAACAGCAGAACGTCACCCGCACCCGATCCGGCGGCAAGGGCGGCGGCGGGCGCAGCACCCAGACCTCGATCAGCTATTCCTATTTTGCGTCTTTCGCGCTGAGCTTCGGTGAGGGCCCAGCCGAGGACGTGCTGCGCATCTGGGCCGACGGCAAGCTGATCTACGACAAGACCGGTTCGAGCCCGGACGTGGCCAAGCCAAACCTGCGCTTTCGTTTTCATCGCGGCAGCGATGCCCAATTGCCCGACCCGCTGATCGAAGCTCATGTGGGCGCCGGTCGCGCACCGGCCCATCGCGGCCTCTGCGTCATCGTCTTCGAGGATCTGGCGCTCGCCGACTTCGGCAACCGCATCCCGAACATCACGGCGGAGATCACCTATCGGCGCGCCGCGCAGCAGCCCTATCAGCTCCTGGACTTCATCACGACGGGCGAAGGCGGCTATTTCGGGTCCTACCAGATCAGCGACCTCGCGGTCGATTGGCGGCGCGGCTACGGCTACTTCGTCTCGTCGAGCAGCAACGCCGAAGCCGCCGGTATCCGCCGCTTCAATCTTCGCACCATGGCGGAAGACCGCCAGGCGCGGATGACCGATGTGGCCGCCGCCACGCCCAACAATTTCCCGAGCACGCTGTTCTGCGGCGAGGACGGTCACCTTTACCTGACCGTCGGCTCGGGCAACTCGCGGCCGATCATCCGGGGCGAGCCGAATGCGCTGAAGGAAGTGGGCCGCTTCGGCTTCACCAGCACCGGCCTTTCCAACACCACGACCCGCTTCGTGACGACGACCTGGTTGGGCATGATCTCGGCCTACGGGCAATCCGGTCGGGTCGATTTTCTGCTGACCGGCTCGCTCTTCAACGACATTGGCCTGCTGCACGCCGACAGCATGGGCTACGTCTGGGGCGCCGGCCAGACGGTGACGGAATCGCGCGTTCGGGGCGCAATCGGCGGCGCCGTCGGCGAGGGTTATGGCGATGGCTGGATTCTGGCGAGCGCGACATCGAGCAGTCTGAACCACACCAGCCTCGGGCTCTACCGCATCCGGGTTTCAGCCTTCGCGCAGTATGACAGTCTCACCGGCCAATCGCTCGGCGTCACGTTCGAAAAAGTGGCGAGCTTCACGCCTGCGCAGATCGAAGCTGGCGCGACGGGGTTCTACAGCGATGCGGGCGGACTGACCTACGACGCCACCGACGACAGCGTCATCTTCCAGATCACGATGTCGAACGGCGGCTCGGCCGGTACGATCTATGCGATCAAGTGGCGCGCCGACACCGGGATCGTCTGGAAGACGGCCGTCCCGCACAAGATCAACTACGAGGGCCCGTTCTTCGGCCAGAGCCGCTTGCGGGGCCAGCGCTGGACGCTGATGCGCTCGACGCGCGTCGTCCAGCTCGACACGGCGACGGGCGCCATCGTGCTCAACGAGATCTGGCCGGGCGCGGTCAGTGAACAGGGCGCACAGGTCTACGACGCCGTCACCGACACCCATCTGGTGCGCGGCAGCAGCGGGTGGGCCCGGCTGTTCCTCAATCGCGGCGGTGGCGAGGGCGAGGCGCTGTCATCCATCGTCGCCGATCTCTGCGGACGCGCCGGCCTCGGGCTCGCCGACATTGACGTCGCCGAGCTCACGCCATCCGTGCCCGGCTATGTGATTGGCCGGCAGACCACCGTGCGCGGCGCGATCGAGCCGCTGGCGCAGGCCTATTTCTTCGACGCCGCCGAAAGCGACGACACGCTTCGCTTCCGAAATCGCGGGCGCGCGCCGGTCGCCACGATCCCGGCCGAATACCTTGTGCCGCTCGACAGCCAGACGGGCGAAAGCTGGCGCGAGCGCCGCACGCAGGAAGTCGAGCTGCCCGAGCGCGTCGCCGTCGTCTACATGGACCGCGACGCCGACTATCAGCAAGGCACGCAGAGCGAGAAGCGGGCATCACTGCCGCTGCCCACCATGCATTCGCGCAACCAGGCGAGCCTTGAGCTCGCGCTCGCCATCGACGCCACAACGGCCAAGCGAATCGCCGCCAAGACCCTCTTCAGCGCCTGGATCGAGCGCAGCGCCTACGAAGCCGAACTGCCGCCAGACTGGCTCCGGCTCGATCCGACCGATGTGGTGGATGTGGTGTTCGCCACTGGTTCGACCTTCCGGACGCGGATCAACCGTCTCGACGTCGGCGCGGATTTCTCGCTCGCGGTGAAGGGCGTCTCGGAGACCGCCGCCACCTATGTCTCCTCGGTCATTGCCGATGGCGGTTCGGGCAAACCCGTCCAGCTCGTGGGCGCGAACGCCGCCACGCGCCTGATCTTGCCCGACCTGCCGCTCCTGCGCGATGTCGATGATGCGGGCGGTGCGGGCTCTCGGGTCTACTATCTGATGGCGGGGTTCGGCGGCCCCGGCTGGCCCGGAGCCGCCCTCTATCGCAGCGCCGACGGTTCCGCATGGGCGCAGGTCGGGCGGGCCCTCAGCGAAGCCGCCTGGGGCGCTACGGCGACTGCGCTGGGCAGTCCACGCTCGCCGTTCGGCACCGACGAGGAGAACAGCCTCACCGTCTTCATGACCACCGGCGGCGAGCGGTTGGAGAGCGTCACGCAGGAGGCGCTGGTCAATGGCGCCAACGCGGCCCTCGTGCTGAAGGCCAATGGCGAGCCCGAGATCATCCAATTCCGCGATGTGACGCTGAACCCGGATGGCTCCTACACGCTTAACTGTCTGCTGCGCGGCCGGCGTGGAACGGACGTCTTCGTCGAGGGCCATACGGCGGGCGAACTCTTCGCGCTGCTCGATCCTGACGATGTCGAGACGCTGGTCACCGCACTCGGCGATCTCAATTTGCCGCGGTCCTGGCGCGCCGTTGGTTTCGGCACGCTGTTCGAGGATGCCGAGACTCTCGTCCAGAGCCACGGCGGCCGCGACCTCAAGCCCTATGCACCGTGGAACGTGCGCGCAGCTCCAAGCGGCAGCCCGACGAACATCACGCTCTCCTGGGTTCGTCGCACGCGCATTGGCGGTGAGCTCAAGGATGGGACCGGCGTGGTGCCGCTCGGCGAGGCGAGCGAGGCCTATGAGATCGACATCCTAGATGGTCCCGGCGGTGCGGTGCTCCGCACGCTCGCCTCCACCAGCCCGAGCGCCGTCTACGCCAATGCCGACATCCTGGCCGATTTCGGCGTCGTGCCGGCTGCTCTGTCCGTAGCCGTCCATCAAATGAGCGCGGTCGTGGGTCGCGGGTTTCCGCGCGCCGTCACCTTGGAGGTTACCTGATGCCCAGCCCCAATCTGGCCGTGACCCATGTCGCCGCCGCCCAGAACCAGAAGGAGGTCACGATCAACGACGCGGTCGATGCCCTCGACAACTCCATGAATCGGGCGTTGTCACTGGCTATGGCTGACGCCAACGTGACGTTGACCAGCGCGCAAGCCAACCGCAACGGCCTGATCGTCCTCACCGGCACGCTGACGGCTGCGCGCGTCCTGACGTTGCCCGTCAATCATCGGCGGCTCGCGATCCGGAACGCGACCAGCGGCGGCCAGGAGGTCCGGGCCAAGTACGCGGGTTCGGGCGCGGAGGTCATCATCGTGCACGACGCCACCGTGCTGGTGCAGGGCAATGGCAGCGATCTCTTCGGAGTCGGCGGCGGCGCCGGCGCACTCAACGACCTGACCGACGTCGCGGCCGGTGCCGCCGTCGCCAGCGACGTGCTCCAGTTCGATGGCGCGCTCTGGAGTGCTGCCGGCGTTGGCATCTTCCAGCGCGCCCTGCTGCCCTTCCGGGGCGCACTCGTACGGCGGACCACGAACTTCAGCGTCTCGACGACCGGCGCCTATGTCGCGGTCCCCTGGCAGAGCGCCGTCTACGACAGCGACGCGCTCTGGGACTCCGGCCAGCCGACGCGGCTTACCGTGCCGGCCGGTGTAACCAAGGTCCGGCTCACGGGCAATATCGAGTGGCAGACCTCGCCGACGAGCCAGCTGGTCGAGATCCGCATGAACGGCGGCGGCGTGATCGGTGGCGGCTCCTTCATCGTCCGCGGCGACAGCGGCTACAGCAACCAGATGCGGAACATCGCGAGCGCGGTCCTCCCGGTCGTCGCCGGCGACTGGTTCGAGCTTACGGTGTTCGTCAGCGCCTCAGGCGAGCTCCGGGGCATGGAGCGCACCTGGTTCGCGCTCGAAGTCGTCGAGACCGAGGACGCGGCCGATCCGCCGGCGGACTTCGCCTTCGCGAAGGCGGGCGCGCCCGCCGCCTCGGAGGTGTTGCTGCGCACGGTCGTGGCCCGGCGCTCGCGGCTTAAGGTCGATCTCGCCGGTAGTCAGGGCGCGGCCGGAGTCGCGGCCACCGCAGAGACGGACCTCGATGTCCAGCGCAACGGCACGAGCATCGGCACCATCCGCTTCGCGGCGAGCGCCTCCGCGGCCGTCTTCATCGCCGCGAGCGAGACCGTCCTTGAACCGGGCGACCTGCTCGAGGTGATCGCGCCCGGAAGCCCCGACGCCACGCTCGCCGACATCGCGATCACGCTCGCCGGGACGCTGGTGATCTGATCGACAGTTTGAGAACCACGACGATGGAACAGAAACGCGACAGCGGCAGGCTGGTCAGTCTGCCGAGCGACGAGTTCGAGGCGCTGCTCGAACGCGCCGCCGAAGCCGGCGCCCGCCGTGCCCTGCATGAGGTTGGGCTCGACGGGACGGAGGCGGCCGAGGACATCCGCGATCTGCGATCGCTGCTGGCCGGGTTTCGGCTGGCCAGGCAGACGGCCGTGCAGACCGCCGTCCGCATCATCACCACCGGCATCCTGCTCGCCCTCATGGCCGGCATCGCCATCAAGCTGAAGCTGTTTGGCAACGGTCCCTGACCGGCGCTTCCGATCCTCCACCCACCAGCCCGCCCTTCGGCGGGTTTTTTTATGTGCGGAGACCACCCATGACGACTACCACCTTCAACCACTGGCGCGACGTGCCCGAGCGCTCCTGGCGCTGGCAGAACTTCTCGCCCGCCGAGATCGCCTGCCGGGGCAGCGGCTCCTTGCGGATCAACGAGGAGGCGCTCGACAAGCTGCAAGCCCTTCGCGATCGGCTGGGCAAGCCGCTGATCGTTCGCTCGGCCTACCGCAGCCCGGCGCACAACCGCGCCGTCGGCGGAGCGTCGCGCTCGAAGCATCTCGACGGCACGGCCTTCGACATCGCCATGGACAACCATGATCCCGCGGCGTTTGAGGCCGCCGCCCGGGCGGTCGGGTTCAAGGGGTTCGGCTTTTATCCGCGCTCGGGATTCATGCACATCGACCTCGGCCCCGAGCGCAGCTGGGGCGAGCGGTTCCCGGTCCAGGCGACAGCATTTGCAGCCGAGACCCCGCCCGCGCGCGAGGTGCTGGCTGAGAGTCGCACGTTGAAGGGCAGCGGTGCGGCCGGTGTTGCGACTGTGGGCGCGGCCGGAATCGAGGTGGCGCAGAACGTTCTGACCGAGACGCAGTCCGCTGTCCTGCCGCTCGTGCCCTATCTCGACACGCTGCGCGGGGTGTTCATCGCCGTGGCCCTCGCCGGCATCGCAGTCGCGATCTACGCCCGCATCGATGACTGGAAGCGGGGGCAGCGATGATCGTCTCCCTACTTTCCGGCATCGCCACAAGTTCATCGGCACGGACTGCGCTGCGCTATGGCGCCATTGCCCTCTCGCTTGTCCTGTTCCTGCTCGCGTTCCGGCGTTCTGGCGAGCGCGCGGGTCGCCTCGTCGAACGCCTCGAAACCATGGAGAACGCCAATGACGTGCAGCGCCAGATGCTGGATGCCGCGGCTCGCCGCCCTCGCGATCGCAGCGATCTCGCTGACCGGCTGCGCGACGGTCACTTCTGAGCCGCGGATCGTCACGGTCTGCCCGCCGGTGGTCGAGTATAGCCGCGACTTCCAGGCCCGCGCTGCCGACGAACTTGATCTGCTGCCTGGCGGGTCGGCGATCGCCGAGATGCTGAGCGACTACGCCGTATTGCGGAATCAAGCTCAGGCTTGTCTGCGCAACAGCTAAGAATGCTCAGGCGCCATTCCACCATGAGTACGCGCCGACAATAAAGATGTAGCGCGCGCCCTTGCCGATTGAGACCAGCAAGACAAAACGCAGCAAGCCCACGCGTAATGCACCGGCGACCACGGTCAGCGGATCTCCAATGATGGGCAGCCAGGACAGGAGCAACGACCACACGCCATAACGGTTAAACCAGTCAGTTGCGCGACGGTATGACGGCTCGTCAATTGGAAACCAGCGGCGTTCGCGAAGCGCCGAAAAGAACCTGCCGAGCATCCAGTTCACCAGCGAGCCGAGCAAATTTCCTGCCGTTGCGACAACAACCAAGGTGACAGGCTCGCCGCGTCCCATGGCGAGAAGCGTCAGGAGAGCGGCCTCAGAAGACCCCGGCAGGAGGGTCGCCGACGTGAACGCGCTTATGAAGAGTGCGGCATATGCGGCAAGATCGGTTTCAGTGTCTGCTACCAATTTGGCTTTACCCTGAGTATCGCCACACACCGCCTGTCTTTGCCGCAAGGTCAGCGGGACTGTTCATTTCGACGATTGATTTCGGCGTGTCGGGCCTGGATGTCGGACGGCCATCGGCTCTTGATGAATGCGAGGACGGACCAGATTTCCTCATCTGTGAGGACGGCGGCATAGGCTGGCATATCGCTCTCGTAACCGGGCACCAGCGCCGAGACGCCATCTTTGGTGATGCGAAACAGCACTTCATCCGCATGGTGCCAAGTATGGCCGGATTCATCATGCGGCGGCGCCGGCAGGCGGCCATCGGGCCGGGGAGTTTGCCACTGTGGCTGTCCCTCCAAGTCAGTTCTATGACAGGCGGCACAGTGGTCCCGATAGACCCGTTCGCCCAGCGCAACCTGCCGCGTATTTCGGGGATCGGCCTGACCCCACTGCGGTTGGCGACCGAGACCACCGAGAAAAGCCGCGATGGTCACGGAGGCAATAGCAGCCGCAATGGCGAGGATGATGACCGTCGGCTTCATTGAGCTCCCAGCCGTTGCCAGGTCCGGCCGCCATCCTCACTGGTCAGCAACTCGTTCTGATGCGTCGACGCATACAGGCGCGCCGGGTCTTCGGGATCCACGGCGAGGTGCAGCAGGTAGCGGTCCCCAAAATCGTTGCTCAAGATCTGCCAGTTGAGAGATGGCTCCTCTGTGCGAAGCAGACCGCTGCCGAGCAGGAATGCGTAGACCGAACCGTCTGTCGTCACCTCGATCATGCTGGCGGGACGACGCAGGAGATGGGCGGGTTGCCACACGCGACCGCTGTCTGCGCTGACGAACAGCCCCTGCTGTGTTGCGGCGTAAACCCTTGCCACGTCAGTGGAAGAGGCTGCCAGGTCGATCAGGCCGTCCGGCGCCGGTCCGACACGGCTCCAATTGCGTCCGCCGTCGCGACTGATCTGGAGCCCGCCATGGACTCCATAGATCATGCTCGAATCGGCCTTGCTGACGTCCATCTGGTGGAAGTCAACCGGTCCTCCGACTCCCGGCGACAGCATTGTCCAGGTCCTGCCCCCGTCGTTCGATGCGATGAAACCGAGGTTTCCGCCGCGCGCCGGGTGCCCGCTGGCGTAGAGCGTTTGCGCATCGGTCGGGTGCGGCATGAATCCCATGAAGTCGTCCCGCTGCTCGGAAATGAGATCGACAGTCCCGGATTCCAGCCGCAAGGCATATAGACCGTGATGGGTGGCGATGAGCAGGCGGTCGCTGTTGGCGCGATCGATCGCGAGCCCATGGATGTGCGTGGATCGCAACAGGTCGGCGAGGGGCGCATCGGATTGCGCGTGACCCACGAGCGGCGAGACAACGAACAGAACGGCCGCCGCAAACATGAAGATGGTGACGGATGCTAAACGACTCATGGTGCTTCTTTTCCGAGGTGCCACCCACCAGAAAGCGATGATTGGGAGGACGATCCATTGCGCGATGGGCGAGAGGCCGGCGTCGATCACCGGGATGACCGGCATCAGGTCACGATAGGCCCAGGCTTCCCGGACCTCGATGTTGAGCCACTCGCTGAAGACGGTGTAGCCGATACCGATCAAAGTGGTGGCGATGCCCACAATCCGGTAGCCAGTCTCTGGCCATTGGCCGCTGCCGAACAGGAACAGCGCGGCGAGGAGCGCGCTCATCGCGATCAGTATGTCTCCGCCAGTGCAATGAATGGCGGCGAACACGATTTCGCCCCAACTGCCGGTTTCCCACAGCGTGTAGAGCGGCATATGGGCGAATTCCCAAATGAGATTCCCAACCGCTATGGCGACCAGGTAGCGCCGCAGCACGTTTAGCCAGCCGATTTCGACTGCGACCATCACGACGAAATCTCGACTTCGATGATGTCCGGACTTCTTCGCGCGTATTCCAATGCATAGGCCAGTTCACCCGAGGATTCAGCGTAGATGTCGAGCATTATATTGCCTTTGTCGATCTCCTGGCCGAGAGTCACATGCATGTAGACGCCCGCCGACTTGGCTTCCGGTGCGCCGGCGAGCTTGGCGAGTCTTGAGAGCTTGCGATTGTTGATATGAACGATACGTCCGGCACGCGGCGCGATCAACGGATGAACGTGGGGCGCCTTCGGCGGCGTTCGCATTCCACCCTGCGCCTCGCATATGGCCTGGAACTTCTTCCACGCTCGTCCGTCCGCAAGGGTCGCGAGCGCCGCAGTGGTTCCTTCCCCGCTGGCGACCTTCCCGCCGATCTCCAGCGCAGCCCCGGCCAATGTCGCCGACCGTCTGCGCAAATCGTCGGGCGAATCCGGCGCGCCTCGGAGAACTGCGAGGACATCCAGCGCTTCCAGGGCGGGGCCTATTCCGCGACCAACCGGTTGCGATCCGTCGGTCAGGATGCAAGTGGCCGACAGACCAAAGCGGGACGCCACGGCGCTGATCCGATCCGCAAGATGGCGCGCTGTCGCCTCGCTGCGGACCTTGGCGGTCGGTCCGACCGGAATGTCGATGACGACGTGCGTCGAACCGGCCGCGATCTTCTTGGACAGGACAGACGCGATGAGCTGTCCCTCGGTATCGACATCGAGCTCGCGCTCTATGCGAACGAATATATCGTCGGCGGGACTGAGATGCATCGCCCCACCCCACGCGATGCAGCCTCCTTCGGCGTCCACCACACGCCTGAGCGTCGCGATATCCAGGTCAACCGGAGCAAGTGTCTCCATGGCATCCGCCGTGCCTGCCGGCGAGGTGATCGCACGCGATGAAGTCTTGGGGATGACTAGCCCGTGGGCAGCAACAATCGCGACGACGATCGGGGTGGTACGGTTGCCCGGGAGCCCGCCAATGCAATGCTTGTCGACCACGATCGGGGAATCCCAGCGCAAACGCTCGCCGACCTCGACCATGGCGCCCGTCAGATCGACGGTCTCCTGCTCGTCGAGCGGAAGAGCCGCGCTCGCCGTCAGGAAGGCCGCCAGATGAACATCCGTATAGCGGCGTGCGGCGACGTCCTTGACGATCGACCCGATCGCGCGCGCGTCGAGCCGGTTCCCGTGGATCCGTCGGCGGACGCTGGCGAGGGATTCGAGTGTCGGTGCATGCGTGACGGTGACCGCCGCGTCCTCGTCGAGGCTCAGGATCTTCCACGCGGTCTCTGTCAGGGCGATCTGGTCGATGGCGAGCAAATCGTCCCCTTCGATCTGGAACAGGGTTGCCTGCATCTCACGGCCGTTGCTCGAAACCAGCACCTGCGATCTGGAAGCAAGACCTTCCGATCGGCAGACATGGCAGTCGGCCCGCATGATGACCACCGCCTGGTGCTGTGTGTGCAGGCGAAGACGTTTGGCGCGGAGCGGCGGTGGCACGGCAAGTTCGGCATCGTTGGGGGTCATAGGTCGAACGCCTGATCCTGTCGGGGAACGGACGCATTCCATCCCAGGTCCTTGTCGATGCGGACGCGCAGCGCCTCGGCGGCTTCAGCCTCCCCATGAACGATGAAAGTGCGCGCAGGCGCGTGACGGAAGCCGGAGAGCCAGCGCATCAACTCATCAGAATCCGCGTGCGCCGAGAGTGCAGGCAGATCGGCAACCTCTGCCAGCACCGGTATCCACTGTCCGTGAATCTTGATCTCGCGGGCGCCCTGCAGCATGGCGCGTCCACGCGTGCCGGCAGCTTGAAAGCCGGAGAACAGGATGGTGTTCTTCTGATCGGGTGCGAAGGCCTTGAGATGGTGGAGAACGCGGCCACCGGTTGCCATGCCGCTGGCCGAGATCACCACCTTCGGATAGGGACTCGCGGTAATTGCCTTGGACCCTTCGACGTCCCTTGTATAGGTAGCGATCCCGCAGATCGTGTCGCAATCCTCCGGTAAGAGCCGATGATCGTCGCGATGGCCGTGGAGCAGGTCCGTCGCGCTGATCGCCATGGGGCTGTCGAGATAGATTGGGATTTTTGAAAGCCGGCCGGACGATCTCAGCTTCCACAGATGATAAAGCAGCGACTGCGCCCGCCCGACCGCGAAGGCCGGGATCACCACGGTCCCGCCGCGCCGAACCGTGCGCTCGATGACGGACCCCAGCAGTTCCGTTGGATCGCCAGGTTCATGGATGCGGTCGCCGTACGTCGATTCAATGACGATGTAGTCGGCCTCGGAGACAGGTTCCGGGTCATGCATCACGGGATCTCCGTAGCGGCCGAGATCTCCCGAAAAGACAACGCGTTTGCCGCCCCATTCGATATCGGCGGTGGCAGCACCCAGGATATGGCCGGCATGCCTGAACATCAGGATCGCCCCGCCGGGAAGCTGGAGAGGCTGGCCGAACGGAACGGACGAGAAGCGTTCCAGCGCGCGTTCCGCATCGTGAACGCCGTAAAGCGGCAGGGCAGGCTTGTGCTTGGAGAAGCCCTTCCGGTTCGCATAGTCGGCATCTTTCTCCTGAAGATAACCGCTATCCTTCAAGATCAGCTCTGCCACGTCGCGCGTCGCGTCCGTTGCAAAGATGTTCCCGCGGAAGCCGTCCCGCACGAGCTTCGGCAAATAGCCGGAATGATCGAGATGCGCATGGGTCAAAACGACAGCATCTATGCTCGAAGGCTTGACCGGCAAAGGCGTCCAGTTCAGCTCGCGCAGGTTTTTCAGCCCCTGGAACAAGCCGCAGTCGATAAGGATGCGCTTGCCTTCATGGGTGAGGAGATGTTTCGAACCGGTGACAGTGCCAGCACCGCCGAGGGATGTGAGTTTGAGCATGACTGCCTCCTGGTCGACTTCAATTTAGCTGAGCACCGGCCTCTGCACGCCTCGGTGGTTTGCCCCTCATTCAACGCCGCTTGTCCAAGGCGGAGGATCGCTGGCGGGAAACGAATCCATGCCTGCCTGTTCAACTTCGTCGCCAGGTTCGGGCGGACGGCGGTGCCGAATGATGTCCTCTTTGGCTTCCTCGGCGGAGGTGATCGCCGCAGCGATCAGCGGCGCCAGCCGGATAGCGTTGCTCTCATGTGGGACGGAATCGCTTGAGACGATCCGGTCAGTGAGCGCCATCAAGCGCTCAAAGGAATCCTCCGCGAACACCCCGTGGACAACCGCGCAAACAGGTCGCCGGAAGCCCTGGAGTGGCAGTTTCCGGGCGGCTTCGATCAGCGTCTGTCCAGATGAAGCGATATCGTCGACGAGGACTGGACAGCGGGCCGTCCATTCCGAGAGATCGGGAAGTTGGACATCGACGTTGCGGTCGCCGTGCCGAATCTTGCGCAAGACGGCATAGGGAGCGGCAATTCGCCTGGCGATGGCCGACACCCACTGTTCGCTCTCCTCATCCGGGCCAATGATCAGCGGTTGATCGACCTCGGCGGCGATCCAGTCTGCCAACAGAGGTGCCGCGTGCAGCGTATCGGCCGGGATCGTGTAGAGCGCCGAGAGTGCGGGATACCGGTGCAGGTGAGGGTCGACCGTCACAATCCGGTCGAAGGTCGAAGACAGGAACCGCGCGAATGTCTTCGAGGTCACAGCCTCGCCCGGTTGAAAGCGTCGATCCTGTCGCATGTAGGAAAGGTAGGGCGCGATCAGCGTCACCTCGCTCGCGCCAAGCGCGCGGGCCGCGTCGGCGGCGAATGCGAGGCGGAGGAAGCCATCGTCCGGCCGCGCAAGCGTGCAGACCAAATCCACCGGCCGATCGGCGACATCCGAAAGAATGCGGACATAACTCTCGCCATCGGGGAAACGCCGAGTCTCGATCGCGCCAAGTTCCCAACCGCCCGCTTCGGCAAGATGGCGCGCGAAGGATTCGTTGCCGGGCACGGGAAGGATCAGCCGCATACCCGGACCCCTTTCGTGTGAGAATTGCCGCTCATGTGTGCCGCCTGTAGGAGCGCAGGAACTGGGCGTTGATGGCGACGATGACGGTGCTGGCGGACATGAAGACGGCGGCGACCGCGGGCGTCATCATGAAGCCTGTCCCGAAGGTGATACCCGCCGCCATCGGCACGGCGATCGCGTTATAGGCGGTCGCCCAGATCAGGTTCTGAACCATCTTGCGATAGGTGGCGCGCGAGAGCCCGAGGATGGCCCCGACATCACGCGGGTCGCTTCGGACCAGCACGACGTCGGCGGATTCCACCGCGACATCGGTGCCCGCGCCGATGGCGATCCCGAGATCGGCCACGACCAGGGCAGGCGCGTCGTTCACGCCGTCGCCGACCATGGCGACGGAGAGCCCGCGGGCCTTCAGTTCCTCGATCTTCTGTGATTTCTGATCTGGCAGCACCTCCGCGAAGTATTCGGTGATCCCGAGTTCCTCGGACACCGCCTTTGCGACGCCCTCGGCATCGCCTGTGAGCATGACCGAGCTGATCCCGAGCGACTTGAGCTCGGCGATGGCTTCCTTCGATTCCGGACGCACTATGTCGGCCAGCGCAAGAAGTGCGCGTGGCGCGCCGTCGCGGACCAGAACGACCACCGTCTTGCCTTGTCCTTCCAATCTCTTGAGGCTGTCATGGGCGATGGCGTTGCCCTGCCGCGCGAGGTGGCCAGGGCTGACGATGCGCACGTCCTGGCCATCGACCCTGGCGACGATGCCTTCGCCCGTGATGTTGCTCACCTCGCTGGCTCTTGGGATCGTCAGGTTGCGGTTCTTTGCCTCGGCGACGATGCCGTGGGCGATGGGGTGCTCGGACTGGCTCTCGGCCGCCGCCGCATAGGTCAGCTCTTCATTCTCGTCGCCACCTGCGAGCAGCACGATGTCGCTGACGCCGAAGCGGCCCTCGGTCAGCGTGCCGGTCTTGTCGAACACCACGGTATTGAGGTTGCGCGCCCGCTCGAAGGCCGCGCGGTCGCGGATCAAGAGCCCGTTGCCGGCTGACAGCGACGTGCTGACCGCGACGACGAGCGGAACCGCAAGGCCAAGCGCGTGAGGACAGGCGACGACCATCACCGTCACCATCCGCTCGATCGCGAATTCGAGTGGCGCGTCAAGCACCAGCCACCAGACGACCAGCGTTCCGAAACCCACCGTGAGCGCGATATAGGTCAGCCATGAGGCAGCGCGGTTGGCGAGATCCTGGGTGCGGGACCGGGTGGCTTGCGCCTTCTTCACCAGGTCGATGACCTGCGCCAGATAGGTGGCGTCACCGGTGGCGGTCACTTCGATGGTGACGGCATTGGCGCCGTTGATCGCGCCGCCGATTGCGGTCGCGCCGATGGTCTTGGAGACCGGCCGGGATTCACCGGTCAGCATCGCCTCGTTGAAGCCGGATGAGCCCTCGACGATCTTTCCGTCAACGGGCACTTTTGCGCCGGGCCGAACCAGCACACGGTCTCCCGGCTGCAAGGCGGAGATAGCCACCTCGTGGGTCGTACCGTCGGCGTCGATCTTCGTCGCACTGTCCGGCAAGAGCCGGACGAGTTCCTCCAGCGCCCGCGAGGCGCCCATGACCGAGCGCATCTCAATCCAGTGACCGAGCAGCATGATGGCGATCAGCGTCACCAGCTCCCAATAGAGTTCCTCGCCTGGAAAACCGAAGGTGACGGCGGCCGAAAAGAAATAGGCGGCCGAGATCGCAAGCGCGATCAGGGTCATCATTCCGGGCTGGCCCTTGCGAAGCTCGGAGGTGAATCCGGTCAGAAACGGCCATCCGCCATAAACATAAGCTATCGTCGAGAGCACGAAGAGGACGTAGCGGTCGCCGGGAAAGGCCAGTGCCTCGGCTATGCCGAACCAGTGCTGAATCATCGGCGAGAGCAGCAGGACCGGTGGTGTGAGGATCAGCGTCACCCAGAAGCGGCGGCGGAAATCGGCCACCATCGCACCATGATCGTGTCCGCCATGACCGGCATGTTCAGAGTGTGTTGAGCCGCCGGCCGCGACGACCTGCCCCCGCGTTGTCGAGGAGGGATGGGAATTCCCATCACCGTGGCCATCATGGTCGTGATGTTTGGAGTGAGTGTGCGGCCGATCTGTTGTCATTCTGCTCTGTCCTGCGGTGGGCGTTGCGGCTCGGACCCGCTTGCCATTCATCGGAAGGTTGATGGAATCCTTCGTGTTTGCCCTGAATGCCCGCAGACGTGGTCGCGCCCACGGGCAAAGGCGTGGCAAGCTCAATCGACTTGGCGCACCAGACCGGGATAGCGATTAAAGGCGAGCCTCTGAACGAGCGAGCCGTCCACGGTCACAATCTCCGCAGTAATGCTCCCGTCGCTAGCGGTGCCAATCTCGCCGAGCCTCAGACGCGAATTGCCAAGGCTGGTCAGCTGCTGCTCCAGGAGGGCGCGAACTCGGTCCTCTGTCATCTCCTCCGGTGTGCCAAGTGGCGTTCCGAGGAGGATGCCCTGACCATTCATCGTGCCGGGCATGCCCATTCCTGCCTGACCACCCCGCATCATCTGCATCATCGGGCACATCATCATGCCTGCCATCGGCATCTGACCCGTCATGCCAGGACCCGCCCCGCCCTCAGGCACTCCCTGGCCAGTCATGCCTCCCATCATGCCGGGCATTCCACCCTGACCCATCATGCGTTGCATCATCTGCATCATCTCTGGCGTCATCATGCCCATACCGGGCATGCCTCCAGGTGCAGCGGGCGCGGGCGAGTCACCTGGCGTCGGGGGCGCCGGTGGAGTGGCCTGCGTTTCCGCCGGGTGGTGAGCATCATGCTCCTGGGCGTCGGTTTGGGCTGCGACCGAGGTCACGGTCCCAAGAAGAAACAAACCCGCAAACAAAGCCGTCGGAAAATTTCGCGTTCTCATGTTTCGTACTCCTGGTTGATGAGGAAGATAAAACGCCAATATCACCCCCTGCTCGAACGAAGCAGATTTGCGGGGCGCGGCAGGAAAGCCGGAACCGCACTGGCATATCGGCGGTATTTGTCGCCGAATGCGGCCTCCACCTCGCGCTCTTCGCTTCTGGCGAGACGCCAGTACATGACGATGAGCACCGGTAGCATTAGGCCGGTCACCAGCGTCGGCCATTGCAGAAAGAAACCGATCATGATCAGCACGAACCCGACATATTGAGGGTGGCGAAGACGCGCGTACGGGCCTGTGGTTGCCAGGTTTCCTGCCCGTTGCGCCTCGTGCAGGACCCGCCAGGCGGTAGCTATCAGGATGAAGCCGCCGCCAATGAAGACGAAGCTCAGCAGATGGAAAGGCGACCAATGGGGATCCATGGACCAGCCAAACATCGCCGGCCAGAGATGACCGGCGTCGTGGGACAAGGGATCCAGTGCCGGAAAGCTGGTACCAAGCCAGCCTGCGAGCAGATAAAGCGTCAGCGGAAAGCTGTACATTTCGGCAAACAATGCAACGATGAAGGCCGAGAAGGCCCCCAGCGAGCGCCAGTCACGCGGGGTCTTCGGCTTGAAGAAGCTGAACGCAAACAGGATGAAGATGCCCGCGTTGATAGCCGCCAGAAACCACAGACCATAGGCGGGAACATCACCGGTCATCGCGGTCACCACTTTGCCCACCATGGCCGCCGTGACCTCGATGCATGAAGAAATGCATGCCGATGCAGATCAGCAGCGGTAGCAGAAGCGGCAACGCACCAAGAACGTGCGCACGATGCTCAACCCAGAGAAACACGCCCGCAACGGCGAGAAAAACGCAAAGCGCGAATCCCGCTGGGGTGCTCAGGAATGGCCGCCGCACACCTTCGTCGAGATTTGGGTCGATCGAATCGTGTTTGTGATGAGCCATGGTCTGTAAACCTTCTTTCTAGAGCAATTACCCCTGCGGCGATCGATACGTGATCCCATTGGGTCCGCGGCCGACCGAGAACTTCGCGATGACTTCGCGCGTGGCCACGTCGATCGCAGAGACGGTGCCATCGACGATATTCGTGACGAAGACCAAGGCGCCATCGCTGCTGACGGCGACACCATGTGCGCCTTTGCCTGTGCGAACGGTCTCGACAACGTTGCTCGTCGCGACCTCGATGACCGATACCGTGTCGTTCGGTTGTGCGTCCGTGCCCTGGTTGGCAACGTAGACGAAGCGTCCGTCCGGGGTGGCGTGAACCTGGATCGGGTTCGGGCCAACGTCGATCGTTGCGATCAGGCTCCGCGTTGCGGTGTCGACCACCGCTACCTGGTTGTCATCCCGCAGGGAGACATAGACCCTGCGGCCATCTGGCGTGAACGCGACCTGTACCGGCGTGTTTCCCACTGGGATTCGCGCAAGTTCGGTGAGGCTGCTGGCATCGATCACGGATACCGTGCCATCCTCTACGTTTGCGACGTAGACCTCACGCCCATCCGGGCTCATCCGAAGCCCGTGGGGGTAGCGGCCGGTGCCGATGGTCGCGATCACCTTCTTGGCTGCAAGGTTCACGACGCTGACGGTATTGTCGCCGGCGTTCGTGACAAAGGCGCGCTCGCCACTCTCGTCGGCGACGACGTGCGCCGGATGCGCACCAACGATGATTTCGTCCACAACTCCGTTGGTTAAGCGTGTCGGATCAAGGACCAGCAGCCGGCCCTTGGTTTCGTCACCGCCGTGCGCACCTCCGCTGTGACCATGCCCGTGCCCTTCCGCTGCGGGCTCACCAACGGCTAGAAGCCGCATGCCGTCTGCAGTTATCTGGACATTGTGGGGGGATACGGGAATTGGAACTGTAGCGACGCTGCCGACGGCGAGATCAATCGCGCTGATAGAGTTACCATGTTCGTCGGCTGTATAAACGAAACCGCCGCCTCCCAATGACGCTGTCTGCGCCTGGGCAATGGTAACGCTCGACATTATCAAGGCCGCCGCGGCAAACGCCATTAATCCAGACAATCCGGATCGGAGAGACCGGTCGCCGTGCATCGGAAGCGCCGTCGTTTTTTTGCTGAGATACTTTGGCGGGAAGCTCATCATAGTTGAAACCTCGCGATTTGATCAGGAGCTATATTCGAGGGTCGTCATCATGCCACTCGCCATATGGTAGAGGTGGTGACAGTGCAGCGCCCATTTGCCCGGGTTGTTCGCTTCAAAGGCGATGGTCACGTTGCCACGTGACGGAACCAGCACGGTGTCGCGTATTGCGCCCGCAAAGCGTTCGCCATTGATCGCGACTACCTGGAAGTGATGCCCGTGCAAGTGCATGGGATGGGCCATGGTGGTCCGATCTTCGAATGTGATCTCGACCCGCTCGCCCGCGCGCACATCCAGAGGGGCGTGATCGCCATGCGAAGCGCCATTCAGCATCCAGAAGTAACCCGGCGCCTCGGTGATGGTCACTGCGTGACGGCGGTCCGGTTCACGAGGTGCGAGGGATTGCGCGGCCCGCAACCGGCGTTCGAGCGCAAGCCCGATCGGGTCCACCGCGTCCGGCGCCTCGCCGGCAAGTCTTTGAACGGCCCCGCTCGGCGTTGCCAGAATGAAGCCCGTTCGCGAGCGTTCGCCTTCCTGCACTGCGAATACCGGCCAGGCGCCTTCGCTCTGCGGTAGCTCCAGGACGATGTCGAGTCGCTGGGCGATCGCGAACTCGAAGTGCCGCCCGGTGACCGGCTCCACCGGCATGCCGTCGACTGCGATTAGACGGCCATCAAGTTGGCCCAGATCCAGCCAGAAGTTAGTCGCCGTCGCCCCGTTGATCAGGCGCAGGCGCAACCGGCCGCCGCGTTCGACGCGAAACACCTCCGGGTCGTCCAGGGTGCGGTCGTTGGCGAGAAAAGCGTCGTAGACGACATCCTGCAGGTGTGGGCCAGTGGACATCGCAGCGGCGCCATGCCCCATGGCGGAATGGTCCATGCCTCCCGTCGGAACGGAAGGACCTTTCAACTCTGCGAGAATTTCGTCCGGGTCCCGGAAGGTGAAATCGTGGAACAGAACGACGATGTCCTGTATGTCCGCACCGGCTTCGGCCGGGTCACGGACGATCAGGGGCGCTGCCATCAGGCGCTGCTCCTGAAGCCCGTGGTGCGAGTGCATCCAGTTGGTGCCGGGCAGATTCAGCGGGAAGTCGTAATCATAGGCTTGGCCGGGACCGAGCGGCGCCTGGGACAGATCCGGCACGCCGTCCTGCTGCCACGGAGGCGTCAGGCCGTGCCAGTGGATCAGTGTCTCTTCGTCGAGCTGGTTCTCCAGCCTTACACGGAAACTCTTTTTGGCCTCCGTGATCAGACCATGGCTGCCGTCAGGCTGCGTCAGGCCGAAGACCGTGGCCGGTCGTCCGTTCACTTCAATTACGCGCGTTCCGACGCGGATAGTGGTGGTGGGCATCGCCAAGGCAGGCTGGCCCGAAATCAGCAGCGAAGGAACCGCGCCGAGCATGCCTGCGGCGGCTGTAGATGCCAGAAAATGGCGACGTGACAGATATCCCATGTAGAAGCTCTCTTCCGAACGTGAGGGAATCGGATCAGACCGAAACGGCCGATCCGGTTAGCCCGAAACACCGAAAAAGGCGCTCGGGCTCAGACGTTCGCGAAGAGTTTGGGCGGGCGAAATTGCGTTGTTGGCGTGCGGCTGAGATGAACGTCGTCAGACCGGGGTTCCAACTTTTCCGTATCCAGCGGCGCCATTATGGCCAACGCTTTCAGCAACGGGACGCAGAACGAACAACCACTAGCCATGCTGCAGGTGGTGCCGTGGGGCTGGCCACTATGTTCGGGACAGCAAGGCTCACTAGCGGCATCTGGAGTTACAGACGCAATTTCCTGCGTATGCGACGCTGCGGATGCGGCGTGGTCCCCCATCTGGGCATGAACGAGACCTGATGTTGATAATGCAAGCACCAGCAGCAGAAGCACGAGGCAACGCCACAGACCCGAAATCCGAAGACTCGGAGCCTTTCCGCGCTGCCCTGCATCAACCTGCTGCACTCGTTACCCTTTTCCGTCGCTCAGCACCTAAAGCGAAGTTCTTCATAGCACGTCGATGCCGCTACAGCTTTGACCTCGATCAAGGTCTCTATCGTTCGCCCGAAGAGCCCATAATACTCCCACAACGCTCAAGAATCGAGCGAATCGTGGTGCTTGGGGCATGACGATTGGCACCACCCTGCGCCTCCTGGCTGTCATGGCGCTTTGGGCCTCCTGCTTTCCCTTGATCACCATTGGCCTGGATCTCGCGCCCCACATCGCCTTCGCGGCCTTGCGTGCCGCACTTGCCGGCCTTTGCTTGATCGCACTTGGTGCCCTCTGCGGTCGTCGGGTGCCTGACAGTGGGCGCTCCTGGACCCTGATCATAGTGGTAGGGCTCGGGGCGACCAGCATGGGCTTCCTCGGCATGTTCCACGCGGCGGAGTTCGTTTCGCCGGGCCTCGCGACCGTCATCGCGAACGTGCAACCGATCATAGCGGCGGTTCTCGCGACCGTATTCCTGGGGGAACGTATCAACGCGGTTGGAAAGATCGGGCTGGCGGTCGGCTTGGCCGGCATCGCTGTTATCGCTTGGCCGGGCATCGCTTCAGCCCACGTTCAGGGCTACTCCCTCGGAATCGCCTACGTCGTACTTGCCGCGACTGGTGTTTCCGTGGGCAATGTCGCCATCAAGCGCCTCACCGGCCAGGTTGATCCGATTATGGCGATGGGCTTTCAGTTGCTCATCGGCGCGGTACCCTTGGCCCTCCTGTCTATGTTGACGGAGGATATCTCGATGCTGACGTGGTCGACCGAATTCGCCCTCGTCCTCGTGGCTCTTGCAGTCCTCGGATCGTCGCTCGCGTTCTGGCTCTGGTTCGAGGCGCTGGAGGGAGTCGAGCTCAATCGGGCGAATGCCTTTACCTTTCTGGTGCCAATCTTCGGGCTCATGATCGGCGCGACCTTTTTCGGCGAGCGACTCGAGGTGGTCCAGATTGTCGGCGTCATCCTGGTGCTGACCGGGATTTTGCTGGTGCAGCGAGACGCCGGTTCAACGGTACGACGCTAAATGCCACCCGCATGGCTGTCGACAGGGACTTCATTGACCGGACGCCGATCGACGACGTCCGCCAAGCTTGGTTGTTTAGGGGCAGCAACCGACCCGGTTTCGTGGAATACGTTGCGCAATTTCCAAAGACAGTAGCTACATAAGCCATAGCCATCACTGCGGAGCGCTTTAGACGCAAGGAGAAGCCGATGAGCCCAGCAAAAAAGATTCGGGTCGCCGTCAACGGCTACGGCGTGATCGGAAAGCGTGTCGCCGACGCAGTGGCGCTGCAGGACGATATGGAACTCGCCGGGGTGGCGGATATCAGCGTTGACTGGCGGCCACGCATGGCGATGCATAAGGGTTTCCGTCTTTACGCGGCCACCGGGGAACATTCGGGGGCGATGCAGAAGTCCGGTCTCGATGTGGCCGGGAACCTCGATGATCTGCTCGGGGCGAGTGATCTGGTGGTTGACTGCACGCCGAAACGGATCGCGGCGGCGAACGTCGATATCTATCGACAAGCGGGCATCAAGTTCATTGTCCAGGGTGGCGAAAAGCACGCGGTGACCGGACACTCCTTCGTCGCCGAGGTCAGCTATGCGACCGCGCTGAACCGGGACAGCACACGCGTCGTCTCCTGCAACACAACCTCGATCGTCAGAACCCTTACGGCGTTGAAGCACGCGGGCCTGCTACGTCGCGCGCGAGGGACGCTGCTGCGCCGGGCGACGGACCCATGGGAAAGTCACCTCGGCGGGATCATGAACACGCTCGTCCCCGAACCTGAGATTCCAAGCCATCAAGGGCCGGACGCGCAGAGCGTAGACCCCGACCTCGATGTCATCACGATGGCGGTCAAGGTCCCGGAGACCCTGGCGCATCTGCACTACTGGTCGGTGCAGTTGACCCGGCCGGCCTCCAAGGAGGAGGTGCTGAACGCCCTTGCCGCATCGTCCCGCATCGCGCTGATCCGCATGGATGCCGGATTGACCGCCCTCAATACGGTCAAGGAACTCATGGCCGACCTCGGCCGGCCGCATGACAACCTCTATGAGGTGGCGCTGTGGTCGGACATGCTGAAAGTCGAAGGGGACGAATTGTTCTACGCTTACATGGTCGACAATCAGGCAATCGTCATTCCAGAGACAATCGATGCGATCCGAGCACTGACCGGAACGATAAGCAGCGCCGAAGAATCGATCGCCAAGACTGATGCAGCGCTCGGGATCGGCCTGCTGACCGAAACGCTGGGGCAACGATGATCGCAAGAATGTTCGACCTCCCCCTCGGGATTAAAGCATGTCCGGCCTCGTCGCAGCCATGGCTTTGCGCTCAATGACCTATCCGGCTCCCACTTTCTCTGGTCAAGTTGAGACCCTTTCAAAGCGGCTCAACCAGAACTGCTTTTGCGTCACGCTCGACCGAGGGTCGCTTTGCGAGGCGCTGGAGCACGAGGCTGGCGATCCAGCGTTCTGCGAGACTTTCATCCGCCCCAAGGCCCACTTGTTCTCGAACGTGCCGGTGTTTCTCTCAGCCACGGAGGTGGCCGAGATGCAGAAGGTGGTGGCCGCTGTCGAAACAACGGCTCGGCTCGCCGCATATCAAGCCGCGGTTCTCTCCTGGGCACCTGAAATCTCGCATGCGGACCACGGGCCGGTTGGTGCAATGATGGGCTACGACTTCCATCTTGGCGAAGACGGTCCCCGGCTCATCGAGATCAATACCAACGCCGGCGGGGCATTCCTCAATGCCCTTCTTGCAAAGGCGCAGCGCAAGTGTTGTGCCGAAATGGACATGCCACTGACGCCGCACACCTTTGAGGACGCGGCGGTTCACATGTTTCAGGACGAATGGATGCGCCAGCGGGGAGCCGGCGCCGCACATCGGATCGCTATCGTCGACGACAGGCCGGAGGAACAGTTTCTCTATCCTGAGTTTGTGCTCGTACGGCAAGTTCTGGCCGCGCGAGGCGTGGACGCGGTTATCACGGATGCCAGCCATCTTCGCTACGAGGCGGGCCGGCTCAGCGTCGAGGGCAGGCAAGTCGACCTCGTGTATAACCGCGTCACCGACTTCGCGTTTGATCAGCCAGAGCACAGAGCGCTGCGTGAGGCCTACCGCGATGGCGCGGTGGTCGTAACGCCGAATCCGCACAACCACGCCCTTCTTGCCGACAAGCGCAACCTTTCGCTGCTCTCCGACCCTGCGCTACTCGAGTCTTGGGGTGCGCAACCAGAAATTATTGCGCCTCTCAAAGCCGTCCCACGCACTGTCCTTGTCACCCCAGAGAACGCCGACGAACTCTGGAGCTGCCGAAAGAACCTTTTCTTCAAGCCGACGGGCGGACATGGCGGGAAGGCAGTGTACCGCGGCGACAAGGTGACGAAAGGCGTCTGGTCACAAATTGAGCGGGGCGGCTACGTTGCCCAGACCCTGGTCCGGCCGAACGAGCGCATGATCAAGATCGACGAGGCGCCGCAGGCGCGCAAGATGGACGTTCGGCTGTATACCTACGACGGGCAGGTGCTTCTGGTGGCTGCGCGCCTCTACCAAGGCCAGACCACAAATTTCAGGACCCCAGGTGGCGGGTTCGCTCCGGTGTTTGTGGTGTAGAAGCCCAGCAATTCTCGCCATTTCGGGGAGGGTATGTCAGAGAACGTTGGATATGTGGGTCTTTCCCTCCGCCAGCCTTCCGAAGGCTAATCTACTGAATTATAAACACTTTATACGATTCGATTGGCCTTTTGGCCTGGGTCGGCGCTGAATGTTGTGCAACAAAGTGCGCAACATTCGGGGTTCGACGAACATGACGGATTTCATCGGTCGCAGATCGGGCTTCTGGTACTACGTCCGCCAAGTGCCGACGGAGTACGCAGCACTTGATAGGCGCGGCCCCGTCAAGGCGACCACCAAGGTACGTATCGCTGACTGATCGGCCCCCATTGAATGGGTCCACCTTGGAGTATGGTTTTGGCCATGAAGGAGGACCACGATAGCACACAAGCGACACGAGCCCGAAGAGATCGTCACGAAGCTTCGGCAGGCTGAAGTCCTGCGGGGCCAGGGCATGCCGATGGCGAATGCCGTGCGGCAGATCGGCGTTTCGGAACTCATGTTCTACAGGTGGCGCAAGCAGCATGGCGGCATGAGCCGGACCAGCTTCGTCAGCTGAAAGAGCCTGAGAAAGAGAACGGGCGGCTTCGCAAGGCGGTTGCCGAACTGACGCTGGACAAGCTGATCCTGACGGAGGCGGCGCAGGGAAACATCTAAGCCCCTCGCGTCGCCGTGCCTGCATCGACCATGTTCGCCCGGTTTCTTGCCAAAGCGCGTATCGGAGCGCCGGGTATGCCGCGTGCTGAGGCAGCACCGCTCCACGCAGCGCCGCACTCCGGCGGCCGGGGCGACGAGCAGCAGCTGACTGAGGACATTGTCGCCCTGGCCCGCCGCTATGGCCGCTACGGCTATCACAGGATCGACGGGCTCCTGCGCACAGCCAAGTGGGCTGGGTGGTCAACGACAAGCGGGGCGAGCGCATCTGGCGGCACGAGAGGCTGAAGCTTCCAGCCAAACAACCGAAGAAGCGCCGGCTGGCTCGCCGACGGATCATGCATCCGCCTGCGCGCCGGGTGGCCCAACCATGTCTGGTCCTACGACTTCGTCGAGGACCGCACCCATGATGGAAGGACGTATCGCCCGCTCAACGTGATCGACGAGTTCACGCATGAGGCACTGACGATCCGTATCGATCGCGAGCTCAACTCCACCGACGTCGTCGACGTCCTGTCCGACCCGTTCATCTTGCGTGGTGTGCCCGAGCACGTTCGTTCAGACAACGGCCCGAAGTTCATCGCCGGGGACCGTACAGGACTGGATCGCCGCGGTGGGCGCCAAGACCGCCTCTGATCTGAAACCGACGCTTTGTTCACCGTTGGAATCTCTAGGTCATCAACGGAGGTCGGAAGATCTTCGTTGTGCAGATCACGGCCGCATGAGGTTTCGGATGTTCGCTGGATTTTTTTCGACTTAGCGAGCGGCGACGGTTCGGCGGGGGCATCATTGAAATCTTCCCAGACAACAACTCGCGAAGTATCATTCTTAGTAGAGGGAGGAGAGATGCCGAGAAGCGACACCGCGAAAGAGCGGGCGCCTCGCGGCGATACGCGTGTAAGCCGCCGGCGGCTCCTGGCCGGGGCGGCAGTCGCGATCGTCGCCGGACGCGGACCAGCTTTGGCCAGGACGCCGATACGGTTCGGCCTGACACCGGTGTTCCTCACCAACGATCTGGAGCTGCTGTCCAAGCTCAAAACCTACCTCGAGGGGGCAACCGGCTACCCGGTCCAACTCGTCACCAGGCGAACGTACCAGGAGATCACGTCGCTTCTGGTGTCGAGCCAGCTCGATGCTGCTTGGATATGCGGGTATCCGTATGTCCAGTACCGGGATCAGCTTTCCCTAGTCGGCGTTCCTGTCTGGCATGGCAAGCCGCTCTATCAATCGTATCTGATCGTGAAGGACGACAGAGACGTCGGCACGGCCGAGGAGCTGCGCGGCGACATTCACGCCTTCTCCGATCCCAACTCGAACTCCGGCTTTCTCGTCACACGGGCGCTGCTGGCCGACTGGGGGGAGACACCGGACAGCTTCTTCCGAAGTTCGTTCTATACCTACGGCCACCGCAACGTGATCCGTGCGGTCGGCTCGGGTCTCGCCGGCAGCGGCAGCGTGGACGGCTACGTGTGGGAGGTCGTTCGCGAGGTAGAGCCCGAGCTCGCCGGCGCCACCAGGATCGTTCGCAGATCGGAGTGGCTCGGCTTCCCGCCGGTGGCCGCGTCGAGCAGGCTGGCATCGTCTCCGGCCGTTCTCGCGTTCACGTCGGCGCTCCTCGGCATGGCCGGCGACCCGCTCGGCCGGGAGGTGCTCGGCATGTTGAAGCTCGATGGATTCGTGGCGAGCGAGACAGCTTTGTTCGACGCGATTGCCGCCAAGTACGACAAGATCCGGAGCGCGGGATGAGGGGTATCGGCACCCTGCCCCTGACGGTCCGCGTTCCCGCCGTGGTCGCGCTGCTCATGATCGCGGTCAGTGTCGCCGTTTCCGAACTCGTCCTCTCGCGACTGATCGACACGCAGGAGCGCCATCTGCGGGCGATCACAGGTGCATACTTGGACGGTTTGTCCTCTTCTCTGCTCCCTCACGTGATGCGCGGCGACGTATGGGAGGTATTCGACGTGCTCGACAGGGCGCGCGATCGTTACGAGGCCCTGCGTCCTATAGAGACGGTCGTCACGGGTGCCGACGCCCGCATCATCGCCGCCACCGATCCGGCCAAAGCCCCGACGCTTTCGCCGCTGCCGGCGGAGTTCAGCGACCGCTTTGCCCGCAGCGACATCGCGACCGACGGTGACGAGGACCGCGCCTATGCGCGGCGCATACTCACGCACCAAGGACAGACGATCGGCGCCATCTACGCCGCCCTCGACATCTCGCATCTCGCGGCCGAGCGCGCCGATGTCGTACGCACGTTGCTCCTCAGCAACGCACTATTGACTCTGCTGCTCGCAGGTGTCGGCTATTTCGCCACGCGGCGAATGGTTATGCCCATGCGCATACTCGGAGAGCATCTGCGTAGCAGCCTCGACAGCGTCCCCGAGCCGATACCGGCCTGGATGATGCCCCGATCGGGCAGCGAGGCCCGGCGGCTGTTCGACAGCTACAACGCACTCGTGCGAGCCGAACGCGAGCGGGAGGAGCTGACGTTGAAGCTCGCGGAAGAAGAACGCCTCGCTTCGCTCGGACGACTCGCATCGGGAATGGCTCACGAGATAAACAATCCTCTGGGCGGCCTGTTCAACGCGCTGGACACCATCAAACGCCACGGCGAAGCCGCCCCCGTGCGCGAGACCGCGGTCAGCCTCGTCGAACGCGGCCTTAACGGAATTCGGGATGTTGTCGCGGCTGCGCTGCACACCTACCGGCCGGACCGGTCGCCGCACCCCTTCGGTCCCTCCGACGTGGAAGACCTGCGCCTGCTTATCCGTCCCGAACTGCGCCGCCGCGCACTCGACCTCGTTTGGTCGAACGAGCTGATCGAGGGGGTGGACGTCCCGAATGCGCCGATGCGGCAGGCGGTTCTGAATCTGCTCCTGAACGCCTGCGCGGCGGCGCCGCACGGCGGTCGCATCGGGTTGCGGGCGGTCAGACGCAGCGAAACCGTGGAAATCGAGGTCGGCGACAGCGGCGAGGGGCTTCCCGACAGCGCCGTCGTCATCCTGACGACGCCGACCGTTCCGGCGCCGATCGGGACAGGCAACGGCCTCGGCCTCTGGATGGTCCGCCGATCGGTAACGGAGATCGGCGGCGCCATCGTGGCGGCACGCAGCGAACTTGGAGGGGCGCTCGTACGGATCGTCATACCCGTGACGAAAGGGATTTCCAACCAACCGGACTCGAGGACCGACAATGCCGCTTGAAAACCGCGTCGTCGGCTTGCTGGAAGACGATCCGATCATGGGTGGGTCGCTCGCGCAGCGGCTCGCGCTCGAAGGGGCCAGCGTACGATGGTGGCAAACCGGCCGCGAGGCCGTCGAGGCCCTGGCGAGCGCTTCGCCGCCCGATGCCCTGATCTGCGATATCCGCCTGCCCGACATGTCCGGGGAGGACGTGTTCCGTTCGGTCGCCGCCAGTACGACGGACCTGCCGGTCCTGTTCATGACGGCCTATGGCGACATCGACCAGGCCGTCCAGCTCATGCGGTCGGGGGCGGCGGACTACATCACCAAGCCGTTCGACATGAGTCAGTTCCTGGACCGGCTGTCGGCGCTGATGCGGGAACGGCGCGACGACGGGCGGCCGGCACTCGGCGTATCGTCGGCCATGCGTGAGGTCGAGCACTTCCTGTCGCGGATCGCCGCGCAGCCGGGACCCGTCCTGATCACGGGCGAAACCGGCGTCGGCAAGGAGGTGACCGCCCGCCATCTTCACAGCCTGTCGCGGCCGAAATCTCCCTTCGTCGCGGTCAACTGCGCGGCGATCCCGGCCGACCTGCTGGAAAGCGAGATCTTCGGCCACGAGAGGGGCGCCTTCACCGGGGCGCAGAGCCGCCATCTCGGCTACGCGGAACGGGCGCGGGACGGCATTCTCTTCCTCGACGAGATCGGCGAGATGCCCGCATCGCTTCAGGCGAAGCTTCTGCGTTTGATCGAGGATCGCAGTTTCCACCGCGTCGGCGGCGAGGCGCCGGTGCACTTCCGGGCGCGCATCGTGACGGCGACGAACTGCGATCTCTGCAAAGCGATCGCCGAAGGCCGTTTTCGCGAGGACCTGCTGTTCAGGCTCGACACGTTCTCAATCGAGATTCCGCCGCTACGCAAACGACACGAGGACATCGGCTGGCTGCTCGACCGGTTCGTCGGCGAATTCCTGGACACGAGCACGGGTCACCTCAGGGGCACGAGCGCCCTGGCCGTGGAAGCAGCGCTGGGCCACGATTGGCCGGGCAACGCGCGCGAACTGCGCAATCGGGTCGAACGGGCCGTCGCGCTTTCAACGGGCGAACTGCTGATGCCCGCGGACCTGTTCCCGCCGCGACGGAGCGATCAGGCGGTGTCGAGCAGCGGCCCGCTTGCGGACATTCGCGATGCGGCGGAGAGGCGAGCGATCGAGAGCGCCCTGAGGGATACCGGCGGCCAGGTCCAGGAGACCGCGCGGTTGCTGGGCGTTTCCCGCACCACGTTGTGGGAGAAGATGAAGCGACTGGGTTTGAGCGACTGACGTTCGGAAATCCTGACGCAGCCGTTGTGTGTTCGGAAATCCAAACGGGGATCAACCCGCGCACCACAGGAATATTTATCAATATCAATTAGTTAGATTGTCGCCCCGCAGTGGCATGCCCTTCGCATCTCCTCCCTCCGCCGGATCTACACGGCGAACTGGAGGAGACCCCATGAAGAGATGCACGAAGATGGTCGACATCGGCCGTCGGCAGTTCCTGCGCGGCAGCGCGTTCGCTGCGGCGGGTGTCGCCGCGGCCGCGACGTTGCCGGCCGAGGCCAAGGCCGCTCCTGCAGCGGCGCGCGTCGACTATCCGTCGAATCGCCTGGCAAACATCGGTGACCTGAAGCTCAACGAGCCCCTCGACGTCACCTATCCGGACGACGAGGCGCCGGGCGTCCTGCTGAAGCTCGGATCGCCGGTCGAGGGCGGCATCGGACCGGACGGCGACATCGTCGGCTTCACCACCGTCTGCCCGCACAAGGGGTTTCCGCTGTCCTACAACGCCGACGATCGCACCTTCAACTGCCCCGGCCATTATTCCCGCTTCGACCCGGAACAGGGCGGGCAGCAGATCTGGGGCCAGTCGACCATGAACCTTCCGCAGTACGTGCTGCGGGTCGACGACAAGGGCGACATCTACGCCGAGGGCGTGGACGAGTTGCTCTACGGCCGTCTGTCGAACGTGCTCTGAGGGGAGGCAACCATGGCTTTCAAACGGCAAACCGATCGCCTGCCGATCATCCCGGCGAATGCGCGCAAACAGAACGTCACCTGCAGTTTCTGCATCGTCGGCTGCGGCTACCACGCTTACACGTGGCCGGTGAACAAGCAGGGCGGAACCGCGGCGTCCGCCAACGTCTTCGGCGTTGACCTGTCGCAGCAGCAGCCGGCGGAAACCGACGCCTGGTACGCGCCGTCGATGTACAACATCGTCAAGCAGGACGGCAAAGACGTCCATCTCGTCATCAAGCCGGACTACGAATGCGTCGTGAACTCCGGCCTCGGCTCCGTGCGCGGCGCGCGCATGGCCGAGCTGAACTACTCGGCGGCCCGCTCGACCCAGCAGCAGCGCCTCACCGATCCGATGGTATGGCGTTACGGCCAGATGCAGCCGACCAGTTGGGACGACGCGCTCGATCTCGTCGCGCGGGTCACCGCCCAGGTCATTGATGAGCAGGGTGACGATGGCCTGTTCGTCTCCGCCTTCGATCACGGCGGCGCCGGCGGCGGCTACGAGAACACCTGGGGCACGGGCAAGCTCTATTTCGGTGCGATGAAGGTCAGGAACATCCGCATCCACAATCGCCCGGCCTACAATTCCGAGGTTCACGCCACCCGCGACATGGGTGTCGGCGAACTAAACAACTGCTACGAGGACGCGGAACTCGCCGACACGATCGTCGCCGTCGGCACCAACGCGCTCGAGACCCAGACCAACTACTTCCTCAACCACTGGGTGCCGAACCTGCGCGGGGCGACGATCGCCAAGAAGAACGAGCAGATCCCGAGCGAACCGCACGAGGCGGCGAAGATCGTGATCATCGATCCGCGCCGCACTGTGACGGTGAACGCGTGCGAGGTCGAGGCGGGCAAGGACAACGTCCTCCATCTGGCAATCAATTCAGGAACGGACCTCGCCCTGTTCAACGCGCTCTTCACCTATATCGCCGACCAGGGTTGGGTGGACCGCGACTTCATCGACAACAGCACGCTGAGGGAAGGCAAGGCCCGGCCTCCGCTCTATCCGGCGCGGGGCGTCAGCGAAGCCAATCCGGGCCACCTGACGAGCTATGAGGACGCCCTCGAAGGCAATCGCACGTCGATCCAGGACGCTGCCGACATCACCGGCCTGAAGCCGGAGGACATCGTCAAGGCGGCCGAATGGATCGCCAAGCCGAAGGACGGCGGAAAGCGCCGCCGCACCATGATCGGCTACGAGAAGGGCATCATCTGGGGCAACGACAACTACCGGACCAACGGCGCGCTGGTGAACATCGCCCTGGCGACCGGCAACATCGGGCGTCCCGGCGGCGGCGTCGTGCGTCTCGGCGGCCATCAGGAAGGCTACGTGCGTCCCTCCGACGCCCATGTCGGCCGGCCGGCGGCCTATGTCGACAAGTTGCTGATCGCCGGCGAAGGCGGTGTCCATCACATCTGGGCGTGCGACCACTACAAGACCACGCTTAACGCCGACGAGTTCAAGCGCGTCTACAAGAAGCGCACCGACATGGTGAAGGACGCCATGAACTCTGTTCCCGCCGGCGATCGGGAGGCGCTGGTCGGCGCCATCATGGCCGCCATTCGCCAGGGCGGGCTCTTTGCCATCGACGTCGACATCGTGCCGACCAAGATCGGGCAGGCCTGCCACGTCTGGCTGCCCGCGGCGACGGCGGGCGAGATGAACCTCACCTCGATGAACGGCGAGCGGCGCATGCGCCTCACCGAGCGCTACATGGACCCACCCGGTCAGTCTCTGCCGGACTGCATCATCGCCGCCCGCATCGCAAACAACATGGAACGCGTGCTGCGCGGCATGGGCAAGGGCGAGTATGCCGACCAGTTCAAGGGCTTCGACTGGCAGACCGAAGAAGACGCCTTCATGGACGGCTATCACGGCAACGCGCACGGCGGGGAGTTTGTCACCTACGATGCGCTGAGAACGATGGGAACGAACGGCTTCCAAGAGCCGGCCATCGCAGTCGAGGACGGCAGGATCGTCGGCACCCAGCGGCTCTACACCGAAGGCGTGTTCTCGACCGACGACGGCAAGGCCCGGTTCATCGACGCGCCGTGGCGGGGTCTGCAAGCCCCCGGCAAGCAGGTGGAGAAGGAGAAGTTCACGTTCCTGATCAACAACGGCCGGGCCAACCAGGTCTGGCAGAACGCCTATCTCGATCAGGAGAACGACTTCGTCATGGATCGCTGGCCCTATCCGTTCATCGAGATGAATCCGGGGGACATGGCGGAGGTCGGCGTCAAGGATGGCGATCTTGTCGAGGTCTACAACGACAACGGCGCGACCCAGGCCATGGTCTACCCTACGCCGACGGCGAAGAAAGGCGAGACTTTCATGCTGTTCGCTTTCCCCACGGGCGTTCAGGGCAACGTGGTCAGCGACGGGGTCAACGAACTGATCCTGCCGAACTACAAGCAAACCTGGGGCAACATCCGGAAGATTTCGGACAAGCCGAAGGCCGTCGGGCACCTTTCCTTCAAATCGAAGGAATACACGGGCTAGTCCATGCGGCTCCGTCAGAATCCAAAGCCGGGCGCAAGCGCGCCCGGCCATGTATTGTGGAGATACGCAGACGCAGCGACCCACTTCGATCCTCGGCCACGCGACAATCTCCGGGCGGCATGTGCTTGAGCGCGCCATCAAGCTGCTTCTCCGGACCGGCTGCTCTGAGACAGCTGCTCTTCCTGATCGTCACTGCGAAGGTCTTCGAGCAAGGCACTAATGCCCCCTGTGCGGAGTGGGATGTCGAGACCGCTCTCATGAATCTCGACGCGCTCGACGAGGAGGCGGACGATGCGGATCTGCTCGACGGGAAACAGCTCGGTCCAAAGATCGTCGCAGGTGACGAGGCTCTCGCGCACTTCGGCCTCGGCGACGTCATGGCCGCTCCGGCGCAAGGCCGCCAGACATCGACGATCACTTCCGGTGAATGAAGGATGCTCCGCATCTGATCGGTCACCACCGCCTCGATCGCGGCAGCCGGAACGCGCGAGATTGGACTCGCGGACGTTTCGCTTCTGAGCACCCCGGCGCGGACGTAGTACCGGTAGATCCGCCCGCGGCGCCGCTTTTCACGCCGGTTCAAAGCAAGCCGGGGGCGATGCATGTATGCCCGCGCAACAACTAAAATCTCAGCGACCGCAACCCAACCGTCCGGTCCACCAGACCGATCGCTGCGAACGTCACCAGGATGCTGATCGAGGCGATCGCCGCGGCGGTCGGATCGAAGTTCCAGCGAAGATAGTCGAAGAGCTCGAGCGGCAGCGTGTTGTGCCCGATCGGCTTCAACAGAAGCGATATGTTGAAGATGTCGAACGAGATCACGAAGGAGAACATACAGCCCGTGATCAGGCCCGGCTTGATGCCCGGCAACGTCACGCGCCGGAAAGTCATCCACTTCGGCGCGCCGAGGCTACGCGCGGCCTCTTCCTGCGACCTGTCGAAGTTGAAAAGCGCGGAGGAGACGTTCAGGAAGACGTAGGGGAAGGTGACCACTGTATGGCCGATCTGGATGGCGATCGAGTGCTCGGTGCCCGTTCCCACCTCGTAGAAGAAGAACAGGAGCGCGATCGCCGTCAGGATCTCGGGGATGAGCAGCGGGCCCGTCATGAAGGTTCGCAGCGGATCCCTCCAGCGTCCGGCGTGGCGGGCGACGTACAGTGCGGCCAGCGTTCCGAGCACTCCCGAAACGACAGTCGAGACGACCGCGAGCCTGATCGAGTAGAGGATCGCATCGACGATTCGGGCATTCGCGAACAAAGCGCCGAACCAGCGCAGCGATACTCCTTCGAGCGGAAACGCGAGGAACTCGCCGGAATTGAGCGAAAGCAGCATGACCAGTACGATCGGCGACACCAGGAATACGTAGATGAGGCCGACGAGCGTCAGGAACGCGTAGTCCCAAGCTCCCAGCATGCCGATCCCGCCGCGCCGGCTCATGGCAGCCTCCGCATCATCCGCGCGGTAAGCCGGTAGAACAGTACCACGGCGAGCAACATGGTCGCCGCCATGATCAGCGCCAGCGCCGCGCCCGCCGGCCAACGAAAATTGTCGACAAGATACTGGACGACGAGGACCGACATCGTCCTTCCGCCCGTGCCGCCCAGCATCGCCGGGGTGACGTAGGCGCTCATGGACAGAACGAAGACGAGGACAGCACCGGCCTGAATTCCGGGCAGGCTCAAGGGCAACGTCACTTTCAGGAAAGTTCTCATGCGCGACGCGCCGAGCGAGCGCGACGCGGCGGCAAGATCGGGGCCGATCGCCTGCAGGTTGCCGAGCAGGGGCAGGATCACGAAAGGCAGGAAGACGTGCGTCAACGCTATCGCGACGCCGAGCGAATTGTTCATAAGCTGCAGCGGGAAGTCGATGAGGCCCAGCGCCTTAAGGGTCTGGTTGGCCACGCCGTTGTTCGACAGGATGATCATCCAGGCAAACGTCCGCACCACGAGCCCGACGAGCAGCGGCGACAGTACGAAGATGTAGAGAAGACTGTTCCACCGCGACCGGGAGTAGGCGAGATGGTAGGCGACGGGATAGCCGAGGAGCAGAGCGAGGGACGTGACGATGAGTCCGACCAGCACGGTCTTGCCGAGAATTCCCAGTATATAGGAGTCGGTGAGCGCGTTCGTGTAGTGCGACAGCGTCCACCCTTCGCCGTACACCGCTCCGGTCGCGGCCTCGTGCAGGCTCATCGTGACGATGGACAGATACGGCAGCACGAAGAAGACGCCGAGCAGGATTAGGGCCGGCAGAACCTGCCAAACCGGGCCAAGAAACAGGCGGCGACCCGAAGGCGCTTCTGCTCGCGCCACACTCATGCGGCAATCAACCAGGCGTCCGCCGGCGCGAAACAGACCGAGATGCCGGCGCCTGGCTCGACTTGTGTCCTGCCGTTGACGTCGACCACCGCAGTCTCGCCCTGGCCGAGGTCGATCACGAGCTGCTGCGCGCTCCCCTGATAGACGCACTTGCTGACCGTGCCCTGCAACATGTTCTCCTCGTCGCTTCGCAGTTCCGTGCGCATGTTCTCGGGTCGAATCATCACGTGCACCGCCTGACCGACGGCGAGGTCGTCGGGACCCGTCGCCGCCATCCGGCCGCGTCCGGCCTCCACTATGTAGCCGCCACCGCCGAGAGACGATGCGACCCGGGCCTCGATCGTGTTCGAGCGTCCGATGAACCGCGCGACTCCTATCGACGCGGGGTGCTCGTAGATCTCCCGGGGCGTACCGCTCTGGGCGATCTCCCCGGCCTGCATTACGACGATCAAGTCCGACATCACGATCGCTTCGGACTGGTCGTGCGTGACGTACACGCTGGTGATTCCCACGCGCTGCTGCAGATCGCGGATGAAGAACCGCATCTCGTCGCGCAGGGAAGCATCGAGATTGGCGAGCGGCTCGTCGAGAAGCAGCACGGAGGGTTCGATGACCAAGGCGCGGGCAAGGGCAACGCGCTGCTGCTGCCCGCCGGAGAGCTCGCGGGGAAAGCGTGCGCCGAACCCGTCGAGCCGTACCATAGTGAGCATATCGGCAACGCGGCGCCGGCGTTCGTCGAGCGGGACCTTACGCGCCTCGAGGCCGAAGCCGACGTTTTCCTCGACGGTCATGTGGGGAAACAGCGCGTAGGACTGGAAAACCATTCCGACGTCGCGATGCTCCGGTTCGACCTTCGTCACGTCGCGTGTGTTGAAGAGAATCGCGCCGCTGTCGGGAACCTCGAAACCGGCAATGCACCGCAGCGTCGTGGTCTTGCCGCAACCGCTGGGGCCGAGCAGGGAGACGAACTTGCCCTCATCCAGGAAGATCGAGATGTCCTTGAGGATATGCTGATCGCCGTAGTGCTTGTGCAGGTGCTTTATCGTCAGAGCAGACATTCTGGTGCTCACGAAATAGGCGGACAGCCCGGGCGGCCGGGGCCGCCCGGGGGCATCTCGGTCCGGCCCGACGTCAGGCCATTTCGCGGTTCCAACGGTCGGCGATTTCCGCCGCCTTGCCGACGTAGCTGTTCCAGTCGAAGCTCCTGATCTCCGACATCCGCGGCCCGACGATCGGCAGCCGCTCGGCCAACTCACCTTTGATCTGCGAGTCCTTGTTACTCGGCGAGGTGTAGAACGTCTCGGCCATCTGCTGTTGAACAGCAGCGTCGACGATGTAGTTCAGGTACTTATGGGCTTCGTCCTTCTCGGAGCCGGACTTGACGAGGTTGAAGGACTGCTCGAAAGCGACAACGCCTTCCTTCGGTGCGACGACGGCGACCGGTGCGCCCTTGTTCTGGAGCACCATGATTTCTGTCCAGTCCACCGGCGCGACGATGAAATCCCCGCGGATCAGGCCCGCTGCGACCTCGCCGCTCCAGGACGCCTGCGTGAACGGCAGCAATTCCTTGAACTTCGCGAATGCGACGTCGTAGTCATCGGGGCCGCTGCCGTAGATTTCCGCGATCAGGCGCAGCATCAGAACGGCGCCTGTGTTGCCGATCTGGTAGAGGCCGATCTTGCCCTTGAATTCCGGGTTCTCCCAGAGATCCGTCCAGGAGGTCGGCGGCGTCTTCACGAGATCGGTCCGGTAGGCGAGACCGATCGGCGAAATGATGCCGCGCACGCCGTTGAGGTCCGGATTGACGAACTGCGGATAGACGTTCGCCACGTTGGGGGCCTTGGCCGCGTCGAACGGCTCGAAGAAGCCTTCGGCACGCAGCACTGCAGCAATGTTCTCGTTGCCCATGAAGATCGAGTAGGGCGAAGCGTCGCCGCCGGCCCGGATCTTGGCGACGAAGTCCTTGCCGAGGCCGACATCGAGACGCGGTTCGATGCCGGTCGCCGCGGTGAATCCCGGAACGAGCGTCTCTTCCCAGAATTTGGCCCAGAGGCCACCGTAGGTCGGAATAACGAACTGAGAGGCAGCGCTGGCCCGGAACGGCAGGCCAGCGGCGGCGAGTACGGCTCCGCCTGCGGCCAGGAAGCCACGCCTGGTGAGATTAGGGTGTGCGAATTTCATCTGTCCTGTTCCCGTTCTGCTTGGAATTGGCTGGTGCAATTCTCCGTGCCCAGCGACAGCAAAACGCTTGCACTTTTTGAACAGAAGGTCAATCTAACATTGGAATATAGAAATATGCTTATAAAGCGGACAACTACCAGGGTGGAATGATGGAAACTCGGGCGACAAAAGCCGAAAGATTTCCCGAGCGCACGAGTCTCGCGCGGCAGATCGCCGGAACGCTGCAGGACGAGATTGTAGAGGGAACGTTGTCCGTCTCCGAGCGGCTGCCGTCCGAAGTGGAACTGGCAGAGCGCTTCGACGTTTCGCAGCCGACCGTGCGGGAGGCACTCAAAATCCTGGCAGCGAAGAAACTGATCCGCTCGAAGCGGGGGCCGAACGGCGGCGTCTTCGTCAACAAGCCGTCAATTTCCGTGGCAAGCCAGATGCTCCAGGAGTTGACGAACTGGTTCGTCGGTCTCGGCGTCTTCGATCTGAAGGAGATCGTCGAGACCCGTCTTCTCATCGGCCGAATCTGCGTACGCCTCGCCGCGGACCGTGCAACAGACAAGGACCTGTCGGCGATGGAGCAGACGCTCGCGGCGTTGGGTGGGGCAGATCTGTCGGACGAGGACTTCTGCCGGCTCGAGGTCGCCTTCCATCACGCCATCGCTCAGGCGACGGGCAACAACGAGATCCGGTTCATCATGCTGGTCGTCAACGATTCACTCATCCCCGCGACGAACATGATCTCATTCGCCTTCCGCGAACGCGACCGCGTGGTTGGCATGCACAGCGATATCCTGACGGCGCTGCGGACGAAGGACACGGACGCGGCCGTCGATGCCTTCGAGCGGCTGATCGCATATCAGTCGAAGGTCTACGACAAGGCGCTGGCAGCGCGCGAGAAACGATCCAGGCACAAGCCGGCGCCGGACCGCGCGGCGGACTAGAATGGGGCTGTTCGCCGAGAACCTCGACCTGATCGAGATCGAAGGCAGGGAAGCCGGGCAGATCTTCCGCAGTTCGCTCGACCTGCCGCGAGACCTGCCGGACATCTACGATCGCCTGGAGCGCGGGGGGCACGAACATCCGAACCGGGCACTGCTCACCGCGCCGGCGCCGAACGGGCGCACGATCCTGAGCTACGCCGATGCGCTGCGCACCGCCGAAACCGTTCACGCCCGGCTGGCCCGTCGGCACGGGATGCGCCCCGGCCGCCGTCTTGCGAGCCTCGTACCGGCGGGAGTCGATGCCCTGATCCTCAAGATCGCCTGTCTGCGCGCCGGCGTCGTCCACATCGCCCTGCCACCCTTTCCCTTTCGTGAAGGGGGAGCCAACGAAGTCGCGGCGCACCTGCTCGCGATCAGCCAGCCGGACCTCGTCGTCGCTCCGGACGATCATCCGGCGGTTGCCGCCGCCGGTGCCATTCCGGTATCGACGGTGACGACCCGGGATGCGGACGAACCCGGCGATCCGATCGGCCGCGCAGCCGCCGTCGCCTCCGACTGGGCAGCGATCTTCTTCACGTCCGGCAGCACAGGACAGCCGAAGGGCGTGCCGATCACGCGCTGCATGATCGCGTCGAACCAGGCCGCCTATTCCCTGCTGTGGCCGTTCCTCGCCGAAGAGCCACCGGTGCTGCTCGACTGGCTGCCGTGGCACCATGTCTTCGGCGGGCTCGACAATATCTTCAAGGTCGTCTGGCACGGCGGCACGATGCACGTGGACGCCCCGCCGTCGCCCGAAACCGTTCGCGAGACGGTTCGACTGCTCGGCGATCTCGGCGCGACCATGTACATCGCCGTGCCGCGCGGCCTGAAGGACCTCCTCACTTGCCTGGAGGAAGACGCGGCAGTGGCCGCCCGGGCTACCCGGCGGCTGAGGGCCGTCTTCTTCGCGGGAGCCGGCATAGACCAGTCGCTATGGGTGCGGCTGCGATCCTTCCGCGACCGATGCGGGACGTTCGAGGTCCTGTCGGGGTACGGAGCGACCGAGGTGGCGTCGACGATCTGCCTGGGCCCGGGACCGCTTGAGCGTCCCGGCGAGCTTGGTCATCCGCTGCCCGGGCACGAGATCCGCCTCGCCGATGCCGAAGGGCGCACCGAGTTGCGGGTGAAGGGGCCGAACGTCGCTCCAGGCTATCTCGCCGAACAGGGCCTCGAGCCGCTGCCGACGGACGAGCTCGGCTTCTACAGGACCGGCGACGCGGCGATATTGCACCGGCGCGACGACGGGCAACAGGTCTTCCTTTTCGATGGCCGGATCGCCGAGGACTTCAAGCTGTCGAACGGCGTCAAGGTGCGGGTTGGAATGCTTCGAGCGGCTCTCCTGTCCCGCTGCGCGCCGCTCGTCGACGATGTAGTGGTCGCGGGCGAAAACGCCGACCGGCTGGTCGCGTTGTTCTTCCCCTCGGCGTCAGCGGCAAACGACCGTGACCTGATCGACCGGATAGCCGGCGTCCTAGGCGGGTGGAATGCGGAGAATCCGGCCGGTTCGACCGCCATCTCCCGCTTCGGCATCGCGGCGGTCCCGCCCAACAAGACGCGGGGAGAAGTTTCCGACAAGGGACAGATCGTCCAGAGCCGCTATCTGCGCAATTACACCGCCACCTTCGCCGCGCTGCTGGCCGGCGAAGGGCACGCACCGTCGCGGGCCCGGCGGCCGGAGTAGTGGTGCAGTGGCGTCAGTCGAGATCGCGGAACGGCTTCTCGCGAACCGCAAGGAACTCCTTCAAAGGCATCTCCTTCAGCATCCTCATCCAGCGTCGGCCGTCCGCGCTCGCATGCAACATCGCCGTTGTTTCACGATTGTAGCTCCACGAACTCGGCAGTCCGGCGGTTTCTTGATGATGATTGAGCGCGGCCTTCGCGAACTTGATCGCAGAGCCCGGCATCCGGGCGCACTTGCGGGCGAGCTTCTCGGCCTCAACCATCAGCCGGTCGGCCGGCACGGCCTTGTTGACGAGATGGATCCGCTCGGCCTCCCGCCCGTCGATCATGTCGCCGGTGTACATCAGATAGCGCGCGTGCGGCATTGCCACCGTCCACGGCAGCATCAGCGTCGGTGGCGCCGAGACGTGGCGCACCTCGGGCTCGCCGAGGCTGGCGTCCTCGGCCGCGATCGCCAAGTCGCAGCAGAGCATCAGTTCCAACCCGCCGGCCAGCGCATAACCGTTCACCGCGGCGATGATCGGGATCGGCGCCTCGCGGATGAGCTGCAGCCGCCGCATGTTTGCGCCGATGTCTTCGCGCCATTCCTCCGCCTCGAGCTCGAAATCCTCGCCTTCCAGATCGAAACCCGCGGAGAAGGCGCGACCCGCACCCGTCAGGATCACTGCGCGAACCTCGGGGTCGGCCACTGCATGCCTGACGGCCGTCTCGAGCGCGTCGCCAAGCGCCTGGTTCATGGCGTTCATCTTGTCGGGACGGTTGAGCGTCAGGGTGACAAACGCATCCTCTTCGTCCTTCTTCCAGAGCACGAGCTCGTCACTCATTCCTTTTTTCTCCTGTCGTTCGACCACGCGGCGAGCATAGAGCCATACGGCGACGCGCGGCAAAAAGCCATGCTTGTGGTATTGAAGTCCCGATTTGCGGCACGGTCCGCCGTCGTCTGCGGGTGGTCTGCGCTGCTCTTCGATGGAGCAGAACGTGAGCGACACGCCGTGCGCCGGCACCGGGCGGATCGGGGAACTCATCGTCGGGCTGTCAGGTATCCTGCCCGCCGGAGCGATACTCGCGGGTGCGGATGTCGGACCGAAGTACGCGAGGGACGCCACGGAGACACCCGGCTCCCTGCCGGAACTCGTCCTGCGGCCGGGCTCGACGGAGGAGGTCGCTGCCATCCTGAGGGCCTGCGATGCCCTGCGGCAGCCTGTCGTCGTGCAGGGCGGACGGACGGGGCTAGCCGGCGCCGCGCGGCCGCTGCCCGGCGAGGTCGCTATTTCGTTGGAACGGATGGCCCGCGTGGAGCCACCCGACACCGACATGATGTCTGTCGTCGCGGAGGCGGGCGCCACGCTTCAGGCGGTTCAGGAAGCGGCTGAAGACGCCGGATTGACCTTCGGCGTGGACATCGGCTCGCGCGGGTCGGCGACGGTCGGCGGCAATCTCGCCACCAACGCAGGCGGTATCCGCGTGCTGCGCTACGGGATGTACCGCGCCCAGCTCATCGGACTGGAAGTCGTGCTGGCCGATGGCAGCATCCTGAGCTCGATGCGGGGGCTGCACAAGGACAACACCGGTTACGACCTGGGCCAATTGCTCGTCGGCAGCGAGGGAACGCTCGGCGTCATCACCCGCGCCTGCCTGCGCCTGTTCCCGAAACCTCGATCGGCGATCAACGCCTTTTGCGCAGCGGCGTCGGTCGACGCTTCGATTGCGTTGCTCCATCGCCTGAGACGGCATCTCGGGCCGTTCCTGTCGGCATACGAGGTGATATTGAACGATCTGTACCGTCCCGTCTCGGAGCTACTGGGCGCGGCCGCACCGATGCCGGCGACCGCCCCGATCTACGTCCTGGCCGAGACGCAAGGAGCAGACCTGGAGACTGACCGCAACGCATTTCAAGAGGTGCTTGTGGCAGCGTTGGAGGAAGAACTGCTGTCGGACGTGGTCGTCGCACAGTCCGGCCGGGACTACGTGCAGCTCTGGGGCGTCCGGGAGAAATGCAGCGAGTATCTCTTCGCTTTGGGCGGCACGATCGGCTTCGACGTCAGTCTGCCGTTGGGACGGATGAGCAGCTTCCTAGATGCGGCAGGTACGGCATTGGCAGCGATCGACCCGGCTGCGCGAGCATACGTATTCGGCCATCTCGGCGACGGCAATCTCCACTACATCGTCCACACCACCAACCACGAACGGGTCGCCGACGCGGTGCTGTCCTGCACAGCCGCGCAGGGCGGAAGCATCTCGGCCGAACATGGTATCGGCATGGACAAAAGGCCTTGGCTCCGACTCGTTCGCAGCGAGAGCGAGATAGCGGCGATGCGCCGGATCAAGCAGGCACTGGATCCTAATCTCATATTGAATCGGGATCGGGTGTTCGAGGCGGAGTGACGCGCCCATTCCAGCCTGCGCCAAGTGGTCCACGCGGGCGCGCCGATGTCCCCGAGGGTCGGAAGCCGGCAAGGTGCTCGTCCAGTACTACGGCCTCGGCGAGTGCGTCGACACGGTCACCGTCCTGCCCGCGCATCTGCACGAAGGCGACGACGAGAGCGATCTGCGCCCGGGCACCTGCGGCATCGCGCGCACGGGCACGCAGATTTCGATCCGGGACGAGGAAGGCAACAAATTGGACTCCGGCGGGACCGGCGAGATCTATGTGATCGGGCCAGCGGCCCTCCCAGGCCGTCACGATAATGCAGCGGAGAACGTGGTCGCGTTCTCGCGACGGCTGGTTCCGGACCGGCGACGTCGGCCGCATGGATGCCGACGGCCACATCGTTATCTCCGGCCGCGTCTCTCACATGTTCATTTCCGCTGGCTCCAACGTCTATCCGCGTGAGATAGAAAAGAAGATTCTGACCCATCCGGCGATCGACGATGTCGCGGTCGTCGGCACGCCCGATCACGAGTGGCGGGAGGTCGGCGTCGCAGTATGCGTGTTGAAGCCGGGAAGCGAGATCACGGAAGCTGATCTGGCTGCGTTCACCGCGGGAAAGGTGTCGAAGTACAAACTACCGCGCCGGATTTTTTGTGAGATGCCCTGCCCAACTCCGGCTACGGCGAGGTGCCGAAGCGCGCACTACGCGAGATGCTCGCGGAATGGGGGTGGTGAACCTGCAAGGCCGGAGTGAAGTTCCAGAGCGTTACAATTGCTCTGTTTGAGCGAAACCAACGCACAGGCCTGCTGGAACAACTCCGTTAGCCCAGGTAGCTCCTGTATGCGCCCGGACTGTCCTAGGTTGGCCGTGATGTACTATGCGCTGCAATCAGCTGTTCACCAATCCGTGTCTCTGTTGGCTTGATCACCGCTTTGAGCGGTTCACCGTTTTGGGTTCCCGGATATCGATCAATCCGTCGCTGTTTGACGCGTACCAATTCCCTGTTTGCATTCGCAGGGAAAGTACATGCTAAGTTATTGGGAGCACGCTCGAAAATCGGATGGAAATCCCAACCTCCTGACAAATACCAGCGTTTCTCCCTGCAGATTCCCTCCGAACAGGGAATTTCCGTGCAGAAACCGGTTCGCAGCTGACTGCTTCCTCCGCCAATCTTCCGGACGGCTCTGGCGATCATTTCGGTCACGAAGGTAATCTCTCACGCCGAAACGTCTTCGAGCTCAATCCCACCGCCGCTCTTGGGGAACGGCGTAAACTCTACGCAGCCCGGACCTCGGGATTTCTGAGCGGACCGAGACCGGTTCGCACGTCGTCTGCCAGTACCCTTTTTGGCGCGCCATGGCCCCACTCGAAGAAGCGGTGCAGTAAACCGCAGTCGAAGACCGGGTCGGCTCTTCCGGCGCCCGCCCTTTACTTGTGGCTCCACGCCCCGACTGTGAACTTTCGCTCGTAGTCGACGTCCAGCTTCGGCTTTGCGGGACTATCGAAGCGCAACGGCGCCGGATCGCGCATCTCGACACCGGTGACTGCATACTCGACGTCAATCGATGATTTCTTGAAGAACCCGGCTACCTCGTAGTCGCATTTGCCGTTTCGTGTGTGTCCAACGACTTCCAGAGAATCGGGGTCGATAAATGTGACATCCGATATTCTATCGATGCAATCCAGAATAATGTCTCCTCCTGGTTCGTATGTATCAACAATGGTTTCATCCGGATTTCTTGCATTTATATTGACGCATCTATAGTTACCAATCCTTCTAAGGTAATCAAAGTCGATTATATTGATACTATCGTTCCAGCCAAAAGCGATTGAACGCGGAGTTTCCCCATGCGGAATGCTGTTGTCGAGAAACTCGAAGTGTACTTTCTGACTGTCTTTCTTTACCCAATTGAAGAATAGTTTTGGAATTCCCGTATAGGCCTCTATGTTGTGATAGAGGAGATCGTCGACCGCCTTGTACCGGCCGGTTTCGAGTCCCCGGGTCCAGGCGCGCTCGACCGTTTCGGCCGGAGGCGTGATCACGAAGAACATGAATACGGTATTGCCGAAACGGCTAAGCAATCGACTGTCGGCCGGCTGAATTGCCGCCGACTCAAAGCTATCAAACCGAAATCGATCGATGAGGAGATGCGGCATTTCCGAGCGCGCTGCTTTCCGCTCGATATACCCGTCGAGCTTCTTGTCGATAATTTCCAGTTCCTGGCCGGTGAGCATCGCGGCGTATTTGAAGTCCTTTCCCAGGCTGTTGTAGTCGAGAAGGAATTTTCGCCAGTAGTCGGGGCTCACCAGGGCGAATTGCTCCCAGGGAACGCCTATGCGGTCCGCAAGCTGCCGCTGCAGGGGACGGATGGTGCTTTTGCCTGCGGCGGAGGCGCCTTTGACGTTCAGGATTACCGGCTCCTTCTGGGCCGGCAGGTAGCTGTAGTCCTCTTTGAAAGCAGCATCGCGGATAATCGGATCGAGCATCTCGCCGATCCGTTCGCTTCCGTAGGAATTGCATATCCAGTTGGACGCCAGGCGGACCACGACGTCCGTCTCCGCCATGAGCCGTCCCCGTCGCCCCACAATTCCGGACACTATCTTCTGCAGTCCCTTGAGGCAGGCCGCTTCGAACGGCTGGTCGGCGTGCGCAATCGCGGCCTCCCACTTCGATATCGCGAGCAGTTCGGGGCGTTCCCTGCCGGCGTCGTGACCTTCCCTCTTGCCTAGTAGTCGGGCCAGAACACCGGGCTTGGCCTTACCCGCCGGAGCGGTATCGCCGAAGATGTCCCTGTCGAGCAGTTCGCGAAGCCGGGTGTCGATCCTGTCGCGCAACGCGCCGAATGCGCGCTCGATTTCGTCCCTCCTCGGCTCGACGTAATCGTCGAGGATGCGGGCGGTCATGCCGCGCAGTTGCAGGCCCAGGTCCTCGTAGTTCGGTCCGTCCGGCACGTGGAGGTCGGTCGTCACGCGGATCAGCAACTCGTGCACGATCAGCCGGCGGACGTTGAATGCGACCAGTTCTTGCGGCTTGAGGCCGCAGATGTCGGCCAGTTCCCGGGCCTCACCGTATCCGACGCTGGAGTTTTCCGGCCGGAACAGCGTCACCAGCGGCATCAGGCGGGTCGGGATCGTCGAGTCGACTCCCGGGTTCCATGCATCGAAATGTGCTTCGGATCCAGCCATTCCTGCCGGGCCTCATGAGGCGCGATTGCCGCAAGCTTCGGTCGCCGCACGATCCGTCGTCCGGTGGTCGTCAGCCGGCCATGCGCCGGCCTCATTTCCGCGACGCAAGCGCTCCAGCAGCGTTCGGCCTGCGATTCCTCCCTTTTATCAGCTTAAACAGCGGAAGAATAATAAGGATGGTCGCGATGACCGTGATCGGCCCGGCGATTGGCCGGGTGAAGAAGATACTCGGATCGCCCGAGGACAGAAGCAGCGATTGGCGCAGCGTCGGCTCCGCGATCGGGCCGAGCACGATGGCGAGGACCGCGGGGGCAACCGGGTACTCGAACTTCCGCAGGAAGAAGCCACCCAGACCGAACAGCAGCATCAGCCACACATCGTGCATGTCGTTCGTCGCCGCATAGCCGCCGACAATCGACAGGACGAAGATGATCGCCGCCAGGATGGTGAAAGGCATCCGCAGCATCCAGATGAACAGCGGAATGAAGGACAGGTTGATCAGAAGGGCGACGACGTTCGATACGTAGAAGGAGCCGATCAGCCCCCACACGAACTCCGGCTGATCGGTGAAGAGGCGCGGTCCGGGTGTAAGGCCCCAGATGACCATGCCCCCGAGCAGGATAGCCGTCGTCGGCGAGCCGGGTATGCCGAGAGTGATCATTGGCAGCATCGAACCGGTCGACGCCGAATTGTTGGCCGACTCGGGCGCAGCGACTCCGTCGACGTTACCCTTGCCGTACGACTCGGGATCACGGGACGTCAGCTTGGCCACGCCGTAGGCCATCAGCGACCCGGGCGTCGCTCCGGCGGCGGGCAGGATTCCCACGAAGAAGCCGAGGAAGGAGCCGATGGACATGCCCTTCCAGCCATTGCGAAGGCTTTCCTTGGTATCGGCGATCGCCCCCTTGAACGTCATCCGGGCTTCGGTGGACGTGACCTTGCCGCGCGTGGTGTCGATGGTCCACAACATCTCGCCGATGCCGTAGATTCCGATTGCCAGCACGAGGAAATTGATCCCGTGCAGAAAGCCGGGAATGTCAAAGAACACCAGACGCGGCGCCCCCGAGATCTCGTCGTAGCCGACGGCGGCGAGAACCAGGCCGAGGCAAATCGACAGGATTGTCTTCGGGATATCGTCCCCGCCGAGCCCCACGAAGGTGGCGAACGCCAGCAGCATCAGGGCGAAGATTTCCGGCGGACCGAAACTGAGGGCGACCGATGCCAGTGGCGGGGCAAACATCGTGAACAGGACGATCGAGACGGTGCCGCCGACGAAGGACGCGACGGCGGCGGTCACCAGCCCGAGACTTGCCCGCCCTTTGAGCGCCAATGGTCGTCCGTCGAAGGTCGTCGCCACCGCCGTCGATGCGCCCGGTATGCCCAGGGTGATCGAACTGATGGCACCGCCGTACATGGCGCCATAGTAGATGGACGCGAGGAAGATGATGGCCGATGCGGGCGGCACCAGGAAGGTGATCGGCAGCAGGATCGCCACGCCGTTCACCGATCCAAGACCCGGCATCATTCCGATGAACAGGCCCAGCACGACGCCGACGATGATCAACGCCAGATTGATCGGTTGAACGGCCTCGGCTAGGCCGCCTGAAAGATGAGCCAGAATGTCCACGCGTTCACCTCCGCCACGTCGGGCCCGACGTCCTTGCCTGCCGATCAGTAGATGATTGTATTGAGCATGTTGAAGAACGGCTCCATGAACCACATGCCCTTAGGCAACGTGACTCGCATCAGTGCTTCAAAGAAGAAAAAGAATACGACTGGTGTGAGGATTGAAATCGCGAGCGATAGCAAAAGCGAGTGTCGTCCGAGAAACCACAGGTAGTAGAACAGGAAGAACATCATCGCGCCGTACATCGAAATGATGCCGGTGAGCGCGACGAACATGAAGATTCCACCGAACACCTGGACCAGCATCCTGCGGCCCTCGGCGTCGAGAACCGGTTCGGTGGAGCGGGAAGGCGGAGAAGTCCGCCTTGCCGCATTGAGTGCGATCAGGGCCGTGCAGACCAGCATGATCGCCGAGAGCCAGAACGGCCACGCTCCGCCTCCCGGCCCCTCGCCCCTGATGTAACCGATTTCCAGCTCGGAACTCTTCCACATGAAGTATATGGACAGAACGGCCAGAATACCTGCCGTGACGAACTCTCCCAGACGCACTTCGGCCTCCGTCGACAGCTGAAAACCGGACAGGTGGACTTACTCGCCCATCTCGGCGAGCAGGTCCTTGTGGCTCTGGATTTGCTTCGCCCAGTAGGCCTTCTGCTCCTCAGGGGACATCCAGAGCGGCGAGAGGCTCTCGGACGTCATGTAGCCCTGCCACTCGTCGGAGTCGTAGATGGTCTTGAAGAGGTTCTGATAGTACTCGGCCGCCTCAGGCGACATGCCCGGGGCACCCACGACCGCACGCTGATTGTAGTAGCTGAAGTCTTTGCCCTTCTCTTTGACGGTCGGGACGTCCGGGAACGCCGGCATGCGCTCGTCAGAAAACGCCAGCAGCGGAACGACGTCGCCGGACGCGTAGAAGCCCTTGGTTTCCGACGGATTGTTGACCGTGGCCATGATCTGCTTGCCGGCAAGATCCTTGGCCACGTCGCCGCCGCCCTTGTACGGAATGTACTTGACCTTGATACCGAAGGCCTTCTCCAGGAACGCGATGACGATCGAGTCTTCCTGGCCTTTGCCCGTCCCGCCCATGACATAGTTCGGGTCGGCCTTCACGGCCTCGAGCCACTGTTCGAACGTCGTGATGCCGCTGTCTTTGTGGACCCACAGCACGAAGGGATCGACGCCCATCATCGCGACCGGCGTGAAGGTCATGACGTCCACACCGAGGTTCGGCTGACGCAGCGGCGTCGTGAAGAACGAGTTCAGCGTCACGAGGATGGTGTGGTTCGGATCGGAGCTACCCTTCAGGGCAATGAGCGCCTCGGCACCCGATCCGCCGCCCTTGTTGTTGGGTACGAGCGGACGGCTCGTCAGGTTCTTCTTCTCGGCCACGGACTGCAGGAAGCGGGCGATCTGGTCCGCCCCACCGCCGGCACCGGCCATGATCACGAAGTCGACGGGTTTGTTCGGCTCCCATGCCTGTGCCGCCCCCGAAAGGGTCATCATACCCAGCGCCACGGCGCCGGCGAAACCACACAGTGCTTTTGATGTAATCGCCATGTCATTCCTCCCTATGGGTTATGTTTGCTTCCCTATATAACTTCATGGCGAGACCACTATTATCTGCGGTCTTCGATTTTATTGTTAACGCTGTTACTACATCACCTCTCTATTCAGTGATTAAGAAGTACCGGCACCATTGCGGTGTCGACAACTATCTGGGTATTCCCGCCGAAGACGGTCTCACGCTCATGGCTCTCGCCATATGCGCCCATTATCAGCATGTCTGCGCCGAGTTCGGCGGTGACACGGAGCATCTCGGCACCGGCCTTCGCACGCGACGAGAACGTCTCGACCGTCACCTCCATGTGATGCAGCGCGAGATACAATTTCAGATCGTCGATTGTCGTTCCCGGGCCTGCATCCGTGCCATCCGTCAGCACCCATATCGTGTCCGCACCGCGCAGAACGGATTTGCACTGCGCCAGGGCGCGGGCGGATTCCGCGCTTCCGTTCCAGGCGATCGCGACTTTGGCCGCCAGTGTTTCCGGCGGAGTCGGCCGCGGCGGGCACATCAAGACGGGACGGCCGGAGTGGAACAGTGCCGCCTTGAGCGTGTTCTTGCCGAGGTTTCTATCGCGATCGGGTTTGGCCACGGCAATCATGTCCGCCAGGCGTCCGTGCCGTTTGATGACGTCGACCTGCCGGCCGGCCACCTCGAGGAATTCGACGGTCGCGACTTCGCCGATCCTCTCGCCCGAGTCGTCGAGGTTCAGGTCGCGCGCGAGAACCCGCAACTCCTCGCGCAGTCCCTCCTCTTCCTGGTCGGCCAGCTTGTAGGACTGCTCGACGAGCTGCTTGCGAAGGAAATCGGGGATGTAGATGCCGTATGGCATCAGGTCCTCGGGCTGCGGTCGGCAATGAACGACCACGACATGGGACATGTGGCGATGCGCGATCGCGGCAGCATGGGCGAGAACGTTGTCGCCCTTGCCGTCTCCCCGTACCGGGACGAGAATCTTGCGTATCACGCCGGTTTCCCCTCAGAACAGGCCCTCGACCAGACCGTCCTTGTTGATGCGAATGCTTTCTGCGGCCGGCAGCTTCGGCAGTCCGGGCATCGTCATGATCTCACCGCAGATCACCACGACGAATCCCGCTCCGGCCGAAAGCCGCACCTCTCGGACCGGCAGGCTGTGGCCCGTCGGAGCGCCGCGTCGATTGGGGTCCGTGGTGAAGGAGTACTGGGTCTTGGCCATGCAGACGGGCAGGTTGCCGTAACCCTGGTCCTCCCATTCCTTCAGCTGACCGCGGATCTTCAAGTCCGCGAGGACCTCGTCGGCGCGATAGATTTCCTTGGCGATGGTCTCGATCTTCTGGAAGAGCGGCATGTCGTCGGGATAAAGCGGCTTGTAGTCGGCCGTGCCCCCCTCGCAGAGTTCGACGACCTTCCTGGCCGTCTCCTCGATCCCCTTGCCGCCGTTCGCCCAGTGCGTGTTGAGGATCGCATCGACACCGCGCTCCGTGCAGAAGTCCTTGATCGCCTGGACTTCGGCGTCCGTATCGGTGACGAAGTGATTGATGCCGACGACCATCGGCACGCCGAACTTCTTGAGGTTCTCGATATGGCGTCCGAGGTTCGCGCAGCCCTTGGTCACCGCGTCGACGTTCTCGCCGCTCAAATCGTCCTTCTTTACGCCGCCGTTCATCTTCATCGCGCGCACGGTGGCGACGAGAACGACGGCGGAGGGCTTGAGGCCGGCTTTCCGGCACTTGATGTCGAAGAATTTCTCCGCGCCGAGGTCCGCGCCGAAGCCAGCTTCGGTGACGACATAGTCCGCGAGCTTGAGTGCCGTCGTCGTCGCCACGACCGAGTTGCAGCCATGGGCGATGTTGGCGAACGGACCGCCATGGACGAAGGCGGGATTGTTCTCCAGCGTCTGCACGAGATTCGGCAGCACGGCGTCCTTGAGCAGGACCGCCATGGCACCGTCGGCCTTGATGTCCCGTGCGTAGACCGGGCTCCTGTCGCGACGATAGGCGACGATCATGTCGCCGAGCCGGCGCTCGAGATCGGCGAGATCCGTGGCCAGGCACAGAATCGCCATCACCTCGGAGGCGACGGTGATGTCGAAGCCCGCCTCCCGCGGGAAGCCGTTCGCCACCCCGCCGAGACTGCAGACGATCTGCCTGAGCGCCCGGTCGTTCATGTCCATCACGCGGCGAAAGGCGATGCGGCGGATGTCGATATCGAGCGCGTTGCCCCAGTAGATGTGGTTGTCGATCATTGCGGTGAGCAGGTTGTGCGCCGAGGTGATCGCGTGGAAATCGCCCGTGAAGTGGAGGTTCATGTCCTCCATCGGCACGACCTGCGCGTAGCCGCCACCGGCGGCGCCGCCCTTCATCCCGAAATTGGGCCCGAGCGAGGCCTCGCGGATGCAGATCGCGGCCTTCTTGCCGATGGCGTTCAGCCCGTCGCCCAGGCCGACGGTCGTCGTCGTCTTGCCCTCACCCGCCGGCGTCGGGTTGATCGCCGTCACCAGGATCAGGTGGCCGTCCTTCCTCGACGCGCAGGACTTGACGAACGCCGCCGACACCTTTGCCTTGTCGTGGCCAAAAGGTATCAGGTCGTCACTGGGAATACCGAGCTTCGCGCCGATCTCCTGGATCGGCTTCTTCTTGGCAGCACGGGCGATTTCGATATCTGACATGAGATTGGCCGATTACCTTCGCTGACCTTGCCTGTATTCCCGGAATTCAACCCAACCCGGCGATCCACGCGTTCGCCGCTTGTTTCTGCCCGCCGGTCGGGCGAACACGCTCGACCAGAATCCGACCGCCACCTGCCTGCATCACGAATCCGGCATCGTTCGTTTCCACGAGTTCGCCGGGCGTGCCGTCGCCGTCCTGCAGCTTGCAGTCGAAGATCTGTATCTCTGTGCCGTTGATCGTCGCGCGCGCGCCCGGCGCGGGGTTTGCCGCCCGGATCAGGTTGTAGACGTCGCGCGCCGGCTTCGACCAGTCGATCACGGCATGGTCTCCCTTGAACCAGCTCTCGTAGGAACCGTCTTCCAGGCGCTGGTCGTGCTTCAGGATGATCCCGGCCTTCACCAGCTCGAGACCTTCGATCATCGCATCGACGCCCATCGGGAAGAGCTTGTTGAAATAGACGTCGCCGAGGGTCTCGTCGGGTCCGATCTCGCAGGTCTTCTGCAACATGATCGGGCCTTCGTCCAAGCCGTCGTCGGGCCAGAAGATCGTCAGCCCGGTCCGCGTCTTCCCCATCGCGATCGGCCAGTTGATCGACGAGGGCCCGCGGTGCCAGGGGCACAGGGACGGGTGGTATTGGAAGGTGCCGTAGGTCGGCGCGTCGCGAACCTCTTTCGGCACGAACAGCAGGACGTAGGCCATCATGCAGACGTCGGCCTTGAAGCTCTTCATGAGCTCGAGCGCTTCGGGCGTCTTCCACGAGGCCGGCTGGTGCACCGGCAGGCCCTGTTCGCGGGCATACGTGGCCAGCGGATCCTCGGGCCTTCCCTCCTTGGTCGGCGCGCAGCAGACCGCCACGACGTCCTCGCCGCGCTCCAGGAGCCGTTCCAGGACCGCCTTTCCGAACGCCTGCTGTCCGTGCACGACAATCCGCATGTAATCCCTCCCGCCTCGGTGTGATCGATCTCGCGCCGATCGTCCCCTGCTACTCCGCCGCCTCGCGCTTGACGTCGCCGACCGCTCCCGACCCGGCGATGCGATCCAGCTCGTCGTCGGAATAGCCGAGCACATCCTTGAGGATCTCTGTCGTGTGCTCACCGAGCAGCGGCGACCGCACGACCTCCACCGGGCTGTCCGACAGTTTGATCGGGCACCCGACGCTGAGGTAGGGGCCGCGCTCGGGGTGATCGACCTCGACGATCGTCCCGGTCGCGCGAAGGCCTTCGTCCTCCGCGATTTCCTTCATGCTGAGGATCGGCCCCACCGGAATGTCGTGCGGATTGCAGATTTCCATGACCTCGAACTTCGTCTTGGTCATGGTCCATGCCTCGATCGCCTCGAACATTTCGTTGAGGCGCGGCAGACGGGCCTTGGGCGTCGCGAAGTCGGGATCGGTCTTCCATTCCGGCCTGCCGATCACGTCGCAGACCTTCTCCCATGCGGCGGCCTGGGTGATGAAATAGGTGTAGGCATTGGGATCGGTTTCCCAGCCCTTGCACTTGAGGATGCGCCCGGGCTGGCCGCCGCCGGAGTCGTTGCCGGCGCGCGGCGTCGCCTCGCCGAACGGAATGCCCTCGCCGTACTGCGAATATTCTGTCAGCGGTCCGGCCTCGAGACGCTGCTGGTCGCGAAGCTTCACCCGGCAGAGATTGATCACTCCGTCCTGCATCGGCGCCAGAACCTTCTGGCCGCGGCCGGTCTTCTCGCGCTGGAACAGCGCGGTGACGATCCCCAGCGCAAGGTGCAGGCCGGTCCCGGAATCGCCGATCTGCGCGCCCGTCACCAGCGGCGGGCCGTCGAGAAACCCCGTCGTCGACGCCGCTCCGCCGGCGCATTGCGCGATATTCTCGTAGACCTTGCAGTCCTCGTATTTCCCGGGGCCGAAGCCCTTGACCGAGGCGACGACGATCCTTGGATTGATCTTCTGGATGTTCTCCCAGGAGAACCCCATCCGATCGAGCGCGCCGGGGGCGAAGTTCTCGACGAGAACGTCGCAGGTCTCGATGAGCCTTGTCAGGACCTCCTTGCCCGTCGCGTTCTTGGAATCGATCTCGATCGAGCGTTTGTTGTGGTTGAGCATCGTGAAGTAGAGGCTGTCGGCCCCGGGCTTGTCGACGAGCTGCTTGCGCGTCGCATCGCCGACGCCTGGACGCTCCACCTTGATCACGTCCGCCCCAAGCCACGCCAAGAGCTGCGTGCACGTCGGGCCCGACTGGACGTGGGTGAAATCGAGAACTTTGACGCCTTCCAGAGCCTTCATAGTCTTACCCTTCAAGAGCCCTTCGATTGACCGGGCTTCGTCTACTTCTTCGTCACCACGCTCTGCGGATTGAGATTGCCGATGCGGCCGCTTTCGGTGCCGGACTTCGGATCGATGACGGCGTTGATGAGGGTCGGCTTGCCGCTGGCGATGAATTCGTTCACGGCGCGGGAAAGCTCGTCGGGGCTCGTGGCGTTCACGCCGACGCCGCCGAACGCCTGCATCATCACGTCGTAACGGGCGTCCTTGACGAAGACGGTCGTCGCCACGTCCGGTCCGCCCGCCGGATTGACGTCGGTGCCGCGGTAGATGCCGTTGTTGTTGAAGACGATGACGCAGACCGGCAGGTTGTAGCGGCAGATCGTCTCCACCTCCATTCCGGAGAAGCCGAAGGCGCTGTCGCCCTCGACCGCCAGCACGCGCTGGCCGGTCTCGATCGCCGCGGCTATCGCCGTGCCCATGCCGATGCCCATGACGCCCCAGGTGCCCACGTCGAGGCGCTTGCGGGGCTTGTACATGTCGATGATCGAACGGGCGAAATCGAGCGTGTTGGCGCCCTCGTTCACGAAGATCGTATCGGGGTTCGCCTTGATGATGGGCCTGAGCGCGCCGAGCGCTCCGTGATAGTCCATCGGCACGTTGTTGTTCATCAGCCGCGGCGCCATCCTGGCGACGTTCGCCTCGACCTTTTCCCGAACGGTGTCGATCCACTCCGAATAGGACGTCTGCCAGTCCGGACCCATCGCGTCGAGCAGTGCCGAGACGCAGGACTCGATATCCCCGACGATTGGCGCGACGATCTGGACGTTGCTGTCCATCTCCTTCGGCTCGATGTCGATCTGGACGATCTTCTTCGGCGCCGCACCCCATTGCTTGCCCTTGCCGTGCGACAAGAGCCAGTTCAGACGCGCGCCGATCAGCATGACGACGTCGCAGTCCTTGAGCACCAGGGAGCGCGCAGCGCCTGCCGACAGCGGATGATCGTCGGGCAGGAGCCCCTTGGCCATGCTCATCGGCAGATAGGGGATGCCGCTCTTTTCGACGAATGCGCGGATCTCCTCGTCCGCCTGCGCATAGGCCGCCCCCTTGCCCAGGATGATCAGCGGCCGCTTGGCGCCCTTGAGCACATCCAGCGCGCGCGCGACGGATTCCGGCGCCGGCAATTGCTTCGGCGCGGGGTCGATCACCTTCACCAGCGAGTTGGCGCCGGCCGAAGCCTCCATGACCTGACCGAAGAGCTTGGCGGGCAGGTCGAGATAGACGCCGCCGGGACGCCCCGACACCGCGGCGCGGATGGCGCGGGCAAGGCCGATCCCGATGTCCTCTGCGTGCAGGATACGATAGGCCACCTTGCAGAGCGGCTTGGCGATCGCCAGCTGGTCCATCTCCTCGTAGTCACCCTGCTGGAGATCGACGATCTCGCGCTCCGACGAGCCCGACATGAGGATCATCGGCCAGCAGTTGGTGGTCGCGTGCGCGAGCGCCGTCAGGCCGTTGAGAAAGCCCGGTGCGGAAACGGTCAGGCAGACGCCCGGCTTTTTCGTCAGATACCCGGCGACCGCCGCCGCATTGCCGGCATTCTGTTCGTGGCGGAACGAGATCACGCGGATCCCTTCGGCCTGGGCCATGCGGCCGAAGTCCGTGATCGGGATTCCGGGCACGCCATAGATCGTGTTCAAGCCGTTCAGCTTGAGAGCGTCGATGAGCAGATGGAACCCGTCGGTCAGGTCCTGCGGCTCGGACTTTTCGGCGATCTCCGCATTTGCGGCCTGTGCTGCGCCGGCGGCGGTCATGTGTCGTCTCTTCCTATCCTTCGGAGGTCAACTGGCCAGATCCTTCAGCGCACCGAGGGACTCGATCCTGGTCCACGTCTTCGCGATGTGATCGTGCAGTCGCATCGTGTGCTCGCGCACCCGGCGCGCGGCGAGGTCCGCGTCGCGGTTCGTGAGCGCGTCGATGATCTGCATGTGATCGGCGACCGACCGGCGCGCGCGATCGCTTTCGCCCATCGCCCGCCGCCGCACCGCCTTCATGTGCGTGAAGAGGATGTCGGCCATGTTCTTCAGGAGCTGGCAGCCGGAGAGCTCCAGTATCGTCTGGTGGAAAGTGATATTGGCGTCGGAGTACTCTTCGAGGTCGGCGCGCTCGACGTCGCTGCTGTGCTTGATCGCGAACTGCCTCAAGGCGCTCAGTTCGGCGTCGCTGGCGTTTTCCGTCGCAAGCCTGGCGGCCATGCTTTCCAGCGCCGCCCAGGTGATGACCATCTCGAGGATTTCCTCGCGCGTCTTGCGGCAGACGAAGACCCCCTTGCGCGGGACGATCTGGACCAGGCCCTCCTGCGCCAGACGTGCCAACGCCTCGCGGATCGGCGTCCTGGAAATGCCGAGGCTCTCGGCGAGACGGCGCTCATCCAACCTCAGGTCGGTCTCGGGCCGATAGATGTCCATTTCGAGGATTGCGGCGCGCAGCACCTCGAAGGTGTGATCCTTCAAGGTGAAGTTTTCAGCGATGGGGCTAAGCCTGTCGCTGATCGACATTCGCCACGTCCCTCCCAAACCGTCGCATTTCTGCGGTTGTGAACTCCGCAGGTCTTAATTGTATGTGGTATACCATACACAAAGACCATGCTCCGTCAAATATTTTAGGCGTTGTCGCGTTCAGGCGGGTGATCCCGGATTTTTGACGGTGCGCTCTCTTCGCGGGAACGGAGGGATGCGCTCTGACCCGCGTTCCGCGCGGCAGCGCCACGACGACGGAGAGCGCAGGCCCTCACGGCGCGATCGTCTGACAGAGGTGCGCCCGCGCATGCACGAGATTGTCGCGATGCACGTGGTACAACCAGGCGTTTTTCGAGCAGATCTATAATGCGGGTGCTTTGTCGGGGGCACCCCGGTATCTTCACGCCGCAGGGCACCCGAACGCGGCGCAAGACGTCACGCGTGAGATTAAGTCCCTGTCTCCTTCTTCCCTCAATGGCCTCGTCGCTGCAATCCTACGGAACTGCTCATGTCCAAGTCCGCCCGGTCCGTCCTTCGTCTCATCGTCCTCGCCGCCGTCGCCGGCGGGCTCTATGCGGCGTGGCTCTATGCGCAGCCGCCGGACGTGCCGACGGGCTTCGCGAAGAGCAACGGACGCATCGAGGCCGTCGAGATCTATGTCGCCGCCAAGACGGCGGGACGCGTGCAGGACGTCTATGTGACGGAAGGCCAGTTCGTGAAGGCCGGGGACAACCTGGCAAGGATCGATACCCGGGCGCTGGAAGCGCAACTGCGCGAAGCGAAGGCCCAGCTGGAAAGCGCCAAGATCGGCGTGACCATCGCCGAGGCCAGGGTCCGGCAGCAGGAGGCGCAGAAGGCTTCCATGCAGGCGCTGATCGAGCAGCGCCGGGCCGAGCTTGATATTGCCGAAAAGAGCCTGTCTCGCGCAGAGGAGCTGGCGACGACCGGGACGGCGACGCAACAACGGCTCGACGAGGACCGCGCCAACGTTCAGGGAGCGAAGGCCGCCGTCAGCGCGGCGGAGGCAAACCTCGCTGCCGCGGATGCGGCGCTGGGCTACGCGAGCTCGCAGGTGATTTCGGCGAAATCCGATATCGAGGCGGTACAGGCGACGATAGACCGGATCCAGGTCGAGATAGACGACAGTCTGCTGACGGCTCCCCGCGAAGGACGCGTCCAGTATATCGTCGCGCGGCCCGGCGAAGTCGTCGGCGCCGGCAGCACCGTCCTCAACATGGTGGACCTCAAGGAGGTCTACATGTCCTTCTTCCTGCCCACGGCCCAGGCGGGGCTGGTGGCGCTGGATGCGGACGCCCGGCTGATCCTCGACGCGGCCCCCCGCTACGTCATACCCGCGAAGGTCTTCTTCGTCGCGGACGTGGCGCAGTTCACGCCGAAAACGGTCGAGACCGCGGACGAGCGGGAGAAGCTGATGTTCCGCGTCAAGGCGCGCATCCCCGCCGACCTGCTGCAGGAGTACGTCCGCAACGTCAAGACCGGCCTTCCGGGTGTCGCCTACGTGCGCCTCGACCCGACCGTGGACTGGCCTGACGACCTGAAGGTTCGCCTTCCCGAGAACGCGGCCGCCGAATGACCGGCACTGCGAGGGATCGCAATACGCCGGATGACGAAGTCGCTGTCGCGCGGCTGTCCGGCGTCGGCCTGCGATACGGGAAGGCCGTTGCCCTGGACGGGCTGGATCTGGCGTTTCCTTCGGGCCGCATGGTCGGACTCGTCGGCCCGGACGGCGTCGGAAAATCCAGCTTGCTCGCGCTTGTCGCCGGAGCCCGCGAAATCCAGTCTGGCAGCGTTTCGGTATTGGGTGGAAACATGGCGAGCACCCGTCACCGTCGCGAAGTCTGCCCGCGGATCGCCTACATGCCGCAGGGCCTGGGCAAGAACCTCTATCCGACCCTGTCGGTTTTCGAGAACATGGATTTCTTCGGCCGGCTGTTCGGCCACGATCACGCCGAGCGGCTGCGGCGCATCGCGGAGCTGACGGAAAGCACCGGGCTGGCGCCCTTCGTCAATCGGCCCGCCGCCAAGCTGTCGGGCGGCATGAAGCAGAAGCTCGGCCTGTGCTGCGCGCTCATCCATGATCCCGACCTGCTGGTCCTCGACGAGCCGACGACCGGCGTCGATCCGTTGTCGCGCCGGCAGTTCTGGGAGCTGATCGAGGACATCCGCGCCGAACGCCCCGGCATGAGCGTGCTGGTGGCGACGGCCTACATGGAAGAGGCGGCCCGGTTCGACTGGCTTGTCGCCATGAGCGCGGGGCGGGTCCTGGAAACCGGAACCCCCTCCGAGCTGCTCGCCCGGACCGGTACGGAAACCCTCGAGCACGCTTTCATCGCCCTCTTGCCGCAGGAGCAACGCCTGGCCTATCGGCCCGTCGAGATCGTTCCGCGCGTTGCCGAGGCCGGCGGGGAGATCGCGATCGAGGCGCGCGACCTCACCCGTCGGTTCGGCGACTTTACCGCCGTGGACAACGTCAGCCTGCGGATCGGCAAGGGGGAGATCTTCGGCTTCCTCGGGTCGAACGGCTGCGGCAAGACCACGACGATGAAGATGCTCACCGGCCTGCTGCCGCCGACGGAGGGGCAAGCCTGGCTGTTCGGCCACGAGGTCGACGCCGAGGATATCGAGACGCGACGGCGCGTCGGCTACATGTCGCAGTCGTTCTCGCTCTACACAGAGCTGACCGTTCGGCAGAACCTCGAACTCCACGCTAGGCTGTTCCGGGTTCCCCCGTCCGATCTGGCCACCCGGGTCGCCGAGATGGCGGCGCGCTTCGAGCTGGAGGATGTGCTGGACGCCTTGCCGGGCGCTCTGCCGCTCGGCCATCGGCAGCGTTTGTCGCTGGCGGTCGCCATGATCCACAGACCGGACATGCTGATCCTCGACGAGCCGACGTCCGGCGTCGATCCGGTCGCCCGGGACGATTTCTGGAGGATGTTGATCGAGCTGTCGCGGCGCGACCAGGTGACGATCTTCATCTCCACCCACTTCATGAACGAGGCCGAGCGCTGCGACCGCGTCTCCCTGATGCATGCCGGCAGGGTGCTCGTCACGGATGCCCCGGGCGACCTCGTCGCAAAGCACGACGCGGGCTCGCTCGAAGAGGTGTTCATCGAATACCTAGAGAGGGCCGGGGGCGACGCCGTCGCCGGCCCTGCCGGGCTTTCCGGCGCCGCGCTGGCGGCCGCAAGCGACGCGGAGCACGACGATGCCGGGACATCCGCGCCATGGTGGAAACGCCACTTCGATCCGCGCCGGATGTTGAGCTACGCGCGAACGGAGTCGCTCGAGCTGCGGCGCGATCCGATCCGCCTCACGCTCGCCCTTCTCGGCAGCGTCATCCTGATGTTCGTCATGGGTTACGGCATCAGCATGGACGTCGAGGATCTGACCTTCGCGGTTCTCGATCGCGATCAGACGGCCGCCAGCCGGGACTACGCCTTCGACCTTTCGGGCTCGCGATACTTCATCGAGCACGAGCCCATCGTCGACTATCGGGATCTCGACCGGCGCATGCGCTCGGGCGAGCTGAGTCTCGCGATCGAGATCCCGCCGGGGTTTGCCCGCGATATCGAGAAAGGCGGCACGGCGAGCGTCGGCGCCTGGATCGACGGCGCGATGCCGCAGCGCGCGGAGACCGTTCGCGGCTACGTCGAGGGAATGCACTCGAGCTGGCTGGCCGCAAAAGCCCGGGAACGCGGTCAGAGCGCGCTGCTTGCCGCTCCCGTCAATGTCCAGATCCGCTATCGCTACAATCCAGACGTCAAGAGCCTCGTGGCGATGGTGCCGGCGGTCATCCCGATCCTTCTCATGATGCTGCCCGCGATGCTGGCGGCGCTCAGCGTCGTGCGCGAGAAGGAGCTGGGATCCATCGTGAACTTCTATGTGACGCCGACGACCCCGTTGGAGTTCCTGATCGGCAAGCAGCTGCCGTACATCGCCCTTTCGTTCATCTCCTTTCTCATGTTGACGGTGCAGGCCGTCGCCATATTCGGCGTGCCGATCACGGGCAGCTTTGCGACGCTGGCCGCCGCCGCGGTGCTCTATGTTGCCGCCGCGACGGGATTGGGTCTGCTGATCTCGACCTTCATGAAAAGCCAGATCGCGGCGATATTCGGCACGGCCCTCCTGACGATGCTGCCGGCGGTGCAGTTCTCCGGCCTGCTCGATCCGGTGTCCTCTCTGGAAGGCTTCGGACGCTTTCTCGGGGAGATCTATCCGACGACGTACTTTCTGATCATCGCGCGCGGCACCTTTTCCAAGGCACTGGACTTCGCCGACCTCCGGACGGCCTTCGTGCCGTTGCTTGTCGCCGCGCCCGTGCTGATTACCCTGGCCGCCGTCCTCCTGCGCAAACAGGAGGCCTGACCGATGCGTCCGGCCAACGTTTTCAACCTGGGGATCAAGGAACTTCGCAGCCTGCGCCGCGATCCGATGATGCTGATCCTGATCGTCTATGCCTTCAGCATCGCGATCTACACGGCCGCGACCGCGATGCCGGAGACCCTGAACAGGGCCACGATCGCCATCGTCGACGACGACCGGTCGCCGGTATCGACGCGTATCGCCAGCGCGTTCTACCCGCCGTATTTCAGCGAGCCCGAGCTGATCACGCAGTCGCAGATGGACGAGCGGATGGATTCGGGCATCGACACCTTCGCCATCAATATCCCGCCGGATTTCGAGCGTGATCTCCTGGCCGGCCGTCAGCCCGAAATCCAGCTCAACGTCGACGCCACCCGGGTGGCGCAGGCGTTCGCGGGCGCAGGCTACATCTACACCATCGTTCTCGGAGAGGCGCAGGCTTTCCTCGATCGCCATCGCAACGCGACGGAGCTCCCCGTCGAAATCGTCGTTCGCGCCCGCTTCAATCCCGAACTGAACCAGTCCTGGTTCGGCGCCATCATGGAAATCATCGACAACGTGACGATCCTCGCGATCGTTCTGACGGGCGCTGCCCTGATCCGCGAGCGCGAACACGGAACGGTGGAGCATCTGCTCGTCATGCCGGTCACGCCGTTCGAGATCATGACCGCCAAGGTGTGGTCGATGGGGCTCGTCGTTCTTCTGGCTTGCTCGTTTTCGCTGTTGTTCGTCGTCGAAGGCTTGCTGGCGGTCCCGATCGAAGGCTCCGTTCCGCTGTTCCTCGCTGGCGCGGCGATGCATCTGTTCGCGACGACCGCCCTCGGCATTTTCATAGCGACGATGGCCCGCTCCATGCCTCAGTTCGGGTTGCTTCTCATCCTGGTCATGCTGCCGCTGCAGATGCTGTCGGGCGGCATGACGCCACGCGAGAGCATGCCCGAACTGGTGCAGACGATCATGCTGGCCGCTCCCACGACGCACTTCGTCACGCTGGCACAGGCGATTCTCTATCGCGGCGCCGGCTTCGACGTCGTTTGGCCGCAGTTCCTGTGGTTGGCGCTGATCGGCGCGGCCTTGTTCGGGATCGCACTCATCCGTTTTCGAAAGGCGATCGAAGCCAGTTCATAGGAACCGAGCGGATTCGCCCTGTGTCGGGGCCGGGTGGGAAAGCGGGCCACATAGCCGTGTCGGAGCGAGAGGGTAGGCGAAAATTCTCTGCCGGTGCGAGGGATACGGCTGTGGCGCGCATCTCCGGCGGCGCGGCGCGGGAGATGTCGGCGATCACGAGAGCGATGCGTCGCGGAGGAGAGCGCGAGACTTGATCGCATCCGAACAAAGGGCCGATGTCGTTGACACGCCGATCGCAGGCTGCTCGCAATAGAGTGCTTCTCGGAACGACCACGCCCTTCATCGGAGGAACAGACTGTGCCGGCCCTTCTTCAGTCCTCGGCGACGCCGGGTGATAAATCCTCCAATATCGGGGCGATCGGACGTGCCGCCGCTGCGGCCGCGGCTTCGGGAGCATCGATCGTCGTGTTTCCCGAGCTGTTCCTGACCGGCTACAATCTCGGGCAACGCCTTCGGGATCTCGCGGAACCCCTCGACGGCCAGTCGGTAGCCGCCGTGTCGGATATCGCTCGCACATGCGGCATCGGAATCGTGTTCGGCATGCCGGAGCGCGACGGCGAACGCGTCTTCAATACCGCCGTCGCGATCGACGCTGGCGGCAAGGTGGCGGGACGCTACCGGAAGATCCATCTGTTCGGCGAAGACGAGCCGCTTGTCTTCACGCCCGGCGAAGGACTGACGATCATACCGATCGGGCCATTCAGGGTCGGGTTGGCGATCTGCTACGACATAGAGTTCCCGGAGTTCGCGCGCGCCCTGGTGCGAGGCGGCGCGGATCTCATCGCGGTGCCGACCGCCAACATGCTTCCCTACGCCAGCGTGCCGACCACCGCCGTCCGCGCGCGGGCACTGGAGAACGGCGTCGGCGTCATCTACGCGAACCTCGTCGGCACCGAAGGGAAGCTGACCTATACCGGGGGAAGCGCGATCGTCTGTTTTGACGGCTGCGACCGCTGCCGGGCCGGTTTCGAGACCGAGGCTCTCCTCAGTTGTTCGGCGGCGTCGGTGCTGCCGTCGGTGACGCCTCACCGCCTCGCCAGCACACAGCTCCGCGACCTGCAGCCCGACGCGCTCTTCGTAGCCGATTAGCCGGTACCGGCGGCAGTGTCGGTCACGTCCGCGACGGCCGGGCCGCGTCCGTACACGGGACGGGCGTCCCGGCAGGCGATTTGCGTTGTCTTAGGTATTGGGGGCATGATCCTGCAGATGATCCCGGCGGGGCCGGGACGTTCTGTCGACAGCAACTTCCAAGGCGGACACCTGCGGTGCGAGGCCGTAAGGATCCGACGACTGCACAAGGTGAATTGTCACGGAAAACCGGCCGGATGAACTTGGCACAAACCACGATCGACATCAGCCGGGCGACTGCCGATAGCCGACAACGATCGGGACGCGCCGATATCAGCCCCGTCGTCGACGCGGTCTCCAGCATAGCCGAGGCGGTCGGCCGCTCGGATTTCTACGCCGTCGCGCTGAAGGCTTTGGGGGGCCTGTTCGACTGCTCCTACTACTGCGCAATGCGCTACACCCAGTTCGGGAGCCCGCGCTTTCTCCATCACAACTGGCTGACGGACGAGGAAGTTCGTCTCTACAACCGGGAACTCTATCGTCTCGACCCGGCCTTCAGCCTCGTCAGAAGCGGGGAAACCACGCCGGTCTTTTCGTTCATCCAGATCGCCAACGAGAACCCTGTGAGCGTGTTCTTCAAGAACCTCGAGCACATGATCCGCGTGAAGGACGAGCTCGTGTTTCTCCTCCCGGCGGCCGGCGGCATCTGGGCGGCTCTCTGTATCGACCGGATCGAACAGCCGTTCACAGACGACGACATCGCCTTCGCCGCGATGATCCATCCGCTTGTCGACCGGCTGCACCGGCTGCATATCGATCGTACGTTGCTCGGCCCGCGCAACGGCTACGGAAGCGAAGGCGATCTGGCCGTGCTCGTCACGGATCAGGACGGCCGCGTGGTTCTGAGCAATCAGGCCTGGTCCGAGGTGGTCGACGACGCCGAGCCGCTCGACGTCACCGCCATCGCGGCGGGCCGGAAGAGCGGTGTGCATTTCCTGGCGAGCGAGGCGGTGCTGTACTGGGAACCGCTGGAGGCGACGCATGCCGTGGCGCCGTTCGGCCGGATCTTCGTCATCGAACACCACTCGCCCGGTGCGATCGGACTCAACCTCGAAAGCCTGATCGCCAGCGTCAGGGTTCAATACCGCTTGACTCCACGAGAATGCGAGGTCGTGCGTCTCGTGCTCCAGGGCCGCAACGTCGTCGAGATCTCCGACCGGCTCGCGGTGAGCATCGGGACGGTTCGCAATCACAAGCAGCGGCTGTATCGCAAGCTCGGCGTCAATACGGAACGGGAAATGTTCCCGCTGCTGCTGGGCCGCGTGCTCGGCGAGGCCTGAGCGGCGCGATCCGGGTCGTCCGGCAACGCGCCGGTCTCAACGCTCGGGACAAACGGGCCTTCCGGCATTGGCGCCCGGGCCAATGGTAGAATCTCGCACCATTGTCGCCTTTTTACGTTGGTGCTGAACTTGTTGACGGCGAAGCGGCCGAGAAGTGCCGCGGCAGGCCTGGCTTCAACCCATTCCAGAGGAAGAAGAAGCGATGAACCTTTTGTCATGGTTCGGCACCCTATCCAAGCCGATCGGTATGACGGCGGCCGCCATTGCGATGTGCACCACCGCTGCGACGGCCGCCGATACGATCAAGGTCGGTGCCCCCATTCCGCAGACCGGTCCGTTCGCCAGCGACGGAACGGTCATGGAGAAAGCGATCAAGCTCGCCGTCGACGACATCAATGCCGCCGGCGGACTGCTCGACCGCCAGCTCGAAGTGGTCTACTTCGACATCGGCGAGTTGACGCCCGACAAGCTGCAGGCCGCCGCGGTCAATCTGATCGATCGCAACGCCGTGGATGTCGTGATCACCGGGTACGGCGGATTTGGTCCGGACATTCCGGCCTTTTGTCCCTACGACGTCCCGTTCATTCACGTCGACGCGTTCTCGAGCGTCGTCGACCTCATGAACTCCATGGGATGCTCGAACATCTTCAACATCTCGGACGTCGAGGCCGCATACGGGCGTGTCCTCTTCGATCAGATCATGTCGCTCGGCTACAGCTTCCCGAATAAGAAGCTCGCCATCGTCCACGGCCCCTATGAATGGGAATACGGGCTCACGGGAGCCATGGCCGCAGCCGCGGAGGCGGCCGGCTGGGAGGTCGTGTTCAACGAGGAAGTGCCGTACGAGAGTGTCCAGTGGCCGCCGATCCTCAGCAAGATCCGGGCGCTGGAGCCTTCGCTCGTCCATATCGAGCTGATCGAACCGTCCCTCACCAGCACCTTCATCCAGCAGTATCGCGAGAACCCGATCCCGGGTGCGCTGGTGAGCGTCGGCTACGCGGCCTCCATCCCGGCGTTCGGCGAGGTCGTCACCAGCGGCGACGCCGACGGCGTGCTCGGCATGACCCTGTCGGCGCAGCGCCCGGGCGACCCCGGCGCCGCAGCCTTCGTCGCCAAGTGGAAGGCGGCCTATGGCGAGGAGCCGCCCTACAGCATCGCCGCGGCTCTGTACGACGGCATGAACATGTGGGCGGAAGCCGTGAAGAAAGTGGGTGATCCGACGAAGTACGCCGAGATCAACACCACGCTGACGGAGATGCCGTACAGCGGCCTGACCGGGACGATGGACATCGACGAGCGCCACATGATCCCGACCAGTGACGACACGCAGCCCGCCTTCCTCCTGCAGGCGCAGGACGGCAAGCTGAAGACGATCATGCTCGGCTCCAAGCATACCGGCGACTTCGTCGTCCCCGAGTTCGCCAAATAGCCGGTCAATGAACGCGTGGCGGCGCGGCTGGCCTGCCGCGCCGTGCCACGGCTGATGGACGCGATCGAATCTCCTCCCCGCCTTCCGGAGAGAGCGAGAGTGAACGAGCCTGCACCCACCGTCGAGACGCGGCACGAGAACCGCCTGATGTCGCTCGAGCGCGTCCAACGCACCTTCGGCGCGCTCAATGCCCTGGACGACGTCAGTTTCGATATCCTGCGCGGCGAGATTCTCGGCGTTGCGGGCCCCAACGGCGCCGGCAAGACGACGCTGCTCAACGTCTGTACGGGGGCGTTGCCCGTCACGAGCGGGACGATTTTCTTCGACGGACATCGAATCGACGGCCTGGCGCCGTATCGGCGCTGCCAGATGGGGATCGCGCGGACGTTCCAGATACCGCAGATATTCTCCTCGATGAGCGTCCGCGACAACGTCGCCCTCGGCGCCGAATTCGGGCAGGGGCATCGCGCACAAGGCGATTTCGACTCCCATGTGTCCGAGGTCCTCGAGATCACCGGCCTGTCGAGCCGGGCCGACGCGTCGGTGAGCGCGGCCGACCTGATCACCCGCAAGCGGATCATGCTGGCCGCCGCGCTGGCGACCCGCCCCCGCCTGATCTTCCTCGACGAGCCGATGAGCGGGCTGAATCACGACGAAGTCGAGAGTTTCGTCCAGCTGTTCCGCGATCTCCACGCCGCGCTCGATCTGACCCTGGTGATTGTCGAACACAAGATCCGCGCCCTCGCCGCTCTTTCGCAGCGGATCCTGATCCTCCACTTCGGATCGGTGCTGACCGTCGACACGCCGGAAAGGGTGCTGGCCGATCCGGCGGTCATCGATGTCTATCTGGGGACGCAGAACCTTGCTTAGCGTCCGCGACATCGACGTCTTCTACGGCGATTTCCACGTCCTGCACGGCGTGTCGCTGGAGGTCGGGAAGGGCGAGCTCGTGGCCGTGGTCGGTGCGAACGGCCACGGCAAGAGCACGCTCCTGAAGGCGATCTGCGGGCTGGTGCCGATCGCCCGCGGCGACATCGTCTACGCGGATACGAGCGTCCGCGGCCTCGACGCGCCGAGACTGGTCGCGCGCGGCCTCGTCTATGTCGCCGAGGACAGGCGGCTGTTCCCGGACATGACGGTACGCGAGAATCTTCTCCTGGGCGCCTATCTCGACCGTGGCCGGGTGCGGCGCGAGCAGACGCTTCGGCACGTCTTCGATCTCTACCCCCGGCTCGCCGAACGCCAGCGGCAACTCGCGCGCACGCTGAGCGGCGGCGAAGCCCAGATGCTCGCCCTCGGGCGCGGCCTGATGTCGGCGCCCGACCTGATCGCGATCGACGAACCGTCGCTGGGCCTCGCGCCCAATCTCGTCGACACCATGCTGCAGACGGTGCATCGCCTCAAGGAAGACGGGATGACCGTGCTCCTGGTCGAGCAGAGCCTCGCGTTGATCGAAGGCGTGGTCGACCGGATCTACATGCTCGAGGAAGGCGTCATCTCCGAAAGCCCGAAGCTCGCGGCGGAGGGTGCCTGAATCATGCAGCAATACGTCGAGGTATTCATTGGCGGGCTCGCCCAATCGGCCGTCTACTGCATCATGGCTTTCGGGCTCGCGATGGTCTACGGCACCGCGCGTATCCTCAACTTCGCCCACGGTTCGCTCTATACGACCGGCGCCTATATCGCCTGGGTGCTGACCGTCGGCGTCTTCGGACTTCCCGTCCTCGCCGCCGCCCCGATCCTCGTCGTCATCCTGTTCTTTGCCGGCGTCTCGCTGGAGCGGGTGCTCATCCGTCCGTTCCGCGGCGGCAACGACTGGAAGGTCAACACGATGATGGTGACGCTCGGCCTCGCCTTCCTGCTCGACAACGCCAATCTCTTGATCTTCGGGCCGGTGCCGCGGCCGCTACCGTCGTTCGTCGAGGGCACCGTCACGATCTTCGGAGCGGTGATCTCCACCTACCGGGTCGCCGTGTTCGGTATCGCGATCGGCATTCTCGTGGCCCTGGAAGCGTTCCTGCATTCCAACCGCTACGGCCAGGCCGTGCGCGCCGTGGCGCAGGACATGCAGGGCGCCATGCAGGTCGGGATCGACGTCAACCAGGTCTTCGCCTTCACCTTCGGCCTGTCGGTCGTCCTGACGGGCCTGGCCGGCATGCTGCTGGCGCCGATCTTTCTCGTTTCGCCGCAAGGCGGTTGGGAACTGTTCCTGAAGGCATTCGTGATCGTCGTCCTCGGCGGCCTCGGCAGCACGCGCGGCGCCGTCGTGGCGGCCTTCGTGCTGGGATTGATCGAAGCCTTCGTCGTCTACGAGATCGGCGCGTCCTGGACGATGCCGGTCTGGCTGCTGACGCTCCTGGTCGTGCTGATGATCAGACCGCAGGGACTAATGGGCATCTGGGCGAAGTGAGCGGCGAGCGATGAGCGACCAAGGGGCACCCAGCGCGAGAATCACGGCCGGCACGGCTCGCAGCCGGCAACCGGCCGGCGCGCGGGCGCTGGTCTATCTCGGCGCAGTCGCCGCGCTGGCCGCCGCCGGCTTCGTGGTCGAGGATCCCTACATCCGCCACGTGCTCATCCTTTGCTTCCTCTGGTCGATGGTCGCGGCGGGCTGGGATCTGGTGCTGGGCTATGCCGGGATCTTCAACTATGCCCAGCTCGTCTTCTTCGCCGTCGGCGCCTACGCCACCGGCATGCTCACCACGCAGGCCGGAATACCGTCGGCCGCCGCTCTCGTGCTTTCGCCCGTCGTCGTCGGAGCCTTCGGCCTTCTGATCGCGCTGCCGTGTCTCAGGCTCAAGGGCGAGTACGTCGCCTTGTTCACGTTCGCCATCCACCTCGCCCTGCCGCCGCTGATCCTCAAGGCCAAGCCCCTGGGCACCGGCGGGGCGCTCGGCATCTTCGGCATCCCCCCGATTGATCTGGCCGGCATTACCTTCGGCCCGCGCGACACGCTGGCCTGGTACCTGCTGACCCTGGTTGTCGCGGCCGCCGCGATCTATGTCGTCTACTTCGTCGTCCTGCGCCGGCGCATGGGACGCGCGTTCGTGGCGTTGCGCGACTCCGAGGATTTCGCGCGCTCGCTCGGTGTGAGCGATTTCCGCTACAAGCTTCTCGCCTTCATGATTTCCGCTGCCGTCACCGGACTCGCGGGCGCGCTCTATGCCCACTACACCTCTGTCGTGACGCCCAAGATCCTCGGCAACGAGTTCTTCCTGCTCGCAATGGTCATGCTGGCGATCGGCGGGATCGGACGCTTCCCGGGCGCGGTTTCCGGCGCCTTCATCGTGACGATCGCCAACGAGCTTCTGCGCAGCGCCGGCAACACGCGCCTCTTGCTGCTCGGCCTCGCGGTGGTGCTCACGCTGCTGCTGCTGCCTGGCGGCATCGTCTCGCTTCGCGATCGCGCCCTCCGGCTCCTGCCGTACCGGAGATCCGGCTGATGGCCACCGCGACGCCCTTCCCCTTCAGAGCGGTTCCGGCGCGGCGCCGGCTTGCCGCCGGCATCCGCCAACAACCGCCAGCCCCAAGGAGACCACAACGATGGCAAGCAGAACCGTGACATTCGACGAGAACGCCTTTTCCGGCCTGCTCCATGCCGGCACGCACGGCACCTTCATGCGCCTGCCGTCGATGCGGCCGAAGTCGGCCGAGCTCAAGAAGGCCGGCGTCACCGCCGCCATCCTCGGATTTCCCTGGGACGCGATGTGCATCAGCCGCACCGGCACGAACTACGGTCCGCGCGCGATCCGCGACGTCAGCGACCAGTTTTCCTTCTACTGCGCCAATACCGGCATGGACCTGAACGACCACTACACGTTTGCCGATTGCGGCGACGTGCCGGTGAACCCGGGCGCCGCGGTGCAGACGATGGAACGCGCCGAAGCCCTCGTGTCGGAGATACTCGGCGGCGGCGCCATGCCGGTCACCATTGGCGGCGACCACTCGATCACCATCGCCTGCGTGCGCGCTTTCGCCAAGAAGTACAAGAAGCCGGGCCTGGTCCTGGTCGACATGCACTACGACACTGCCGAGCATCTGAGCGGAGAGACCCTCAGCCATTGCTGCCCGATCACTCGCGCGGTCGATGCGGGGTTCGATCCGAAGCGCATCGCCATCGTCGGCACCGGCGGGTGGATGAACCCGAAATCGGAGCTCGCGTACGTCAAGAAGCAGGGAATTACCCTGTTCCCGGCCGAGCAGATCTGGGAGGAAGGCGCCCGCGCCGTCGCGCGCAAGGCCGCGGCAGTGGCGGGCAAGGGCGCCGACGGGGTCTACATCACCTACGACATCGACTCGATCGACGCCGCCTATGCGCCGGGTACCGGCGTACCCTCGCCCGGCGGAATGACCTCGCGCGAGGCGATCGCCATGGCCAACGAGCTCGGCCGCGTCGGCATCCACGGCTGCGACCTCGTCGAGGTCTCGCCGTCCTGGGACCATGACGGCATCACCAGCCGGCTCGCCGTCCGGCTCGTCCTCGAGATGCTCGCCGGCAACGCCGAAGCCCGCCGCGGCAAGAAGAAGTAGGAAAGGAGCGAACCGTGCCGGCATTTTCGGAGGAGAAGCGAGCGCGCCTGCGGGCGCTGGCCGAGGGCGAGTTCCTGCAAAGCGGCGACCCTGCGATCGAGGCCTTTCTCAGACGCATGGAGGCCGAGAACGCTCCGGTCTTCGCCGACGTCTATGCTGGCGACATGACCTTCTTCAACGCGCCGCGAAAGGCCGATCTCGATCAGATCGACCTGGCGCTCGTCGGAATACCGTTCGAGGCAAGCGCCCCGGTCCGCGCGGGCACGCGGCTCGGCCCGCGCTCGTTCCGGGAATGGTCGAAGGTCCGCGGGCCGGTCCACGACGTCTGGAAAACGATCCCGTTCGAACTCCTGAGCGTCGCCGATATCGGCGATATCGCCTTCGCCAGCCCGCACGACGTTCCGGACTGCGTCGAGACGATCCGAGAAACGTTTTCCGGGTTGAGGCAGCGCGGTGTCACGCCGTTCTCGGTCGGCGGCGTCCACACGATGTCGCATCCGATCCTGACCGGCCTTGCCGCCGGCGAGGGGATCGGTCTTCTGCAGATCGACGCCCACGCCGACACCGCGCGCGGCAGCTTCCAGGGTGACCGCCTGAACGATTGCCGGGTCTTCCTCAATGCGATGCTCGACGAGGCGATCGATCCGGACCGGACGATCCAGATCGGCATCCGCGGCTCACTCAGCCCGTACTGGGATTTCTCGAAGGAAGCGGGTGCGCGCATCATTCCGATGCACGAGTGCTACGAACTCGGCGTGGCCGGACTGCTCGACGAGATCCGCCGCGTTATCGGCGACGGACCCTTCTACTTCACGCTCGACACCGACGGCATCGACGCGACCTTCCTGCCGGGAACGCAGCTGCCGGAGCCGTTCGGCTTCACCACGCGCGAGGTCCTTCAGATCATCCGGGGCCTGCGCGGCATGGACATCGTCGGGGCGGACATCGTCGAGCTCTGCCCCCCCTACGATCCCAACGGCATATCGGCGAACATCGCCGCCGCGCTCGGCTTCGAGATGGTCTGCCTGCTGGCCGAGGCTCACGTCGCGCGGAACGGCCGGCGAAGGAAGACGCACTGGCGGTAGACCTGTCCGGCCGGGCCGGACCGTGTCAGTTCGCGCCGGCGACGCTCTCGGCCATGACGCAAAGCAGCTCGAACATCAGCGACACGCCGAGCCAGGCGGTGCCGCCGGAAGGGTCGAACGGCGGCGACACCTCGACGAGGTCGGCGCCTGCGATGTTCACGCCCTTCAACTCCCGCACCACCTGGATCGCCTGGAACGAGTTCGGCCCGCCGACTTCCGGCGTGCCGGTGCCCGGGGCGAAGGCCGGGTCGACGAAGTCGATGTCGTAGGAGACGTATGTCGGCCGGCTGCCGGCAATCGACCGCGCCTCGGCCATGACGTCCCCGACGCCGCGTGCGAAGAACTCTTCTATCGCGATCACCCGGATACCGACGGAATCGGCGAAATCCCTGTCCTCGGTATCGTAGGCGGAGCCGCGAATGCCGATCTGGACCACGCGTTTGGGATCGAGCAACCCTTCCTCGACGGCGCGGCGGAACGGCGTTCCGTGCGTGTACATGCAGCCGCCAAAATAGCTGTGGAAGAGATCGGTATGGCTGTCGAAATGGATCAAGCCGAGCGGCCCCTCGCCGGCGAGGCCGCGCAGGATCGGCAGGGTGCACAGGTGATCGCCTCCCGCCGTTAGCGGCACGACGCCGGCTTCCTTGACTCTGGCGTAATAGCGCGAGAAGCGGTCGAGGCTGTCGTCGAGATCGGCCGGGTTCGGCGGCACATCGCCGAGATCCGCGCAATTGACCAGTTCGAACGGCCGCACGCCGGTCGCCCCGTTGCCGGCGCGGATCATCGTCGACAGGTCGCGCAGCTGGCGCGGGCCGTGGCGAGGGCCCGGCCGGTTGGTCGTGCCGCCGTCCCACGGTGCGCCTATGAGTCCGATCTGGACACCGGCGATGCGAGGATCGTCGAGCGGCACGTGCGGCAGCCGCATGAAGGTCGGCACGCCGGCGAAGCGCGGCAGATCGAAGCCGGAAACGGGCTGGAAAAACGGATCGCTCAAGGCAGTTCCCTCATAACACGCTCACGGCATCACGCTGCCGCCGTTGATTCCATAGCATTGGCCCGTCACGAAGCGCGCTCCATCGCCGGCCAGGTAGAGAGCCAGGGCGGCGATCTCGTCGGGCTCGGCGAAACGGGCGAGCGGAATGTCGAGATCCTTCGCCAGGGCTTCGGGGCTCATCGTTTCCGGGCTCGTCATGTCGGTGGCGACCGGGCCCGGCGCGATGGCGTTGACGAGGATGCTCGGCGCGAATTCTCGCGCCAGGCTGCGGGTCAGCGAGATGATGCCGCCCTTCGAGGCACTGTAGGCCGCCATCCGCTCGCGTCCCAGCGACGCCAGGTCGGAAGCGAGATTGACGATGCGGGCGGGCGTCGTCCCCGCCGGCCGCGCCAGCATCAGCCGGGCGGCTTCACGGCTGACGAGAAACGTGCCGCGCAGGTTCACCGCGACTACCCGATCGAACGCGGCCGCGCTCGTCTCGACGGTCGGCGCCTCGACGAGAATGCCCGCATTGTTGACCGCGATGTCGAGCGTCCGGAAGCGATCGGCGATTTCTGCGAACATGGCGACGACATCGTCCTCCCGGGAGACGTCGGCTTCGATCGCGAAGCTGTCGGGATTGAGCGCCTGGATCTCCGCGAGCGTCGCGGCGGTCCGGTCGTCGCCGTTGTGACAGATCGCGACCCGGGCGCCCGCGCGGGCGAAGGCGAGCGCGACTGCCCGGCCTATGCCGCGGCTGCCGCCGGTGACGAGGGCGGCCTGTCCGGCCAGAGCGGCACTCATGCCATCACCTCGCCCCGATCGACGTTGATCGCCTGTCCGGTGATGTTGGCGGCGGCATCGGAGGCAAGGAAGAGATACAGCGGCGCCACGTCGGCCGGCTCCATCAGGCCGCCGATCGCCTGTGCGGAAACGATCTCCTCGAGCAACGCGTCCTCCGGCGTCCCGGTTCGCGCCGCCATCGCCGAAAGCGAGCGCATCGATGCCTCGGTACGCACCCAGCCGGGGCAAACCGCGTTCACCGTGATCCCCCGCGCGCCGAGTTCCCGTGCCCAGACGCGGGTCATGCCGATCAGGGCGTGCTTGGAACCGACATATGCCGAAAAATCGGCCACCGCGATCTTGCCCCAGATCGAGGCGGTGACGACGATCCGCCCGCCGTCGGCCATCCGCGAGACCAGCGCGCGGGTCACGTTGTTGGTGCCGGCAACGTTGATCGCCATCACCCGGGCGAAGGTGGCGTCGACGGAAGGGTCGGCCTCGGCGAGCGGCGAGGGTCGTTCGAGGCCCGCATTGTTGACCAGGATATCGAGCCGATCGATGCCGGCCACCGCGGCGGCGACCGATGCCCGGTCGGCGATGTCGCAGACGATTGCCGAGACGGGACGTCCCGCGACGGCGGACAGGCGTTCGGCGGCGGAGCGGATCGTCTCGTCCTCCGCCAGCACGTGGAGATCGGCCCCGGCGGCGGCGAAGGCCTCGGCCACGCCGAAGCCGATGCCGCGGCTGGCCCCCGTGACCAGGACCCGCTTCCCGGCGAAGTCGAACCGCACGCCCATCACTCGGGCCCGTGGAATTCCCGGCGCACCGCCGCCGCGATATCGCGCCGGTACTGCTGCGCGATGATCGCCCCTTTTTCCGGCGTCGCCCCCGCGGCCGAAACGAGCGCCCCCGTCTCGGCGACCCACTCCCTGCGCGGCGGCCACACATCGTATCGAGGCGCGTGAACGGGAGGATTGTCGGGGACGCGGTCGTAGCGGACCAGGTCCGGGTAGTAGTGCATCATGAGGGACGTCTCCAGCACCGCCGCATGCTCCAGCTCGATGCCCGGATAGCCGTCGGGAAAGACCTTCGCGAGGGTGTCCTCGGTCAGGAATTCCCAGTGCTGCAGACACATGACGCGAAGGCCGGTGGCGGCGACTTCGCGCATCGCCAGGTCGATGCCTTCGTTGAGGAACCAGAGATTCTCGTAGTTGCCGTCGAACACGCAGATGCGCCGGACGCCGTGACGAACGAGTTCGCGAACGATGTCGCGGATGACCGCGGTGAGCGTCGCCCCGTCGAGCCCGGTGCTGCCCGGAAAGAACGGACCGCCGGCCGACCGGGTCATCGACTTGTAGCCGTAGGTGACGGGGGCCGCGACGATGCCGTCGACCTCTGCGGCCACGTCGCGCGCGATCGCGGTCGGCAGCATGTGATCGACCCCCATCGGCAGATGCGGGCCGTGCTGTTCCAGCGCGCCGGTCGGAAGGAACACGACCGGATTGCGCCGCAAGGCTTCGGCGTATTCCGGCCATGTCATTTCGGCCATCATTGTCGTGCTCGGCATTCCGCGTCCCGGGGATGTCTCTGACTGGTGTTCCCAAGATAGCGGTTCGTCCGCCCGTTCGTCGATTTCCGTTTGCCGCCACGGTCCCCGGTCATCTTGCGCGGCTGGAACCGGGTCCCGGTGGCGCACATCACGCACACGCAGGGGCCGGAACTGGCGGTCGCGTCACATACCGCGCAAGGCGGCGGCCGACGGGCGGCCGCCCCGGATCGCCCCCAGGCGGCTATCCCGAATGCGCCCGGTTCTGCCGGTTGTCGATCAGGTCGGTGACGACGCCGGGATCGGCCAGCGTCGAGGTGTCGCCGAGATTGCCGAACTCGTCCTCGGCGATCTTGCGCAGGATGCGGCGCATGATCTTGCCCGAGCGGGTCTTCGGCAGGCCCGGAGCGAACTGGATCAGATCCGGCGAGGCGATCGGGCCGATGTCCTTCCTGACCCAGGCGACGAGTTCCTTGCGAAGCTCCTCGGTCGGCGCCTCGCCCGACATCAGCGTGACGTAGGCGTAGATGCCCTGGCCCTTGATGTCGTGCGGATAGCCGACGACGGCGGCCTCCGACACCTTCGGATGGGCGACGAGAGAGGATTCGACCTCCGCCGTTCCCATGCGGTGGCCGGAGACGTTGATGACGTCGTCGACGCGCCCGGTGATCCAGTAGTAGCCGTCCTCGTCGCGCCGGCAGCCGTCGCCGGTGAAGTACATGCCCTTGTAGGTGGAGAAATAGGTCTGCACGAAGCGCTCGTGGTCGCCGTAGACCGTGCGCATCTGGCCGGGCCAGGAATCGAGGATGACGAGGTTGCCCTCCGCGGCGCCGGTCAGCGTGTTTCCCTCGCCGTCGACGAGCGCCGGCTGGACGCCGAAGAACGGCCTCGTCGCGGAGCCCGGCTTCAGTCCGATCGCTCCCGGCAGCGGCGTGATCAGGATGCCGCCGGTCTCCGTCTGCCACCACGTGTCGACGATCGGACAGCGCTGCTCGCCCACCACGTTGTAGTACCACAGCCAGGCTTCCGGATTGATCGGCTCGCCGACCGAGCCGAGCAGCCTGAGCGACTGGCGCGACGTCTTCCTGACGAGTTCCTCGCCGGCGCCCATCAGCGCGCGGATCGCGGTCGGGGCGGTATAGAGCGTGTTGACCTGGTGCTTGTCGCACACCTCCCAGAACCGCGACGCGGTCGGGTAGTTCGGCACGCCCTCGAACATCAGCGTCGTCGCGCCGTTGGCCAGCGGCCCGTAGACGATGTAGCTGTGGCCCGTCACCCAGCCGACGTCCGCCGTGCACCAGTAGACATCGCCGTCGTGGTAGTCGAAGACGTACTGATGCGTCATCGCGGCGTAGACGAGGTAGCCCGCGCTGGTGTGCAGCACGCCCTTCGGGCTGCCGGTGGAGCCGGACGTGTAGAGGATGAACAGCGGGTCCTCCGCGTTCATCTCCTCGGCCGGGCAGTCGGCGGAGACGCCCTCCATCTCTTCGTGCAGCCAGTAGTCGCGCCCGTCCTGCCAGCCGATGACGCCGCCGGTACGCCGCACGACGACCACGCCGGTCACGCTCGGGCACTTCTTCAGCGCCTCGTCCGTGTTCGCCTTCAGCGGCACCTTGCGGCCGCCGCGCAGGCCCTCGTCGGCGGTGATGACGATATTGGAATCGCAGTCCTGAATGCGGCCGGCGAGCGAATCCGGCGAGAAACCGCCGAACACCACCGAATGGACCGCCCCGATCCGCGCGCAGGCGAGCATCGCGTACGCTGCCTCCGGGATCATCGGCATGTAGATGGTGATGCGGTCGCCCTTCTTGGCGCCGAGCTTCTTCAGCACGTTGGCGAACCGGCAGACGTTCTCGTGGAGCTCGCGATAGGTGATCTTCGCGTCGTCCTTCGGGTCGTCGCCCTCCCAGATGATCGCGATCCTGTCGCCGTGGGCCTCGAGGTGCCGGTCGGTGCAGTTGGCCGACACGTTGAGGGTGCCGTCCTCGAACCATTTGATCGACACGTTGTGCGGGTCGTAGGAGGTGTTCTTGACCCTGGTGAACGGCTTGATCCAGTCGACGCGCTTGCCATGCTCGCCCCAGAATCCGTCGGGATCGTCGACCGACCGCTTGTACATCTCCTGGTATTTGGCGTCGTCGACATAGGCGCGCTTCGCCCACGCCTCGGGCACCGGAATGACCGACTGACTCATCGAAAACCCTCCCTGCACCTGACCTTTCGCGCCCGACCCTGCCCGGTGGCGCTGCTTTTCCGGGACATTATGCGGATCGGCCGGGGACCCGGCAACGTCTTCGGCATGAAACTTTCGTAGACGGCGGCAATTCGTCCCGCCGCCCGCCGTCAGAGCCCGAAAATGCCGAGAACCGCGCCCATCAGCACCAGGACGACCAGCCAGTGGCCCGCATCGATCAGCGTCAGCGTCACCTTGGAGCCCTGGAAGGAATCGTTGACGGCGATGGTGGTGGCGACGAAGCCGAGCCAGATGAAGGCCGCCCCGATGATGCCGTTCTGGAGATTGATGTCGCCGAGATGGCCGAGGACGCCGGCGAGCATGAAGGACATCAGGAGCTGGGCGATGCCGGCGACGACGAAGGGTCCGGGCTTCGGCGTCAGGTCGCCGGGCGCGCGGTCCTGCGCCATTAGCCACAAGGCGCCGAACGCCCGGTACCAGAGCGCGCTGGCGACGAAGCCGACGACCGCGGCGACCACCACGGCGAGATAGTTGATTCCGGAAAAGACCATGTCCGTGCGCCTCCCCTTGGGCTCTAAGGATTCCCGTCAATGTGTAGCCCGGCAGGGCGCGAAAGCGAAGGCCGTCGGACAGTCTCCTCAGGCCTGCGCGGCGAGTGCGAAGGCGGCGAGGTCGCGGTTGAAGCGATCGGCGTCCTCGTGGAACGGCGCGTGGCCGATGCCGTGGTGGATCGACAGCGTCGCCTCGGGCATCACCGACTTGTGGTGCTCGGCCATCGACGGGAGCACGATCGCGTCGTGGCTGCCGTGGCTGATCAGCACCGGCGCGCTGAGCGTCGTCAGCAGGTCGTCGTTGTCGAGCGCGCGCGAGAACAGGCCCCTGCGCACGTGGGGAGGCACGATGGTGTTGTAGCCGAGGAAGAAGTAGTGGTCCTCCGGAGAGGCCTCGGCCGCGACCGCGATCCGCATGAAGCGGTCGAGCGCGGCGGCGCTCTCCTCGACGTCGGTCGAGTAGAACCCGGGGATCAGCGCCTTGAACTCCGCGCCGAGATGCGGAACGACCGTCTCGCCGAGCTTGGTGACAGCGGCGACGAGGTGCACCCCGCCGATCCGGTCGGTGCCGTTGAAGCGCACGTAGTCGCAGATGATGACGCCGCCGTAGGACCAGCCCGACAGGATCGGCCGGTCGAGATCGAGTTCCCCGATGACGGCGGCGACGTCTTCGGCCCAGAGCGTCGGGTCGCCGTAGGCGTCCTTCGGCTTGTCGGACAGGCCGTGGCCGCGCAAATCCAGGCGCACCAGCCGGTGCCCGTCGGCAAGGAAGGACTGGAACTGCCTGTTCCAGCACAGCCGGCTCTGGCTGAAGCCGTGGATGAACAGGATCGGCGGGCCGTAGGGGTTGCCGGCCTCCTCGACATGCAACGTCGTCCCGCCGCCACCCTTCACCTTGTAGCTCTTCATCGTCTTCTCCCCTTGCGATGGGCGCGCCATCTTACGCCGCGGCGACGAGCCGCCATACCGCCGTACGCTTGATCTCGGCGTCTTCCAGCGCCCGCGTCGTGGGCACGCCGTACTCGGCGAGCTTCTCGAGCCGCTCCCTCGGCAGGTAGCTGCGGCCCGGATCGCCGACGAGGACGCTCGCCCCGGCGTCGAGGCACCGGTCGAGAAAACCGAGCACGCGCGCGGCGAGCGGCTTCTCGTAGAACAGGTCTCCGACCAGGATCGTCTGATGGTCGCCGGCGGGTCCGTCGAGCAGATCGGCGGACGCCGCCGTCACCGCGACATCGTTCAGCCCGGCGTTGAGACCGATCGCCGCAACCGCCCAGATATCGGGGTCGGCGGCGACCGCGGACGCCGCCCCGGCTCTCATCGCGGCGATCGCCACCAGTCCGGACCCGGCGCCGAGATCGAGGACGCGCTTGCCCCGCACCGTCGCCGGATGGTCGAGCACATGGCGTGCGAGCGCCTGCCCGCCGGCCCAGGCAAACGCCCAGAACGGCGGCGGCAGGCCCATTTCGCCGAGCTGCTCCTCGGTCTTCTCCCACAGCGGCAGCGCCTCGTCGGCGACGCGGATCGCGATCTCCGGGCAGAGCGGCACCGGGCGCGGTATGGTATTGTCGTGGATGAAGCCGATGCGCCGGTCGGCGGACGCTTCATCCGGGGTTGGCATTTCCATCGTCACCTGGACACGAAAAAGGGGGTCCGCCAATGCGTCCTGTTCTGCACGCCGCCATCGGAGCGCTCGCCAGCGGGGCGATCGGCGCCGTCGTCGGTTTCATCATCGGCGCATCCGTCTACGAGAGGGCCAGCGGCTGCATCGAGGGCGTATGCGGGCCCTACAGCGTGTTGATCGGGATCGCCGGCCTTTTCCTCGGCGCGATCTTCGGCGCGGTGCTGGCGATCCGTCTGTCGGAATCCAGCTTCCGGCTTCCCACCGATCCGAACGCCTAGAGACCGCCCATCTTGCGGATGATCTTCCATTCGTCCGCCGCGACCGGCTGCACCGACAGCCGCGAATTGTTGACGAGCACCATCCCGGAAAGCTTCGGCTCGGCCTTGATGTCGTCGAGCGCCACGGGCGTCTTCAGAGGCTCGACGGCGGCGATGTCGACGCATTCCCAGGTGCCGGAGCCGTCCGTCGAGTCGGGATGTGCTTCGGCGACCACCTCGACGATCCCCACGACCCGCTTCTCGTCGACGGAGTGGTAGAAGAAGCCGAGGTCGCCCTTCTTCATCGCCCGCATGTTGTTGCGCGCCTGGTAGTTGCGCACCCCGTCCCACTCCTGCCCCTTCCTGCCCTTCTTCACCTGGTCCTCCCACGACCAGCTGCCGGGCTCCGACTTGAAAAGCCAATAGGCCATGCCGCTTCTCCGTCTCTGTTGAATGCCTCGCAAGGGTCCGGTCCGCGTCAGTCTTCCTCGCGGAACGGCCGTGCCAGCAGCGCCTCGATCGCCCGGTCGACGCTCGCGCGGCCGGCGACGACGGCGGCGACCGCCGTGCAGATCGGCATCTCGACATTGAGCCTCGCCGCCCGGTCGACCACCGCCGGCGCGGTCCACACGCCTTCCGTCACCGCCTTGCGGCCGTCGAGGATGGTGGCGACCGCGTCTCCGCGGCCGAGCGAAATGCCGAACGAATAGTTGCGCGACTGCGCGCTGGTCGCCGTCAGCACGAGGTCGCCGAGACCCGACAGGCCGGACAGGGTCTCCGGCTTCGCCCCCAGCGCCCGGCCGAATCGGGTGAGCTCGGCGAAGCCGCGTGCCACCAGCGCCGCGTGGGCGCTCGCCCCGAGCGCCTTGCCGTTGACGACGCCGCAGGCGATCGCCAGCACGTTCTTGACCGAGCCGCCGACCTGCACGCCGATCAGGTCGCCCGACCGGTATGGCCGGAACGCGGCGTAACCGAGCGCGTCCACCAGTGCCGCGCCGGTTTCCCCGTCCGCGCAGGCGAGCGTTACCGCGGTCGGCAGGCCGTGCGCCACGTCGTCGGCGAAGCTCGGGCCGGAGAGAACGGCGGGCACCGCCTGGGGCAGCGTCTCGGCGAGCACGTCCGACATGAAGGCCTCCGTGCCCCGCTCGATGCCCTTTGCCGCGATGACGACGGGGCGGCCGGCCGGCAGGAGCCGAGCCATCTCCTGCGCGACCGCGCGCACCGCCTGGGCGGGCACGGCGAGGATCGTCGCGTCGGCGGCGCAGGCCTCCTCGAGCGCGCGCGTCGCGACGATCTTCTCGTCGAGCGCGATGCCCGGCAGACGCAGCCGGTTCTCGTGATGCCGGTTGATGTCGTCGACCGTCCTGGCGTCGCGCGCCCAGATGCTGACCGCCCGGCCCGCGCGCGCGGCAACGCTCGCGAGCGCCGTGCCCCAGGCGCCCGCGCCCACGACCCCGACCGACCGGATCTCACTCATGCCGCCTTCACCTCCTCGAGGCTCCAGCGCGCCCGCGCCGGCGCGTCGAGCGTGTCGGTCATCCCGAGTGCGAGGCGTTCGCAGCCCGCCCAGGCGACCATCGCGGCGTTGTCGCCGCACAGCCTGAGCGGCGGCGCGACGAGCCGGGCCCCGTGCCCGCCGGCAAGCGCCTCGAGCCGGCCGCGGACCGCCTGGTTCGCCGCGACGCCCCCGGCGACCACCAGGACCGGTGCGGCGCCGGTCTCCGCCTCGAAGCGGCGGAGGGCGTTCTCGGTGCGGTCGGCGAGGCTGTCGACGACCGCGGCCTGGAAAGAGGCGCACAGGTCGGCGACGTCCCGGGCGGACAGGGGCGCGATGCGCTGCGCCTCGATCCTGACGGCGGTCTTCAGACCCGAAAAGGAAAAGTCGCAGCCCTCGCGGCCCGCCATCGGCCGGGGAAAGGCGAAGCGCCGCGGATCGCCTCTTGCCGCGTGATCCTCGACGGCCGGCCCGCCCGGCCAGCCGAGACCCAGCATCTTGGCGACCTTGTCGAACGCCTCCCCGACCGCGTCGTCGACCGTCGTTCCCCAGCGGGAATAGGCGCCGACGCCGGAAACCGCCACGATCTGGGTGTGCCCGCCGGTGACGAGCAGCAGGAGATAGGGAAAGTCGAGCCCGTCGGTGAGCCGTGCGGTCAGCGCGTGGGCCTCCAGATGGTTGACCGCCACGAAGGACTTGCCGGTCGCCGCCGCGATCGCCTTGCCGGTCATCAGGCCCACCAGCAGGCCGCCGATCAGCCCCGGCCCGGCGGTCGCGGCGATGCCGTCGAGATCGGCGAAGCCGCAGCCCGCCTCCTTGAGCGCCCGTTCGATCAGCCCGTCGAGGGTCTCGACATGGGCGCGCGCGGCGATTTCCGGCACGACCCCGCCATAGGCGGCGTGCTCGGCGAGCTGGCTCAGGACGACGTTCGACAGTATGCGCCCCGAAAAGCCGGCTTTCCCGCCGCCTCCCTGCCGGGAGACCACGGCGGCAGCCGTCTCGTCGCAGCTCGTCTCGATGCCGAGGACACGCATCCCGAATTCCGTCCGATTGGCGGTTTTCAAACTTCCACGCCCGTCTCTATAGTCGGCGCCGACCCTGACTGTCACCCGGAAGAACCAGACTTGTCCGACACCCCTATCCGCATCGCCACGCGCGGCAGCCCGCTCGCGCTCGCCCAGGCGAACGAGGTCGCCGCCCGGCTGCGCGCGGCCCACGGCCTGCCCGAGCACATGACCGAGGTCGCCGTGTTCCATACGACCGGCGACCGGATCCAGGATCGCGCGCTGTCGGAAGCCGGCGGCAAGGGACTGTTCACCAAGGAGATCGAGGACGCGCTCCTCGACGGCCGCGCCGACGTGGCGGTGCATTCGGCCAAGGACATGCCGACGGTGCTGCCCGACGGGCTGGTGCTGGCCGCCTTCCTCGAGCGCGAGGACGTGCGCGACGCGTTCCTGAGCCGCATCGCCCGCTCCTTCCGGGAGCTCCCCGATTGGGCGATCGTCGGTACGGCGTCGCTGCGCCGCCAGGCGCTGGTGCGGCGCATCCGGCCGGACCTGAAGGTCGTCACCCTGCGCGGCAACGTGCAGACCCGGGTGCGCAAGCTGGAAGCCGGCCAGGTGCATGCGACGCTGCTCGCGCTCGCCGGCCTGAAGCGCCTCGGCGCGGCGGACGAGGCGACCGCGATCCTCCCGATCGAGGATTTTCCGCCGGCGCTCGGCCAGGGCGCCATCGCGGTGGAGACGCGCGCCGGCGACGACCGCGTCAACGCCCTCGTCGCCGCCATCGACCATGCCCCGACGGCGGCGGCGCTCGCCTGCGAGCGCGCCTTCCTGACCGTCCTCGACGGCTCCTGCCGCACGCCGATCGCCGGACACGCGCGGATCGAGAACGGCAGATTGCGCTTCCGCGGCCTGGTTCTCAGCCCCGACGGCGCCCGGGAGTTCGAGGCCGCCGGTGAGGGCGCGCCGAAGGACGCCGTCGAGATCGGCCGCGCCGCCGGCGAGGAGATCGTGGCGCGCGCCGGGGCCGACTTCCTGGCCGCGCTCAGGGCGGTGTCGTGACCGTCCTGGTCACGCGGCCGGCCGGGGACAGCGAGGAGACGATCGCGCGGCTCGCCGCGCGCGGCATCGAGGCGATCGCCGCGCCGGTCATCGCGATAAGGGCGCTCACCGATGCCGTCCTGCCGCGGCGTTGCCGGGCTCTCGCCGTCACCAGCCGCAACGCGATCCGCGCGATCGCCGGGCGGCCGGAGCTGCAGGACCTGCTCGACGTTCCCGTCTACGCGGTCGGCGACCGGACGGCCGAGACCGCGCGGCAGGCCGGCTTCACGGACGTCCGGTCGGCGGCGGGCGACGTCGACGACCTCACCGCTCTGCTGCGCCGGGATATCCGCCCGGGAGACGGCCTGCTCGTGCATCTGAGCGGCCGCGAGGTGGCGGGCGATCTCGCCGGCGCGCTCGAGTCGGCCGGATATGCGGCCGAGCGGCGGATCGTGTACGAGACGGTCGCCGCCGACGCGCTTGCCGCCGAGACCGTCGACGCGCTCCGGCGGAACGCCGTCGCCGCCGTGCTGTTCTACTCCCCGAGAAGCGCCGAGACCTTCGGCGCCCTGGCGCGACGGGCCGGCATCGACGGATGCCTGAAGGAAACGGCGGCGATCGCGATATCGCCGAAAGCTGCAGCCAAAGTGCGCGAATTGGGCTTCGGCCATATTTTCACCGCCGATCGGCCCGACGAATCGGCGCTGTTCGAGGCGCTTGAGCGTTTCGTAAAGGGTGGCTCCGATATGTGAGACGCTTCGCCTCGCGACAGCGCGGCCAAAGCGTGTATAACCCGGAGGTGACCGGACGCCCGAGGCGGCGCGCGAGGACGGGACCGGACAATGAGCAACGGCGACGACGACGACAAGAAGACCGGGCAGGACCTGACGGGCGACCGCCAGGGACGCCGCCGCAACGCCATTCGGCCGACGGTGATCGAGGGCGAGGCCCGGGAGATCGCCGGGACCGCCTCCGAAGCCGCCGAAACGACGCCCGGGACCCCGCCCGTCGAGGCGGCCGGCGAAGCGGACGCCGATACGCCCGAAACGGAAACGCCCGAAACAGAAACATCCGTTGAAGAGACGTCCCCGGAGTCCGAAGACGGGCGGAGCGGCGAGGATGCCGCCTCCGACCTCGAGCCAGAGGAGGCGGCCGCAGGGGAGACGACCGCAGGAGAGACCGAAGGCGAGACCGCGGAGGAAACCGCGCCCGCCCGCGCCGAGCCCGTTCACCTCCCCACCGCCCGCCGCGCCAGCGTCATCGCCGCCGGCATCGTCGGCGCGGTACTTGCGCTCGGCACCTATCTGGCGCTCGACTACGCCCGCATCCTGCCGCGCGGCGGCGCCACCAACGCCGAGCTGACGACCATGATCCAGGACATGGACCGTCGCATCGCCGACGTCGAGACGGCGGTTGCCCGCGCCGCCAAGCGCGACAATTCCAAGGCGATCACCGGCAGGGTCAACAGCCTAGAGCGTTCCGTCAAGGAGCTCGGCGCCGAACCGGGCAATTCGCTGGTCAAGCGAATGGCCGATGCCGAGGCGAAGCTCGAGTCTATGTCGCAGACCGTCGCCGAAGCGCCGGCCGCCAAGGATCTCGACGAGCGCCTGACCTATGTCGAGGACAAGCTCGCCGAAGCCGGCACCGGCGCGGCCGCGCTCGGCGCGGAGGCGGAAAGCCGTCTCGCCGGCATCGAGAAGCGCCTCGGCGCGGTGGAGGCCCGCCCGGCGGTCGTCGCCGCCGACGGCCAGCCGATCGACGACGCGGCCGCGACGGCGCTGTCGCAGCGCCTGGCCGCCCTCGACGCGCAGATGAAGCAGACAACCGAGACGGTTGCGGCCTTGAGCAAGGACGCCTCCGCGGCGAACGCCGACCGGATGAAGGAGATCGACGCGACGCTCGCCGCGATGCGCACCGAGCTCGACAGGCTGGGCGGCACGGTCGACGGCATCACCGGCGACGTCGACGCGAAGCTCGCCGAAATCGAGAAGACCGTCGAGGAAAGCGGCGGCGGCGAGGCGAGGCGTATGGCCCGCACCACGGCCGGCGCGCTCGCCGTCGGCGCGCTCGAGCGGGCCGCCGGCAGCGGCAGGCCCTATGCGGCCGAGCTCGACGTGCTGCGCCCGCTGGTCGACGACAAGACCGACCTTGCGGTGCTCGACGCCCATGCGGCGACCGGCGTCGCCGATCTCGCCGCGCTGCAGGCGGAATTCCCCGCGGCCGCCAATGCGGTCCTGACCGCCGGCACGCCGGGCGAGACCGGCATCGTCGGTTCGCTGGTGGAAAGCGCCCGTTCGCTGGTGCGCGTGCGGCCGACCGGACGCGTCGAGGGCACCGGCCGCGGCGCGATCGTCGCCCGCATCGAGGCGGCGCTGAAGGCGGGCGACCTGAAGGCTGCGGAGAGCGAATGGGAGAGCCTCGACGATGCGGCCAAGGTCGCGTCGCAGAGCTGGGCGGACAAACTGAAGGCCCGCGTCGCCGTCGACGGCGCGCTGGCCGGTCTTTCCGCGGCGCTGACCGCGTCGCTCTCCGGCGCGACGGCGAACGACTGATCGGATGACCGAGGCAGGGGCGCGATGATCCGGGTAGCTCTCTATATCCTCCTCGTCGGCGCGATCGCGTTCTGGGCCGCATGGCTCGCCGACCGCCCCGGCGACCTCGTGCTCGACTGGCAGGGCTGGCACGTCGAGACGAGCGTCATGGTCGCCGCCGTCGGCATCGTCGCGATCGTCGTCGTCCTGATGGTCGCATGGACGCTGGTTCGCTGGATCCTGCACGGCCCGTCCGCGATCGGCGGCTTCTTCAGGGAACGCAGGCAGACCCGCGGCTACAAGGCGCTGTCGCGCGGCATGGTCGCCGCCGGCGCCGGCGACGCCCGTCTCGCCCGCCACGCGGCGCGGGAGGCCCACAAGCTCCTTAGCGACGAGCCGCTGACCTTGCTGCTCGACGCCCAGGCCGCCCAGCTTTCCGGCGACCGCAAGGGCGCCGCCGCCGCCTTCGAATCGATGGCCGAGCGGCCCGACACCGAGCTCCTCGGCCTGCGCGGCCTCTATATCGAGGCGCAGCGCTCCGGCGACGAGGCGACCGCGCGCGCCTGCGTCGAGCGCGCCGCCGCCCGCGCCCCGGGCCTCGCCTGGGCCGCCGGCGCCCTGCTCGAGACCCAGACCCGCGAGGGCGACTGGCAGGCCGCGCTCGGCACGGTCGAGCGCAACGCCGAGCACCGGCTGATCGACAAGCAGGCGGCCAAGCGCCTGCGCGCCGTGCTGCTCACCGCGCAGGCGCTGGAACGCGAGGACAAGGAACCGGAGCGCGCGCTCGCGCTGGCGCTCGAGGCCCACAAGCTCGCCCCCGAGCTGGTGCCCGCCGCCGTCGTCGCCGCCCGCCAGTCCTCGGCGGCCGGCAACACCCGCCAGGCGACCCGGATCGTGGAGAAGACCTGGCGGCTGTCGCCGCATCCCGATCTCGCCGAGATCTACGCCCACGCCCGGCCCGGCGATTCCGCCCGTGACCGGCTGAAGCGCGCCAGGCAACTCCTCGACAAGATGCCGAACAACGTCGAGGGCCGCATCGGCGTCGCCACCGCCGCGATCGATGCGCGCGACTGGGCCGAGGCGCGCGCGGCGATCGAGCCGCTCGCCGCCTCCAGGCCGACCCAGCGCGTCTGCCTGCTGATGGCCGACATCGCCGAGGGCGAGACGGGCGACGCCGGCAAGGTGCGCGAATGGCTCGCCCGCGCCGTCCGCGCCCCGCGCGATCCCGCCTGGACCGCCGACGGCTACGTTTCGGAGACCTGGGCGCCGGTCTCGCCGGTGTCCGGCCGCCTCGACGCCTTCGAGTGGAAGGTGCCCGTCGAGGCCCTGTCCGCACCCGTCGGGGAGCCCGAACCCGAGCCCGCCGCCGAACCTGCAGGCGAACCCGTCGCCGGAACCGCCCCGATGATCGAGGTGCAGCCCGCCCCGATCGAGGAGCAGGCGCCCGAGGAGAACGGGCCGATCGAGCCGGTCGACGTCACGCCCGTGGCGGAAGAGCCGACGGAACCCGAAGCCGCCGTGCCGCAGCCGGAAACGGCGGCCGCCGGCGCGGACCTCGCCGAAACGCCCGCCGCCCCCCGGGAGCCGGAGAAGAAGGCCGAGGACAGGCCTGCGCCGTCCCCCGCCCGGCCCTCCGAGGAACACGCCCCGGAGACGACGGCGGCCACGGCGTCCGGCGACCGTTCCGCCTCCGAATCGGTCGCCGAGCGCCTGTTCGAGATGGACCGCGCCCCCGACGATCCCGGCCCGCTGCCGCCCGACGAGGACGAGGAAGCGCCGAAGAAGCGTTTCGGGCTGTTCTGACCTCGTGACGCTTGAAATATCGCGCCGGCGCGCTTATTCATGCGCCGCACGGGGCCGCCATAGCTCAGCTGGTAGAGCGGCGCATTCGTAATTAGCGGGTCCGCCCGAGAATGATGTTCAAAGCCAGCGGTCTAGAGACGGCGAGAGGGAATTGATAGGGCCATGGTAGGGTGGCCCGCTGACTGGTGGGCCGGTTTAGCTCAGTTGGTAGAGCACATCATTCGTAATGATGGGGTCGCGTGTTCGAGTCACGCAACCGGCACCAGACACCCCCTTGATTCTATAAACAACTTCCTCGCCTACCGATCTTGGATTGCATCCAGATAGATACTCCGCAAGACCTTAGTGACATCGCCTGCTCGGCAGTAGATATCACCGCTAACGAAATGTGAGAAGCCATTGTCTTCTTCATATTGGTAGCTGGCTTCGAATGTGGCGATGGCATCGTCTTCCATCGACACACCTGCTTTTCTGAGCTTTTCGTATGCATGTACGGCAAAATTGAATATGGCCGGATTAATATCGACTACGCTACCGTACCACTTTAAAGCGCCTTCTATTCGGGGTCGATTTTCCGGGCGCCATTTTTCCTCCATCTCTATCGCCTGCAAAACCAAACTGCTGGGCGTGAGGCACATAATGAGGAGGTCGCTATAGATAGGCATATCTTCAATGACCGGGATCGCCCTCACCTCACTGATCAACTCCTGTTCATGATGGAACAGGTTACGAAGCGCTTTCAAAGCGACAAACTCATCTACGTCAAAAAAGTTTATATCAACCGATTTTTTGAGCCGATCATTTAAGCTGTGGATTGCATTGAGTAAGACAAAGAGTGTGTCTGTGTTAGTCGCCACAGTGTGGGATTTATAGAGCCGGAAAAATCGCTCTGCTGCCCCGGCACAGTTTTTTGCCTTGGAGTTGCTGACCTCAAAATCTGTCATCGAAAACGTCCGTGTACATAGCTTGAATGGTGCCGCAATGAGTGCGCTCAATGACCTCCTTATGGCAAGCCTACGGCAGATTGTGCTGGATAATCTTCCGTATGATCGTCAGGACAGGGATGTCCTGCGCCAGCTTTCAGCGATGACGCCCTCTGAGTTGCTCATTCGCTGGTTTAACTGGACAAGGCGGTTGCTACCGCCAGCACCCCGGGAGGTGCTGCAGTCAAAAGAGTTTATGGCAAACTCTGCACTGCAACAGAGACATGCTGACATACAAGCGCTGATCGCGGACATCCAATCGGGGACGGATCTGACCAAGTACCTAAGCCGCTTGGTGAAGCATGGATACGTGAATGCGAACGGTATGACGCTTCATCGGCGTCAGGATCTGGACTTGATGCTGAGCGCGTGGGGAATACACCATCTTCACTTTTCCCAGGACATCGAATCAGACGGTTTCGTAAAGCGCGGTGGGTCGATCATCTTTGCCGTATTCCGGCCCGACCGAGCCTTTCTTATCGATGTCATGACCCACCAAGATTGGGCTCGGGAGCATGTGATCCGCGTGATCGTGGACAATTGGCCCAATGAAGGTCTCGTTCACGAAATGCGGGGAGTGCGGGGTCTATCGCGACCCATCAGCGATCACGAGCGCCAGAAGTTTCGCAACGCGCAGATAAATACTCCACTTGAAATCAATGGCAAAGTCTACATGCCTGCGGGGGGCACGACCTGCTCCGGGGTCGGGATAGACGCGGTCCGGCAAGCCGATGAAGTGATGATCGATATCGAAGCCTTCGCACAGCGCTATGAGCAGAGCCCCGAAGAGATTGTTACCCAAGTTACGAATGGCGAAATATCTTGGCCAGAAGAACCTGATTTCGCGGTAGCGTTTCAACCGGATGCATATGGCATCGTAGAGCGCAAGACCAACACGTTTCTACGCCTTGGGCCATAACCGGGTCACAAGATCGGTGATTGCTCCAGCCGCCGCCTAATCGCCTTCCGCACCCGGCGCCAGTAGGTCTGCTCCGCGCCCTCGCTGCGATACCATGCGCGCTGGTGCCGGGCGAAGGCCTCCAACTCCGGGTCGGGGTATTTGGCGATGATGTCGTCGGCGGCGCGGTCGATCTCCGCATTGGGGATCAGCCTCGGGGCGATGGCGTCCCTCCAGACCATCCAAAGGACCAGGCCGACAAACAGAAGCGCCTGACCGCCAAAGAAGGCGATCAAGAGCCAGCGCGGGATTTCGAGAACCTGGCTAAGCATGGCGGATAACAGAGCTTCAACCTCTATTTTGCCCAATATGTGATGTTATAGTTCTCATTTCTGAGAATGCAAAGTTCGCATTTCTCGATTTGCGCACTCAGCTGCCCCTTTGTGTGGAGTGGGGGTGTGCACATGGACCTTCAACTTCTCTTCGGTGCGAATGTGCGCCATCACCGGCGCGCCAAGGGATGGACCCTTGAGCAATTGGCCGGGCAGGTTGGCGTCTCGCGCGAAACCATCGGCAAGATCGAGCGGGGGAAGGCGGCGCCCCTTTTTGAAACCGCAGAGAAGATCGCAGCGGCCCTCGATGTCCCTGCGCCTGCGCTTTTCGGCGCCAATACCGCACCCGGCACGGGCGAGCGGGCGCGGCTGCTCACCGAGATTCACGGCACCCTGTCCCGCATGAACGACGACCAGCTTGGCCGAGCCGCCAGGATGCTGAAAGCGTTTGTAGGGTAGCTTGGGCGTGGCGGGCAGCGAAGGCCGCCAGATGGCCTCAGAGCGTCGCTCAGAGGCGCGGCGTGGGCGGCAGGCGCGCACCCGCCACCCAATGCCAGCGCAGCCTCCGGGCTTCCGAGCGCGGCCCAGTGGCTCGGGCCGTTTGCTCGCTCCGGCACCCAAACAAGCGCGCCGCCACAAGGGGCGCTGTAACCTGTAACCGTAACTTACGGCCCAAAAGAAATCGGTTGGGGTGGGGAGTGGTGTACTCCCCCGCCGCGCTGGCCCGGCTAACATGTTTGTGGGGGCAGGTTGCGGTTACGCGGTTACGCTGCTGCCTTCCGCTCCGCCCGCTTCAAAACGGCGACGCGTTGTCGCCATCGGCGCGAGCGATGGGGACCAAGACGACCGGTCCGCCCGGCTTGCGCTCGGCGATCCACTCGGCTTCGCGCTCTTCCTGGGTGCCACGGGCGAAGCCCCGGCGGCCGATCTTATCGGTCTTGCCGAGACCGTGCAGGCGATGGGTGCCGTATTGCCAGCCGAGACGCTCCATGACGACGCGGATGCGCTGGGCTTCCGCCGGGGTCATCCTGCCGCCCTCATAGCCGAGCAGCAGCTTGACGCTGTCCATCGAGACGCGCCCGGTGCGCTCGGCGAACTCGCCCTCGAGAACGACCGCATAAGGATCCTCGACCACGCGCACCTGTTGCAACTCGCCGGCGGCCTCGCGAAGCTCCGGCGAGAGCGTGATCGCTTCTCCCGCCTGCTCGCGGGCGACGGCCTCGGCCCAGAGCTGGTGGATATCGGTTTTCAGGCGCTCCAGGTCGATGGTGCCGCAGCGCACCGGCCAGAAGCGGCGATTGCCGGTGGGGTCGCGCAAATAGGCATCCTCGTTAGTGGTGCCGATGATGATGCAGTGTCGCGGGTAGGAGCGGGCGTCGTGGCCATAAGCACGGCGGTAGACGTCGATGCGCGTGCTCAGGAAGCGTTTCAGTTCCTGGCTGGTGGTCTTGTTCATGCCGTCCATTTCCTGGCACTCGACGATCCAGGCGCGGGCCAGCAGCTCCGCCTTGGTCTTGTCGTCGTTTCTGAGACTCAGGCTGCCGCAGAACCATTCATCGCGGATGGCGAGCGTCTCGGCGACCCCGGACTTGGCGATGCCCTGGCTGCCCTCCATGACCAGCATGGTGTCGAACTTGATGCCGGGTCGGCGGATGCGGCGCACGCCGGCGATCAGGAACTTGGCGCCGAACTCGCGGTTAAGCTCGCTGTCCTCGGCGCCGCAATAATCCCTCAGCCAGCTATCGATGCGCGGGGTGCCGTCCCACTGAAGGCCGTCGAGATAATCGAGCACCGGGTGATAGGATTGCTCATGGGCGATGGCCATGAGCTCGCGCTTGACCGCCGCGCGGGACGCCTTGAACTCCAGATCGCGGTGGAAGAGGCTGCTCAGGATCTCCGCGATGTCGTTGATGTCGCGGTCGTCGAGGTCGAGCCCCGTCACCTCGTCCATATTGATAAAGCGGTTGCGCCGGGCATCGACGCCGAGCCGCGCCAGCGCGTAGCGCACATTGTCGGGGTGGCTCTCAACCGGCGCGCCCTTCTCGGTCAGTCGCGGCCAATCCATGCGGCGGATGGCGATCATCTCCATGGCCCGCTGGACCTGCCGCCGGGCATAGCGCAGAGGATCGGGCTGGTCGCGCACATGGGTGCTGATGCCAAGGCCGGGATCGGTGATGATCGAGAGAACATGACCCGGTGCAACGTCATTGCCCAGCATCCAGATGATGCCGGCCAGCACCAGTTCCGAGCGTGAGACATAATTCTTGTCCGGCGGATTCTCGCCGCGCGCGATGGCCCTGGCCCAGTCGGGATCGGAGGGCAACAGTTCAGCGAGATCTTCCGGCAAGGGCAGCGGTTCCAGCTCCGCCGGGGCGGGTTGTGCACCTACCCGCGACGGGAGCGCGGGTGTCGCCGGCTTCGCCTTGCGCAGTTTGAAGTCCTCTGGGGAATAGGAGACCGGCGGGGCGCCGAGATTGACCGGCTCCAGGACAAAGGCGCGGGCCGGCGTCCGCCCGGCTTCCCGCTTCTTGTCGTTGAGCCAATTCACCGTCCAGGGCAGGCGAAGCAAGCGGCTTGGATCGTGCGTGCCCGGTCCGCCCTGCAAGGCGGAAAGCAGCGCCCGGTTCAAATCCTCGGCTTCTTCTATGGTGAGCGGTTCGGCCATGCGCCAGACCGCCTGATAGCCGCCCCCGGTGAACCAGACCGCGGACGGAGCCGGGATGCCCTTGGGGCGCTGGTGCGCGTCGAGCAGCAATCCGATGATGCGGTCCGCCTGCTCCGCCTCGGGGCCCGGATAATCCTTGCAGTCCAGATCGACATGCAAGAACCGCGCGGCGGAGAGATTGGCCTTGGCGCGCTTGCCGGCGAGAAACTCGCCATTGGGCAGGAAATAGATATTGCGGCGTAGCCCCTCGCCATTATTGGCGCCGACGAAGCGCTTGGCGGATGCGGTGTCGTGGGCGGGATAGACCTTGGCGGTCGGCATCGCCGCGCCTTCGCTGCGCATATGTTCAAGATAGAGCCCCGCTCCCGCGTTCAGCCAGGAGAGAAAGGCGATGGCGCGTTCGGTGTCGGCGCGCAATTCGTCAGGCATCGCGCATCGCCTCTGGGTCGCATTCGCGCTCGCTCAGCCAGCGCTCGACATCTTCCGGCCGGTAGAGGATCTTGCCGGCGCGGCGGCCGGATTTGATGCGGATGAATTGCGGACCGTAACCGTAGATACGGCCCTTTTCGAAAAAGCTCTTGGAAAGCCCGGTGATCTCGGGGAGCTGCTTCGTCGTCAGCAGACGGCTGGGGGATTTGGACATGGGGCGGCTCCTTGTCTTTCAGGAGCCACCCAATATTCACACGGGCCGCGCGGGCGCGACGTGTTTAATTCGCCGAATTAACGTCCCTGAGCGGTTCGGCGGGGAATTGCACCGCGATGCCCAGCGCGCCCAGCAGTTCGGCAAGCTCGCGGACCTTGGCGCGGAACACCGATTCCGCCAAACCGTCCTGGCCATCGGCCATCTTGAGCCATTCGCCGATATTACGGCTGAACTTCTGCTGAAGATTGCGGATCTTTTCCTCGCTGTGCGGGACGTAGCCGGGCTCGGCCTCCTGCCGGGCGCGGATGGCGGCGCGCGCCAGCGTCTGCGCCGGGCGGCAGAACTCGCCCTCGCCATCGGGCCATTGCGGCTCATAGCCGTCGCCAATCTCCGGCCTGCCGCGCTCGGCGATAAAGGCCTCGGCCATGTGGATCAGTTCGGGCAGGTCGTCGTCGGGCTTGCGCCCCCGGCGGCTGTCGATGCCGAACAGCGCCTTCTTGGCTTCGTTGAGGCGCTTATATTCCTCCCAGCCCCTGCCCGCGCGCGGATGGGCGCGGATGATGGCAAGCAGCAGCGCGTCGACTACGGCGGTCGCGGCTTCGGCGGAGATGTCCTCGGCGACGGGGATGGTCCTAGTCATCGGTCTTCTCCACCAGTTCCAGGATCCGTTGCGCTACCTGCTCCACCGGCCCGCGCAAGCGCTCGGCATTGACCACGATATAGCCGCCCGTGACATCGCCATGCGCGCGATGGTTCAAGAGCCGCTTGAGCGCATAGTAGGGAACGTCGAGGCTCTCGGCGATGGTGATAAAGGTGCGCCGCAGATCGTGCAGGGTGAAACTGACGCCGGAACCGGCGCTGACGCGGAGCAGGAATTTCTTGGTCTCGACGAGATGGCCGTCCTTGCCCGGTCCGGGGAAGACCCAGGGCGAATTGCCGGTCTGCTTCCGGCGCTCCACCAGAAGCCCGGCGAGGAAGGTCGAGAGCGGCAGGTTCAAAGGATCGCCGTTCTTGGTCGTGGGCAGGTGCAGGGTGCGCGCGTCGAGATCCACATTCTCCCAGCGCAGCTTCATCAGCTCGCCCCGGCGCATGCCGGTGAACAGCGCCATGAGCAGGAAGTCGCGGGAATAGTCCGGCTCCGCCATCACCGCCTTCCACCACATCGGCAGATCCTGCGCCGTCACCACGGTCTGGCGGTGACGCTCGCGATACCATGCCCGCGCCTGGCCCAGGATCAGCACCGGGTTGGGCGGGAAGTCGTCATGGGTCGCGGCGATGAAATTGTAGACCGAGCGCAGATGCCGCATCACGTTGTTGGCCGTCACCTCGCCATGCGCCTTGGCGATGTCGCGGTGCTTGTTGAGCACCATCTGCCGGGTGATCTGGTTCATCGGCTTCTTGCGCCACGCCTTGAGATAGAGATCGGCGGTGCGGGAATAATTCCGCACCGTATAGGGCGAGAGCTTGTCGCGGGCCTCGAAGAAGCGCTCGAAGGCTTTGGCCAGCGTCACCCGTTCGGCGTTGTCCTTGCGCTTCTCTTCATTGGGGTTGCGGCCTTCCGCCATCTCGCCCAGCAGGGTCAGCGCCTTCTTGCGCGCCACCTCGGGGGGGAAAAGGTCCGCCCGGCCGATGCTGACGCGCCGGGTCTGGCGGTTCACCTCGCCTTCGGCGAAATAGACCTTGGAGCGGCGTCCGACGCGGAGGCCGAAGCCGGTAAGAAGCGTATCGCGGTAGAGGGTCGCGCCGCTATCCGAAAAGGGAAGATCGTCTATGACGCGGCGGGTAAGACGTAAGCTTGGCATTGAGACCTCCATCTGGCCTCAACTCCAGGTAGTATATTCATCGTGAAAATACAAGTGATATCAGATACTTATCTAATATTCGCCAATGGTGTCCAACACAGGGAAGCACCCTCCAACGCGCGCACGCGCGATGGGGCGAACATCGGAATCGGTAGTGTCAGGATGCAAGGCGTAAACCGACCGTTAACCTACTCTTAGCCAAACTGCACCCATCCCTCCTTACGCCCGATAGCTGCGAATCAATTTCGACAGTAGTCCGCGCCCGAAAAACTTCCGCGCGCAATAACCAGGCAAAGTCAACGGCTTACGGAAACCGCTTGCATAGATTCTTCTTTATGATTCATATACTTAGCAAGTGATGGCATAGCGTTGGCAAAAAAACAGTGAAATAATGACCCTTTCGAGCCGTGCCCAAGAACCCGAGCGCCGTGATGCCGCGAAAATAATTCGTGGCGCCCAAGATGGATCGCGAGTTACGGGACTGACCCATAATTTCTATCGCTATCCCGCTCGGTTCTCGCCGATCTTTGTCCGCTCCGTTATCGAGGAATATACCGACCAAGACGACTGGGTCGTCGATCCGTTTGTCGGTGGTGGGACAACGCTTGTCGAGGCACTGGCGCTGGGGCGCAACGCCCTCGGGATTGATATTAGTTCGCTTGCGGCGTTCGTTACTGAAGCAAAGATCCTGCTGCTCAGCGATGCCGATGTGGATGCACTAGAGCATTGGCGTCAGCAATTGCCGCTCACTGTTAATATGCATGCCCCTGGCTCGCGCTCGGCTTCATATGCCGAGGCAGGATACTATCGCAATCTTGAAGGCCGAGAGTTCTGGCGCCTGCGTAAAGCAATTGAGCAGTGCGTTGCTTCTGTCGAGCGAATTCCCTGCATGCGTGCACATACCCTGGCGCGCTGCGTCGTGCTCAAAACCGCGCAATGGGCTCTCGACTCTCGCAGGACCATACCATCCGTATCACAATTTCGATCAGAACTAACAAAGCAGGCAGATGCAATGCTGGACGGGGCGCTCTCGCTCCGGAACGAGATTGGCAAGCTTGACCTGCCTAAGCTACCCCAAGCTTACTGTATTAACCGCACCACGGCCGGAGCTGAGACAGAGAGCTTGGTCAAAGATGTCTGCCCACCAAAGCTGATACTGACGTCGCCGCCCTATCCAGGCATTCATGTCCTCTATCACCGTTGGCAAGTGGATGGTCGCAAGGAGGCCCCGGCACCATTCTGGATTGCCGGAAAACTCGATGGGGCTGGACTATCATACTACACAATGGGCGACCGCAAGAATCCCGGCCTGAACACATACTTTGAAAACCTCGAAGCTTCGTTTCGTTCGATCGCTCGAATGGCAGGTCCCGAGACGACGATTGTCCAAATGGTCGCCTTCTCCGAAGCGGAATGGCAGCTACCCCGATATCTGGACGTAATGCGAGCATGCGGGCTGCAGGAAGACGTTAGCTGGGGCATAGATGAAGGTGATGGTCGCCTGTGGCGAGACGTCCCGAACCGGAAGTGGCATGCCCAGCAGCGGTCCAAATCGCCCGGTGCAAAAGAGGTTGTCCTGATGCACCGGAAAGCCCATTTCTAGCCTGTTTCCTCCAACCCCTCCACCGCATCATCTGTTTCAAGGTCACTCGACCCTAACGAAATCAGTGCTGGAATGAAGGGTGCGAGTGCACGGCAGGTGCGCTCCACCCGCTCCTCGATGGTCTCAACAGGCGTATCGTCATCCAGCTTTTCTGTCTTAATGGCCCGCTTGTCTTCGAGAAGAAGAGAAAGACCGACAAGAACATTGGCATAGAGGAATTGCTCGCGCAGGAGGCTGGTGGCGTCCGCAGAGAGGCGCTTCAACTTGGCTTCGCTTTCCAGTGGCGTGTTTTCCATATTGACTTTGAACTCATAAAGCTCCGAATTCTCGTCATCGGTATAGCCAAGCGACTCTATCTTCATGGCTGTGAATTCATCGAAGCCTTCGGCCTCCCACTGATCGCGATACACGCGCTTGATATTGGGCGACTCTAACTCGCTGGGACGTTCCCGATCCGCACCTTCCTTTTCTTTGGGAGGCTTGCGCCCGCCGCCGCCGCCACTGTGCTTCTCGGCCTTGGGTTTGACTATGACTTTGATGCGATTCTCAAAGAGGCGATGGGCGTCGTGAGTCCGCGCGATAAATCCGATCTCATCGTCAACGCTTGCTGTGTGCGGCAGATCGACCATCACGGTGGCGATTCCGTTCTTGAGCGTAGGGCCGTTCGGACTCGATTTGTACTCAAGCCCGTCTTTTCCCATCCATGTGAGATCGAAATTTCCGCGCTCGGCCGCACGCGTGAAATAGTCATTGCGGGCATCAGTCTCGAAGGTTAGCCGCATACGGTTATTGATCGGACAGGTCCGCTTCAGCGTTTGTCCGTACTCAACGCCCTTGTTCTTGAAGAAGGTCGGGTAGACCTGTCCATTGAAGTCTTCCTCTTTCTCGCTACCGGTTGGCTGGGTACTGAATGGTGCAGAAATTCTTTGTCCAAGCTTCAAAAGAGCGGTCAGGTTCGGTGAGTTCTTGATGAGTGATTGCAGGACGTCGGTGAGCGGCTTTTCATCCTGAAGTCGCTCATGCATCCGCTCCTGCTGGCGCTTGTTGCGTAGGTCCTTGAGCTCCTGACAGTCTCGCAGCGCCTTTTCTAGTGAATCCACCAGCGCCTGTTTGAACTCATTGTCGGCCAAGCGGTCGCGGCTAGGCATGAATAGGTCTTCGCGCGTGACATTGCTTAGCTCGTCGCACTCGACAAATACCAACAGGTCATCGGCGAGAGGTTTCATCTTCACCGCCTCGCGGCGGAAGAAGTCTTTGGGAAGATTGCCCTGGGTCTGACCGTTGCGCAGAAAAACGATGCCTTCACGTTTGCGATAACCCCGTACACCGCCGAGCTTCTTGGACGACGATCCGGCATTCTCATCGTCACCATCCCTCTCGGAACCTTTAGGGACAAAGGCGAACACGTTGGCAATCAGCTTCTCTCCGTTTGGCTGGAAGGGGATGCGAACAGGAAAATTCTTCTCGACATTTTCGCTTTCATTGATTCGCCGGAGAAGGCCCGAAAGCGTTGTACGGCGGCTGCCAACATCCAAGTATTTTCCAACCGAGCTTTTCCGATATTCGTAGAAGCGGATAGGAAGAGCGACCTGCGGAAGCAAAAGATCGAGGCGGCTCAGAAGGCTTTTGCCGCGCAAGATATTCGAGCGGTCACCCAGGAAGTTGTACTCGTACATCTTGATGGCCGTGCCATAGGTGGCTTCGCGGCCATAAGGATCATTGTCATCGGGATAAATCGCAAAGGCTTTTGCGGTAAATGACAGGACGCCACCGTGACGGGATTCGTGGTCCACGCCGACGCCATTGGGGGCCAAATAGGTGTAGGCTGAATTCTTACGGCTACCAGGCTCGCCAGTGGGGAACTCGCGCCGGACAATTGTGAAGCACCATTCGTGATCGCGCGGGCTTGCTCCCTCTTCCAGGAAGGCGGGGTTTCGCTTCGAGATCACGAGCTGAAGGTTACTTTTTCCACAGAAGCGCAAGGCTCCCGTTCCACCCTGATTGAACTGCCCCTGCACGAAGGCGATGTACTGCTTGTTGCTCTTGCTCAAGGATAGGATGGTGTCGGGGAGCCGGTCCGGCGTTTGTCCTTCACCGCAGTCAGAAATCGTGATGTTAAGCTGCTCCGGCCTGAGGCCAGTGGCAGTAAGCGTGATGCCTTCCGCGATCTCCCGGGTCTTCTGAGCGCTCCAATCTTCGATATATCCGCCAGTAGCGAGCTTTTCTCCTGTGCCATCCTCAAAGAACTGCGCCATAGCGGCACGTATGGATTGGGGCGCCTCAGGGCTCGATGGCTCAATGCCGCGCATTCGGCACTCGTTTATCAAGCGCGCATCGACTGAATTGACGATTTTTTCCGCAAGCGCGGCTTCCGCGAGGCTCTGCTGATTGCCGCTCTGGCCCCAGTTGTTCTCGACATCGCCGTAGTGACGCCAGAGCTCAGAATTGTCCCAATAGCCATGCTGTTTAAGAATTTCGATGACTTCGTTTTCACTGTCCGCTCTGAGCAACGCCTGACATAAGCCTTGATTGCCATACTGGACCATTTTGCCCCCCCTACAATTAGAGTTTGAATTCCACTTAGAGCTTGAAATCCACCCCGTCCGACCGCTTCGTGCTTTTCATCCGGGATTTCAGCGCTTCTATTTCATCGTTAAGCGCCTTCACAATCTTTCGGACATCTTCATCATCATACTCATAGGCGCTCCGGTTCCCGAGCTTGCCAATGACGCGAATGGCCTTGATGGCGTTGATAGTCCGCTTTTCAGCTAGTTCGACAAATTTATCGCGCTTGGATTGACCCGATTTGCCACCTTCCCCACCCGCCATTTTCAGGATGTTTTCCGACATAATTTGCACACTCCATGATAGGACAAATTTTCAAAAATGTGGGACGTAATCCTGATAGAGTCAACAGGTTTTACAAATTACGCTGCAAATTGCAGAAATACCCGACGTAGAAATCTGCAAAAAAAACCAAAAAATCAGAGATTTACGCCGTGCCATGCTGGCCGCGCCTTTGGCATATTGAGGCATCGTTGTCGGGAAATTGCAGGAAATATGCGCCGCTTTTGTTCGTGAACCTGCCAAATTCACCGGCGGGTTTCAGTGTAGGCGGCCAGCTTGTAACGAGCTGACCTTCGGCTTGGATCGAAAAGATGTGTTCAGCACCCCAAGTGCGGGCGCACGACGATAAAGCAGGCAAAGCTGCGAGAGGTCACAGTCCCGCTCCCTCGCTCAATATGTCCAGATAAGCCCGGTACGCGAAGACCCGCCCCCTCTTGCGCCCGGTGACCTCCTCGACAAGCCCGAGCGACTGCAACTGAGCCAAAGCCGCGTTGACGGTCGGCATGGTAAGGCCGCTTTGGTCTACGGCTGCGGTGGCTGTCAGAAAGGGACGGGTGCGCATGAGGTCATGCACTCGCAGCACCGAGCCCTTGCGGTCAGCGTCCGCGACTATGCGCTCCCGGTCATGGCCAAGCAGTGCAGCGATCCGGTTTGCTGTCTCGAATGCCTGATCCGCAGTCTCGGCAATGCCGTCGAGAAAGAATTCGAGCCAGGCTTCCCAAGCGCCGCGCTCCCGCACTTCCTGCAAGAGGCGATAGTAGGTTGCGCGATGGGTTTTGAAATAGAGTGAGAGGTAGAGCAGCGGCTGCCGCAATACGCCTTCGGCGCACAGGAACAGCGTGATCAGCAGACGGCCGAGCCTGCCGTTGCCGTCCAGAAAGGGATGGATTGTCTCAAACTGAACATGCAGCAATCCGGCTTTGATAAGGGGGGGTATGTCGGGGGTCTCGGCGTGCACAAAGCGCTCCCAATCGCCGAGGCATTCCATGACCTCGTTGGGGGGTGGCGGAACGAACATGGCGTTGCCCGGACGTGTACCGCCAATCCAGTTTTGCGAGGTCCGGAATTCGCCGGGATTTTGCGCCGCACCCCGCCCGCTGTCGAGCAACCTGCCGTGCATTTCCCGGATCAGGCGAAGCGATATGGGCAGGTCGGCCATGCGCTCCAACCCGTACATCATCGCGTCGACGTAGTTGGAAACTTCCCGAATGTCGTCGAGCGGTTCGCCGGCGACCGCCTCGGTTTCAAACCGAAGGAGGTCCGAAAGCGTCGATTGCGTCCCTTCGATCTGCGAGGAAAGAACCGCTTCCTTGCGGACATACATGTAGAGGAAGAGTTCCTTGTTCGGCAGGAGCACCGAAACCCCATCCAGCCGCCCCAGCGCTCGCTCGGCTGCGCTGAGCCGCATAAGCATGCGGGAGGAATCAACGGGCGGGTCTGGCGGCAAAGGTGGCGGAACAAACGCCTTGACCCGCTCTCCGCCAACCGATGTTTCCACAAATCGCCCAAGGCGACCCTTGGTGCTTCGGCTGTCAGGCACGCTCCGACCCTCGTATTCTAAGATTCGGAACCTTTCATAGCGCATTTTGCTATTTAAATAAATCGCTGTTTTGTTAATTAGTGGCCATCGCTAATTAAAGTCCCAAAAGCAACGAGCAAGCGACCTTCCTAAGAAGGCCACATAGCCCGAGACAATCGAGACGGCCCGGTCCGCTCCCCGCCCCGATTGCTCAGTCCCGTTGATGGGGGGAGGTCCGGCGGCAGCCGCGAATTCCCGATTAGTAGGGCAAATCCGGATCGGTAGGGTTCACGTAGGGGCGCGGGGTCAAAGGGGTGGCAATGCGGTGAAACGCTGTGCTAGCTCTCATCTCGTGAAAGCCGAGTCGGGCCAAGGCTTTGTGAAAGCCTGTCCAATCCATTCAAGCTAACGCCAACTATCTGAAATCGTTACGAAATACAATTCGTAATGCGTAGGTCGGGTGTTCGAGTCACCCTGGCGGCACCACCCTTTCCCGGTTGGATCACGTATTTCGGCCGCCGGGATCTCCGCGGACACATCGGCACACGAAAAAGCCGGGCCTTTCGACCCGGCTTTGCCGTTTTCCCGCAGTTTCTGCCCGAACGGCTCAGTAGCTGCCCGGCACGTACAGCGCGACGAGGCTGCTGTCGCGGATATTGGGGGAGCCGACGGCGGCGTAGCACACGAGATTGAACGTGTTGGCGCCGGTCGTGACCGGGAAGGCGCGGACGGCCGATCCCGAAAGGTTGACGAGGTTGCCGGCGACCTCGTCCTGCTCGATCGTGTGGTCGGTCTCGACACTCGTGCCCGTGGTGATGGAGCAGCGCGATGTGATGTTGAGCCCGGCGATCACCCAGCTCGCGTTGACCACGGCATTGCCGTCGGCCGGCGCGTTGAGCGTCACCGTCCGGTAGACCGTGTGTGCGCCGGTCAGGGCGATGTCCTGGTCGCCGCTCGCCGAGGCGATCCCCGCCGGCTGGGCGTCGTCGGCGAGGTTGCCCGGCTCGACGGCGCCGGCTGCGATCTTGGCGGACGTGACGGCCCCGTTCTGGATCTTCTTCGCCGAGACGGCGCCGTTGCGGATCTTGCCTTCCTGCACCGCGCCGTTCTTGATCTTGGCGGTCGTCACCGCCTTCTTGCCGAGCTGGCGCGCATTCACGCAGCCCTTGCAGCTGAGCTGCGTCGACACCTGGGCCGCCGCCTGCGAATCGGCGACGACGACGCCGAGAAGCGCGAACGCGGCGAACGCGCCGCATACCTTCCAGTTCCCAACCATGTTCGGATCCCTCCTTCGCCAAATCCGGTCGCGCGACAATCGCGCCGCGAAGGAGATCGTAGCCGGCAGAAGTGAACGAATTTCCCTGGCGGAACGGCCGTCCGTAGCGCCACGGCCTCGCCGGAGCGCGCCGGCCCGCCTTCCAAAGCGGCCGGGATCGCCCTAGAACGGACCCGTCGAGGAACGACGCGTCCCGGGCATCCCCCCGGCGCGACCGGCCGCAGGATCGGGCATGAGCGATACGGCATCGGCAGTGGCACCGTCCGCCTCGCGGCTGTGGACCGAGTTCGCGCTGATCTTCGTGGCGACGCCGCTGATCATGGCGCTCGGCCTGCCGCCGGGCCTGATCTGGTCCGGTCTCGCCGGGATGCTGGTCGTGGCGGTGATCCTGCTGTCGCGGTCGGACGGTTTCTCCTGGCGCTCGCTCCTCGCCCGCCCGTTCGTCGCCGATTGGTTCGCCCTCGCCCTCTTCGTCGCCCTCACGGTCGCCGTCGCCCTCGGCCTCGTCCTGTGGCTCAGGCCCGGCGCCCTGTTCATGCTGCCGCTTCACGACGAGCGGCTGTGGATCGTCATCCTGATCTTCTATCCCTTCGTTTCGGCGCTGCCGCAGGAGATCGTCTTCCGCGCGCTGTTCTTCGGCCGCTACGGCGCGCTGTTTCCCGGCCGGCACGCGGCGATCGCGGCGAATGCGGGCGCCTTCTCCCTCGCCCATCTGTTCTACTGGAACTGGCCGGCCGTCGTCCTGACGCTCGTCGGCGGCGCGGTCTTCGCCTGGGCCTATCGCGAGAAGGGATCGTTCCTGTTCGCCTGGCTGATGCACGCGCTCGCCGGCCAGATCGTCTTCACGACCGGCCTCGGCGTCTTCTTCTTCCACGGCATGGTCCGGTAGGCGGCGTCCGGCGCGGGAACGTCTCAGGCCGCGAGCGGCAGCTCCACCCGGGCGGTGAGGCCGCCGCCGGGCGTGTCGAGCAGCGTCAGCGTTCCGCCGTGCCCCTTGGCGATCGCCGTGCAGATGGCGAGGCCGAGGCCGAAGCCCGTCTCGGCGCTCGCCCCGCGCGCGGCGTCCCCGCGGGTGAACGGCGCCAGCATCTCGGCCTTGCGGTCGCCGGCGATGCCGGGACCGTGGTCGACGACGTCGACGCGCGCCGCGGCCCCGTCGGCGGCGAGCACGATCTCCGCCCCGCCGCCATGCGTCATCGCGTTGTCGACGAGGTTGCCGAACAGGCGCAAAAGCTCCGTCGGCCGCCCCGACACGCGCACGGTGCGCGGACCGGACACGGCGACGGGCGTGCCGGCGTCGGTCCACCGATCGCCGATCGTCGCCAGCAGGCTCGGCAGGTCGACCAGCGTCGCCGTCTCGCCGCTGCGCCCCTCGCTCAGATAGGCGATCGCGCCCTTCAGCAGCGCGTCCATGTGGTCGAGGTCGCCGAGCAGGCTCTCGCGCAGCTCCCCGTCCTCGACATACTCGCTGCGCAGCCGCAGCCGCGTGATCGGCGTGCGCAGGTCGTGGCCGACGGCGGCGAGCATGCGCGTGCGGTCCTCGACCAGCCGGTTGATGCGCTCCTGCATGCGGTTGAACGCCGCCGCCGCCCGCCGCAGCTCGTCGGGCCCCTGCTCCTCCAGCGCGACCGGCTCGACCCCGTCCCGGCCGAACCGGTCCACCGCGCCCGAGAACCGGCGCAGCGGCGCCGTCAGGCTGCGCGCCGCCCAGACGCCGAGTACCGCCAGGCTGACGGCCAGGAAGACGAGCGTGACGGTCGCCGGACCGAAGAAGAAGAACGGCCGCCCGCCCGGCTCCGCCCGGCCGACGAGCACGCTCCCGTCGGCGAGCCGGAAGGCGAGGCCTCCCGGCGTGCCGCCGCCGGTCGCGGGCGGCAGGACGCCGATCGCGATCCCCTTCGCCAGCCCCGACCGGACCGGCATCGGCAGCCGCTCCGGCGACCAGTCGATCCCCGCATCCGCGGCGACGGCGGGCGCGAGGGCGAGATCGGGATCGCTCGCGGCCAGATCCTCAAGCACCGTCGGCCGGGCGGCGGGCGCCGTGCGGTCGAGCAGCCACGCGGCGGCGACCTGGCGCTGCAGCAGCGCATCGGGCGGACCGGGCGGACCATCCCGGTCGACGCCGGCGAGCCACAGGAAGGCGAGCGCGTGGAACAGCAGCAGCGAGGCGACGAGCAGGAGCGCGAGCTGCCCGGCGATGCCGCGCGGATGGAGGTGCCGGTGGCGCAGCGTCATTCGGCGGTCACGTCGGCGACGAACTCGTAGCCGCCCGACCGCACCGTTCGGATCAGCACCGGACGGGCCGGGTCCGGCTCGAGCTTGCGCCGCAGCCGGCTGACGAGAATGTCGACGCTGCGGTCGTTGGGCCCGGCCAGGCGGCCCTGCGTCAGGTCGAGGAGCTGATCGCGGTTCAGCACGCGGCCGCCGCGCTCGCACAGGACCTGCAGGAGATCGAATTCCGCCGGCGTCAGCGTCGTCCGCGCCCCGTCCGGGTTGGTCAGGGTGCGCAGGCGGGTGTCCATCGTCCATCCCGCGAAGCCGAGCCGGCGCGCCTTGACCGCCGGCGTGGTCGTCGCCATCGCGCTGCGCCGGAGCAGCGCCTTCACCCGCGCCACCAGCTCGCGCGGATTGAACGGCTTCGCCATGTAGTCGTCCGCGCCGATCTCGAGCCCGACGACCCGGTCGATGTCGTCGCCCTTCGCCGAGACGATGAGGATCGGCAGCGTCATCGTGGCACGCAGCCGCCGGCACAGGCTGAGCCCGTCCTCCTTCGGCAGCATCACGTCGAGGACAACGAGATCGACCCGGCCGGTCGCCAGCGCCGCGTCCATCTCGCGGCCGTCGCCGGCCAGCGACACCCGCCATTCGTTGGCGCGCAGGCAGCGGGCGACGAGGTCCCGGATTTCCCTGTCGTCCTCGACGACGAGTATATGCGCCGCAGCGGTCATGGCGTGATTATGCCGGATTCGCGGGTGCCGCCGGTCGGGGATTTTGTTTCCGCGTGTTTCCGAGGTGTTACGTAGAAACATACGGAAAACAACGAATACAAATATTTAAGATGACATTAATTCCTCGAACGAATTCTGTCATCTGCAAATAGAACCTCGTCGAAAAGGCCCGAGGATACATCATGACTTCGATATCAGCCATGCCCACGCAGGCACAACGGCTCTCTCCGCGCGACATGCTGCAGAGCGAGCTGACGTCGCAGATCGCCGCCGGCGAGATCTCGTCCACCGACGAAGCGGCCCTGACCGCCGCGCTCGACACCATCGATTCGGCCCTGTCTTCGTCCCGTCCGGCCGCCGGCTCCAAGCCGCCGAGCCCGGAGGAGATGCAGGCGAAGATCGACGACCTGATCCAGCAGCAGGTCGAGTCGGGCGCCCTGACCGAAGACCAGGCCGCCGAGCTTTCCAGCGTCTTCTCGGAGGCCTTCGCAGGCGGCCCGAAGGGACCGGGAGGCCCCGGCGGTCCGGGAGGCCCCGGCGGTCCCGGCGGGGCCGGCGCAATCGAGGACAGCGAGGACAGCGAGGAGTCCGACGTCACCGAGATGCTCGCCAAGTTCCTCGAGCAGCTGCAGGAGCAGCTCGGCGGCAGCAGCTACGGCGAGGACGGCGCGTCCTCGACGACGTCGGTGCTGTTCAGCATCAGCGCCTGACGTCGCACGCGGCACGTCCGCGAAGGCCGGCACCCACTGCCCTGCCGCGCCTTCGCGGCGCTGCCCTGCCCGCGCCCCGGCCGTCCCCTTGCGCCGGGTCGCCCGACCGACCGGGGCGGATGCGTTCAGCGGCGCCCGACCCGCCAGCGGCGCGTATCCGGCCCATCGCCCCCCCGACCGACACGGGGTCCATCCCCGCGGGGCTGCAGGAAGCCGGAACTGTCCGCCTGACGGCGCCCCGGTCGGTCGCCCACCCGGGGCTTCGCGAAGGCTCCTCACGCATCGCCGGCGAGGTTCATGCGCTGGCGCTCGCGGGCGATCTCGTCGATGTGGCTGCGCAGCGCCTGGTTGGCGGCGGTGAGCCGGTGGAGCGCGTGGGCGTCCAGGACGAGGAGCTGGCAGTAGCCGAGCGCGACGACGTCCGCCTGGCGGCGCTGGTGCATGACCAGCGCCATCTCGCCGAAGAAGTCGCCCCGCCCGAGCCGCACCGTCCCCTGCGGGATCGAGACCTCGACCGCACCCGAGGAAATGAAGTAGGCCGACGTGCCGCGCTCCCCCTTCACGATCAGCTTCTCGCCGGGCACCGCGAGCCTGGGCCGCAGCAGCGCCCGGATCCTGGCGCGCTCCGGCTCGTCGAGCTCGGCGAACATCGGGAACCTGTCGACCAGCGTCATGGTGTCGAGGCCGAGATCGAGCCGCGGCCGCCGCTCCATCGCCGTGCGCACCGCCTGCAACTCGCGCTTGAGGTCGCCGTAGAGCTCGGGCCCGATCAGCGCCTCCTCGCGCAGCGCGTCGTATTCCGCCGATTCGAGCCGCACCGCGAGCTGGGCGAGGAACCGCTGCTCGATCGTCTGCGCGTATTCGGGGTATTGCAGCCTCAGGGCGTCGAGCGCCGACGCGGTCGCCTCCAGACGCTGCGCCAGGATCTCGCCCAGGAGGTCGGCGACCCGCACGCCGAGCACGCGCTTCAGCTTGGCCTTTGCGAAGCGGCCGAGTTCCTCGAGCACGATGCGCGTCACCATCATCATCTCGAACCGGTCGGCGATGCAGCGCTCGAGCGGCGATTCGATCCCGAACCTCCGGTGCAGCAGGTGGGCGAAATGGAACCCCCGCCCGAAGGCGAGCCGCGCCTGGGCGGTGCGCGTGTAGCCGAGCCGGCCGTGGCTGCGGGTCGCGTCGGCCATGCGTTCGGTATTGGCGAGCAGCCGTTCCATGATCGGCATGGAAATCGCCCCGCCGGCGCCGTGCTCCGCGATCAGCTCGCGCTCCCGGTTGGCGAGCGCGACGAGGCCGATGGTGACGCGGTCGCGGTCGGGGATCGCCTCCAGCGCCGCCTCGTGGCCGGCCACGTCGTGGATGTGGCGGTGGAAGGGCTTGAGCGCGTCGCGCGCCGTGGCCGGGTCGATGCCGTAGCGCGTCGCGGTCTCCTCGACCGTCTCGCGAACGGAATCCAGCGACAGCGACAGGACCTGCGCGCGCAGCGCCTCGTCGATCGGCGACAGCCGGTCGATCCGCATCAGCCGGATCAGCGGCCTGAGCGTCGTGCCGCCGACGAGCAGGCTGACCAGCACGAAGCCCGTCGCCATGATCGCGACGAAGCGCTGCAGGTCCGGCGCGATCAGATTGTTCTCGGTGATCGACATGGCGAGCGCCAGCGTCACCGCGCCGCGCAGGCCTCCCCACAGGATGACGAACTTGTACGGCACGCTGATCTGCCCGCCGAGCCGTCCCAGCGCCATCACCGGCATCACGCCGAACAGCACGATCGCCCGGGCGACGAGGGCGGCAACCGTGACGACGAGGACGAGGAACAGGTCGACGGCGCTCACCCCGACGAGCAGGTGCGGCACCACGATCGCGGCGAGGATGAAGACGAGCGAGCCGGCGAGGAAGGCGAGCTGGTCCCACACGCGCGCCAGGAAATCCCAGGAGGCCGGCGCGAGCCGGTTGCGCGCGACCACCCCGACGACGAGCCCCGCCACGACGACGGCGACGACGCCGGAGACCTCGAGATACCGCTCGGAGACGACGAAGAGCAGGTACGGGACGCCGATCGACAGGGTGAGCACGCCGGCCTGCGAGCCGCGCATGTAGGGAATCGCCGCGGTGGCGAGCCGCGCGCCGACGAATCCGAAGGCCGCCCCGCCCAGCAGCGAGACGAGGAACATCTCCGTCGCGCTGCCCAGGCTCGGCTCGGCGCCGGTCACCAGCATGGCGAGCAGCACCGTGTAGAGCACGATCGCGGTCGCGTCGTTCAGGAGGCTCTCGCCCTCGACGAGGCGGGTGAGGCGGCTCGGCGCGCCGATGTCGCGGAAGATCGCCACCACGGCGGCCGGATCGGTCGTCGCGACGATCGCCCCGACGAGCAGGCAGGCCACGACGGAGATCCCCGAGGCCCACCACAGCGAGACGCCGATGACGCCCGTCGAGACGATGACGGCGAGGACGGCGAGCGCGAAGATCGGCGCGGCGTCGTCGATCATCCGGCGGATGTCGACCTCAAGAGCCGCCTGGAACAGCAGCACCGGCAGGAAGATGTGGATGAAGCCGGCCGAGGTGATCTTCACCCCGAGGATCATCTCGGCCATGCTGTCCAGCCCGCTCGCCTTGCCGGTCTGCACGAGCGCCGTCGCGGTGAAGCCGATCATCACGCCGACGACGGCGAGAACCACCGCGTTGGGCAGGCCGAAGCGCCGCGCCACCGGCTGCAGCAGACTGACCACCACCAGCAGCCCGGCAATGATCGTGATGGTGTCGGCGAGCGAGGTCATCGGGGCGGCCTGTCGGTCGGGATCGCGATTCCTATCGCGACGGCATGCCCGCACTCAAGTGCGCGGCGCGGCCACGGGAGGCTTCGGGTCGGGATCGTGAACGATCTTATCCGGCTGGCATCGGGGCGAGCCGGTCCCTTAGTGTGGCCGGGGGAGACGGAAATGAGCAATGATTCGGCCCGCGACACGGCCGGTCGGTCGCGCCTGACGGGGCTCTTCTCGGGACCGGCCGTCGCGCTCGTCATGAGCCTCGCCGGTGCGCCCGGCGGGCTCGAACCCGTCGGCTGGCACACGGCGGCGATCGCGATCTGGATGGCGGTGTGGTGGATGAGCGAGGCCGTTCCGCTGGCCGCGACCGCGCTCCTGCCGCTCGCCCTGTTTCCGCTCGCCGGCGTCGAGACGATCGAGACGACGGCGTCCGCCTACGCCCACCCGCTGATCTTCCTGTTCCTCGGCGGCTTCATCATCGCCCGCGCCATGGCGCGCTGGCAGCTGCACCGGCGGCTCGCCTGGTGGGTCCTGCACGCCGTCGGCACCGGCCCGGCGGCGATCGTCGCCGGCATCATGGCGACCACCGCCTTCCTGTCGATGTGGATCAGCAACACGGCGACCGCCATGGTCATGCTGCCGATCGGCCAGTCGATCGCCGCCTCCATGGCCGAGCGCGGCGACCGCGACCTCGCCGGTCGCTTCTCCGCGGCGCTGATGCTCGCCATCGCCTATTCGGCGACGATCGGCGGCATGGGCACGCTGATCGGAACGCCGCCGAACGCCCTCCTCGCCGGCTACATGCAGGATCAGCACGGCGTCGAGATCGGCTTTGCCGACTGGATGCTGATCGGCGTGCCGACGGTCCTCGTGCTGCTGCCCGTCACCTGGGCGCTGCTGACGCGGATCGCCTTTCCGGTGCCCTGGGGCGCGGTCCACGCGGGGCCGGCCCACGACATCGCCCCGCCGGGCCCGATGTCGCGCGAGGAGAAGCTCGTCGGCGCGATCATAGTCCTCGTCGCGCTCGCCTGGCTGACGCGGCCGCTGATCGAGCGGCTGGCGCCCGGCCTGCCGCTGAGCGACACCGGCATCGCCATCCTCGGCGCGCTCGCCCTGTTCGCGGTCCCCGCCCGCCTTGCCCCCGGCGCCTTCCTGCTCGACTGGTCGGACCTGAGGGACCTGCGCTGGGACGTCCTGATCCTGTTCGGCGGCGGCCTCGCGCTCGCCGGCGCGATCGGCTCCTCCGGCCTGTCCGGCTGGATCGGCGCGCTCGTCGCGGACCTGGAGCACCTGCCGGGCTGGCTGATGATCCTGATCGTGATGACGGTGATCGTCTATCTCGGCGAGCTCGCCTCTAACACGGCGATGGCCGCCGTCTTCCTGCCGGTGGCAGGCGCCGCGGCGGTCGGCATGGGCGAAGGCCCGCTCGCCCTCGCGCTGCCCGTCGCGCTTGCCGCCTCGCTCGGCTTCATGCTGCCGGTCGCCACGCCGCCGAACGCCATCGTGTTCGGCTCCGGCGCCGTCGACGCGCGCCAGATGCTGCGCACCGGCGCGGTCCTCGACGTGGTGTCGATCCTGGTCGTCGCCGCGATAGCGCTGTTCCTGGCCCCGCTGGTCTTCGCGATCTGAGGGAGCGCGCGGCGGCTACGCGGCGCGCAGCGCCTTCAGGAACTGCGCCGCTTCCGACTTCAGGTCGCTGACCAGCCGGTCGAGACCCTGCGTCGCCTCCGCGTTCTCCGCCGCCGACTCGAGCGCCCGCCCGGAAGCCTCGCGGACCTCGGCGATCACCGCGACCACGTCGCGCGTCCCGTTCGCGGCGTCGTTGGTGCTGCCGCTGATCTCGCCGATGGCGACGCTCTGCTCCTCGACCGCCGCCGCGATCGTGCCGACCATGCCGTTGATGTCCTCGATCGCGGACTTGATGGAGGTGATCTCCTCGGTGGTCGCCGCGGAAGCCGACTGGATCTCGGCGATCTGCTCGGCGATGTCCTCGGTCGCCTTGGCGGTCTGGACCGCGAGGTTCTTAACCTCCGAGGCGACGACGGCGAAGCCGCGGCCCGCCTCGCCGGCCCGTGCCGCCTCGATCGTCGCATTGAGCGCCAGGAGATTGGTCTGCTCCGCGATGTTCTGAATGAGGGTCGCGACTTCGCCGATCCGCTGGGCGGCGCCGGCGAGCGTGCGCACGGTCTCGTCCGTCGCGCCCGCCCGGGTCACCGCCTCGCGGGCCATCCGGCTCGACTGCGCGGCCTGGTTGGCGATCTCGGTGATGGAGGAGCTCATCTGCGCGGTCGCCGCGGAGACCGACTGGACGCTGCCGGAGGCCTGTTCCGACCGCTCCGCGGCGATCCGGCTGCGGTCGCTCGCATCGCCCGAGGCCAGCTTCGTGCCGGCGGCGCGCTCCCGCATGGCGACGGACTGCTCGGCCACCGCCTCCGCCACCCGGCTGACGCTCTCCTCGAAGCCCCTGGCGAGTTCCTCGAGGACGCGGCGGCGGTCGACCGCCGCGCGCTGCTCGGACGCGCGCATCTCCCCGTCGACGCGACGGGCGTCCGCCGCGCTTTCCTCGGCGGTCTCGATGGCCGTTTCCGCCTCGCTCAGCGCCGCGGACATCCTCACCGTGAGCCAGACCAGCACGGCCGCCTCGAGCACCACGATGACGGCATGCAGCACGACCCGGCCGAGATCGGCGCCCCCCGGGAACACCGCGGCCGGCAGCAGGAAGTTCAGGAGCAGGTGGTGGATCGCCACCGTGACCGTCGCGGCGACGATGGCGCGCCAGTCGCAGAAGGCGGCCAGGATCGCGAGCCCCGCGAAGAAGTACATATGCATGTCGATCTGCCAGGGATTGCCCCGGAACACATAGACGAGCAGGGAAATCTGCAGCATCAGGGCGACCGCCGTGGTCTGGCGCGACGCCGCCCCGCTGCGGTCCAGGAACCAGACCGCGGTCGCCGCGCCGGCGAAGAGCGCCGAGCCGATGCCCGGTGCGAGGACGCCCTGGCCGAGCACGAGGCTGACGACGACCGTCACCGGCACGTGCAGCCAGAGCAGCGCGATCATGTAACGGGCGACGAAGCTGCGCAGATGGTTCAAGGCGATCATGGAGTTGTCCTGATGAGAGAGAGCTTTTCGTTCCCCTGGTCGACGAGACAGCCGCCGAAGATCAGCGGGTCGAAGGCGAACGAGACGCCGTTCGCCCGGAGCGCGCCGGTCGCGGCGGGCTTTTCGAAAGCCGCGACGATGATGTTCTCCAGCCGGCCCGGCCGGACGAACGCGGCGTCCAGCGCGCCGAGCGCGGCCAACGCCCGGGCCTGGGAGGTGCCGGGCGCGAAGAACAGCGCGACCTGCCCGCTCGGCGAAGGCGACCGCAGCGACAGGGCCAGAAGGAATATCGAGCCCGCCAGGGCGAGCGCCAGCGCCGGCAGGAAGGACAGCCGGTCGGCGGGCGATGCGGTCGGATCGGCGCGCACTGAAATTCCGTACTGTTGTTCTTCTTCTGGCGGCCACCACTAAGCCCGCGATTTGACTAAGACCGCGTAAACGGGCGCGGCGGGGTTGCGTCGGCGATCCTGCGCCGCGGGACCGCCGGCGCGAGCGGCCGTCGCGAGGCTCGCCGCACCCATCGCCTCGGCGATCAGGCCGAAATCGTGCGCGGGGACCGGCAGAAGCCCGTAGCGGAGCGCGTGCCCCCAGTTCCGCTTGCCGGCGGCGAACGCGAGCCGGTCGAGCAGCGGCTGGATCGGCGCGTCATCGGCCGTTTCCCAGTCGACGTCGCGGCGGAACCCGCAGAAGCCGCCGTCCGTGTCGAAGCGGTAGGGCTCGCCGGCGCGTACCATGCCGATCGCCGTGAAGGCCTGCAGCGTGTCCCTGCCGCGGAAGGTCGCCGTCGGCGAGTAGTAGGCGACCCGATCGCCCGGCCCGATCCTGCGCAGCGGGCCGGACCTGCCGTGGCAGACCTGCATGATGCCGTCGCGGAGGCACCGGCGGACATGGTCCGCCGAGGCGACCGCTATCCAGTGGCCGGTCACCGTCCTCACTTGTCGGAGCCGAACACGCGGACCCGGTGACCGTCCGGGTCGAGGCCGACGAAGGTGCGGCCGAAGTCCATGTCGGTCGGCTCCTGCACGATTCTGACGCCGTGCGTCTTCCAGTCGGCGCAGGTCCTGTCGACGGCGGCCTGTCCCGGGACCCGGATGCCGACCTCGCTGCCACCGACGGACGGCTCGGGGGCCGGCGCGACGGTGCGGCGGGACCACAGGCCGAGGATCGCGCCGCTCTCCATCCGGAACATCACGAAGGTCGGCGAGGCCTCGATCGGCTCGCGGCCGAACAGCCTGGCGTAGAACGCGCCGCTGGCCTGCGGGTTGTCGACGTAGAGAAGGTTGTAGTTGGGGCTGAGCATCGTCGGTCTCCTTTGGTTGCGACGGGAAGACCATAGATGCAGCCCCTGTCAGATTCTGGCAGTGGCGCTCAACGCTCCTCTCAACGCTCCTCTCAGCGCTCCGGGGGTATGCCCCGCACCGCGCGCCACTCCTTCAGCATGACCCGCCGCCGGCGCGGATAGCGCGTGTCGGTGACGGTCAGCGCCGCAATCCGGTCGGCGCGGAAGTGGCGGTAGTCCCGCCGCAGCTCGCACCAGGCGGCGACCACGCGGACGCGGTCGAAGAAGCCGAGCGCGAAGGGCCAGACGGTGCGCTCGCTCTGCCGGCCGTCGGCGTCCCGGTAGAGCAGCACCGCCTTGCGCTCCGAGCGGATGGCGCGGCGGATCGCGCCGAGGTCGACGTCGCCGGCGATCACCGGCGCGCCCGGCCCGATCAGCAGCGAGGAGGCGTCGAGCTCGTCCTTGAGATCCTCGGGCAGGACGGCGGCGATCTTGGCGAGCGCGTTGCGCCCGGCCGCCGCCAGCCGATGGTCGCCGCGTTCCGACACCCAGCGCGAGCCGAGCACCAGCGCCTCGATCTCCTCTTCCGAGAACATCAGCGGCGGCAGCATGAAGCCGGGCTTCAGGACATAGCCGAGCCCGGGCTCCCCCTCGATCCCCGCGCCCTGCGCCTGCAGGCTGGCGATGTCGCGGTAGAGCGTGCGGATGCTGACGCCGATCTCGTCGGCGAGCGCCCGCCCGCTCACCGGCTGCCGGTGGCGGCGCAGGATCTGGAGCAGTTCGAGCAGGCGTTCGGATCGCGACATGGCGTCCGAGCTTAGCACGGATGCTGCCAGATTATGGCAGTTGCGGGCACCGGCACCGCCCGTCTCCCTCGGCGCACCGCGCCGGCGCCGCCGTATTCCTCCTCGACGGTTATGCCGAGGAGCCCCAGCGCGCCGAGCTTCGGCCAGAGCCGGCGGGGAAACCCGTTGGCGCGGTCGACTTCCGCGGCGATCGGCGCGATCTCGTCGTCGGAGAACGAGCGCAGCATGTCGGCGGGCTCGCCGAGGTCGAAATTCAGGCTCGGGTAGTCGTTTGGGCGGGTCATTCTGTCCCTCGTTTGCTTGACGTTCTCCCGGTCTCGTCCCTCGGACCCGATCCGGGGCCCAGTGCGGACGCTGCCGCCGATCTGGGTCCTGGATCAAGTCCAGGACACGCATCTTCTTCGGGACACGGGCGGGGCGACAGATGGAAGCCTCGTGCCCCGGACCCGATCCGGGGCCCATCACGACCGATGCCGCAGGTGTGGGTCCTGGATCAAGTCCAGGACACGAGGCCTGTTTGAGTCTTTCCGCCGTGCTCACCTGACCGTGCGATGGAGAGCCAGACGTGCATAACCGCCGGGTCCGGTTCTCCCTGTCTCGTGCCCCGGACCCGATCCGGGGCCCATCGCGACCGCCGCCGCAGGTGTGAGTCCTGGATCAAGTCCAGGACACGAGGCCTGTTTGGGTCTTTCCGTTGCGCTCACCCGACCGTGCGATGGAGAGCCAGGCTTGCATAGCCGCGGGGTCCGGTTCTCGAAGGCCTCTCGGGGTTCCGGTTCCCCCTGTCTCGTGCCCCGGACTTGATCCGGGGCCCATCGCGACCGCTGCCGCAGGTGTGGGTCCCGGATCAGCTCCGGGACACGAGGATCGCATATGATGCGAAGGGCCCGCTCCACGACAGGCCGTGTGCCCTGGACTTGATCCAGGGCCCATGCAGCCTTCGTTCCGCGACGAGGCCTCCCCGTTTCACTGGTCCACGGGCACGACCGCCGTCGCCTCGATCTCGACCATCGCCTCGGGCTCGACGAGGCCGACGACCTGAACGACCGCCATCGCCGGATAGTGGGGGCCGATCTCGTCGCGATAGGCCTGACCGATCTGCCTGAGGCCGCCGCGGTAGGCCTCGAGGTCGGTCACGTACCAGGTCAGCCGGACGAGATGGCGCGGGTGGGCACCGCCGGCCGCCAGGATTTCCCGGATATTGGACAGCGTCTGCCGCACCTGCCCGACGAACCCGTCGGCGAAGCGCCCGCTCGGGTCCCAGCCGACCACGCCGCCGGTGACGACGACCGCGCCGCGCGCCTTCATGCCGTTGGCATAGCCCTTCGGCCGCTGCCACCCCGCGGGCAGCAGGGTTTCGGGCCGGTCGTTCTCTTCCGCTGCCGCGGGCAGGCTCGTCACGGACACAGGGGCATTCTCCTTGATATCGCCGTGCATGTGGTATCAGCCGGCTTTCGACTGCGGAGCGCTCTCGGCGGCCTCGGCCTTGGCGATCTCGCGCAGGGTGACTCGTTTCAGTTTGCCCGTCTCGGTGCGCGGCAGCGTGTCGACGAACTCGATCGCCCGCGGATACTTGTACGGCGCGATCTCGTCCTTCACGTGGGTCTGCAGCTCCGCGACGAGCTCCGGCGACCCCGTTACGCCTTCCTTGAGCTGGACGTAGGCCTTGACGATCTGGCCGCGCTCGCGATCGGGCGCGCCGACGACGCCGCAGAAGGCGACGGCGGGATGGGTGAGCAGCGCGCCCTCCACTTCCGGCCCGGCGATGTTGTAGCCCGCCGAGATGATCATGTCGTCGGAGCGCGCCTGGTACCAGAAATAGCCGTCCTCATCCATCAGGTAGGTGTCGCCGGTGACGTTCCAGCCGCCGACGACGTAGTCCTTCTGGCGCTCGTCGGCGATATAGCGGCAGCCCGTCGGACCGCGCACCGCGAGCCGGCCGACCTGGCCGGCGGGCAGGTCGTTGCCGCCGTCGTCGATGATCTTCGCCTCGTAGCCCGGCACCGGACGCCCGGTCGCGCCGGGGCGCACCTCCTCCTCCGGCGAGCCGATGAAGATGTGCAGGAGCTCGGTGGCGCCGATGCCGTCGAGGAGCTTCATGCCGGTCGCCTCCCGCCAGGCGTCCCAGGTCGCCTTCGGCAGCGCCTCGCCGGCCGACACGCACTTGCGCAGGCTCGCGACGTCGCCGGGCTTCAGCATGTCGATCATGGCGCGGTACGCGGTCGGCGCGGTGAACGACACCGTCGCCTCGTACGCGCGGATCGCGGCGAGCAGCTTGTCGGGCGGCGCCGCCTCGAGCAGCACGGTCGAGGCCCCGACCCGCATCGGGAACAGCACCAGGCCGCCGAGCCCGAAGGTGAAGGCGAGCGGCGGCGAGCCGATGAAGCGGTCGCTCTCGACGGGTTTGAGCACCTGCGTCGAATAGGCGTCGCAGATCGCCATCATGTCGCGGTGGAAATGCATCGTGCCCTTCGGCACGCCGGTCGTGCCCGAGGTGAAGCCGATCAGGCAGACGTCGTCGCTCGACGTATCGCAGGCCGTGAACGTATCCGGCTCGTCGGCCATCATCGCCTCGAGCGAATCGTCGCCGCCGCCCCAGTAGACGATGCGCTGCAGCTCCGGCGCCATCGACTTCGCCTTCTCCATCTCCTCGGCGAGACGGACGTCGCAGAGCGCGAGACCGATCCTCGCCTTCTGGATCGGATAGGCGAGCTCCTTGGCGCGCAGGAGCGGCATGGTCGCCACCACGACGCCGCCGGCCTTCAGGACGGCGAAGTACGTCGCGACCATCATCGGGTTGTTGGCCGAGCGCAGCAGCACCCGCCCGCCGGGCGCCATCCCGAGGCGCTTCGTCAAGACGTTGGCGATCCGGTTCACGCGGGCCTGCAGCTCGGCGTAGGTCAGCGTCTCGCTCGGCGAGATCAGGCAGACCCGGTCGCCCTTGCCCGCTTCCACCCAACTGTCGAGCAGCTCGACCGCGCAGTTGAGCCGGTCCGGATACTGCAGTTCCGGCAGGGTGAACCTGAAATCGGGCCACTGGTCGCGCGGGGGCAGGTTGTCCCGCGCGAACGTGTCCGCGTGTCCGCTTCTCAGCATGCTCTTGCCTCCGGCCAGCTCGGGATCGGTTCGCCGATCCGTCGGTTGCCTAGTGCGCTCTGGCTTCAGGCGGACGCACCATCGCGCCAGCCTCGCCTGTCGCCCGTGGGTCCCGGATCAAGTCCGGGACACCCGGTTTTTTTATTGCTCGGGTCGTGCCTCAAATACCGCGCTGTGCCCTGGACTTGATCCAGGGCCCATCCGGCGGTTGCGGCTGTCCCCGAGCACATTTTCGTCGCTCCGACCTGAATGCGTCGCGCTCTGGTGTTCGGCCTTCATCGCGCGGCAGTCTCCGCTGCCTTCAGCAGTTCCCGCGCGATGACGACCTTCTGAACCTCGGTCGCTCCTTCGTAGATCCTGAGTGCCCTGATCTCGCGATAGAGCTCCTCCACCTTGACGCCGCTCTTCACGCCGAGCCCGCCGAAGATCTGCACGGCCCGGTCGATCACGGTCTGAGCGGTCTCGGTGGCGTACATCTTCGCCATCGACGCCTCGCGGGTGACGCGCGGCGCGCCGCTGTCCTTCGTCCAGGCCGAGCGGTAGATCAGCAGCGCCGCCGCGTCGACGCCCGTCGCCATGTCGGCGAGGCCGGCCTGGGTAAGCTGCAGTTCGGCGAGCGGCGCGCCGAACATCTGGCGCGAGCGCGCCCGCTCGATACCCTCGTCGAGCGCGCGCCGGGCCAAGCCGAGCGCCGCGGCGCCCACCGTCGAGCGGAAGATGTCGAGCGTCGACATCGCCACCTTGAAGCCCTCGCCGCCGGCGCCGATGCGGTTTGCGACCGGCACCCTGCAGCCCTCGAATTTCAGCGTCGCCAGCGGATGCGGCGCGATCACGTCGATGCGCTCGGCGATCTCGAAGCCCGGCGTGCCGGCCTCGACGACATAGGCCGAAAGCCCCCTGGCGCCGGGGCCTTCGCCGGAGCGCGCGAACACCACGTACCAGTCGGCGATGCCGCCGTTGGAGATCCAGGTCTTGCAGCCGTCGAGACGGACGTGGTCGTTGCCGTCCGGGGTCGCCGACGTCGCCATCGCCGCGACGTCGGAGCCGGCGTCGGGCTCGGAGAGCGCGAAGGCGGGGATCGCCGTCCCCGCGGCGACGCCCGGCAGCCACCTGGCCTTCTGCTCCTCGGAGCCGGCGACGACCACCGGACCGGAGCCGAGCCCCTGCATGGCGAAGGCGAAGTCGGCGAGGCCCGACTGGTAGCCGAGCGTCTCGCGGGCGATGCAGAGCGTGCGCACGTCGTGACGCTCGCCTGCCTCCGTCGGCGCGGCCGCGTCGAGGAAGCCGCCCTCGCCGAGGGCGGTGACGATCGCCCGGCAGGAGGCGTCGACGTCGTGATGGTCGATCAGCGGCCCGAGCGTCGCCTCCGCCCAGGCACCGAGTTCGGCGGCGAACTGACGATGCCTCTCTTCGAAGAAGGGCCAGGAGAGGAAGCTCTTGTCGGCCATCCTCAGTTGCCTTCGAACTTCGGCGTCTGCTTCGCCGCGAACGCGTGGTAGGCGCGCGCGAAGTCCTCCGTCGTCATGCACAGCGCCTGGGCGACGGCCTCGGCCTCGACGGCCTCCTCGACCGACATCGCCCATTCCATCTGCAGCATGCGCTTGGTCATGGCGTTGCCGAACGTCGGCCCCTCGGCGAGCTCCTTGGCGAACTTCTGCGCCTCGGCGAGCACCTCGGCCCCGGGGATCAGCCGGTTGTAAAAGCCCCAGCGGTCGGCTTCCTCGCCGCGCAGCGGCCGGCCGGAATAGAGCAGTTCCGAGGCGCGGCCCTGGCCGATGATGCGCGGCAGGATCGCGCAGGCGCCCATGTCGCAGCCGGCGAGCCCGACCTTGTTGAACAGGAACAGCACCTTGGATTCGGGCGTGCCGTAGCGGATGTCGGAAGACATGGCGACGATCGCGCCCGCCCCGGCGCAGATGCCGTCGATCGCCGCGATGATCGGTTGCGGGCAGGCGCGCATTGCCTTGACCAGTTCGCCCGTCATCTTGGTGAAGCGCATCAGGCCGGCGGTATCCATCTCGACCAGCGGCCCGATGATCTCGAACACGTCGCCGCCGGAGGAGAAGTTGCCGCCCGCGCCGGTGACGACGAAGGCCTTGATCTCCTCGTCGTGGGCGGCGGCGCGGAAGAAATGGCCGAGCTCGGAATAGGAATCGAAGGTCAGCGGGTTCTTGCGTTCCGGCCGGTTCAGCGTGACGGTCGCGACCTTGCCGTCGACCTCGAGCAGAAAGTGCTTCGCCTCGTACCTGGAAAGCGGCACGGCGACGTTGGCGGTGGTCCAGCTCACTTCATCCTACTCCTTGTTGTCCAGCGCCGTCTTGACCGACGCCTTGGTCTTCGCGAGGAGCTCCATCAGCGCCGCCTCGTCCTTTTCTCCAAGCCCCGCGAACATCGCGGCGACCCAGTCCTCGTGCACTTTCGCCATCGCGCGGAAGTCGACCCGGCCGGACGGCGTCAGCGAGATGATCTGGACGCGCCGGTCGTGCGCGGCCGGACGACGGTCGACATGGCCGGACGCGACGAGCTTCTCCACCACGTGGGTGACGTTGCCGTTCGAGACCATCATGCGCTTCGACACCTCGCCGAGCGTCATGCCGTCCGGCGCCTTGTCGAGCTGCGCCATCAGGTCGAAGCGGGGCAGCGTCACGTCGAACTGCTCGCGCAGCCGCCGGCGGATCTCGCCCTCGATCAGCGTCGTGCAGGTCAGCAGCCTGAGCCACAGCCGGATGTCGGACTTGTGGTCGCCGGGCGCCTCGAGCGCCTTCGCCTCCGCGTCGAGCGGTATCTCGTTCATCACATCACCTCTCCGCCGGCGATCGCGATCGCCTGGCCGGTTATGGACGTGGCGTCGGTTCCGCACAACCACAGGACCGCATCGGCGACTTCCCCGGGCGCGACGAGACGGCCCTGGGGGTTTTCCCGGACGATCTCGTCCTTCGCCTGCGCTTCGGTCATGCCGGTCTTGGCGACGATCCGCGCGACGGCCTCGCTCACCAGGTCGGTGTCGGTGAAGCCGGGACAGACCGCGTTCACGGTGACGCCGCTGCGCGCCGTCTCCAGCGCCAGCGAGCGCACGAGGCCGATCACCGCGTGCTTGGCGGCGCAGTAGGCCGACGTGTAGCGATAGCCTCTGAGCCCGGCAGTCGAGGCGACCGCGACGATGCGGCCGGACCTCGCCTCCAGCATCGGCCCGAGCACCGCCCGCACGGAATGGACGACGCCCATCACGTTGACGTCGATCATCCGCCGGAACATGTCCGTATCCGTCCGGGCAAACGGCGCCGATTCAGCAGCGCCGGCATTGGCGATCAGGATCTCGACCGGACCGCGCTCGGCGACGGCCGACCCGACCGCCTCCCCGAGGGCCGCCGCGTCGGTCACGTCGGCGATCGCGTAGCCGGCCGCGCCGCCGGCCTCGACGAGCGCCTTCAGCGGCCCCTCGCCGCGCCCCGTCACGGTGACGCGCGCGCCGGCCGCCGTCAGCCCCGCGGCGATCGCCGCCCCGATGCCCCGCCCGCCGCCGGTGACGAGCGCGTGTCGACCCTCGAGCCCTCTCATCGGCGGCTCACTCCGCCGCCTGGATGAACGAGGGCTTCTGCTTCTGCAGCTTCTCCTCCACGGACGGCGCCCGCGACTTCGGCCGCGCCTTCACCCGGAGCTCTTCGAGATCGACGCGGTCGCGCGCGCTGTTGCGGGCGAGCTGGTCGAAGCCCGGCTCGTACTGCGGCACCGTCTGCAGGAAGGGCTCGCCGTACCACGCGGCCGCTCGCGCGGCGAAGAACGGATCGACGAGATGCGGCCGCCCGATCGCGACGAGGTCGGCGCGGCCGGCGACCAGGATCGTGTTCGCCTGATCCGCCGAGGTGATGTTGCCGACGCTCATGGTCGCGACATGCGCCTCGTTGCGGATCTGGTCGGAGAACGGCGTCTGGAACATGCGCCCGTAGATCGGCGCCGACCAGTTGACCGTCTGGCCGGTCGACACGTCGACGAGATCGACGCCGGCCTGCGAGAACGCTTCCGCGATCGCGATCGAGTCCTCGTCCGACAGGCCGCCCTCGGCCCAGTCGGTCGCGGAGATGCGCACCGACATCGGCCTGGTGGCGGGCCAGGCATCGCGCATCGCGGAGAACACCTCGAGCGGAAAGCGCAGCCGGTTCTCGACCGCACCACCGTATTCATCGGTACGGGCGTTGGTCAGCGGCGACAGGAAGCTCGCCAGCAGATAGCCGTGGGCGCAGTGCAGCTCGACCATGTCGAAGCCGAGCCGGTCGCCGCGCTTCACCGCGGCGACGAACTGATCGCGGATGCGGTCCATGTCGGCGCGGCTCAGCTCCTGCGGAACCTGGCTTTCCGGGTAGTAGGCGATCGGCGAGGCCGACACCACCGGCCAGGCGCCCTCGTCGAGCGGCCGGTCCATGCCCTCCCACATCAGCTTGGTCGCGCCCTTGCGGCCGGCGTGGCCGAGCTGCAGGCAGAGCCTTGCGTCGGAATGGCCGCGCACGAAGTCGACGATGCGCTTCCAGGCGGCTTCCTGCTCGTCGTTCCACAAGCCGGTGCAGCCCGGCGTGATGCGCGCGTCGGGCGCGACGCAGGTCATCTCGGTGAAGATCAGGCCCGCCCCGCCCATGGCGCGCGTGCCGTAGTGGACGAGATGGAAGTCGTCCGGCACACCGTCCTTGGCCGAATACATGCACATCGGCGACATCACGAGCCGGTTCTTCAGCTCCATGTCACGCAGCCTGAACGGCTGGAACGCCGGCGTCGCCGGATCGTCGATGTCGACGTCGAAGCCCTTCATCCGGACCTTCGAGGCGAACATCCGGTCGGCGGCGTCGACGAACTCCGGCGCGCGCAGGCGCAGGTTGTCGTAGGTGATCGCCTTCGACCGCGTCATCAGGCCGAAGCAGAACTGCACGGGATCGTAGTCCCAGAACCGGGCGACGTGCTCGAACCAGACGAGCGACACGTCGGCGGCGTGCTGGATCTTCTCCACGCCCTCGCGCCGGCCGGATTCGAACAGCTTGAGCGCGGAGGCCATGTCGGGCTTCGCCTCGACCGCCTCGAACAGGGCGATCGCGTCTTCCATGGCGAGCTTGGTGCCCGAGCCGATCGAGTAGTGCGCGGTCGCCTTGGCGTCGCCGAGCAGGACCATGTTGTCCTTCACCCAGCGCTCGTTGCGGATCATCGGGAAGTTGCGCCACATCGACCGGTTGATCAGCAGCGGATGGCCGTCGAGGTACTTGGCGAAGATCTTGCCGCAGAATTCAGCCGACTGCGCCTCGTCCAGCGCCCCGAGGCCGGCCTTCTCCCAGGTCTCGTCGTCGGTCTCGAAGATCCAGGTCGAACGGCCCTCCTCGTACTGGTAGGCGTGGGCGATGAAGATGCCCCACTCGGTCTCCTCGAAGGCGAAGGTGAAGGCGTCGAGCGGCCTGGTCGAGCCCATCCAGGCGAACTTGTTGGGGCGCAGGTCGACATGCGGCCTGAAGTGGTCGACGAAGTGCTCGCGGAAGCGGCTGTTGACGCCGTCCGACAGCACCACGAGGTCATGGTCGGAGAAGTCGGTCGTCGGCTCGACCTCGGTCTCGAAGCGGATCGGGATGCCGAGCGCTTCGGCGCGCTCGTAGAGGATCGCCAGCAGCGTGACGCGCGAGCAGCCGCAGAAGCCGTTGCCGCCGATGCGGTGCTTGGTGCCCTTGTAGTTGATCTCGATGTCGTCCCAGTAGGCGAATTCCTCGGTGATCCGCTGATAGCTCTCCTTGTCCCAGCTCTCGAACGTGTCGAGGGTCTCGTCGGAGAACACCACGCCGAAGCCGAACGTGTCGTCGGGACGGTTTCGCTCGTAGATGACGATGTCCGAATCGGGACGGGACTTCTTCAAGAGGATCGCGAAATAGACACCGGCCGGTCCACCGCCGACGATCGCCACCTTCATGACGTTCCTCCTTGAGCAAGGATCGCGGCTCCCTCGTCCGCGACTCGATCCATAATAACTTTAAGCTTGAAATATTTAAGGTGCAACCATCCAGTTGCGGCCGTTTCGTCGCACCTTGCCCGCATACGTCCGACGCGGCGCGGCCGTGCCTGCAACGCCGTGCCTGCAACATGTTCGATTCGCTTTCCGTTTCGCTATTGTAGTACAAATGGGCCGCCGGCTGCATCGGCGAGATACGGGCGGGGGTTAGGGAGGAAGCGCGCTTGAACAAGCCGTCCAGGCCGCCGTCGACCGCGAAGCGCAGCGTTCACGGCCAGATCGCCGACGAACTCGGTTGGCGCATCGTCACCGGCGGCTTCGCGCCGGGTTCCGTCCTGCCGACGGAGGGAGACTACAGCGCCCGCCTGTCGGTGAGCCGCACCTCCTTCCGGGAAGCGATCAAGATGCTCGCCGGCAAGGGACTGGTCGAATCCCGGCCCAAGACGGGCACCCGCGTGCGCCAGCGCACCGAGTGGAACATGCTCGATCCGGACGTGACCGCGTGGGCGTTCCGCACCGGTCCCGATCCCGGATACGCCCGCGCCTTCTTCGAGTTCCGCCGCATCATCGAGCCGGCCGCGGCCTCGCTCGCCGCCACGCGCCGCGACGAGGCCGATCTGAACCGCATGCACGACAGTCTCGAGGGGATGGCCGCGGCGACCTCGCTGCAGGAATGGATCGAGCCCGACCTCTCGTTCCACCTGGCGATCCTGGCCGCCACGCGCAACGAGCTGCTGGTCTCGCTCGGCCATCTGCTCGTGCCGGCGCTGACCCGCTCCTTCACGATCGTCAACATAGATGCCGACAAGCGGCGCATCTCGGTCCCGCTTCACCGGGCCGTCTACGCCGCTGTCGAGCGCGGCAACGCGGATGCGGCGGAAGCGGCGATGAAGCGCCTGCTCGACGGCGCGCTCGACGATCTCGTCGAGATGATCGGCGCGGACGGGGCCGCCAGAAGCAAGAAACGCGGAAAATGAGGGCCGGCACCGGCAAGCCGGCCTGCGGGAGGGGAGACTTGCGCAATGGCACTGGTCGGCAGTTCCTACGAATACGTGGACAAGCGCTTCTACGATCTCACGGTGCCGACGGCGGAGGTCGAAAAGCTCTTCGACGGCTGCCGCTGGGCGGAAGGTCCGGTCTGGTTCGGCGACGGCGGCTTTCTCGTCTGGAGCGACATTCCGAACCGCCGCATGCTGCGCTGGATCCCCGATCTCGGCGTCTCGGTCTTCCGCACCGATTCCAACTACGCGAACGGAAACACCCGTGACCGCCAGGGCCGGCTCGTCTCCTGCGAGCACGGCGGCCGGCGCGTGACGCGCACCGAGGCGGACGGCTCGATCACCGTCGTCGCCGACGCCTACAGGGGCGGAAAGCTCAATTCTCCCAACGACGTCGTCGTGAAGTCCGACGGCTCGGTCTGGTTCACCGACCCGACCTACGGGATCATGTCCGATTACGAGGGCCACAAGGCCGAGCCCGAGCAGGACGGTTGCCACGTCTACCGGGTCGATCCGGTCTCGGGAAAGGTCGAGGTCGTCGCCGACGACTTCGTCAAGCCCAACGGCCTCGCCTTCTCCCCCGACGAATCGAGGCTCTACATCGCCGATTCGGGCCTGAGCCACGATCCCGACGGCCCGCACCACATCCGCGTCTTCTCGGTCGAGAAGGGCAGGAGCCTCAGGAAGGGCAAGGTCTTCGCCGAGGTCTCGCCGGGCGTGCCGGACGGCATGCGGATCGACGTCCAGGGCAACGTCTGGACGAGCGCCCGCGACGGCGTCCACTGCTACGACGGGAAGGGCGGCCTGCTCGGCAAGATCCGCGTTCCCGAGACGGTCGCGAACTTGACCTTCGGCGGCCCGAAGCGGAACAGGCTGTTCATCACGGCGACCCGCTCGCTCTATTCCGTCTACGTCGGCGTCAGCGGCGCGCAGGTGCCTTAGAGGATTGGATGGTGGGGGTCGGTCTGAGAAGCGACGCGGACGGGCCCGTGCCCCGTCCCTGGATTCCCGCGAAGACGGGGAATCCCGGGCGGCTGGCGACCGGCGCCACCCTGATGCGACACTGGATATGAGCCCCAAAACGGAAACCCCACCGTGAACGACCAATCCCCTATCCGCGCCGAGACGCCGCGCGTCATCCGTCTCAACCCGGTCGACAATGTCGTCGTCGCCGCCGCGAAGATCCCGGCCGGCACCACGCTCGAAGCCGAGGGCGTGACGACGGCCGCCGACATTCCATCCGGCCACAAGATCGCCACGCGCACGATTCCGAAGGGCGCGGAAATCCGCAAGTACGGCCAGATCATCGGCTTCGCCTCGACCGACGTCGCGCCCGGCGAGCACGTCCACGTCCACAACTGCGCCATGGGCGATTTCGCCCGCGACTACGCCTTCGGGGCGGAGGCGAAGCCGACGGAGTTCGTGCCGGAAGCGAAACGCGCGACCTTCCGGGGCATCGTCCGCCACGACGGCCGCGTCGCGACGCGCAACTACGTCGCCGTCGTCTCGACCGTGAACTGCTCGGCGACCGTCGCCCGCATGATCGCGGCCCATTTCACGCCGGAGCGGATGGCGGCCTTTCCGAACGTCGACGGCGTCGCCGCCTTCGTCCACGGCACCGGCTGCGGCCTCGCCGACGCCGGCGAGGGCTTCGACACCCTGCAGCGGACCATGTGGGGCTACGTGCGCCACGTGAACTGCGCCGGCGTGCTGCTGGTGGGCCTGGGCTGCGAGGTCAACCAGATCCGCTTCCTGATGGAGGCCTACGACCTCCACGACGAAAGCCGCTTCCAGCACATGACCATCCAGGACTGGGGCGGCACGCGGAAGGCGGTCGAGGAAGGCATCCGCCGCATCGAGGCGATGCTGCCGGCGGCGGACGCCGTGAAGCGCGAGACCGTTTCCGCCGAGCACCTGTGCCTGGCGCTCCAGTGCGGCGGGTCCGACGCCTGGTCCGGCATCACCGCCAATCCGGCGCTGGGAGCCGCGGCCGACCTTCTCGTTCGCCACGGCGGCACGGCGATTCTCGCCGAGACGCCCGAAATCTACGGCGCCGAGCACCTCCTGACCCGCCGCGCGCCCGACCGGGCGGTCGGCGAGCGGCTGATCGAGCGGATCAGGTGGTGGGAGGACTACACCGCCCGCAACGGCGGCAACATGAACAACAACCCGTCCCCGGGAAACAAGGCCGGCGGCCTCACCACGATCCTCGAGAAGTCGCTCGGCGCCGCCGCGAAAGGGGGGACCACCAACCTCGTCGGCGTCTACAAATATGCCGAGCCGGTGACGGCAAAGGGCTTCGTCTTCATGGATTCGCCGGGTTACGATCCGGCCTCCATCACCGGCGAGGTGGCGTCGGGCGCCAACATCGTCTGCTTCACCACCGGACGCGGCTCGGTGTTCGGCTTCAAGCCGGCGCCGAGCGTCAAGCTCGCCACCAACACGGCCATGTACGAGCGCATGTCGGAGGACATGGACGTCAACTGCGGCGAGATCATCTCGCACGGCGTCACTGTCGAGGCCATGGGCAGGCGCGTCTTCGAGCTGCTGCTCGACGTCGCCTCCGGACGGAAATCCAGCAGCGAGGAGCTCGGTTTCGGCGACAACGAGTTCACCCCCTGGGTCATCGGCGCGACCATGTGACGGAGCCGCGCATTGTGTCCCTGACGACACGCGCCGGGAAATCCGGTCCCGCGGGTCTTGGTGAGCCGGCACGCGTATTTGTATTATCGGCTCGTTTCGCGGCGCCGTTCGCGCGGAACGAGGGTTAGTCGGGGCAGGGGCCGATGTTCGGAGCGATCCAGAAGGTCATCCGCAGCTTGAAGGTCGAGTCGGAGCCGGCGTTCGATGCCGCCGATCCGCGCGTCGCCACCGCCGCCCTCGCCGTGCATGCGATCGCCGTCGACGGCATCGTCGCCGAGCCGGAGAAGGAGAAGCTCCGGCAGATCCTGAAACAGCATTTCGAGCTCGGCGAGGACGAGACGACCGAGCTGATAGACGAGGCGCGCCGGCGCGACCTCGAGGCGATCGACCTCTATGCCTTCACGAGCGTACTGAAGCGCGCCCTCGACGAGAACGGCCGGCGCGGCGTCGTCGAGATGCTGTGGGAACTCGTCTACGCCGACGGCCAGGTGGACGAGATGGAGGACAACTTCATCTGGCGCGTCGCCGAGCTGCTCGGCATTTCCTCGCGCGAGCGCATCGCCCTGAGGAAACGCGTCGAGCACGCCCCCGACCACATGCCGGACGACGGCTGACGGCGGGCCGCGGGCGCGGTTTTCCCGAGACGACCTTGAGTCCCGGTCAGAAAACCGCTACGCAAGCGCCTTCTTCGAACATCGGGCGCCTCGCCGCACGAGCCGGCAGGGCGGGAATCTTATGGCCGAAGGCCGACTGAGCGGAAAACGGGCATTCATAACGGGCGGCGCCGGCGGGATCGGCGGGACGATCGCCCGCGCCTTCGCCTCGCAGGGCGCCCGCGTCATGGTCACCGACATCGCCGGCCCCGCCGCCGAGGCGGTCGCCGCCGGCATCAACGCGGACACGCCGGACGCAGCCTTCGCCTGCGCCCACGACGTGACGTCCGAGGCCGACTGGACCAACGCGCTGGCGAAGGCGAACGACGCCCTCGGCGGCATCGACGTCCTCGTCAACAACGCCGGCATCTGGGCGGTCGGCTCCGTCGAGGAGACGAGCCCCGAGGAATGGCGCCGCTGCATGAGCATCAACCTCGATTCCGTCTATCTCGGCATGCGGCTGGCCATTCCCTATCTGCGCGACAGCCAGCCCGCCTCGATCATCAACGTCTCCTCGATCGCGGGCATCGTCGCCGGCCACAACGTCGCCGCCTACAACGCCTCGAAGGCCGGCATGTGGATGCTGACCAAGTCGACCGCGCTCCACTGCGCCCAGCGCGGCGACGACATCCGCGTCAACTCGATCCATCCGACCTTCATCGAGACCGGCCTCCTGCAGGACGTCTTCGCCCGCGGCGGCGAGCGCAAGCCGCTGAGCGACGACCAGCGCGACAAGCTCACCCGGCAGATCCCGCTGCGCCGGCTCTGCACGGTCGAGGACGTCGCCTACGCCGCCATCTACCTGGCGAGCGACGAATCCCGGTATATGACGGCCACCGAAATCAAGCTCGACGGGGGTTTGAGCGCCATGTGAAGATGGCGCGGAACGCCATGCCCCGACCGGTTCTCATCGTTCTGCATCAGGAAGCCTCGACGCCGGGGCGCATCGGCCAGGCGCTTCAGCGCCGCGGCTACGACCTCGACATCCGCCGCCCGGTACTCGGGGAGGACCTGCCGGCCAGCCTTGCCGGCCACGCCGGCGCCGTCGTCTTCGGCGGGCCGCAGAGCGCCAACGACGACCACGACTACATCCGCCGCGAGATCGACTGGATCAACGTGCCGCTGAGGGAGAACGCGCCCTATCTGGGCGTGTGCCTCGGCGCCCAGCAACTCGTCAGGACGCTCGGCGGCAAGGTGTCGCCGCATCCGCAAGGCTGCGCCGAGGTGGGCTACTACCCGCTGCGCGCGACCGATACGGGCCGGACGATGATGGACTGGCCCGAAATGGTCTACCAGTGGCACCGGGAAGGCTTCGAGGTTCCGAACGGGGCCGAGCTTCTGGCCAATGGCGATCTCTTCGAGAACCAGGCCTTCCGTGTCGGCCGCTGCGCCTTCGGCGTCCAGTTCCACGCCGAACTGACGCTCGCCATGATGCATCGCTGGACCGTGCGCGGCGCCGCCCGCATGGACATGCCCGGGGCCCAGGCCCGCCGCGACCATTTCGAGGGACGCTCGGTCTACGACCCCGACATCCGCCGGTGGCTCGAGGACTTCCTCGATCTGTGGCTTTCCGGCGACCCCCGCGGCCTGGCGCAGGCCGCCGAATAGCGCCCCGGATTTTTCGCATTTTGCGAATTGCCTCGCAGATTGCGAAATCCGGATTGGATGGCCCCGGACCGACCATACAAGATATGGGCTGGTCGCCGCCGCCATCCGCCATATTTCGTTTCAAGCGACGTTTACCTTAACTGGCAAGCCGATTGCAGTCGAACCGGTCAGGCTGACATCTGGTCGTGCGTAGTCAGCCCGAACTGGATGGGGGGTAGCGATGATCGCGACCCCTTTCCGCTACCTCCCATCCCCTTCATTCCCCCATCTCCGATGCCCTCCCGATACCCGGCTCCGGCGGAACGGCTGGACAACCGGCGCGCTTTTTGACAGTCGTGTCGCGCGACGGGAAGGAAAGCGATGAGCAGCGACAAACAGGCCCAATCGCCCGACGGGATCGCGAGGGCACGGGACACCGTCCGGCGCGAGGCGTTCTTCTGGGGCGACGACGTTTCGGACACCTATTTCGCCGCCGCCGAGGCGGCGATGGACGAGCAGTGGGCCGATCTGATCACGCCCGTCCTGAGGCGCCATCCGATCGACTATTCCGTGATCATGGAGCTTTCCTGCGGGCACGGGCGCAACAGCGCCAAGCTGTCGCCCCTGGCCGGCCGAATGATCCTGGTCGACGTCAATCCGGACAACATCGCGTTCGTCAGGACGCGGTTCGACACCGCCAGGCACCGTTTCGTGCTCAATTCCGGCTACGATCTCGCCGACATCGCCGACGGCGAGGCGACCTTCGTCTACAGCTTCGATTCGATGGTGCATTTCGACGCCGGGCTCGTCGCCCTCTACGTCCCGGAATTCGCCCGCGTGCTGAAGCCCGGCGGCTACGGCTTCATCCATCATTCGAACTACAGCGAAGGCCGCGCCCTCAGGGACCTGCCGCGCCGGCTCAAGCAGCGCTTCTACCGGGCGCTGGTGCTGGCGATGCACGGCAAGGAGCGCTTTCCGCATCTGGCCACCGCGTCGAATTCGGGATTCCGCGCCAATCCGCACTGGCGGGCGATCAATTCCAGGGAGAATTTCGCCGATCTCTGCCGCAAGGCGGGCCTCGAGGTCGTCGAGCAGACGGTGATCGACTGGGGCGGCGTGCGCGACCTCGACTGCCTGACGGTCTTCCGCCGCCCGGCGGCATAAGCCACCGCGATCGCAAGCGGCACAATACGGCAGCCTGTCGAGGAAACGGCCGGTGGAGCCCCCGGAGGATTTCGCATTTTTGCGAAATCCGACAAACGGAAATAACCGGGACGGCACCGATCCGCCCGAAGGCGGATTGGTGGAGCCGAGGGGGATCGAACCCCTGACCTCCGCATTGCGAACGCGGCGCTCTCCCAGCTGAGCTACGGCCCCAAGGTATCCGGGTGGCGGGATTTAGTGTCGCGACCCCGTGGCTGTCAAGCATGACACCGCGCCGAATGGCCGCCGAGGGTTGCGGTTGCGCATCCGGATCGCTAGATCGTTGTCTCGCGAAACGCGGGTCCATCGAATCATGCGCGCTATCCTCGACGTCATCCTGATCGCCCTCCAGCTCTACGTCTGGATCGTCATCGCCTCGGCGATCTTCAGCTGGCTCATCGCGTTCAACGTGGTCAACACGCGCAACCAGTTCGTCAGCATGGTGGGCGAAGCGATGTGGCGCCTGACCGAGCCGGCCCTGCGACCGATCCGGCGCTTCACCCCCAACCTCGGCGGCATCGACATCTCGCCGGTGATCCTGCTGCTGCTGATCTTCCTGATCCAGCGCATCATCATCCTCTACATCTATCCAGCGGTTTTCTGAGCCGATTTGACCGCCGACCGCCCCTCGAGCTGGTACCGGGCGGCAGCCGGCGGCGTCGACATCCGCGTGCGGCTGACGCCGAAGGGCGGCCGCGACGGCATCGAGGGACCGCTGGCGCTGTCGGACGGAAGCCTCGTCCTCGCCGCCCGCGTGCGCGCCGCCCCGGAGAAGGGCGGGGCCAATGCGGCGCTCGAAAAGCTGATCGCCGACACGCTCGGTGTCGCGCGAGCGACCGTCGCCGTCGCATCCGGCCACAAGGCGCGGCTGAAGACGGTGCATGTTTCCGGCGACGCCGCGGAACTCGGACGCGCGCTCGCCGCGCTCGAAGCGAACACGAAAGGGGATCGCCCATGACGGCAAGGATCATCGACGGCAAGGCGACGGCCGAGGCGCTGCGCGGAGACGTGGCAAGGGCGGTCGCGAAGCTGAAGACCGGACACAGCATCACGCCGGGCCTCGCCGTCGTCCTCGTCGGCGAGGACCCCGCGAGCGCCGTCTATGTCCGCAACAAGGGCAAGCAGACCGTCGAGGCCGGCATGAATTCCTTCGAGCACAAGCTCGACGCCTCGACCGGCGAGGAGGAGCTGCTGGCGCTGGTGCGCAAGCTCAACGCCGATCCGGCCGTCAACGGCATCCTCGTCCAGCTTCCCCTGCCCAGGCAGATCGATTCGGCCGCGGTGATCGACACGATCGATCCGGCCAAGGACGTCGACGGCTTCCACGTCGTCAATGCCGGCCGCCTCGCCACCGGCCTGCCGGCCATGGTGCCCTGCACCCCGCTCGGCTGCATCATCCTGGCAAAACAGGTTCACCCCGACCTCACCGGCATGGAGGCCGTCGTCGTCGGGCGCTCCAACATCGTCGGCAAGCCGGTCGCCCAGCTCCTCCTCAACGAGAACTGCACGGTGACGATCGCCCATTCGCGCACGAAGGACCTGCCCGACGTCTGCCGCCGCGCCGACATCCTGATCGCCGCCGTCGGCCGCCCGGAGATGATCAAGGGCGAATGGATCAAGGAAGGCGCGACCGTCATCGACGTCGGCATCAACCGCGTCGATGCCGGCGACGGCAAGAGCCGGCTCGTCGGCGACGTCGCCTTCCAGGGCGCGCAGGCCAATGCCGGCGCCATCACGCCGGTGCCCGGCGGCGTCGGCCCGATGACCATCGCCTGTCTTCTGCGCAACACCGTGGAAGCCACCTGCCGCCAGAACGGCATCGAGCCCCTGATCTGACCCTCCGCACCCGCTCGTCCGCGCGAAGGCGGAATACGGGCCGTCCGCGGCGCTACCCCTTGTCCGCCTGCGCCCGCTCGATCGCTTCGGTGATCAGCCGCTTGGCCTCCTCCGCGTCGCCCCAGCGCACGACCTTCACCCACTTGCCCTGCTCCAGATCCTTGTAGTGCTCGAAGAAGTGCGTGATCTGGTCGAGGGTGATCTGCGGCAGGTCCTCGTGGGTCTTCACCTTGTCGTAGCGCCGTGTCAGCCGGTGCGCGGGGACGGCGATCACCTTCTCGTCCTGGCCCTTCTCGTCCTCCATGATCAGCACGCCGATCGGCCGGCAGGCGATCACCGCGCCGGGCACGATCGGCCGCTGGTTCGGCACCAGAACGTCGATCGGATCCCCGTCCTCCGACAGGGTGTGCGGGACGAAGCCGTAGTTCCCGGGATAGCGCATCGGGGTGTAGAGGAACCGGTCGACGAACATCGTGCCGGCCGCCTTGTCCATCTCGTACTTGATCGGCTCGCCGCCGACGGGCACTTCGATGATCACGTTGACCTCTTCGGGCGGGTTGTCGCCGATCGGCACCGCGTCGATACGCATGGGTGGCTCCTGTCCTGGATAGTGGCGAGACTACTGGCGGTACCCGGCCCGACGAGGCAATGTGGACCCACGATTCGCCCAGCAGGTCGAACCGACCGGGAGGCCGGAATGCGAGCGCACAGATCATTCATTGTGGGCGGAGTTGTGGCCGCCGCGCTCGGTGCTGCCGCGCACGTCCGCGCGGCCGGGCCGACGAGCGCCTACTCGAAGATCGACATCGACGCGTGCAGCGTCTTCCGCCACGACGAGGAGAGCGGCTCGACGTCCTGGTTCTGCCCGGCGATCCCCAACCAGGCGCTCTGGATCGCCGAGGGGGATCTCCGCTTCTTCGTCTCCTTCGGCAGGGCGGCGGAAGTCCAGGTCGCCGCTGAGCAGACCCTGCCGCCCTTCAACCGGATCGGCGGCACGCTCGAATGGCGGCTCGGGCCCGACGGCGAAGCCTTCGCGACGATCCTCAGATGGTTCACAGAATTCGACGACGGCCGCGTCGGCCAGGTCCTCGTCGTCACCAAGCTAGGCGACGAGGGCACCTGCCACGTCGCCTATGTCGATGCGCTGGCCAACAAGAACGCCAACGAGCTCGCCCGCCAGGCCGCCGATACCCTGAGCGCCGGCTTCGACTGCGAGACGCAGGAACCCGTCGTCGTCGGCACGCCCGGCTGGAGCCTCGGAAACTGATCCGGTCCGCAGCCCGGCGTCTGCGGTTCGGCGCGGCCGCCGCGCTCCTGCTGCTCGTCGCGTCGGACCGGGGCCTCGCCGGCGCGGCGTTTTCCGACTTCAACGTGATCGAGGACGTCACCTACGGCGACGATTTCCGGCAGACGATGGACGTCTACCTGCCGGAGAAGGCGGAGGATCCGCCCGTTATCCTGATGGTCCACGGCGGCGCATGGGCGGGCGGCGACAAGCGGACCGAGAGCGTCGTCGCCGACAAGGCGGCGCACTGGCTTCGGCGCGGCTACGTCTTCGTTTCCGTGAACACGCGCCTCGTTCCCGACGCCGGTCCGGTCGCCCAGGCCGAGGACGTCGCACGGGCGCTCGCTGCCGCTCAGGCGATGGCCGGCACCTGGGGCGGCTCTGCGGATCGCTTCGTGCTGATGGGCCACTCCTCCGGTGCCCATCTCGTCTCGCTGCTCGCCGCCGACCCTGCCCTCGCCGCGGCGCACGGCGCGAAGCCCTGGCTCGGCACCGTGTCGCTCGACGCCGGCGCCTACGACATCGTCGAGATCATGGGCCGGGGCCACGCCGACTTCTTCGACCGGGCCTTCGGTGCCGATCCGGCCTATTGGAAGAGGGCCTCGCCGATCCATCGGCTGACGGGGAAGCCGGCGCCGATGCTGCTCGTCTGCTCGAGCCTCGGCGGCAGGTCCTGCGCTCAGGCCGAAGCCTTCGCGAAGGCGGTCGGCGCGAAAGGCGGCGCGGCGGACGTCCTGCCCGTGCCGCTGCGCCACATGGCGATCGACGACGACCTCGGCCTGCCGGGCGAATACACCGACGGCGTCGATTCGTTCCTGAAGTCGCTCGGATTGCCGTGAGGCCGGCCGGCGGGTCAGCGCCAGGCGAAGGCGATCTTGGAGAGCTTGGCGTCGCCGAACGGCTCGTAGGTGCGGGCGACCTCTATGCCGCCGAGCGCGGAATAGAACTGCCGCGCCTGGGCGTTGTCCTCGAGCGCCCATACAACCAGCCCGTCGAGCTTGTTGGCCTTCAGAACCTTGCGCGCCTCGCGGAAGATGCGCCGGCCGAGACCGATGCCCTGATGGGTCGGGCGCACGTAGAGTTCGTAGATCTCGCCGCCGTAGGCGAGCCGCTTCACCCGATTCGGCCCGAGCGTCGCGTAGCCCGCGACGGCGCCGTCGAAGCTCAGCACCAGCGTGCCGGCTCCGCCGCGTGCCGTCATCCGACTCCAGTAGGCGGGGCCCCGCCGCGCCATCATTTTCTGAAGAGCGACCGCCGGGATGATGCCGGTATAGGCCGTCGCCCAGGCCTCGTCGTGGACCTCGGAGATCCCGGCGGCGTCACGCGCGGTCGCCGGTCTGACGTCGATGACAACGGTGCTCATGGCAAAAGCGTAGCGCCGCGCCTCGACCCTCGCAATCGTTGACATGCGGTCGGATGCGCCGCCCCGCCGTTTTGTGATCCGAGCGTGACTTCTATGCCGCAGCTGGCCCGAAGCTACCGCTCGGCGGACCACCGCGAAGCCGTCATGCGACCGCGCCGGCCTCGCGGGCCCGTTCCGCCTTCTTGCGCTCGTTGGGATCGAGCAGCGCCTTCCTGAGGCGGATCGATTCGGGCGTCACCTCGACGAGCTCGTCGTCGTCGATCCAGGCGAGCGCCTTCTCGAGCGTCATGCGGATCGGCGGGGTGAGGCGGACCGCCTCGTCCTTCGAGGTCGTGCGGATGTTGGTGAGCTTCTTGCCCTTGAGCACGTTCACCTCGAGGTCGTTCTCGCGCGTGTGCTCGCCGACGATCATGCCCTGATAGACCTTCCAGCCCGGCTCGATCATCATCGGTCCGCGGTCCTCCAGGTTCCACAGGGCGTAGGCGACCGCCTCGCCGGCCTCGTTGGCGATCAGCACGCCGTTGCGCCGCCCGGGCAGATCGCCCTTGAAGGGCGCGTAGTCGTGGAACAGGCGGTTCATCACCGCGGTGCCGCGCGTGTCGGTCAGGAGCTCGCCCTGGTAGCCGATCAGCCCGCGCGTCGGCGCGTGGAAGACGAGCCGCTGGCGATTGCCGCCCGACGGGCGCATCTCGATCATGTCGGCCTTGCGCTCGGACAGCTTCTGCACGACGACGCCGGCATGCTCCTCGTCGACGTCGATGACGACCTCCTCGATCGGCTCGAGAAGCTGCTTCGTCGTCTCGTCGCGCTTCATGACGACCCGCGGCCGCGACACGCCGAGCTCGAAGCCCTCGCGGCGCATGGTTTCGATCAGGATGGCGAGCTGCAGTTCGCCGCGCCCGGAGACGACGAAGGAATCGCGGTCGTCGGATTCCTCGATCTTGAGCGCGACGTTGCCCTCCGCCTCCTTGAGCAGCCGGTCGCGGATGACGCGGCTCGTCACCTTGTCGCCCTCGGTGCCGGCGAGCGGGGAATCGTTGACGCGGAAGGTCATCGACACGGTCGGCGGATCGATCGGCTGGGCGGCGAGCGGCGTCTCGACCTCCAGCGCGCAGAAGGTGTCGGCGACGGTGCCCTTTTCCAGGCCCGCGATCGCGACGATGTCGCCGGCTTCGGCGGTATCGACGGCGGTGCGCTCGATGCCGCGGAAGGCGAGGATCTTGGAGACGCGGCCCTGCTCGACCACCGAGCCGTCGCGCGCGAGCACCTTGATCGGCTGGTTCGACCTGATCGAGCCCGACGAGATGCGGCCGGTGATGATGCGGCCGAGATAGGGATTGGCCTCGAGGATCGTGCCGAGCAGCCGGAAGGGCCCGTCCTCGACCTTCGGCGGGGCGACGTGCTTCAGGACGAGCTCGAACAGCGGCGCCATCGAGCCTTGCCCTTCGGCCGGCGCCTCGGGGCCATCGGCCATCCAGCCCTGCTTGGCCGAGCCGTAGAGGATCGGGAAGTCGAGCTGCTCGTCGGTCGCATCCAGCGCCGCGAAGAGATCGAACACCTCGTCGACCACCTCGTCGATGCGCGCGTCCTGCTTGTCGACCTTGTTGATCGCGACGATCGGCTTCAGCCCGATCTTAAGCGCCTTGCCGACGACGAACTTCGTCTGCGGCATCGGCCCTTCGGCGGCGTCGACCAGCACGATCGCCCCGTCCACCATGTTGAGGATGCGCTCGACCTCGCCGCCGAAATCGGCGTGGCCGGGCGTGTCGACGATGTTGATGCCGGTGTCCTTCCAGACGACCGATGTCGCCTTGGCGAGGATGGTGATGCCGCGCTCGCGCTCGAGGTCGTTGGAGTCCATGACGCGTTCGGCGACGCGCTGGTTCTCGCGGAAGGCCCCGGATTGCTGCAGCAGACGGTCGACCAGGGTCGTCTTCCCATGGTCGACATGGGCGATGATGGCGATGTTGCGGAGTTGCATGGTGTTTTTTCCGGAAGAACGGGCAAACCAAAAAAACGGGCTGCGGCTCGTCAGCCGCGCCCGCGTCCCGTGTTGCGGTGCAATATAGTGATTTTCGCAGGAAACGGAAGGGCGAAAGGCCGTGTGCGGATTTTCTGGTTAGCGCCGGGCAAAGACGGGCGGCCCGCAAGCCGCCCGCGCGTGGCTTCGTTTTGGCCGCCCGTCAGGCCCGCTCGGGCTTCAGCGTCACCGCGTAGAGCTCCGCGTCGGCGACGTCGCGCAGGCTGACGCGCATCTCCTCGCTCTCCCCGTCGATGTCGACGAGGCCGAAGAACTGCAGGCCCATGGACGGCGGCAGGTTCTGGCCCTGCTCCTTGGTCGGCGCCTTCACGTACATCACCTGCGGACCGAAGGTGTCGTCCATGTCGCCCGGGCCGAAGGTGCCGGCGTGCAGCGGGCCGGACACGAACTCCCAGAACGGGGCGAAGTCCTGGAACTGCGCCTTGTTCGGGTCGTAGTAGTGGGCGGCCGTATAGTGCACGTCGGCGGTGAGCCACACCGTGTTCTTGATGTCGGTGTCGCGGATGAAGCGCAGCAGGTCGGCGATCTCGAGCTCGCGGCCGCGCGCCTCGCCGTTGCCGTTGGCGAGGTTCTCGAACGCCGCCTCGCCGTCGCGCACCATGATGCCGATCGGCATGTCGGCGGCGATCACCTTCCAGGTGGCCTTCGAGGACAGCAGCGCCTCCTTCAGCCAGCGCACCTGTTCGTTGCCGAGGAAGGCGGTGTCGGCCGACATCTCGGCCTGGTCGTTGGCCGAGTTCGGACCCCGATAGGTCCGCATGTCGAGGAAGATGATGTCGAGCGTCGGCCCGTAGGAGACCTTGCGGTAGATGCGGCCGGGCTCGCGGGCATCCGGCCGGATCGGCGCCATCTCCAGGAAGGCGCGGTTGGCGCGGGCCGACAGGAGGCTCGACGACTTGACCGTGTAGCGGTCGTCGGAGACCAGCATCTCGCCGGGATACCAGTTGTTGACCGTCTCGTGGTCGTCCCACTGGTAGAACACCGGCACCTGGCCGTTGAACGCCCGCACGTTCTCGTCGAGCATGTTGTACTTCCAGTTGGCGCGGAACTCCTCGATCGTCTCGGCGACCTTGCTGGTCTCCTCGGTCGTGAGGTTCTTCCACATGCTTCCGTCGGGCATTTTCTGCTCGGCCTTGAACGGGCCGTCGGCGTAGATCGTGTCGCCGGAATGGATGAAGAAGTCCGGCCGGTGAGCGGCCATGACGGCATAGGTCTTCATGCCGCCGCGATCGGCGTCGATGCCCCAGCCCTGGCCGGCGGTGTCGCCCGACCAGGCGAACTTGACCGAGCGCTTGTCGGCCGGCGCGGTGCGCAGACGGCCGACCATCGGCTCGCCGACGACGGTCGGCTCTGCGAGGTCCATGAACCGCACGCGGTAGAAGATCTCCTGGCCGGACGGCAGGTTGTCGGCGATCAGCTTGCCGGTGAAGTCGCCGCTTCCGATCACGTCGACCAGCGGCAGCCGGCGCGCGTCCGTGAAGCTGTCGGTGGTCGCGACCTCGACCAGCATCCGCGAGGGCCGGTCGGCGCGCGCCCAGAGCACCGCGGAGTTGGCGTCGACGTCGCCAGACTGCAGCCCGTGCGTGATGACCGGGCGGTCGTTGGCCCGCGAGATGGCCGGCATGAACAGGCCGCCGGGGGCAAGCGTCAGGGCGCCGGCGGCGCCGGCGGTCTGCAGGAAGCGTCGCCGATTCAACGCCCGGGGGCTCGGCGCCAGGATCGCCCGCGTCATGGAATTCTCCTCCTCAAGGATCGGGGTACGGGAAACCCGCTCTACCCGAGGCACATGACGCCCGCTTCGCGGTCCGGTGACGGCAGGATGTACTTTGCGCGAAGGTCCGGCGGCGTTCAGGCCGGAGGCACCCGCGGGACGCTGCCGCCGTCGGTCGGCCGCCCGACGCCGCGCCGGTGCCAGTTGGCCTCGCCGAGCGCCATCAGCTCGCCGATGTTCTCCTGGCTGACGTAACCGATCAACCGCCCGTCGCGGTCGGTGACGCCGAAGATGCCGGCGCCGGCCTGCTGCATCGTGTTGAGCGCCCGGTCGAGCCGCATCCCCGATTTCACCGTCAGCGGCTTGCCGGCGGCCGCTTCCAGGACCGGCGTGCGCGGCCCCGTCGCCTTCAACGCGTGGATCATCTCCGATCGCGTGAGGAAGGCGCGCAGGCGGCCCTGCCCGTCGACGATCGGGAACTCGCTCTGGGTGGTGCGGATCAGCGCCTCGGCGGCATCGTCGACCGTCTCGTCGGGTCTCAATGTCTCGAAGGTTCGTATCATCGCGTCGTCGACCGGGATCTTGCGGCCGAGCGCCATCAGCCCTTCGCTCGCCGCCTCCGCGGTCGCGGCGAGATAGACGAAGATCGCGATGAAGACGAGGATCGCGTTGCCGCTCAGGAGCCCCATGAAGCCGAAGAAGAAGGCGAGCGCCTGGCCGATCGAGGCGGCGACCTCGGTCGCCTTGAACCTGTCGAGCCTGTAGGAGAGCACCGCGCGCAAGACTCGCCCGCCGTCCATCGGAAAGGCCGGGATGAGGTTGAAGGCGACGAGGAAGATGTTCACCGCCGCCAGCCGCTCGAAGAAGCCGACCTGCGGGTTCTCGACCTCCTGCAGGGCGGCCGGATCGGCGGGGAAGCCGACGATCGCTATCAGGACCAGCGCGATCACCACGTTGACCGCGGGCCCCGCCGCGGCGACGACGATCTCCTGGCCGGGCTTGTCGGGAAACCGCTCGAGGCGGGCGAGCCCGCCGATCGGCAGGAGCGTGATGTCCTTCGTGCCGATGCCGTAGTGGCGCGCGGCAAGCGCGTGGCCGAACTCGTGCAGCACCACGCACAGGAACACGGCCGAGATGAACAGCACTCCCTCGACCGCCGCCGCCGCTCCGCCCTCGATGTAGTGGGCGACGCCGATCCAGACGAGCAGCAGCAGGAAGGTCAGGTGAATGCGGACGTCGGTGCCGGCTATGCGGCCGACCGTCAGGGACCAGGACATGCAGCCATCCTCGCACCGGGACCGTCGCACGTGCGGGCCCCGTGCAACAGATGTAGTCGGTCGAGCGGCCGGCGCAATCCGGCGCGCCTCAGCCCGCCGGCGCGAAGCTCTCCGCCTGCGCGCGTTTCCAGTACTTGTCGAGCGGCGTCTTCCTGCGCCCGTCGAGCAGCGAGCCCGGCTCGATGAAATGGTAGAGCTCGTCGAGCGACTTCGCCTCGACCGCGCTGACGCGGCGGTAGATGTGGGCAGGCGTCAGCTCGCGGGGATGCTCGAGACCGGCGGCGCCGATCACCTCGGCGAGCGCGTGCAGGGTCTCGCGCTGGAAGTTGCGCACCCGCTTCGACTTGTCCTCGACGACGAGGCCGCGCTGGCGCAGCGGATCGTGGGTCGTCACCCCGGTCGGACATTCGCCGGTGTGGCAGCGCATCGACATGACGCAGCCGAGCGAGAACATGAAGGCGCGCGCCGCGTTGCACCAGTCCGCGCCGACCGCCATGTTGGCGGCGAGGTAGTAGGCCGTCGACACCTTGCCGCTCGCGGCGAGCCTCACCTTGTCGCGCAGGCCCGAGCCGACCAGCGCGTTCTGCGCGAAGATCAGTCCTTCCCGGAGCGGCATGCCGATATGGTCGGAGAATTCGACGGGCGCCGCGCCGGTGCCGCCCTCCGCCCCGTCGACGACGATGAAGTCGGCGAGGATGCCGGTTTCGATCATCGCCTTGCAGATCGCCATGAGCTCGTGCGGCCGTCCGATGCACAGCTTGAAGCCGACCGGCTTGCCGCCGGACATCTCGCGCAGGGTGGCGATGAACTCCATCATCTCGACCGGCGTCGAGAACGCCGAATGGGCCGCCGGCGAGACGCAGTCCTCGCCCATCGCGATCATGCGCGTCGCGGCGATCTCCGCCGTCACCTTCTCCGCCGGCAGCACGCCGCCGTGACCGGGCTTCGCCCCCTGGCTGAGCTTGATCTCGACCATCTTCACCTGATCGGAGACCGCCTGCTCGGCGAAACGCTTCGGGTCGAAGCGGCCGGCCTTGTCGCGGCAGCCGAAATAGCCCGAGCCGAGCTCCCAGACGAGGTCGCCGCCGTTCTTGCGGTGATACGGGCTGATCGAGCCCTCGCCGGTGTCGTGATAGAAGCCGCCGAGCCGGGCGCCGAGGTTGAGCGCCTCGATGGCGTTCGCCCCGAGCGCGCCGAAGCTCATCGCCGAGACATTGAGGAGCGAGGCCGAGTACGGCTTGCCGCACTGCGGCCCGCCGACCTCGACGCGGAAGGTCTTCGGGTCCACGTGCCGCGCCGCGATCGAATGGGTCAGCCACTCGTACTCGTCGCCGTAGACGTCGAGCTCGGTGCCGAACGGATGGACGTCGACGTCGTCCTTGGCGCGCTGGTAGATCAGCGAGCGGTGCTCGCGCGAATAGGGCCGCCCCTCGAGGTTGCCCTCGACGATGTACTGGCGCAGGAACGGCCGAAGCTCTTCCGAGACCCAGCGCACCAGCGCGATCACGGGATAGTTGCGCATCAGCGTGTGGCGCGTCTGGAACACGTTCCAGATGCCGATGAGGCTCAGCACCAGGAGCGGATAGAACAGCCACCTTATGTGCCAGCCGTTCGTCAGCATGACGAAGGTAATCGCCGTGCCGATCAGCACCGCGACGAAGGTCCCGTAGCGCGTCAAGAGCGTCACGGGATGGATGAGCATCGTCGTTCTGAGTTTCACGGCATCTCCTCCCGCCCGTTTTTCTCGTTGGCCGGCGCGGATCAGCCGTCCCCCGCGTCCGCAGGCAAGGAAGTTGAGCCTAATGCAGGGATTCGGGCAAGGCGGCGGGGCGAATTGGCGTGGCGTGGCCGCGCCGCCGCCTGCGCGCTATGCCCGGCCGCGACGGGCGGAGGAGGGGCGTCACCCCCTCCGCTTCCGCGCCGCCAGCGTCCTCAGGCGCAGCGCGTTCAGGCGGATGAAGCCCGAGGCGTCCTTCTGGTCGTAGGCGCCGCGGTCGTCCTCGAAGGTGACGAGCGCCTCGGAATAGAGCGACTGATCGCTCTTGCGGCCGACGATCATCACGTTGCCCTTGTAGAGCTTCACCCGCACCGTGCCCTCGACGTTCTCCTGGCTCTTGTCGGCCATCGCCTGGATCATCTCGCGCTCCGGCGAGAACCAGAAGCCGTTGTAGATGAGCTCCGCGTAGCGCGGCATCAGCTCGTCCTTCAGGTGCGCCGCGCCGCGGTCGAGGGTGAGCTGCTCGATCGCGCGGTGGGCGTGGTGCAGGATCGTCCCGCCCGGTGTCTCGTAGACGCCGCGGTTCTTCATGCCGACGAAGCGGTTCTCCACCATGTCGAGCCGGCCGATGCCGTTGTCGTGGCCGAGCGTGTTGAGCGCCGTCAGCAGCGTCGCCGGGCTCATGGCCTTGCCGTCGATCGAGACGGGATCACCGTGCTTGAAGCCGATCTCGACATAGGTCGGCCTGTCCGGAGCCTCCTCCGGGCTGATCGTGCGCTGATAGACGTACTCCGGCGCCTCCTCGAACGGGTCTTCCAGCACCTTGCCCTCGGAGGAGGAGTGCAGCAGGTTGGCGTCGACGGAGAACGGCGCCTCGCCGCGCTTGTCCTTCGGCACGACGATCTGGTGCTTCTCGGCGAAGTTGATCAGGTCGGTGCGCGACTTGAACTCCCATTCGCGCCACGGCGCGATGATCTTGATCTCGGGGTCGAGCGCGTAGGCCGACAGTTCGAAGCGCACCTGGTCGTTGCCCTTGCCGGTGGCCCCGTGGGCGATCGCGTCGGCGCCGGTCGCGTGCGCGATCTCGACGAGGCGCTTGGAAATGAGCGGCCGGGCGATCGACGTGCCGAGCAGGTAGACGCCCTCGTAGAGCGCGTTCATCCGGAACATCGGGAAGACGAAGTCGCGCACGAATTCCTCGCGCAGGTCCTCGATGTAGATCTCCCTGATCCCCATCATCTCGGCCTTGCGGCGCGCCGGCTCCAGCTCCTCGCCCTGGCCGAGGTCGGCGGTGAAGGTCACCACCTCGCAGCCGTAGGTTTCCTTGAGCCACTTCAGGATGATCGAGGTGTCGAGGCCGCCGGAATAGGCGAGCACCACCTTCTTGACGTCTTTCATGCTTGTCCTCGTGACGCGCCGGGGAGGGTTTCGCGGGCTTATAGGACGCCCGCGCATGGGCCGGCAAGCCGGGAACCGCCGCACCGGCCGCCGTTTGCCTGCCGAATGGCAGCCGTGCGCGTACGTACGCTTGCCAGCCCGGCCGGCGGCGGCGATGCTCGCGCGGTCCTCTGGAAAGGCTGCGCCGATGCCCTCGATCGACTTCTGGTACGAGTTCGCCTCGAACTACTCCTATCTTTCCGCCATGCGGATCGAGGATCTGGCGAAGGAAGCCGGCGTCGGCGTGCGCTGGCGGCCGTTCCTGCTCGGACCGGTCTTCGCCTCGCAAGGGCTGAACACCTCGCCCTTCAACGTCTTCCCGGTGAAGGGCCGCGCCATGATCCGCGACATGGAGCGCCAGTGCGCGGCGATGGGGCAGCCGTTCCGGATGCCCGACCCCTTCCCGCAGAACGGCCTGACGGCTGCCCGCGTGGCCCTGATCGCCATCGACGGCGGCTGGGGGCCGGCGTTCACGCGGGCGGTCTACACGGCCGAGTTCGTCAAGGGCTGGACGATCTCCGACCGCGCCGTGCTCTTCGAGATCATGGTGGCCCTCGGCCAGGACCCGGACACTGTTTTCGCCGCCGCCGAAACGCCGGAGAACAAGGCGCGGCTCAAGGCGCAGACCGAGGAGGCCCTGCGCATCGGCCTGTTCGGCGCGCCGAGCTTCGTGACCGGAGACGGCGAGATGTTCTGGGGCAACGACCGGCTGGAGCAGGCCCTGCACTGGGCAAAGCACGGGTCGCTGGCGGATTTGCGCGCGAAACCCTGATTTGGGGGACGATCAGGCTGCCGGGCGCTGCAGGATGCCGGCGGAGCGGCCGGCGAAATACCAGTAGACGAAGCCGGCGACGATCCCCGCGCCGGTCACCAGGAGCAGCGCCGGACCGAATTCGGCGGCGTCGTTCGTGAAGCCGCCCTCGGTGAAGGCGGCATAGCCGAGCGCACCGGCGATCGCGCCGCAAACGGCGTAGAACAGCGCCCGCCGGATCGCGAAGATCTCGGCGACGACGATGGCGATCATCGCCGGCGCGAACGCGTAGATCGACACGAAGGAGGCGATGAACCCGCTGACGACGAGCGTCTCCACGAGGAGCCGGCCCTGCCCGACCTCGATCGGGCCGGCCATATAGGCGCGCACCACGTAGCTGCCGGCGACCACCAGGCCGGCCGCGATGCAGGCGAGCACGTAGGAGACCGCCACCGCGATCAGCCGGCCGAGGATGCGCCCGATCGAGCTCAATGGGCTTCGCCGCCGGCCGACACCCGTCGCTTCCACGCCGGCACGCGCTCGGATTCGGACTTGAGCTGGCCGCAGGCCGCCATGATGTCGCGTCCGCGCGGGGTGCGAACCGGGCTCGCGTAGCCCGCCCGGTTGACCACGTCGGCGAAGGCCTCGATCCGCTCCCAGTCGGAGCACTCGTAGGGGCTGCCCGGCCACGGGTTGAACGGGATCAGGTTGATCTTCGCCGGGATGCCCTTGAGCAGCCGGACGAGCGCCTTGGCGTCCTCGATCGAGTCGTTGACGCCCTTCAACATCACGTATTCGAAGGTTATCCGCCGGGCGTTGGAGAGCCCCGGATAGGCGCGGCAGGCGTCGAGCAGCTCCTTGATCGGATACTTCCTGTTGAGCGGCACGAGCTCGTCGCGCAGGTCGTCGCGCACCGCGTGCAGCGAGATCGCCAGCATCACGCCCATCTCCTCGCCGGCGCGCGGGATCATCGGCACGACGCCGGCCGTCGACAGCGTGATGCGCCGCTTCGACAGCGACAGGCCCTCGCCGTCGGCGGCGATCGCCACCGCGTCGCGCACGTTGTCGAAGTTGTAGAGCGGCTCGCCCATGCCCATCAGCACGACGTTGGAGACGGCGCGCTCGGCCTCCGGCACGAAGCCGTCGGCCGGTCGGCTCGCGCCCGGCCAGTCGCCGAGCCGGTCGCGGGCGACAAGGATCTGCGAGACGATCTCCTCCGCCGTCAGGTTGCGCACCCAGGGCTGCGTGCCCGTGTGGCAGAACCGGCACGTGAGCGTGCAGCCGACCTGGCTGGAGACGCACAGCGTCCCACGGTCGTGCTCGGGGATGTAGACGGTCTCGACCTCCACCGGCGCCTCGCCGGCCACGCGGGCGGGAAAGCGCAGGAGCCACTTGCGGGTGCCGTCGCCCGACACCTGCTCGACGACGATCTCCGGCCTCGTCAGGGCGAAGCTCGCGGCGAGCTTCGCCCTTAGCTCCTTGCCGATATCCGTCATCGCGTCGAAATCGGTCGCGCCGCGCCCGTAGATCCAGCCCCACAGCTGGGAAACGCGCATGCGCAGCTGCCGCTCGGGCACGCCGACGCCGGCCAGCGCCTCGGCGAGCGCGGGACGCGTGAGCCCCACCAGCGAGGCGCGTGCGGGCGCATCCGCGGGCGCGCCCGGCCGCAGCGTCGGCGCGTTGGGGTTGAGACGGGCGATATCGAGCGTTTCGGACATCGGAAATTCGCTGGGTTCAAACGCAAGCAGCGCGACGGTCCACCCGCCGCGCCGCTGCAATATAGGCGATCCTCGGCCTTCGGCCTATCTCGCGCCGGCTATTTGCATTCCTGGGCGATCTTGTCGAGGGCCGCCGAGATGCCCGACAGGGAATAGTTGTCGACCGTTTCGGTGCCGCGCGCCGAGGTGCCCTTGATCACCATGGCCGCGCCCCTGCGCATGGCGCCGACGAGGTTGGACTCCTCCGCCGCGTTTTCCACCCAGGCGCCGTCGTCCTTCGTGAACAGGGTGAAGGTCTCGTCGCCGATCTGGACGGTCGCCTTGCTGTCCGGTTTGTAGGGGTAGCCGATGATTACCGACACCTCGTTCTTGACGCCGGAGCCCGGCCGCGAGGTGACGAAGAAATAGACCGGATCGCGGTTGGCTCCCGAGGGCTCGGACTTCTTCGGCTGTGAAAGCGCGTAACAGACCTTGCCGCCGCCGGATTCGGCGACGTAGGCGCCCCAGTCCTTGAACTGGCCGAGCGGCGTCGCGCTCTGCGCGAAGGCCGCCCCGCTTGCCGCGGTCATGGCCACCGTGAGGGAAAGGGCGAGAATTTTCTGCTTCATCGTTGCCTACCAAGCGTCAGGACCGTTGCCGGAACGTGCGAACGGTTTTACAGGGAATCGGCGCGATTCGCTTCGTTGCGTCAAACAGCCCCCGTTCGTCGCAATGCTTTGCCGCTACCAGCACGCCGGCGTTTCATACCGGTTGCCCATCAATGTCGGCAATTTTTTGACGAATTGTAACAATTCGTGAACCTCGGCGGAGCGCGCGCCGCACCGCCCGGACGGGGTTGCCGCGTCCGTCCGGCTCCGATATGCCGCTCGGGCGGAAGGGCGCCTCGCCCGCCCGCGAAATCCCGCAGCCGATGACGAGGGTCCGATGAAAGCCGTGCTCTGCGAAGCCCTCGGGGGTCCCGAGACCCTGGTCGTGCGCGACCTGCCCGATCCCGTGCCGGGCGCCGGCGAGGTGGCGGTGAAGGTCGCGGCGGCGGCTCTCAACTTCTTCGATACGCTCATCATTCAGGGCAAGTACCAGTTCAGGCCCGACCTGCCGTTCTCGCCGGGGGCGGAATTCTCCGGCCGCGTCAGCGCCGTCGGCGAGGGCGTAACGGACTTCGCCGTCGGCGACCGGGTGATCGGCTACGGTGGCTGGGGCGCCTGCCGCGAGATCGTCGTCGCGCCGGTGGGCAAGCTCGTGCACGTGCCGGACGGCGTCGACCTCGAGCAGGCGGCCGGCCTCATCGTCACCTACGGCACGACCCTGCACGCCCTCGCCGACCGGGCGAAGCTGAAGCCCGGCGAGACGCTCGCCGTCCTCGGCGCGGCCGGCGGCGTCGGCGCCGCGGCGGTCGAGATCGGCAAGATCATGGGCGCGAAGGTGATCGCGGTCGCCTCCTCGCCCGACAAGCTCGACTTCTGCCGCTCGATCGGCGCCGACGAGACGATCGACTACTCGAAGGAGGACCTGAAGGCGCGGCTGAAGGAGCTGACCGGCGGCAAGGGCGTCGACGTCGTCTACGATCCCGTCGGCGGCGAGCATGCCGAGGCCGCCCTGCGCTCGACCGCCTGGGAGGGCCGCTACCTCGTCATCGGCTTCGCCGCGGGCGAGATCCCGAAGATCCCGCTGAACCTGGTGCTGCTCAAGGGCTGCGACGTGCTCGGCGTGTTCTGGGGCAAGTTCACCGAGGTGAGCCCGCAAGGCGACCGCGCCAACACCCGCCGGCTCCTCGACTGGATGGCCGAGGGCAGGCTGTCGGTCGCCGTGCATGCCCGCTATCCGATGGAGGAGACGCCCGAGGCGCTCGGCGCCATCGCCCGGCGGGAGGTGAAGGGGAAGGTGCTGATCGTTCCCTGACGGGAGCGGCGAACGGCGGGGAGCGTCGGAGCTCCGTTCGCTATTCGCCCATCTTCCGCAGCGCCTCGGCCGCCTTGCGCCGGTGGTGCGGGCGGATGTGGACGGCGACCGCCGCGATCGCGGCGAGCAGGATCGAGGCGTCGTCGGTGAAGCCGGCGACCGCCAGGAAGTCCGGGACCACGTCGAAGGGCATGACGAAATAGGCGAGCGCGCCGAACAGGGTGGCCCGCGCCTTGAGCGGCGTCGTCGGATCGACGGCGCAGAACCAGGCGGCGGCGAGATCCTGCGCGAACGGCAGCCTGGCCGCCACGCGCTTGAACTTGCGCCAGAATCCGTCGCGCACGCGCGCCTGGTTGGCCGCGAACACGGCGGGCAGATGCGCCTCCTCGCCGATCCAGCTAGCGGTCGTGTCGTTCATGCCGGGCTCCCATGCTGTGCTCCATGTCCCGAGGGTAGATCGTACAGGAGTCGTACAAGAAATGGGTGCCGCGACATTTTACGCAAGCTCGCGCGTTTCCAGCCGCTCCCGGATCGGCTAAGAGGTCCGGCGACAAGAACGGACGAGGGAGACATCACATGGAGCTCGGCAAGGATATCGCGGCGGTCGTCACCGGCGGCGCCTCGGGCCTCGGCGAAGCGACCGCGCGCATGCTGGCGGACTCCGGCTGCAAGGTCGCGATCCTCGACATGAACGCCGACCGCGGCGAGAAGGTCGCCGCCGAGATCGGCGGGCTGTTCTGCAGCTGCGACGTCACCGATCCGGCCAACGTCACCGAGGCGCTGGCGGCGGCGCGCGCGGCGCACGGCCAGGAGCGCATCACGGTCAACTGCGCCGGCATCGCCATCGGCGCGAAGACGGCGAGCCGCAAGCGCGATTCGGGCGAGGTCGTCGCCCATGATCCCGGCGCCTTCGCCAAGGTGGTCGGCATCAACCTGATCGGCACCTTCAACGTCGCCTCGAAGTCGGCGGCCGGCATGATGGAGGCCTCCCCGCTCGGCAAGGACGGCGAGCGCGGCCTCATCGTCATGACCTCCTCCGTCGCCGCCCAGGACGGACAGATCGGCCAGGTCGCCTATGCCGCCTCGAAGGGCGGCGTGCTGGCGCTGACCCTGCCGATGGCGCGCGACCTCTCCAAGGACGGCATCCGCGTGATGACCATCATGCCGGGCCTGTTCTACACGCCGATGTTCGACGGCCTGTCGGAGGAGGTGCGCCAGTCGCTCGCGGCCAGCGTCCCCTTCCCGCAGCGCCTCGGCGATCCCTCGGAATACGCCCGGCTCGTCCGCTCGATCGTCGAGAACCCGATGCTGAACGGCTTCGGCATCCGCCTCGACGGCGCTCTGCGCATGGCGCCGAAGTAGTACGGCTTTCGGCCCTTCCCGCTCGCCCCCGCGAAAGCGGCGGGAAGGGATTCTCTTTGGCTCGCGGCAGCCGCCGTTCCGGGAAGCCGCTACGCCGAAATATCCGCCGCGATCCTGTCCATCGCCCTGGCGAGCCTGACGTCTCGATCGGTCAGGCCGCCGGCGTCGTGGCTCGTCAGCACGACCTCGACCCTGCCGTAGACGTTCGACCATTCGGGGTGATGGTCCATCTTCTCGGCGACGAGGGCCACCCGTGCCATGAAGCCGAACGCCTCGTTGAAGTTCTGGAAGGTGAACGTCCGGGCGATCGCGTCGCGGCCCTGAACCGTTTTCCAGCCGGGAAGCCCTGCCAGCGCCTCGGCGCGCGCCTCACTCGTCAGCGTCTTCGCCATGACCGAAGTCTCCTCCTTCGAGCGGATAGGCTTCCTCCACCACGTAGGGCCCGCCGCCCTGGTTCGAGCGCGACGAGAACAGCACGAAGCGCCCGATCGCGATCGGACCCCAGAAGAAGCCGCCGCGCGATTCCATATAGGCCGCGACCGCTCCCGGCGACACGCCCCTGAGCCGGGCCACCGTCACGTGCGGGGAGAACTTGCGCGGATCCGGGGGCAGGCCCAGCATCTGCATCATCCGCTCCTGCTCGGCCTGCAGCGCGGCGAGGTCGGGCGACGACGTGACGCCCGCGAAGACCGAATGCGGCTTACGCCCGCCGAAGACGCCGATCCCGTCGAGCGTGATCGAGAAGGCCGACCGGCGGATCCGGTCGAGCATGTCGGCCACCGAGCTCGCCGTCCGGTTGTCGACGTCGCCGATGAAGCGCAGCGTCACGTGATAGTTCTCCGGATCGATCCAGCGCGCGCCGGGAAGCCCCCCGCGCAGCCCCGTCAGGACGGAGACGGCGTCGGCGGGCATCTCGAGACCGGTGAACAGACGGGGCATGGGCGGCCGGGCCTTTCGAGACGGGGTCAGGGACAGGGATTCTGATGCAAGAGATGGACCGCGTCGATGCGTTCCTCGATCTCCGGGCTCAGATCGAGGTCGAAGGCGTCGATATCGGTCTTCAGCTGCTCCATCGTCGTCGCCCCGATCAGCGCGGAGGTCACGAACGGCCGGCTCGCGACGAAGCGGATGGCCATCTGCGCGGGATCAAGGCCCAGCTCGCCGGCGAGATCCACATAGGCGGCGACCGCGGTCTCCGCGCCGGGCTTCTGGTAGCGCTGCGCCCGGTTGAACAGCACGGTGCGGGTGTTCTCCGGCCGCGCGCCGTTCAGGTACTTGCCGGTGAGGAAGCCCTGCGCCAGCGGCGAATAGGCGAGGAGCCCGACGTCCTCGCGCATGGCGATCTCCGCGAGCCCGGTCTCGAAGGTGCGGTTGACCAGATTGTAGGCGTTCTGGATCGATTGCACGCGCGGCAGGCCCCTGGTCTCCGCGAGTTTCAGGAACGTCATCGTGCCCCAGGGAGATTCGTTCGACAGGCCGACATGGCGGATCTTGCCCGCCTTCACCGCCAGGTCGAGCGCGGCGAGCGTTTCCTCGATCGGCACCTCGGGTCCCTCGACCGGCTTGAACACGGTCGGCACGGACCCGAATCCGCTGACCGCGCGGTCGGGCCAATGGATCTGGTAGAGGTCGATAAAGTCCGTGCCGAGCCGCTTCAGGCTCCTGTCGACGGCCTCGAGCACCTGGCGCCGGGAGAGGTCTGTTGTCCCGCCGCCATCGCGGAACCAGGTGTTTTCCGAGCGCCCGACGATCTTGCTCGCGAGGATCACCTTGTCGCGGTTCTTCCGGGCCTTCAGCCAGCTCGCGACGATCTCGTCGGTGCGCCCCTGCGTCTCCGGCTTCGGCGGGATCGGATAGAGTTCCGCCGTGTCCAGGAAGTTGATGCCGCGCCCGAAGGCGTGGTCCATCTGCGCGTGGCCCTCGGCCTCGGTGTTCTGCTGGCCCCAGGTCATGGTGCCGAGGCCGATCGCGCTGACGCGCAGATCGGTCCGTCCCAGCCGTCGGTATTCCATCGAAGTCCCCTTGCTTTTTTTCGGATCGAAGGTCGAAGGTCAGCCGCCGGAGGCCTGCGAGCCGTTCTCGATGCGGGCGATCAGCCGTTCGACATAGGGAAGGATTCGCTCGACGATGACGTCCACCCCTTCCGGCGTCGGATGCATGCCGTCGTCCAGATTGAGCTTCGGATCGGCCGCGACGCCGTCGAGGAAGAAGGGATAGAGCACGAAGCCGTACTGGTTCGCGAGGTCGGGATAGATCGCGTTGAACCGCCCGGCGTAGGCCTCGCCCATGTTCGGCGGCGCCAGCATGCCGGCGACCAGCACGTCTATGCCGCGCGCCTTTAGCTTTTCGGCGATCGCCCGCAGCGCGTCCTGCGTGACGTCGAGATCGATGCCGCGCAGGGCGTCGTTGGCGCCGAGCTCCAGGATCACGCCGTCGGTGCCGTCGGGCACCGACCAGTCGACGCGCTCGAGCCCTCCGCTCGTCGTGTCGCCGGAGACGCCGGCGTTCTCGACCACCACGTCGTATCCGCGCGCCTTCAGCGCCTGCTCGAGCTTCACCGGAAACGCGGCCTCCGGCGCCAGCATGTAGCCCGCCGACAGGCTGTCGCCGAGCGCGACCAGCCGGATCGGCCCCTTGTCCGCCCAGGCCGGACAGGTCCACAGGGCGAGAATCGTCGTAATGATCGCGACGGCGCGCGCGAAGCCGGCTTTAAGCTTCGCGGGCCCTGCCCCATATGTCGGGGATCGCCGTCGCCCGCCCCCGCCACCGAGGAGTTCCGTTCCGTGCCGCATGACGCCATCCGTCTCGAGAACGTCCATCTGAGCCTCGGCAGCGGCGCCGCCAGGGTCCATGTGCTCAAGGGTATTAGCCTCAATATAGCGGCCGGGGAAGCGATCGGCATCGTCGGGCCGTCGGGATCGGGCAAATCGACGCTTCTGATGGTCATGGCCGGCCTGGAGCCGCCGGGCTCCGGCGAGATCGTCGTCGCCGGCCGGGATCTCGCGAGCCTCGACGAGGACGCGCTCGCCCGCTTTCGCGGCGACAACGTCGGCATCGTCTTCCAGTCCTTCCACCTGATCCAGAACATGACGGCGCTGGAAAACGTCGCCGTGCCGCTCGAGCTCGCCGGCCGCGCCGACGCCTTCGAACGCGCCGGGGCCGAGCTGGCGCAGGTCGGGCTTTCCGACCGCACCGCCCACTATCCCGCCGAACTGTCCGGCGGCGAGCAGCAGCGCGTGGCGCTCGCCCGCGCCCTCGTGGTCGAGCCGGCGATCCTGTTCGCCGACGAGCCGACCGGCAATCTCGACGCGGCGACCGGCGCGCAGATCGTCGATCTGATGTTCGACCTGCACGGGAAGCGCGGGACGACGCTGGTGCTCGTCACCCACGATACGTCCCTCGCCGCCCGCTGCGGCCGCACCATCGCCATGCGCGACGGCACCATCGAGCACGAGAGCGCGGCCGCGGACAGGATCGCCGCGCAATGAGCGGCGCGGGGACGTCTTTCGCCCGGCGCCTGCCGGTTCCGCTGCGCTTCGCGTTGCGCGAGTTGCGCGGCGGCCTCGGGGGCTTCTACGTCTTCATCGCCTGCATCGCGCTCGGCGTCATGGCGATCGCAGCCGTCGGATCGGTCTCGCGTTCGCTCGTCGACGGCATTTCCGAGCAGGGCCAGACGATTCTCGGCGGCGACCTCGATTTCGCGCTGATCCACCGCGAGGCCGCCCCGCAGGAGCGCGACTTCCTTGCCTCCCTCGGCCGCGTCTCCGAGGTCGCGACCCTGCGGGCGATGGCACGGGCGAAGGACGACACCGCCCAGACCCTGGTCGAGCTGAAGGCCGTCGACGGCGCCTATCCGCTGTTCGGCGACTTCGCGGTCGACGGAGCGGGCTCCCTGCACGACCTGATCGGCGGCAATGGGGGCGGGCCCGGCCTGGTCGCCGAAGCCGGGCTCGCCGAGCGGCTCGGCATCGAGGTCGGCGACACGGTCTCGATCGGCAACGCGACCTTCACCCTGGCCGGCCTGATCGCCGCCGAGCCGGACCGCCTCTCGGGCGGCCTCGGCTGGGGACCGCGGGCGATCATTTCCTCCGACGCGCTCGCCTCGACGGGACTGATCCAGCCGGGCAGCCTCGTGCGCTTCCACTACCGCGTCGCGCTGCGGGATTCCGCGCCCGGGGCGGTCGAGGCCGCGAAGAAGCTCGCCGGGGCCGAGATGGCCGAGGCCGGCTGGCGGATCAGCGACCGCAGCGACGCCGCGCCGGGCCTGAAGGATCAGATCGACCGCTTCACCATGTTCCTGACGCTGGTGGGGCTCACCGCCCTCGTCGTCGGCGGCGTCGGCGTGGCGAACGCCGTGACCGCCTATCTCGACGGCCGCCGGACGACGATCGCGACGCTGAAGAGCCTCGGCGCGCCGGGCGGGCTCGTTTTCCGCAGCTACCTCGCCGAGATCCTGATGCTCGCCGCCGTCGCCATGGCGATCGGCCTCGTCCTCGGCGCGCTGACGCCGTGGTTCGCGGGATCGGCGCTCGCCGCCGTGCTGCCGGTCGCCGACGCGGTGCCGGGGCTCTACGCCGGAGAGCTCGTCCTGGCGCTCGCCTACGGCGTCCTGACCGCGCTCGCCTTCGCGCTCTGGCCGCTGGGACGCGCCCGCGAGGTGCCGGCGACCGCGCTCTACCGCGAATATGTCGGCCGCACCCGCGCATGGCCGCGGCCCGCCTACATCGTCGCGCTCGCCGCCGTCGTCGTGACGCTCGCCGGGCTCGCCATCGGGCTCGCCTACGAGCCGTTCATCGCGACGGTGTTCGTCGTCGGCACGATCCTCGCCTTCGTCGTCCTGCGACTGGTTGGGACCGCCATCATGTGGATCGCGAGGCGCCTGCCGGCGAGCCGCTGGATCGCCCTGAGACTTGCCGTCGGCGCCATCCACCGCCCGGGCGCGGTGACGCCGAGCATCGTCCTGTCGCTCGGCCTGGGGCTCACCCTGCTCGTCACCATCGCCCTGATCGACGGCAACCTGACCCGCCAGCTCACCATGTCGATCCCCGACAGGGCGCCGAGCTTCTTCTTCCTCGACATCCCGCGCGCCGACGCGCAGCGGTTCCGGCAGGTGGTAGCCGACGCCGCCCCGGAGGGAAAGGTCGAGGAAGTGCCGATGCTGCGCGGCCGCTTCGTGACGCTCCGGGGCATCCCCGTCGCCGACTACCCCCGCCCCGCCGAGGCCGAATGGGTGCTGCGCGGCGACCGCGGCATCACCTACGCGGCGACGCCCCCGGACAACGGCAGGCTGGTCGCCGGCGCGTGGTGGCCGGCCGATTACGACGGCCCGCCGCTCGTCTCCTTCGCCGAGGAGATCGCGAAGGAGCTCGGCCTGGCGATCGGCGACGAGGTCGAGGTCAACGTGCTCGGCCGCAACATCACCGCGACGATCGCCAATCTGAGGACCGTCGACTGGACGTCGCTGTCGATCAACTTCGTCATGGTGTTCTCGCCGAACACCTTCGCCGGCGCGCCGCATATGGTGCTCGCCACCGTCGCGATGCCCGAGGCGGCGGGGTCGGACGGCGAGCTCGCCCTGATGCGCGAGGTCACGAAGGCGTTCCCGACGGTCACCTCGGTGCGCGTCAAGGAGGCGCTCGACACGGTGAACGCCCTCGTGCGCCGGCTCGCCTGGGCTGTGCGCGCGGCGAGCGGCCTCACCATCGTCGCCGGCATCCTGGTGCTCGCCGGCGCGCTCGCGGCGAGCCACCGCCACCGCATCCACGACGCCGTGGTGCTGAAGACGCTGGGCGCGACCCGGCGCCGCCTCGTCGGAGCCTATGTCGTCGAGTTCGCGCTGCTCGGCGCGATCACGGCCGTTTTCGCGCTCGCCGCGGGAACGCTCGCCGCGCTGGTCGTGGTCGAGACGATCATGGACCTCGACTTCGCCTTCCTGCCCCTCGTCGCGGTCACCGCGATCGGCAGCGCGCTGGTTCTGACCGTCGGTCTCGGCCTCCTCGGCACGTGGCGCGTCCTGGGTCGAAAGCCGGCGGCCTACCTTCGGGACTTGTAAGGGCGGAACGCGACCGCCGCCTCGCCCGAACGTCGCCCGCGCGTAGCCCCCGCCCCGCCCCCGTGCCGCCCGCCGGAGGCGCAACGCGCGACGACGGAACGCGCAGGGCCGCGACCGGCGCGACGGGACCGGCGCCACGCCGGGCGATCCCTAAACGTTTCGTAAGGTTCCCCGGCCCAAATTCGCTCCGGAAACTCTTGCCTCCCGTTGGCAGGACACCCATATTCGATCGGTGCTTTGACAAAACCCGAGGGGAATCCCATGGCGGAACTCGACAAACAGGCTGCCCGCGCCTACGGCATGGGCGCCTCTCGCGCCGGAGCCGGCGCAATCGACGAGGGCCTGCGCGCGTACATGCTGCAGGTCTACAACTACATGGCGATCGGCCTTGCCGTGACCGGCGTGGTCGCGTTCGGCGCGTTCACGATGGCGGTCAGCGGCGGCCAGCTCACCGCTTTCGGCCAGGCGATCTACGCCAGCCCGCTGAAGTGGGTGATCATGCTGGCCCCGCTCGGCATGGTGTTCCTGCTGTCCGCCCGGCTCAACTCGATGAGCCTCGGCGGCGCCCAGATGGCGTTCTGGGTCTTCGCCGCGCTGATGGGGCTGTCGCTGTCGTCCGTCTTCCTGGTCTTCACCGGGGCGAGCATCGCCCGCGTCTTCTTCATCACCGCCGCCTCGTTCGGCGCGCTGAGCCTCTACGGCTACACGACGAAGAAGGACCTGAGCGCCTGGGGCTCGTTCCTGTTCATGGGCCTGATCGGCATCATCATCGCCTCGCTCGTGAACCTGTTCCTCGCCTCCTCGGCTCTCCAGTTCGCAGTGTCGGTGATCGGCGTGCTGGTGTTCGCGGGCCTGACCGCCTACGACACCCAGCAGATCAAGGAGATGTACTCGGTCCACGACGACGGCACGATGTCCGGCCGCAAGGCGATCAACGGCGCGCTGAGGCTCTACCTCGACTTCATCAACCTGTTCATGATGCTGTTGCAGCTGTTCGGCAACCGCAACTGAGTATGGCCGGTCACGTCGGCGACCAGGGCCCCGGCGGAAGCGCCGGGGCCCTTTTCGCATGGGGAACCCGCTTGTCCGAACCCGACCTCTCGATCCGCCCCGCCACGCCGGCGGACCTTCCCTCCATCGCCGCGATCTACGCCGACGCCGTCTCGACCGGCACGGCGAGCTTCGAGCTGAGCCCGCCCGACGAGGCGGAGATGGGCCGCCGCATGGCCGCGCTCCTCGACGGCGGCTTTCCCTATCTCGTCGCCGAATCGGCGGGGGCGGTCGCCGGCTACGCCTATGCCGGCGCCTACCGGCCGCGCCCCGCCTACCGCTTCACGGTGGAGGATTCGGTCTATGTCGCCCCGGCCGCCAAGGGCAGGGGCGTCGGCCGCGCGCTCCTGAAGGCGCTGGTCGCCGAGGCCGAAGGACGCGGCTTCCGGCAGATGATCGCGGTGATCGGGGACGAAGCCAGCGCCGGCTCGATCGCCCTGCACCGGTCGGCGGGCTTCGAGCTCGTCGGCACGTTCAGGTCGGTCGGCTGGAAGTTCGGCCAATGGCGCGCCACCGTGCTGATGCAGCGCGCGCTGGGCGCGGGCGACGCCGAGCCGCCGCCGGAAGACCGGCAGGCGATTTCCTGAGCCGGAGGCCCGTAGCCCGGATGGAGCGGCAGCGTAATCCGGGAAAGGCGGCTGCGCCGGACCCGGACTCCCGGATTGCGCTCCGCTCCATCCGGGCGACCGATACCGATGCGGCACGCGCCGGGTGCGGGTGATTCGCGACCCACCGTCGTCAGGGCCCTGGTTCGTCATGGCCGGGCTCGGCCCGGCCATCCACGGTTTCCGCGCCGCCGCCGCCGGAAGGCCGGTAGACGATTTCCTGAGCCGGAGGCCCGTAGCCCGGATGGAGCGGCAGCGTAATCC